>NZ_JADVOP010000032.1 GCF_016508585.1 Acinetobacter baumannii
ATTCTATAGAACATCATAATAAAAATATTCTTATTATTTTATCGAGTTCTTATAAATATCTTTTTTATTTTTATACAACCTCACTAGACACTAAGCTGATAGAGCAGTTTTTTACCCTTAAAAGTTAAATCCTTAATAAAAACAATATTTTTATTATCCAAATATGAAATAGCATCATCAATCTCAATATAATTTTCTTCAATCAGCCATGTAATATCGAGTTCATTTAAATCAACCATACCGACTAAAGAAATGGCTCGATTTTTATTATGTTGGTTTTGAATATTTTTTAAAACTTCGCGTACTTTAATTAAATCATTCATATTTTAAATCTCATCGTGCTTACAGGTTCTATTATATGAATTGGGAAATTGATTACTAGATATAAAAATGCCCTGTGCGACAAAAATTGTCGCATAGGGCATCCCATCTAAAACTATGGTTTGGGCATGTCCCTATTTCAGGAATAGCAGTCAGAAAATTAAACGATCATTTAATTTTCAATACCTGATCATCCCTCCCTTAAAACCGCAGTTGGTAGCCTGTATCCTGTTCCAAACGCTGAATTGCTGCTGAAAAATCCAGGGAAGCCGCCTTTGTTGTTTCGATCTGATCGAAGCAAGCTTGCGTTGCTTGCAGTACTTGGAGTTCAAGTTGACTGTGTCGCATTAAATCTATGGCAATCCCCATATCTTTTTGAAGCAGGTTTAAAGCAAAGGTTCGATCAAATGTACCATTTAAGACCCGCTGTGCAATGATGGTTTCAGACATCCCACTTCGCCCACTCGAATGATTGATACAGCTGAGCGCCGCAGTTAAATCCACTTGTTGCGCTTTTAAAATACTCAGCCCTTCGGCGACTGCCCAAAGATTCACCGCCATTAAGCTATTGTTAACAGCTTTTACAGCAAAACCAGACCCGCTTTCTCCGACGTACTCAATAAGATCAGCAAAGGCTTGAATAAATGGTTTTGCGCGTAAACAAGCATCATGATGACCTGCCAGCATTACGGTCAGCGTACCATTTTCAGCCCCAATAGTTTGTCCTGAAACAGGCGCATCCAAATAATCGATGTTTAACTTTTTTAACCTTTCAGCCAACTGGAATGCTGAACTGGGAACACCACTGGTACAATCCACCCAGATGCTTCCAGGCTTTAAATTTACACTTGCAATTAAATTTTCAACATCTGTACTGGTCGGTAAACAAGAAAAAATGATATCTGCCTGTACCGCTGTTTGTAAATTTACAGCGATCGTTCCAAACCTTTGCGCATGTTGTTGTGCTTTTTCAAAATTTCGATTCCAGACTTTCACAGTTTTACACACTTTTGGCAGATGTGAGGCCATATGCCATCCCATTGCACCAAGCCCTATGAATGCGACTTGGAACAATTCATCATTCTGTCTATTCTTTGTCATCACACTCATTTCCCTTTTAAGTGCTAGGTGTAAATGACTTGATGCTTTCATCAGGTCCATTTTGTACTGCACCTGATGGCTTTTCAGCACGATTGAGAAATAGATTTAGAATAATCGCTGCCAAGGTGGCTGTACCAATACCGCCGAGATCAAATGAACCTATATGTACACTGAAGTTACCTGCTCCCATGATCAGGCTTACAGCAGCAATAATCAGGGTGCTGTTTTTAGTAAAGTCGATTTTGTTATCTATCCAAATTTTTGCGCCTGCCACAGTGATTAAACCAAATACTACAATGGACGCTCCGCCGAGTAATGCAACAGGAATGGTGCTGATGACCGCGCCAAATTTAGGTGACAACCCCAGTAAGATGGCGAAAACACCCGCAATCACGAATACCGTTGTCGAGTAAATCTTAGTCACCGCCATCACGCCAATATTTTCAGCATAAGTGGTCATCCCTGTTCCCCCCACAGAAGCAGATAAAGTGGTGCAAACACCATCAGCAAAAAAAGCACGCCCCATATAAGGTGATAAATTTCGTCCAGTCATGGCGGAAACGGCTTTGAAGTGACCTAAGTTTTCTGCAACCAGAATGATGGCGACAGGTGCAATCAAAAGCATTGCATTGGCATTAAATGTAGGGGCTACAAAATGCGGTAAGCCAAACCAAGCAGCATTATTGATTGCTGAAAAATCAATGGCTTTGCCTAAACCCATAACATTGGCAAGAATAAAGTACAAGACATAGGCACAGACCAAACCCAGTAACAGCAAAAGTCTACGCATCATGCCTCGAGTAAATACAGCAATGATACTAATACACGCGATTGTGAGAATTGCCATCCAAGTATCAAATGAATTGGCTGATACACTTTTAATGGTCACAGGTGCAAGGTTTAATCCAATGATCATTACAATTGCTCCAGTAACGATCGGTGGCATCAGTTTTTCTATCCAACCTGTCCCTGTTTTCATTACGATTAAACCTATCGCAGCGTAAACCAAACCACAGGCAATGGTTCCGCCTAAAGCCAGTGCAATATTGGGATTTGTTCCAACACCCGCATAACCTGTTGCAGCCGCTACAGCACCAATAAATGCAAAACTAGATCCAAGATAACTCGGCATTCTCCCACCCGTCATGAGAAAAAATAAAATCGTGCCGATTCCAGTAATGAATATGGTTAAGTTCGGATCAAAACCCATCAATAGAGGGGCTAAAACAGTTGCACCAAACATTGCAAAAGCATGTTGCAAGCCCAGAACGATGCTTTTTCCTACAGGTAAATATTCATCGATCTGTACAGGTGTTTGATCTAAATTTCCTGTATAAGGTTTAAATGAAGCAAACCACGGTTCTTTTGTCGCCATTTTTTAATTCCCCATATCTAAAAATCAACATACATTTTGAGGTTCACAATAGTTACGTTTAAAATAAAGAAGCGCATTTAAGTCTGGATTGTGCCGTATCGCTTTGACTTGGCAAAACAGCACATCATGGCTTCCTACGGATTGACTTGAAACAACTTCACAATCAAACGAAATCAATGCACTCTCTAACACTGGCGATCCAGTCACCAGTACACTCCAGTTCGCTTGTGCAAATCTTTCCTGCATGGGTGTTTTCCCACCAAATAAATTCGATAAATCTGCTTGATTTGATCCCAATGTATTGACACAAAGAACTTTATTTTCTGAAAATGTACTGTAAACAGAAGAAGAACGATTTAAACAGACCAATAAAGTGGGAGGAGTATCAGTCACACTGCATACTGCGGAAGCTGTAAAACCGGCTTGTCCAGCAGTACCTTTCGTGGTAATCACATTGACTGCTGCGCCTAAATTGGACATCCCCTGTCTGAATAACGTCTGATCGATTTCTAAATGAACTCTTGCTCCAGTGGATTGAGTAAATTCAATTATTTCACCAGTGACTGTATTTGTGGGTTTGATCATTTGCATCATGGCTCTCCTACCCCAATGCGCAAATGTTCAAAGGGGTTAAAATTTTCTTTGAAAAATAAAATTCACGTGATCAATAAAATTGAACGAAGGCTTATCCCACATGCGCGATAGAAGCAATTTCAACGAGGGCATCAGGTTTGACTAATCCCACCTGAACACAGTAGCGTGCGGGTTTATCGTGGGGAAAATATTCAGCATACACAGTATTGACCGCAGCGTAATCTGCCCAGTCTTTGACAAAGATCGAGTTAAAGGTAATGTCATCCATGGTGCCACCCGCTGTTTCTATGACCTTTTTGATGGTTTCTAAAATATGCCGAGTCTGTCCTGCTGCATCGCCGACGTAAACTACATCATTATTTTCATCAAATGCCAAAGTGCCTGAAACATAGACAATATTGTCCGCTTTGGTTGCAGGAACATAAGGTGCGAGTGGCTTTGAAGTTCCTGCCGGGATCACGACTTGTTTAGACATTTAAAATTCCTCATTTTTATAAAACCCATCTTCGCCATAGAATGAATCAACAACAGATGGCAAAAATTTAAAAATCGTTTAAAAATACTTATGCTGATTGATTCAAAGCTACTGTAGCTTCTGGCTGGGATTGAAAAGCCTCTACAAAAGAAACAGTATCTGACACCCATCCAAAAAAAGTTTTAATGTTATACAAAGCAGCCCTTTGAGCTTCTTCTGGTCCTGCCTGATAACAAGCATCTTTTAGCGCGACGCCAAAATATTCCAAAAAGAAGCCATCCCTTAATGTTGACTCGACACAGACATTGGTTGCGATACCGACAAAAACCAAATTTCGAATACCACGTGCACGCAACATGCTATCTAAAGCGGTGTTAAAGAAACCGCTGTAACGTGGTTTTTCAATGACAATATCTTGTACTTCAGGTTTTAACTCATCGATCAATGCAAAATCCCAGCCACCTTTCGCCAATAATTTGCCTGCTAATTCTGGTTTTTGACGCATGGTCTTTAAGGCATTGGATTTATGAAAATTCGGAGAACCTAAACCGCCTGCTTCTTGATATTGAGCGTCCCAGCCATTTTGAAAATAGATCACTTGAATCCCCGCAGCATGCGCAGCATCCACCGCTTTTTTGATATTTGCGACCACAGGTTGAGTTTTTGAGACATCAAAGCCTGCGAGATCTAGATAACCACCAAGCGAGGTATACGCATTCTGCATATCGATCACAATAAGTGCGGTATGCTCAGGGGCGAGCTGAATCGATTCAGGTTCGGCTTTTAAAAGTTTGCCTGTACCCGCTTGTGAGGTAAAATCGGCACAAACAATGTTCGGAACAGCTTTACTTTTTTCTATTATATTCATGCGCTTTTCTCCAAAATGGTCGGGCTTGGTTCTTGATAACTGGCAACAACGGCTTCTCGACTTTTCATCAAAGGTTGAATACGCTGACCAAAATCCTCTACACCTTTTACAAAATCATCAAAAGTTAACAGAATCCCTTCCGTACCCTCTATTTCGGCAATTTCATCCAACATACCGGCAACATTTTCATATGCCCCCACGATCGTGCCCATATTGATGTTTACTGGCGATACGCTTGACGCCATTTGACGAATATTGGTATCTGTACCTGAAGTTTGATCTTTACCCCCTTGGTTCATCAGCCAGTTAATGGCTTCTACATCCGCACCTGCGTTGTAATTTTTCCATTTGTCCATCGCTTCTTGGTCTGTTTCTGCTGCAATCACCATAAACAGCACATAAGTTTGAACTTTACGCCCTGTTTGGTCGGTATATACTTTTAAACGGTCGTTAATTTCAGCATAAGCCGTCGGTGTATTCAGTCCTTTACCAAAAACGAAGTTGTAATCTGCATATTGTGCCGAGAACGCGAGACCCGTGTCAGACTGACCTGCACAGATAATTTTCATGTCTGCTTGAGGTGTTGGTTTGACTTGGCAATCATCCATTTTGAAAAATTCACCTTTAAAATCCGACTTTCCTGTTGCCCATAGCTCACGTAAAATTTCGACATATTCCGACAGATAATCATAACGTTTGGCAAAATAATCATCCCCTGGCCACATGCCCATTTGCGTATATTCAGGCGGTTGCCATCCAGTCACGACGTTTAAACCAAACCGTCCATTTGAAATTGAATCAATGGTTGATGCCATCCGCGCCACAATTGCAGGAGGCATTACCAAAGTTGCGGCCGTCGCAAAAATTTTAATTTTGCTGGTGACAGCAGCAAGCCCCGCCATTAAGGTAAAAGTTTCTAAGTTATAATCCCAAAATTCTGTTTTACCGCCAAAGCCGCGTAATTTAATCATGGAGAGTGCAAAATCAAATCCATAATATTCAGCACGCTGTACAATCTGTTTATTTAACTCAAATGTTGGTTTATATTGTGGAGCATTTTCTGAAAGCAACCAGCCATTATTTCCAATTGGACAAAATACACCTATTTTCATCATTAAACCTCACTGCATAAAAAATATTCTAATTAACGCACTTCGCCATAAACTAAAATTTAGACGCCTTTATTTTTTTAATAATGCATAGTACATGCCACTAAATTTATATTATTGTTTATTATATTTAATTTTATTTTTTTATTTTTTATTTTACCTTTTGGTAAAAAATATGATTCACATTCCTCAATTACCCATATACTAAAATGGTGCAAAATGCGCTGAATTAGATCATTTTTCAATACACCTAAATTAAATACCCATATCAAATAAAGAAACCGTATCAAAAAATAGATACGGTTTGATTTAATTCATTATTATTTCAACATTATTTATAATATCCTACACGCTTCCTCAAAATCCAATCTCGGTAATCTTGAATATATTTTTGTATGATCTCCATAACCAATATTAATAATCATATTAATCTTATCATTCGTATCTTTAAAAAAAGCGTCATTTACTTTTTGAGGATCAAAGCCTGACATTGGTCCCGTATCTAATCCTAAACTCCTGCAAGCTAAAATCAAATAAGCGGCTTGCATTGAACTATTGCGAAACGCTGTTTCTTGGGTAAGTTCAGGGCTGGATGTAAACCAGGACTTCGCATCGCTATGCGGAAATAATTTAGCAAACTGATCATAAAACCTTTGATCTGTGGCGACCAATACGGTTAAAGGAGCCGTCATTGTTTTTTCGATATTTCCTGACGACAATGCTGGTTTAAGCAGGGCTTTTGACTCAAAAGTGGTTAAAAATACAAATCGCGCAGGACAACAATTGGCTGAGGTAGGTCCCATTTTAACCAGGTCATAGAGTTGGTGAATTTGTTCAGCTGAGATTGGTTGATTTAACCATCCATTGTGTGTTCTGGCCTGATTAAATAATTGGTCTAAATCTATTTTCTTTTGATTTTTCATTATCTTTTCTCCTTTAAGTTTTTAATCAACAGATGATTGAGTGTTTTACTGTCTGTGATTGTTGATGCATGTGCGCCATAGTCCAATACAGTTAAGTTCCCATGCCCTAATGCTGCTTGAAGATCATGAGTTTTTTGATAAGGCACCAGAAAATCATCTTTATTGGCAATGTAATACAAGTCTGTATTCGATAAAGCCTGTTGATGAACGTCCAAGATTTTAAATTCCATCAATGCTTTCAATCGTGTCATTACATTGTTGAATGGAGGAAAGTCCTGCAGACCTAGATTCTCTATCTGTTGAATTTCCTGGTGATGTTTTGAGATATAAGCAACGGGATAAAGAAACAAAGCTTGTGCACGTACATAAGCTTCTGCCCCAGAATCTTTTAATAAAGCGATTCGAGTCTCAAAGCATTTTTGTGTATGGGGATCCAATGTATTCCAAGCATTGATCATGGTCAGACTCAGTAAAGAAATAGCCGTATTTTGCACAAGCACAGCCAGTTCAGCTCCAATCATTGCCCCTAAGGCATGCCCAATAAAGTGGCATTGACTGATTTTGTACTGCTGCAGAATTGCCAGTACTTGTTCAGCCATATTTTGAGTGGAATAGGATTGAGGTAAATGTGCAGAATCTGCATGACAGCCGTGTTGATCATAGACCAAGACATGAAAATATTGAGTAAGCGAATCAATCTGCGGTTGCCAGAATGTTGCATGCCCCCCTAAACCTGAAGACAAAATAATAAATTCGGCGTCTGATCTGGCGTTACAAGGATATATTTTCTCGTTCATTTTTTACCATTCGATAAATTAATTAATTTAACGACAGCAAAAAATATGCCGAAGCGAGATCTGTAAATTGTGTTATTTTTAAATTATTGAAAATGATTGCCAGAAGTAATCATGCGAATAAACAGATAATGAAAGCAAAAGGCAGGTTTCGATGCTTAAGTTTTTATTTCTAGAAGGTCTTTGATGCAGCAGTAATATCATCCAATATTGTTTTCTTTTGCCGAGTAAAGCTGATCAAAACTAAATCAAAAAAAGCAACATGAATGTTGCTTTAAAACCTGAGTCATAAAAGCTGACCAGGTAAAATCTTGATTAGCGCATTCGTTTTAAGTTATAGGTGACCACGCCCCAAATTTCAAACTCTTGCCCTTCTTCAATATAAATATTCTTAAATTCAGGGTTTTCTGCTTTTAACCAAACTTTAGGGGGGTCAAAATGCTTATCAATCATGAGCCGCTTTACGGTAAAATCATTGTCAATACGTGCTATCACAATATCACCCGACTTTGCCGTGATACTACGATCGACGATCAATGGATCTTCAATATCTATACCGACATCCAACATTGAAAGAGAATTGGCTTTAACAATAAAAGTTGAGCTTTCATTTCGAATCAGATACTCGTTCATATCCAAAGATTGCTCAATGGTGTCCTGAACTGAGAATGGGACGCCTGCCGCAACCCGTTCAGTTGCTAAAGGAATTTGATAAACCTTATCGTTTTTTGCTTGAACAGTTTGAATATTCATGGTGGAGCTTAAATCATTCAACTGACCATTTTTGAAATTCTTCAGTAACCAATTTTTGATAAAATCAACTTGGGATTCAGGCACACGGATTACTTTGGTAGGCTCACTGAATTGTGCTTTGCGTCCAGCATTGGCTCTCGCACCTCCATGTTCAAATTCTACTTTTTTAGTCATTTTTTATCCTGTATGCTACATAAAAACCAGTAAAATCAATATACCTTGAAAAAGTTACAAATTCAAGTTGACGGCAACTTTTTTTTGAATAACAATAGCCCTATCGATCAGTTTTGATACATTTCTTTGAACAAGGATGTCAAAGACAGTCAATATACTTATCATAAATCAATAATTTACAGTATAAGTACAATGTTATTTTATTGATTTTGTTGAGCAAGTTCGCTGATCTTCGTTATGCACTTATTTGATTGATTTTCTATGTGGAGACATAAAAATGGCTACTCAACGTGATGCAATTCTTGGTTATGCTGATGAACAACATGCGTACTATATTCGCTTAATTGAAGACAATAATGTACTTGGCAGTCAATATGGTTTGTTCTGTGAAAACACAAACAGTGATGATGCCGAAAGTATCATGACCACACTCTTTTTAAAGAAATCATTTTGGCTCAACGGTTCTGAATTTAATGATATCGTCAAAGGCTTGGAACCGCTTCCGTTTTAAGATAAATTTTTCCATCTAAGTTGAATATGTTTTGATGTTCAACTTAAGTGAATCATGATCTAGATTTTGTGCGATTAGAATGCCGCCATATTCCGATGAATAGCGCGGCATCTTAATGGATCAGTTCAATAACATCTGTGTATTTTGTTCATACTCATCGTTTACAAAGTACACTGCGTTTTTGTTTTTCATTGCCTTCCCTATTTAATTTTCAATATTTTCATTCAATAGAATTCTATCTTTTTGTTTTTCAGAAACAAGATCATTGAATTTATTCTGTGCATTCAACGCACACCTACTTTCTCATTTAATTCTACCCCTACTCTGTCTCATGGCACTTATTTTGCTTAAACAATATTACTTTTTCCAACAATCGTAATACTCAAGCAAAAATGAGGATGACAAATATGGGTTATGTCGCAAAGGATATGGGTCAAAAGAACAGGCTGATCTTAAGCTTATGTTCTTTTCTAATCCCTATATGTCTCTGGTGTGCTTTTAGTTATTTACCTTTTATTTGGCATCCACAAGTCCAAATTACCGATTCAGGGAGTATTTCTTATCTTCAAGTCGGCAGCCGTGTGGATAAAAATGTGTTCTATAGTAAGGCACAAAATGCTGTAGATCACCATTCTGCACCACCACAAGGTATTTTGGTTAATCCAATCTACTTACCTGCACCACATGAAGTTGCCAAAGCCTTGGTGACTGCCTTTACCACACCACCTGAACAACCTGATACGCCTTGGTTTCATCAAAGTTTGTGGCACAGTATTAAAATTGTTTTTTCAGCTTTTCTGATTTCCTCAATTTTTGGTATTCCACTGGGAATTCTCTGTGGCTTCTCGCAAAAAATATCTCTGCTGACTGAGCCTTTTGTTGAATTTTTTCGTTACTTGCCTGCACCTGCATTTGGCGCATTGGCTGTTGCGATTTTAGGCATCAATGATGCGCCGAAAATTGCAATTATTGTCATTGGTACGCTTTTTCAACAAATCCTGATTATCGCCAATACCACACGCATGGTTGATCAAGGATTGATTGAAGCGGGTTATACCCTTGGAACCAATAAATTAAGAAGTTTGTTCCATGTGGTTATTCCTGCGGCATTTCCTGATATTTACCGCGATTTAAGGGTGCTTTTGGGATGGGCTTGGACTTATTTAATTGTCTCTGAATTAATCGGGACAACCTCAGGCATCACTTGGTTTATCACCCAACAAGCCCGCTATCAAAACTTTGACAATGTGTATGCCGCAATCTTAATTATTGGAGTGATTGGCTTAGTCTGTGATTGGGTCTTGATGAAGATGGGTGAACGTATGTTTGCATGGAAAACAGGAGCAAAATAATGAATGATTCAACTTTTAATCCATATGAGTATTTTCAAAAAATCTATGCACGCCCTGTCATTTTAGAAACCAAACAACTGAGCCAAATCTTTAAACATGGCAAGACTGAACGTGTGGTCTTAAAACAGCTTGATCTAAAAATCCATAAACGAGAATTTATTTGTGTGATTGGTCCTTCTGGTTGCGGGAAATCAACCTTAAGTCGTGTGATTGCGGGTTTAGATCCCTATCACAGTGGCGAGGTCTTGGTCGATGGAGAGAGAATTACAGGTCCTAGTCCTGAACGTGGGATGGTTTTTCAAGGCTATACGCTGTTTCCATGGAAAACAGTCAAAGAAAATGTCATGTTTGGTCCACGAATGAAAGGTATCAGCCAAATCGCGGCTGAATCCCATGCACGTGAATGGATCAATATCATTGGTTTAGAAAAATATGAAAATCAATATCCTCACCAGTTATCTGGCGGTATGAAACAACGGGTCGCAATTGCGCGTGCTTTGGTCAATGAACCGAAAATTTTATTGATGGATGAACCTTTCGGTGCATTAGATCCTCATACTCGCCAAAAGATGCAAAAACATTTGATGGATTTATGGCAAAACATAGACATCACGATTATTTTTGTGACCCATGATATGGATGAAGCGATTTTGCTGGCTGATCGTATTGTGGCACTCAAAGCCAATCCCGGTGAAATCAAGGAAATCATTGAAGTCAATTTGCCTCGCCCACGTTCAACAGATTTAATCACAAGCCCTGCATTTAAGCAGCTCAGGGCTCGAGTTGATCAATTGGTACATGCTCATGAAGATGAACTTGATCCATCACTGCAAGACTTACCCAAGATTCCACGTATGACACAAGTCAGTACAAACAAGTAGATAAACACTTTCTTATCGCATTTGGGACGACCCAAATCGCTTAGTTCTATGTTGGACGACCAACTTTGGTGATATTCATGACGAATAGCTATGTTTTACCACTTTTGGATATTTCTTTACTGTGCAGCCCTGATCGTAGTGATCGCTTGCAGGTCGCACATGCTTTAGATCAAGCATGTAAAGATGTTGGCTTTCTTTATTTAAAAGGTGAACAGTTTAAGCCTGAATTATTTGAAAAGCTCCACCAAACAGCGCAACAGTATTTTGCCCAAGATACAGCCCTAAAAATGCAGAATTATATTGGTCTATCGGAAAATCACAGTGGCTATGTCCCGATTGGAGAAGAACGTTTTGTCGAAAACAGCTATGATCTTAAAGAAGCGTATGATGTGAATTATGATTACCTCGGCTTGGAGGATAGACGCCCGCTTGTAGGTCCAACACAGTGGCCTGATGATCCTAGCTTTAAAGTACATGTTTCCAATTATTATCAGCACATCAAAAAAATCGGGCAGCAAATTTTTCAAAGTTTTGCCTTGGCATTGGACTTGGATGAGGACTATTTTAATGCGCATATTTCAAAAGCCCCCAGTCAGCTTCGCTTGATACATTATCCATATATTGCAGATATTCAGGATAAAGAAGGTATCGGTGCGCACACGGATTATGAATGTTTTACTTTACTTCTCCCTACTGCGCCCGGCTTACAAGTGCTTAACAAAGCCGGGCAATGGATGGATGTGCCATTGCTTGAAAACACCTTGATTATGAACATTGGCGATATGATGGAGATTTTGTCCAATGGGCGTTATTTGGCCACCAAGCACCGTGTTAAAAAAGTTGCCGAGGAGCGTTATTCTTTTCCCTTCTTTTTCTCATGTGATTATGACTACATCATTCAACCCTTGGTGAATTCTGAATCTGCTCAATATGCACCATTAAAAGGCGGAGAGCATCTATTTAATCAAACGGCACAAACTTTTCAATATCTCAAAGACAAAGTCACTCGTGGTGAAATTCAACTTGAGAATGCCAGACCACTCTATTCATTTGGTTTAAACCAAAATGAGGAATCACTATGAATCTCATGACACTCTGTACTCAACTCAAGCTACCTGCTGCTTCAAAAGGTCGACTCCCTGAATATTTATTGGGTGCTTTCCGCCGTAAAAGTATCAGTTTTGCCAATGGACTTACTGATGAAACTACACTGGTCTATTGGTTTCAGTCAAAATCATTTACCATCGATTTACGTTTAAAAAGCCAATACTCTACCCCTGTTTTGGAGCGACAAGGCTGGGTCGGCAACACGCTGTGGGATGAACAGCAGCAACTACTTTCTTGGCAAATCACCAGTAATTATCAAAATCATGTTCAATGGCCTGAACCTGCAAAACTCTATGCAATTGGCAATGCCATTTTAGAGTTTTCCCCAAGCCGTGCTTATGTTGAAGACTGGCGTCAGCAAGCCAAACATGGTCTTTTTCTGGGTTTGCGCTTATTTAAAATTGAAAATATGGATTTGAATATAAGCTACCCTGCTGATGGTGGTTTGATTATTTGTGATCATTTTATTGCCTTTGCACGATCACGCCATCCAGATATCCAACAACGTTTAGAAATGGATAAATCTTTATCTGAAGCCTTTGCTCAAAAACATATAAGTGTTCAAGACATTCAGGATTATGAAGTATCGGTTAGTTTTGGGCAACAAATGATTGATCTCAGTACCGTGACAGCGCAGGTGGGTAAATCCATCGAACTTGATCACTTTAGTCAATTAGACCACAACACATTGATACAACAACGCTTTATTCAAGGACAACGTTGCCATTTATATTTCACAATCGATGTTTTTGATCAAGATTTTTGTTTTTCCACACAGACAGCAACATCAAACGCCAGCCTTGCTTGGTTTGAACAGGAACACAACCATCTTTTCCATCATGCAGAAATAAGTGTCTAGGAAGCATATTTTAACCAAGTCTTTTCTCTATTTACTCATTGCGATTGTGGCAGAAGTCATTGCGACCTCTGCCATGAAAGCTTCAGAAGGATTTAGCCAACTCTTGCCATCAATCATCACGATCTGTGGCTATGCCGTGGCGATTTATTTCCTATCACTGACAATGAAAACCATCCCAGTCGGTATTACCTATGCCTTATGGTCAGGTGCTGGCATTATTTTAGTTTCACTGGTTGGTTTTTTTTATTACAAACAGCATTTGGATTTAGCAGCTATTCTTGGGCTTTCACTGATGATTATCGGAATTTTAATTATTCATCTTTTCTCAAACAGCACAGAACTCACTTAAGGAAAGTTTATGCTGATGCAATTTTGAGGCTTGATCATTTGCCTTAATTTTCTTTTTTAATTCCTTTTTAGTCAATTTGGATTCGTATTTTAAAACATAATATTGAATGTACAGGTTTAAATATCATGATGTTTGATTTGATCTAAACAATTAAAAGCCAATTGAGTCAGGCGATGATACCAATCAATATCATTAGATGAAGAAAATAATCTGAGTTCGATATAAAAATCTTGATGAAATATGATGCTCGGAAACGTCATCGGCAACCGTTTGAGGCAGGACTACTTGGATAAGATATTGTTTCAGCGACTGATTAAATATGTTGCTGGTGGTTGACGAGTTTTGCGGTGGGCAGCGATGTCGTTGCGCAGGATGGTTGCCCTTGGGGAGCTTTACTCCTCGTCCCAAAAGAAAAGCAGGGCTATCCGCAGGCTGATCCTAAAATTGGGTAAAACTCAGCAAGACTCCGCCAAGACTTATTCTTTTTCAATGAGTTGAAGATGTAGTTGCATCGAACTCACGTTTAAATAGCATGCGTTCGACTTATTTTGAATGAGTTAGCTCGATATTCGAGATGATATCTTTTTATCTCTAAAAACTAAGGCATGGTCTGCACTAATTGATCAAAGCTTTTCACAAAATAAGAAGCAGCGAAGCTTCTTATCTAATTATTTAAGTTTCCAGAATGATACTGCTTAGGCTATTGGTTGAGTTAGATAATTTGCGATTGGTCCTAGAGAGGTTTTTCCAGACCAATCCAATTAGCGCAAATCCCCTTATGGTAACTCTTGTAATAAGGTTGGATAAATCAAACCATCTACATTCTGCTCAGTTTTATAGATGCCATTCTGCACATTGAATTTATTCACATGATAGGACGAACCATAAATCGAATCGAATCCATTGCCTTTGCTAAAGACTTTTTTATTGGCAGCTAGATCCAGTAAATGTGTGCCATTTACCATGGATTCATATTGTTTCGGATCGACACCTGAACGGTTTGCCATGATTTTGACAGCATCTGCGTGTGTGGCTGGATCGTTAATATATTTCACCGTTTTATCCCACACTTGCAGAACTTTTTTCCATTCCTCTTTATGTGCAGTTAAATGACTCATATTGACAGTTAATGTGTCATAGATTAAACCCGGTTTATCTTGCGATGTATAAATGATTTTTGAGCCTGCAACGGCTTTCAGTGCTTGACTGGCAACAGGCTGCCAAACTGCAATTGCGGAAATATCAGGACTTGAAAACACTTGAGGTAATTGATTGGTCGCAGAATTCACCAATTTGATTTCATTAATGGGAATTTTCTGATCTGACATCGCTGTTGCGAGCAGTAAATGATCAACCAGCCCCTTTTCAACACCGACTGATTTGCCTTTTAAATCCTGTATATGCTTAATCCCCTCTTTGGCAATAATGACATCATTTCCAGCAGAATAATCTGTTGCCATAATCATCATGCCTTGCGTGCCGCCTGAAGCAGTCACCAAATTATCACCATTGGTGACAAATACTGCATCCAATTGATTTGCTGAAAAGGCTGAAAGTGAGGCTGAGTAATCAAACCATTTAAAATCAACATTTAATCCTGCTTCTTTTAACCAACCCTTTTCAATCGCGACTTGCCATGCAACAAATCCAGGCCAATCACTATAGCCAATGGTAATCGGCTGCATGGTTGCTGTCGTTTGTTTATTTTCTTTGGCATCAGGTACTTTAGCAGTGTTGTCACAACCCGACATTAAAACCGCAGTTAACACTGATATGGACAAAAAAGATTTACGAATCATACCGATACTCCCCCAACGTTCTCACATTTAAATTTGGTATTGGACTGACTGAGTGACTGCATATAGGCACGCCACCCGCCAAAATGACTGATATCAACAGCATCCTCAGTCGCATATGCTTCACAGATAAAACCTTTAACCCAAGTCCCATCTTCAAGTTGCAGATTGCCAATACCCAGTGGAGCAGGAACTTCTGCAACGATTGCCCCAAAATTCGCTAAGGGAACATCCCAAACTTCAACCTCAATCACCGATCCATGAACATCAAATTGCAACCCCGGTTTAGGTGGTGTAGTGTTTTTTAAAGCAAATAATTTATAGCTTTTTGCAGTTCGGGTTTTTACGAGCAATGTCGCGTGACGGGTGGTCAATTGAAAATTCAAAGGCATCCCTGAAAGATGCGCACCAACAACAGCGAGCTTTACTGAATTTTGTGATTCAATTTCATTGCATTTCTGATAATGGTGCGATGACGTGCCTAGAGGAAGCGCTGTAATTTTTTGCCATTGTTGAGCAAACTTTGCCAAAGCTTGATCATGCCAAGCAGGTGCAATGAAGGTTACGCCACTTGGCAGTCCATCTGAACGAATGGTATTGGGTAAGGCAATCGCAGACAGATCAGCAAAATTTACAAAGTTGGTATACGCCCCCATATGTGAATTTTTATTGAGAGGATCTGCTTCAACTTCACTGATCTGATAAATCGTCGGTGAAGTCGGTACCATCAAGGCATCATAGGCTTGTAGACGAAGATTGATTTTTTGTGCGAGTTCAGCCCGTTGGTATTCAGCTTGAAATGCATCTTTAGCTTTAAACTGATCTGCCTGTGCGATGATTTCAGCAATTACAGGATGTGCTTGTTCCCGCGAGACTCGCGCTTCGACAGCAACCGTTCGCTCTGCAACCCAAGCGTCGTTATAAAGCGCTTTCGCCAAGAGATTGAAATCCGTAAAATCAATAGATTCAACCTCATAGCCAAGTGTCTGAACACGTTCTACTGCAATTTTAAATGCTTTCTCAGTTTCAACATCCCCATAAAACACGAGTTGGGCAGGTATCGCAATTTTTCCTTTAGAAAATTGCGTTGCAACATTGGCAGGATGACAACGCGAATAAGCATCGGTTTTATCATCACCCTGCATCAATGTTGCAACCAACCAAGCGTCATCACTGGTCAGTGCAAAAATTGAAATCACATCCAGTGTTCTACATGCAGGCATCAAGCCTGTGGTTGAAAACCATCCCTTTGTAGGTTTCAGTCCAACAATATTATTGTGACCTGCAGGAACTCGACCTGAGCCAGCCGTATCAGTCCCAAGACTAAAAGGTACAATTCCATTCGCTACAGTTACTGATGAGCCTGAACTTGACCCTCCACTGATATATGCTGGGTTAAAACTATTTTTGACCGCACCAAAGGGTGAACGCACCCCCACCAACCCTGTTGCAAATTGATCTAAATTGGTTTTTCCAACAACCACTGCACCTGCTTTTTTAAGCTTAGCAATAACAACAGCATCATTATTTGCCAAGTATGCGGCATCTTTACACGCAGCAGTAGTATGAAAACCGGCGACATCAATATTGTCTTTGACTGCGAAAGGCACACCAAAGAGGGGGAGATCATCGCTATTTTGTGTTTTTAAAAAGTCAATTTGTGCCTGGATTTGTGCTGAAGATGCGATTTCAATCCAAGCATGATCATCATTTTGTATTGTTTCAACATACTTGATTAAACCATCAATCGTGATTTGCTGATTTGAATAGGCATTTTTCCAGTCTTGGATTGTCCATAAGTCTTGCATGACCATACTCCTGAATTAATCATTTTGTAGAATCGGAGGCATCACTGCATCCATGAGTTCTAAATGTCCTTTGATCACGCCCTTGAGTGCAATAAATTGCTGACTAATCTGCTTGAGCTCAGAGCTTGCACCTTGCATCAGCATCACCTGTAAGATTTTTTGCTGATCAAGTTGAATATGTAGTGAGCTGATCACTTGTGTTAAAAACTGTTGTTGCAAATCAATCAGTTGATTTCGCAGTGGCATCTGCCCTGCATCATAAAGAATGGTTAAGGTACCCACCATCACTTCATTGGCTTGAACCTGCTCTGCAATCAAATGTTTATTGATCATATCCACGATTGCCTGTGATCGACTTTCATAGTGTTGATCAACAATTTTCTGATCAAGCGCATTGAGTGTCGCTTCAGGTACAGTAATACTGATCCTAGCCAACTTTTGTTTAGGCACAGTGCTATCCTTTTGGTTTATGAACTGAGTTGGTTTGTTTGATATACAGACCAGCACGAACACTGAATAATTCGACAAGAAATGTTTTTAGCGGATGTGCTTTTTTGTCTGCTGTTTTTACATGATTCATCGCGCCACTCCTATTTGATGGTCTGATGACCGTTCGCTATTTTCAAACATAGCTGCACAGTCAACAGACTCCAGTATTACCAAATTAAGTTTTTGTATTACGCCTATGGAGATGCAGAAAATGTGCCAATTTCTGAGCATGCATTTACTGCGATTCAGCGATATTTATGAATGTTTTTTGGGAAAAAAAATGCCCCATGCGCAGTGATGGGGCGAAAGTATTAAAACAATTCGTCTGAAGCAGTTGGTTGCTAAGTATTTTTGAATCTCAATCGTCATTCAGCATCGCATGTGCCCAAAGGGATAATGATTCTAAAACTGGTTTAAAAGAATGACCCAAAGCGGTCATTTCATAGACCACTTTGATTGGTGCTTTTTCTCCATACACGGTCCTAGAAATCAATCCGCTTTGTTCTAACTGCTTAAGTTGCAGGCTGAGTGTCATTTCGGTAATCGTTGGCATCAGCTGCTTGATTTCATTGAAGCGTTTTGCACCATCTTTGAGATAGTAAAGGATTACACTTTTCCATTTCCCACCGACCAAATCCATCGCCATACTGATATGGCAAGGATAGATTTTTCCATTCATTTTTATTTCACATTTATTTTCAATAGGTTCCATCAATATCTCTGTGCTATCAACTTTGATAGTTAT
Organism: Acinetobacter baumannii; assembly: GCF_016508585.1. Lineage (GTDB taxonomy): Bacteria > Pseudomonadota > Gammaproteobacteria > Pseudomonadales > Moraxellaceae > Acinetobacter > Acinetobacter nematophilus. The sequence goes on from NZ_JADVOP010000032.1 coordinate 18,385, forward strand.
TGTACGTCATCCATATAAAAAATATAGTGACTATTATTTTTATAGTTAACTAGGCACATATTATGGCGTTGCTGATTTTGGCTCATCCCTATTACTCAAGCTCCATTGCAAACAAAACCATTGTCAATGCGCTCACAGAAAAATATCCAGCGTTAGAAGTTCGAGATATTTTCCAACGCTATCCTGATTATCAGATTGATGTCGTTGCGGAACAACAGGCATTATTGCGCCATGATACGGTCATTCTGCAATATCCAATGTTTTGGTTTAATATGCCCGCCATTTTAAAATTATGGTTCGATGAAGTTTTTACCCATCAATTTGCGTATGGTTCACAAGGGGATAAATTGAAGAACAAAAAAGTCTTACTGAGTATGACCGTAGGACAGGCAGAAAAAAATTTAATCAATGAACATGAAAATTTAATCGAAAGTTTTTTAAAAGCTGTTCAGCATTCCATTCAATATAGTCAAATGAGTTTAAGTGGTACTTTTTTACTTTTTGATGTTTCTCCATTATCTGGTCATTCAGTGTCAAAAATCGAAGGTGATGCTGTCGAACACGGTGATAAAATCTTAAAACATCTGCTCAATACTTGATTAAAAAGGGCATCTCATGGATGCCCTTTGTTTTAACGCTGTTTTATTTTAGAGATACTTTTTCAGGCTACTGGTGCTAAGGTAAACAAAACCTGTCCTGTTTTGACTGTCTGTCCTTTTTCGATGGTAATTGTTTCAACTTTCATTCGCTCGGGTGCAATGATTGGAATTTCAATTTTCATGGCTTCAATCACTGCAAGTGTCGCGCCTTGCTCCACAATTTCACCCGTAGCACATTCAATTTTCCAGATTGAACCAGGCATATGTGATTCAACTGTGCAACCACCTCGGGGAATAATGACCGCTTCTGCATCTTCAACAGCATCCAGACTTTCAGAAACATATTCTTGCAAACCGGCAGCATGCCAGCGACGACGTTCGGCTTCAAAATTGGTCTGTTGTGTGTGTTTAAATGCCTGGATACTGTCTTGATTTTCGGTTAAGAAATCATTGTATTGTTTAAGATTCAGCACGCCTTCTTCAATTCTAAGCTGTAAACGTCCTGCTTTAAAGTCCTCTCGCATTTTCAGCAGTTCAGGCTCCGAAACTTCGTAAAATTTCACCTGATCGAAGAAACGCAATAGCCATGGCTTGCCCGCTTCAAAATTAGCATTTTGACGGTAACGGCTCCACATTTGTGTAGTACGTCCAACGAACTGATACCCACCCGGACCTTCCATACCATAGACACACATGTATGCACCGCCGATCCCTACTGCATTTTCAGGTGTCCAAGTTCGAGCAGGATTGTATTTGGTCGTGACCAGACGCTGACGTGGATCAAGTGGAGTTGCTACGGGCGCACCCAGATATACATCCCCTAAGCCCATCACCAAATAGTGCGCACTGTAGACCACATCCTTCACTGCCTGCTTGGACGGCAGACCATTGATACGACGGATAAACTCGACGTTATCAGGACACCAAGGTGCGTCTGGACGCACAATTTGGGTATAGCGTTCAGTCGCCAACTGCGTCTGTGAATCCTCCCAAGCCAAAGGTAAATAAACTGTTCTTGACGGAACTTGCATCTGATCAATATCGGTGAGTTCAGCTTCGGCACTTTGCAATTTTTTTAACAATTCAAGTTGATCAATTTGAATTGAATCAAAATGGATCTGTAAAGAACGAATACCCGGTGTAAGATCAATAATTCCTTGAATATTTTGTGCTTTTACCCATTGCATCAAAGCATGAATACGGAAACGTAAATTTAAGTCTAAAACCAGTTCACCATATTCAACCAGTAAATAACTGTTTCCTGCGGGTCTATAGCAGACACTCGGTGACTTGTCTCGCCCTGCTATTTTCGCAAGTACAGCATTGCTTAAAGTATCATGCTCAGGCTGGATCAGAGGATTAAAATTAACAGTCGCTGTGTCTGTATCGATTAAACTTTGATGATATTTTTGGTCGAGAATTTTTGCCTGTGCATAACTTACAGGTATGAATTTTACTTTATCCCCTGCTTTTAATTGACCAATTTTCCAAAGTTCAGAATGAATCACGACTGCGGGACATACAAATCCGCCTAAACTTGGACCATCCGGTCCCAAGATAATGGGCATATCCCCAGTGAAGTCTATTGCACCGATTGCATAGGCGTTGTCATGAATATTGGAAGGATGTAAGCCAGCCTCACCGCCATCTTCGCGTGCCCAATCAGGCTTTGGTCCAATCAGACGTACCCCGGTGCGACTGGAGTTATAATGAATTTCAAAGGTATTGGCAAAAAACTGATCAATATCCTGTTCAGTAAAGAAATCAGGAGCACCATGCGGACCGTACATCACGGCGATTTCCCAAGTTCGGCTAAAGCATGGAATTTGATCTGGGGCTAAACACTTACTGTCTTCAGAACAATGCTCTGTGATTGGAAGCATATCCCCAATCAATAAATTACGACCTGCATGTCCACCAAATTGACCTAAGCTAAAGGTTGCTTTTGAGCCTAGATACTCTGGAACGTCAAGTCCCCCTTTAATTCCAATATAGCTACGGCATCCGGTGCTAATCGTGCCACACTTCAAGACTTGAGATTTTTTAACATTGATTGTTTGCCACATCGGTACAGCGATGCCATCAAGTGTGGCCGCCATATCTCCACCCGTGATGACAATTTGACTATCACAATGAAACTTTAGGCTGGGGCCTTGTAGAGTGCATTCTAGGCCTGCCGTATTGTATGGATTTTCTAAAAGTTGGTTGGCAACATTTAGGCTTAAAGGATCAATTGCACCTGACGGTGGTACACCCACATCCCAGTATCCTAAACGCCCTGTGATATCTTGAATCGAAGTTTGAATACCTGATTGTAAAACTTCGATTTTTTGAGTTTTCCATGCGAAAGTATTCAAAAAGCGAGTGGTTTGCGTTCCTGATTGAAACACTTCACCCGCAACAATATTCTGCAGATATTCCAAATTGGTTTCGATACCCGCAATTTGAGTGACTGCAAGACTGTCCTGCATTGCACGTATTGCCGAGTATCGATCTGCTGCCGTAACGATAATTTTAGCAAGCATCGGATCATAAAATGAGGAAACATAAGAACCTGTTTCCACCCATGTTTCCACACGTGCCTCTGAATCAAATTGTACATGCGTCAACAGTCCTGCACTTGGCTGGAAGTGCTTAATCGGGTCTTCAGCATATAAACGTACTTGAATCGAATGCCCTTTCGAGACTAATCTTTCTTGAGGAGCAGACCAATCGCCACTGGCTAAAGTCACCATCCATTCAACCAGATCAACACCATAGACTTGTTCAGTTACCCCATGCTCGACTTGTAAACGTGTATTCACTTCCAAGAAATAGAATTGCGCTGTTTCAGTGTCCATGACAAATTCAACAGTACCTGCCGAACGATAATTCACTGACTGCATGAGTTGAATTGCAATACTTTGAATATATTCACGCTGTTCAGCATTTAAATGGGGGGCTGGCGTTTCCTCAATGACTTTCTGGTTGCGGCGCTGTACAGAACAATCACGTTCTCCCAAAGCCAATACTTGTCCCTCACCATCACCAAAAATCTGTACTTCGATATGTCGCGCATGCTGCACAAACTTTTCCAAATACAAACCTGCGTCTTTAAAGTTGGCTTGAGCGAGATATGAAACTGTTTGAAAGGCTTCTTTGAGTTCAGCTTCATTCCAAACCAAACGCATGCCAATACCACCCCCACCTGCGGTGCTTTTCAGCATGACTGGATAACCGATGCGGGTAGCCTCGGTAATGGCTTCATTTTCATCAGCCAGCAAAGCACTTCCCGGCAATAAAGGAACTTGACTTTGTATGGCAAGTTCACGTGCCGTATGCTTTAAACCAAAATCCAGCATTTGACTGGATGTTGGACCAATAAAAGCAATTCCCTGATTTTCACAAAGATCACAAAACTCCGCATTTTCAGATAAAAATCCATATCCCGGATGAATTGCCTCAGCACCAGTCTGCTTTGCAATCTCCAGAATTTTTTCAATATTCAAATAGCTCTGCTGTGCAGGTGCTGCACCAATACAAAATGCTTCATCTGCCAAGGTCACATGTAAAGAATCTTGATCGGCTTCAGAGTAAACAGCAACGGAAGCGATGCCTAATTTTTTCAGTGTGCGTATGACACGGCAAGCAATTGCACCACGATTGGCAATGAGAACTTTTTTAAACATGATTAAGCCTCCGTACCAGTATGGACAATCAGTTGAATTTTCGTTGGATTATAGCCATTGCATGGATTATTTAATTGAGGGCAATTTGAAATCAGTACAATCAGATCCATTTCCGCTTTAACTTCAACATATTTTCCTGGTGCGGAAATACCATCAGCAAAAGTCAGATGACCTTCCGAGCTCACAGGCACATTCATAAAGAAGTTGATATTTGGGCCAATATGCCGAACATTGAGTTGGTGTTTTTGAGCAATCGGATGTTTCGCCAATGCATACATAAAATTATTGCGGCAACTGTGCATGGGATAAGTTTCATGTGCATAACGTACCGTATTACTTTCACATGAACATGCACCGCCCAAGGTATCATGCCGACCGCAGTTGTCATCATGAATCACGGCAATCACACGACCGAGATTGCTATATAAAGTGCTACCTTTTTCTAAATATATATGTTGGTTGATTGCCAAAGTATCAGTTGCACTATACCGTTCAGCGGGGTTTTCTGCGGATATGAACAAAGTATCTACGGCTTGATTGCCTTCCAAATCAACAATCCGAAAGTACTGTCCTTTTTTAATTTCCCCCATCCACGCCTCACCTGCAAGACACACTTCATCCACAAGTACTTGGTCTAACACTCGATGCTCGATTGAACTGAATACGGTCATGATTGTTGCCCCTTTATACATTGATGTTATGTAATGAATGGCGTGCAAAATAACGGTCATTGTTGTTGAATGCGCGTTGATTTTGTGAACAAGAATCCCGGCAGATATCATGCTCAGACAAAGGCAAGGCAGTAAAAAGACTCAAAGCAATATCCGCTGGAGCATAATCTGTAGAATGATCTAAAGCATGTGGTGCCGCAGATAAAAATACCCAGCTATCCATTTCGAAACGTAGCTGAATGCTTTGATCCTGATTGTCCGAAGCAACGTAACTCAATGCACCTGTTTGATCTGGACTGACTTTTGAAAATAGATTGAGGGTAGCACTTAAATCAACCTGCCCCAGTGAATACTTGCTCATTTCAATCAGCAAACCATCTAAACCATTTTGATACATCTGGTTTCGGGCATCTTGAAAACCTTTGGTTCCAAAAGTGCGCTGAATTTGTTCAGGTCGACTTGGACCACATAACACATCATTCCAGCCATGATCATCCTGAACAATTGATGCCATAACGCGTCCCAAATCAGAATATAAAACATGACCTTGTGTTAAGTATGCAGTATGTTGCCCTTTTAAACTGTCAGGCATATTGAAGCGTTCAAGTCTGTCATTGGCATTGACACAGAACAAAGATACATTGGCATTTTTAGCTAGAGCTTTAAGTTGCAGTACGGTTCCTTTTGGAATGCGACCTGACCAGTGATGCCCACCCGGTAATTTTTCAGACCAGATCTCATTCTGATCATGATAATTTGTCGTATTCATAGCCACTCCTGTTCGGATAGTTGATTGACTTCCTCCCGGGCTTTTATCCCTCCGTGTAGTTCTTGCGAACCGCGAACTCTCGGTCCAGTCATATTTGCCTTGCACAAATATCGGAACCCTAGATCACTTTTTATAGAGCTTAGGAATGCAAAGGCTATGCCAATCCAGTATTACGATTTTCAGCTTCTGTCATACTTTTTTGAACAATATGAGTGCGTTTTATGCTTATTAAAAAAATGAAGCGCCATTAATGGTCAAAAACAGTTTGTTTATACGGATAGATGCCATAGGTAAATCCATTCTAAAAAAGCATCCGGTCATGGCTCTGCTGATTAAAGAAATCAAATGCAAACGATAAATTATAATTTCTTTGCAGATTTATATTCATTATCAATATTTATAATTGAATGGTCAGAATGTTTTTAAGTCTGATCAAAGATGGGTTCTGCTTTGACAAGTTGAATAATCTTGTTCAATCCGAAAACATTACTTAGACATCATCTCTGAAAGAATGTTTCCTCATGGCTGTACAAATTATTTTTTCAGCTTTGCAAACTCATGCACTGCTGCATAGTTTATATAGAAAGCCATAACCAAGTTTATAGAGAAATAGTCATATTCATTGTAGCAACCTGATCCATTTTACGAGCAATCAGGTTTAACCATATCTAAGTCTCTAATAATCTGAAACGACCATAATTTAAATCAATCAGTAATAGCTTGCTCTTTTCTTTGAAAATTTATCCAGTTGCTTGAGAAAGCCATCAAAATAATCTTTTTCTTTTTCTTCAATGCGATAGCCTGCATATAAGGTACGGCGTAAACCTTCAGGTGCAACACAATCTAGACGTCGAGACACCACCCAGCCTTTTTGCTCATATTCATTTACCACCCAATCTGGCAAAGCAGCAATACCATGACCACTGGCAACCAACTGGATCAACATTTGTGTCAGATCTGTAGTACGAATATGTTTGGGCTGAATATTGGCGGGAATAAACAGTCTGGACATGATATCAAGACGATGCTTATCTACAGGATAGGTCACCAAAGTTTCTTCTGCGAGTTCCTGAACCGTTATTTCCTTCATACGCACCAGAGGATGGGTCTGGGACAAAACCAAACGTGATTCATATTCAAAAATTGGGAAATATTCAATGCCTTTCAGTGCGATTGGATCGGCCGTAATCAACAGGTCAAACTCACCGGTTTGCAATAATTCATGAGGGTTTGCTTCAAAGCCAGAAGCAAAGTCTAAGTCTACATCGGGATATTGTTGCCGATATTGATTTAACAGCGGCATGAGCCAATCAAAACAGCTGTGACATTCTGAAGAAAAAACAATTCGCCCAGTTTGCCCATGGACGATACGGGTAATATCAGATTGAGTAATTTGTACTTGAGGCAAAATATCATCTGCCAATTTCAACAATCGCTGTCCTACATTGGAAAAACTGACCGGTCTTGAACGGCGATTGACCACTTCAACACCAAACCATTGATCAAGCTCTCGGAGTTGATGCGACAATGCCGATGGAGTTAGACACAGATCTCCTGCGGCTGCTACCAATGAACCATGCTCACGCAGAGCAGTCAGTGTTTTTAGATGTCGAAGTTCTAACATTCAATGATTACCAGATGAGTTTGTGACGCGGACCATTCGCTATAGCATAACTGATTCACTGCCTTTATGTTTAATTATTTTCACCTAATGATCAATATAATTATTTTTTTTCACTTTAAATCAGACGAAATGGTTGAGTACAAAAATATATTTTAATTTCAAAGTGCATTAACATTAAATTAAACCACTGATATCAGAGTTAAAATCTGCGACCTGAAATATTCAATAGAAAATCGTTCAGCTTAACCTGAAAACATTTCACCTAATCGCAATCCCACATCACATAAAAACTTTTACAATATTCAATCCATCACTTTTTATATTGTTCAACATGACACTGGAACGAAAAAAACTCGAATTACCTCAAGGGCACGATAAATTGTTGCTTCATTCATGCTGTGCGCCGTGTTCAGGTGAAGTGATGGAAAGCTTAATTGAATCAGACATTGATTTTTCGATCTTTTTTTATAATCCGAATATTCATCCAGTAAAAGAATATCTGATACGGAAAGAAGAAAACATTCGTTTTGCCGAGAAACACAATATTGAATTTATCGACTGCGATTATGATACAGACAATTGGTTTGCCCGCGCCAAAGGCATGGAAAATGAACCTGAAAAAGGCATACGCTGTACCATGTGTTTTGATATGCGTTTCGAGCGTACGGCCCTGTATGCCTATGAACATGGTTTTCGCTTAATCAGCAGTTCCTTGGGGATATCCCGTTGGAAAGACATGCAGCAGATCAATGGCTGCGGAATTCGAGCCGCAGCACATTATCCTGAAATTGAATATTGGGATTATAACTGGCGCAAAAATGGTGGCGCGCATCGCATGATTGAAATCAGCAAACGAGAAGAATTTTATCAGCAGGAATACTGTGGCTGTGTATATTCACTACGTGATACCAATCGCTGGCGAATGAAAAATGGTCGTGATCGAATTAAATTAGGTGAAAAGTTTTATAGTAATGCTATGGATGAAGAGCACTAAATTTAGCTACTCTGCCTTATACCAATTTTTCCAAGAACTGGTTCCTCGCACGTCTATCGGTACCGTTGGAATCAGTTGTTTTTTTAACAGTTGAATTTGATCTACATCATACGCTAGACGTGATTTGACCGAATGAATGCACTCCCTGTCGCCAAACTCACAGCGATCTAAATCAGTACCGCCGCAAGGTCCGTTGGCGAGCCCTTTGGGACAGGTTTCCGGACAAATATACAAAGTTTCAGCCAAACGGCATTGTCCACAGCTTTCACAGCCCACCAAATAATGTTTACTTAAATATTCAGTCTGCAAGAGTACTTTGTTAGCCACTTTTCTGTTCCAAAAACTTGCATTAAAAATATAACGCCCCACCCCTTTTACAAAGCTAGACTGAAACATGGCACGATGAATCAAGTCTAAAAACTGATATTTCACCTTTTTATCCAATGATGATTTCATGCGTTTAACCACAACGCTTGGTCTAAGTTGCTCCCCATCAGTCAACTGCCATAATTGATTCCATAGCGTCTCGCATTGGGACAAATTCAGATCACGATATTGTTCAATATACTGTTCTAGATACATTTGCTCATCTGCTTTATGGCATGCCGAAAGATGTACACCGGCAAAACCCAAATGCTGGCAAATTAGAATTTGCAAAGCACAGCGTTTATACGCATTTTCTGGGCACTGATCGACCTGATCCTGAGCTAAAACCTCAAGCATATGTGGAGTGATGACGATACCTGCAACTTTATGCTTCACCATAAATTGTGCGCGCGCTAAAGTCAGCGGCATCACACAAGCAAGAATTTTTTGAGTATATTTTTCTTGAGCTAAAAAATTTTGTGCCTGTTGTAAAGCAGAGAGGTCAAAGCCCAATTGAGTAATAATGTAGTCTGCACCTGCATTTAATTTTTTATGTAGTTTTAGATACTGTGCCTGTTGTTCTGCTTGGGTATATTTAAATGGATTGAAAGCCACCCCAATATGGAAACCACCGTATTGTTGAGCCGCCATAACCGCATTGACCGACTCTAAATAACGGGTTCTGGGATGTTGCCCCTGCCCATCATGGTGTTTCTTTAGCTTGTCACCTGTCAACAATAAAAGATCTCGTAATCCGACTGCATCCGCCTGTTTTAAAAATAGATTAAAATCATTAATATCTCTTCCCTTACCCGCATAATGCAAAACTTTTTCAATATGATCCGGATAGGCTTGTGCAGCGATCAAGGGTTCAATATCTTCATCACAACGGACACGATCGGATAAGGTCATGCATGCTGGAAAACCAGCCAAAGTTTCCCTTACAGACAATACTTGGTTTTTTGTAGGCAGATACTCGACCAAGCAACAAAATTGATTTTGCGCAAAATATTGGGAAAGCTTAGACATAATTGCAAATGTAAAAGGACAAACAACAAAAAAATTAAGTCACAATTATAGATTGTTTTGCATCAAATTACTGCGCCCTGACACACTTTTATCTTGCACTCAGTCTTTCAAAGGGCTTGCTATAAATTGATCTCTCGCATACTAAAAATTTTGAATCAGACCCTTTGCAAAATTTTAGTTTTTTATACGTTCTGCTAAAACGTGTTTAAGCACGTTTGTTCCGTTGATTGCAGAGGGAAAGCCTGAGTAAACAGACATCAAAAGCATAATTTCCTTGATCTCCGTTTCAGTTAATCCAACATTCAAACCTGCATGGATATGAAAGTTGAGTTGGGGTTGTGCTGTTCCTAAAGCCGTTAATGCCGCAATCGTCGCAATTTGTCTGTACCGCTTGCTTAAATTATCCCTTGAGAAAATATCAGCATATCCATATTCAAGAGTAAACTTGAGCAATTCGGGAGAGAATTCAGCATAAGCTGTTTTTAGCCGATCAACTTGCTGATTATCCAACTGTGATAATTCATGCTCTCCTAATTTCAATCGATCAATATGACTACTTTTGCTTGCTGTTCTGCCTATTTCATCATAAATTCCCTGCTTTTTTCTTTCTGCTAAAACGTCTTTGAGCATATTCATTGCATTGATGCTGTTTGGAAAACCTGAATATACAGACATTTGTAAAATGACTTCCTTAAGCTCATTAACAGTACTTCCCGTATTTAATGCCCCATTGATGTGTACTTTTAATTGTGGTTGCGCATTCCCCATTGCCGTCAAGGCAGCAACCACTGCGATTTCTCTGGACTTTAGGTCAAGTTCCGTTCTCGAATAAACATCACCAAATGCGTATTCAATAATGTATCTACCCAAATCAGGCGAAATATCTTTTAAACTTTGAATGACTTTTTCACCTACTTCGCCATCAATTTCTTTGAGTTTTTCCCAACCTCTTTCATATCGACTTAATTGCATTTCATTTTTAATAGTGGGGCTAAAATCTGGCAATGTATTCTTAGTCACCATCTTCTCTCCTTTCGTTTGATAATCTAATGGATCGTGAATATATGCATAACCATCCCTATTTAAATTGCTTTCATGCATGGCTTGTACAGGCACAGCCCATGCAATTCCAATCAAGTAAGCGGTCAAAACCACTGTATGTTTAAAGCACATCTTTTTCTCTTTTCTCTGTTTATAAATTTATGATGTCAATCAGCTAGATAATTCTCAAATCAATAAAGCCAGAGGGTATGAAACTAAATGGAAATGGCGGATTTTCAATACTGATTATTTTTAGAAGGCTATTTTTATATGTTTGCTTCAAGAAGTCTTATCATTGTATAAAATTAACACAGAAATATGCATTTTATTTAAAAGGTGTTTGTAGAAATTATTATTATTGTAACATTTTATACCCCTCCGAAGGTCTCAAAGCAATAAATCAACAGTCAAACAAAGACAGCAGCACGTCTTTTGACAAAGCTGAATAGTTTTAAGTATTGATTATTTTTCCTTGATCCATATAAAGCACTTGCGCATTTAAATAAGCCAACTCATCGACGTGATGTGTCACATAAATCATCGGCAATTGAGTCTGGGTTTTTACCCGATCAAGAAAAGGTAAAATTTGCTGTTTTAAGCGTTGATCCAAACCTGTTAAAGGTTCATCCAGTAATAATAAATCTGAAGAAGGGTTAAAAAATTCAAAACCTGATTCGTTCTTTTGGTTAAAAAAACCCCTTAAAGCCCACGATTTTGAATGGATTTTTTAAAATATATGCCCGTAAAAAATTATAAAATCAGCCCCCGTCACAAATGAAAGCGATTGCAGTTCAATGTATCGGTAAATCTATCTTAAACAGTTGAATCATCGCAACGAATCAGTATCCAATAACTTTAAAAATGCTTTAATTTTTAAAGCAGCATTAAATATAGTGAAAGAGACTGAATTCTATTACTTTCAGGTCTCAGTCCCCGAACTCACAACATCCAGTTAGCACCAGACTTTAATAAGATGTGCTTAGTGTCAGAAGAATCAGTTCAATATTTAAATTTTACATTCAAGCGTACCATCATTGGATCACCCCAGTTGACCAATTGGGCATTCGGCGTCGTTCCTGCTAGATATTCTCGATCAAATAAGTTTTTAATACTCAGCCCTGCACCCCAATTTTTAGCTTCATATCCAGCATTCACATCAAACAATGCATAACTGGGCAGATAAACGAAGTCGGAATTACGCTGTGCAGTACGAGCCCCTTGATAACGAATGCCTGCACCAATATTCCAACCCAGTTTATCTGGACTGAAATAATACTGCGTCGACAATGAACTGGCATTTTTAGGTACATGGTTACTACGCTTGCCAATATCAGTGCCGATCACACTTTCGGTTACTTTTGCTGTTGGTATATAGCTATAGTTCGCTGAAACATTCCATTGACTGGTAATTGCCGCAGCCACTTCAGCTTCAAAACCTTGAGTGACTTGTTCACCTGTCTGAATTGAAAAGTTTCCTGAACTATCCTTCTCAGTAACATTTCTACGGGTTAAATCATAATAGGCAACATAACCTTGCAAACGTTGATCAAGTGCCTGTAATTTGACTCCAACTTCCGCTTGTTTGCCCTTTTCCGGATTCAATAACTGCCCATTTTCTCCTGCATCGGTCACAGGCATAAAAGAAGTAGAATAGCTGACATAGGGTGCAAACATGTCATTGATGCGGTACATCACTGAACCGCTACCTGTAAATGCACGATCTGAATTCTGAATACTGGTATTTTTTAAAACGTTATCAATTTCAATTTGAGTCCAATCATGACGACCTGATAGTCCAATAATCCAGTGATCATCCACCTTGATGGTATTGCGCAGGTAGATTCCAGCATATTGACTATATGTCAACTCTTGAGTAGGCGTACCTAATTTCGTACTGGTAATCCCATACACTGGGCGATCCGCATTAAAAGGATTAATGATATCAGTGCGACGGGCATAATCACTGCGTTCTCGCATCATATCGACACCGACCATGACATCATAGTTGACCTTCCCAAGCTCAAAATTACGTTGCAAATTATTGTCTAGGGTATAGTTCAAATCCTGTTTATCCTGATTATTAATTGCACGTTTTATCGTCGGTAATGTATTGGTTCCTGATGCCAATATTGGATTACCCTGCGTATCGGTTTTCGTGATTGCAAAGTTCTGTTTAAACACCCAATCATTGTCAAAATAGTGTGCATAATTTGCACCAATACGATAAACATCCACATCATAGCCATGATCAGGTTCACCAAAAAATAAACTTGATGGATAGTTTTTAAAATTGCCCTTGCTATAAGGAATGCCCTGTTGACGGATATATTCACGATGTTGGTAGCTCGCAATGACGGAAAGGTCGTTTTTATCCCCTAAGTCAAAATTGTAAGATGGCGCAATATATTGATTTTTAAAATAGACATGATCTGTAGGATCATCCTGATCAGATACTCGTCCAACCACTCGAAAAGCACCTTTTGCACTGTTATTGGGTGCATAGTTAAGATCAAACGTTCCTTCTTTTAAACCATAACTTCCATAACTCAGTGTCCCTTTATAAGCAGTTTCGGCTTGTGGACGCTTGGTGGTTAAATTTACCAGTCCGCCTGGCAAAGCAAGACCAAAGCTAACCGAAGTTGGTCCTTTAACCACTTCGATTGATTCTAAACCCGAAATATCTTCAGCACGTAAAACATTATCCGATGCTTGGATCCGCAGACCATCAATAAAGGTTTGAGAACTTGAAATCTGTCCACGAATAATGAAATCATCCCATCCTCGACGACCATATTGCCCTGACGTCACTCCTGCCACACTCTCTAAAGCCTCAGCCACAGTTTTTGCCTGCTTTTGTTCAATCTGTTGCTGACCAATTGCACTAATCGACTGAGCTGTTTCAAATAAAGGCGTATTCGATCTCAAAACAGCACTTGCGGTTTTAGCTGCATAAGCTTGCTGATCATTTGCAGCTTGAACCGTGATGGTGGGTAGTTTTTGAGTATCTGCTTGCTGCTCAAAACCAATTTCGGTGTGTGCATAAGAACTACTTGCCATGGTGGCAAGCACGGAAAATGTCAGGGAGGATTTATTAAATTGCATTAAACAACAGCCAGAAAAATTTAACGGTAATTATAATCATTTTCATTTAAATTTCTAATAATTTCGCGCTAAAAAATTACGTTGAATATCTTATTTTTTCTTTTTTCAATAAAGTTTATAGATATCACCTTGTTGATTTATTTTTAATCTTTTTAAACGCCTAGAATATGTCGCATACGATCCAAGATGTAATCAGTAGATTAAAAATGCAGTCGTAACAAGGTATCAAGGCATTTACTCCATGGTTAATCTGTTCTGGAAGTAAAAATTCTGTCAATGTTTTTTAAATAAATTTAGCCTTCATTTCGCTCAATGCATTTTGTTTGATCTCTATTTTGCCTGATCTTTACACCCTCAAAGAATGATGATTGGAAAACAATCCAACCGTTTGAATTTCTTCAATCACTCAAAATAGATTGTAAAATATAGCTTTACAAACAATCAAAAACACTTTTTAAATTTATTTTTAATATAAAAAATTTAACTATTTCATTCACTTTTTTTGACTCAATTTTCAGTTCAATTGAATTGACAGCAACTATGGATGAACATATAGTTAGTCACCATACTATATGGTGACTAATAAAATGCAGCTGGAACAAAAATACCGTGCCCTTTTGGATCAAGCGAGTAAACAAAACTTTGCGAACATTGAAAATATACGACTGTGTTTCCAAACCCTTTCACTTGCTTCGTTAATTGATCATGACTGTGCAATACAACTTGCTCCACATGGTTTAACCGAAGCGCGTTTTGTTGTTCTGTTCTTACTAGACTCATCACCTCAAGGTTTAGCTCCCAAAGATATTGCAGAGAAAGCAGGAATTACCCGAGCAACAGTGACTGGCTTGTTGGATGGACTAGAACGGGATGAACTCATCACACGTCATGCTGACCATGATGATCGTCGTGCTTTGCAAATTCATCTGACGGCTAAAGGCAAACAAACAGCGAAAATTGTGTTTGAACAGCATAGTCGTTGGATTGCCCAGATTTTTGGCAACTTAAGCACCGAGGAACGTATACAACTCTCAGCACTTTTGGAAAAAGTAACTCAAAATCTGATTCACCAACAAACTTAAAGCATTTCAAGCGTATAAAACATAGCTAAAAATTAAAAACCACCTGGAAAGGAAGACAATATGTATCACTATCTTGTTGAATTATATACCCCCAATGTTACTTGGCAGGCACTACCAAATGAACAACGAATGGAATATCTAAGCAAAGTTGGCGACGCTCTAGGAAACTTGTCAAGTATGGGCATTGAAGTTTTGACCCTGACAGAAACCGTTTCTCCGATCGATCAAAGTACGCCACATCAATATTTGGGAATTTGGCGCTTTTCCGATCCCAAGGCGCGTGAAGCGCTCCTTGATGGGATTCGTGCCAGTGGTTGGTATCAATATTTTGATCACTTGAATGCTGCTGGCGCTGAAGGAAATTTTCCTCAACATCTCCAAGCTTTGGTCAATGGTTGAGTGAAGTCGAACCATATTTGCATGAGCGCTTGAGCAGAATACAATATGTTTAGATAAAATTTATCCACTTCATCTGCCTTAGAATCTAAACTTCAAAGTGGATAAATTATAACGATTTGAAAAAATGACTCTATCAATAATTGATTTTTAACCTACTGTAGACAAGCCTTTAATCTACATGTACGGCTACTCTTTTGGTTGTTTTGTTCTTACGGGTCACCAGTAGACCGCAAATGACCACCACAGATGTCACACCCAAGGACAAGGTTGTTTCATAACTGTACTGTGGTGATAAAAACATATAAGACAGCACACTCATGATAACGGCAATCACAAACCAAGTCAGCCAAGGGAACATCCACATTTTAAAACTAATTTGGGTACCCTTTTTCTCCAATTGGTATCGTGATCGCAATTGCGAAACTGCAATCACCAAGTAAACTACCAAGGCAATAGAACCCGTAGTGGAAAGCAAGAATCCAAAAACTTGTCCAGGGAACATGTAATTGACTGCACAACAGATCAAGCCGATAAAGGTCGAAGCAAAGACTGCAATCGTAGGAACACCTGAACCATTAATTCTGGTGACCAATGTGGGGGCTTCTTTGCGTGCCCCCAAAGCAAACAGCATGCGTGAAGATGTATAGACCGCGGCATTCATACAACTTGCAACCGCAATAAATACTACAATATCCATAATCAGCTTGGTTTGAGGAACATTTAGACTGACCAACACATACTGGAATGTTCCCAGCTTTTGTAAATCTGGTGAACGCCAATCGACTAAAGCGACAGCAAGAAATATCGAAACAACAAAGAATAGAATAATACGATAGAGGACTAAGTTGGTCGCGCGTTTGATTTTTTCCTGTGGATTTTTTGACTCGGCTGCTGCAATTGAAAGAATTTCAATCCCAAAAAATGAAAATGCTGAGATTAAAATAGCAGACAGCACACCACCCATGCCATGGGGCATAAATCCACCATTGGAAAATAAATTGCCTATACCACTGACATCACGTGCCAAAGGCCAAAGTCCGAATACTGCTGCTGCACCAATCACAATAAACAATAAGATTGCAATCACTTTAATTAATGCAAACCAGAACTCAAACTCTCCAAAACTTTTAGTGCTAAAGAAGTTGGCAAAACTCAGTAAGATAATAAATGCAAAAGCATAGATGGCACTGGACACTTGTGGAAACCAAGCATGTAAAATTTCAGCCCCTGCAATTGCTTCAATTGGGATGACTAAGACCCAAAACCACCAATACAACCAGCCAACGGTAAACCCTGCCCAAGGACCAATGGCTTTACGTGCATACGTTGAAAATGAGCCTGTATCAGGTTGGGCTACAGCCATTTCACCGAGCATGCGCATCACCAAAAATACGATCACGCTGGTAATCATATAAGCAAGTACAGCAGCAGGACCTGCCTTTGCAATTGCAGCAGAAGAACCAACAAATAAACCTGCGCCAATCACGCCACCGATACTAATCATCGTGATATGTCGGTTGGAAAGTCCTTCACCTAATTTTGTTGTTTTTGCACTATTCATATTTTATTCCTTAAAATAATCAGCACCAGATACCATTTCAAAACTGTGCTTTATCGCAACGCCTTGAATGATCATGCGCTTAACAAAGTGTGAATTACATTTTTAAATTCCTATTAAAAATAAAGAGAGAAAACCAAGGATTTTCTCTCTGGATCACAACGCTAATTTAAAGTTGGCATGGCAAATTGTTTGGCCTCACGGATCTGTGCGGAAGGCCATCGTTGGGTAATGGTCTTGCGACGCGTATAAAAACGGACACCGTCTGGACCATAAGCATACAAGTCACCAAACAGTGAACGCTTCCAACCACCAAAACTATGATAGGCGACCGGTACAGGCAACGGTACATTTACACCCACCATGCCGACTTGAACATGGCTGGTAAAATAACGTGCAGCTTCACCATCACGCGTATAGATACAGGTACCGTTTCCATACTCATGGTCATTAATCAATTGCATCGCCTCTTGCATGGTTGCTACGCGAATCACCTGTAAAACAGGACCAAAAATTTCTTGTTGATAACTGATCATCTCGGATGAGACTTGATCAATTAAAGTTGGACCAACATAAAAGCCTTGTTCATAGCCTGTAGGCTGAGCATTGCGTCCATCCACTACAATTTTAGCACCTTGTTGTTCAGCACTTTGGATAAAAGCTTCTACTTTCTCTTTATGTGCTTGTGTAATGAGCGGTCCAAAGTCATTTTGCTCATCGGCATAGTGACCAAACTTTAATTGCTGCATTTCATGCTTGAGTTTTTCAATGACCAGATCAGCAACCTCATCTCCAATGGCAACCGCGACTGACAACGCCATGCAGCGTTCACCAGATGAACCAAATGCAGCACCCAACAAGGAATTGACAACATTATCGATATCGGCATCCGGCATGATAATGGCGTGATTCTTTGCACCACCTAAAGCCTGGCAACGTTTGCCTGTTGAGGTTGCAGTACGATAAATATACTCTGCGATAGGGGTAGAACCCACAAAACTCATGGCTTGAACTTTGGGGTGATAAAGCAAAGCATCAACGGCTTCTTTATCGCCGTTGACGACGTTGAATACTCCATCAGGTAAACCCGCTTTTTTCAACAATTCAGCCAAATATAATGCAGCTGATGGCGTCTTTTCCGAAGGTTTGAGAATGAAGCAGTTGCCACATACAATAGCCATGGGAAACATCCACAATGGCACCATTGCCGGGAAATTAAATGGGGTAACGCCTGCAACCACGCCTAAGGGTTGAAATTCACTCCATGAATCAATATCAGGTCCGACATTTTTTGAAAATTCACCTTTTAAAAATTCTGGTGCTCCACAGGCGTATTCAACATTTTCAATACCGCGCTGTAATTCACCTTTGGCATCATGACAAATTTTGCCATGTTCCTGCCCAATCAATTCACAGAGTTTTTCTGCATTTTCCTCAAGTAATTGTTTGAACTTAAACATTACTCGGGCACGCTTAATCACGGGTGTATCACGCCATGCAGGGAATGCTTGCTGCGCAATTTCAACAACATGATTAACCAGTGCAGCATCAGCAATCGCAACGTATTTATTCACTTTGCCTGTTGCTGGATGGTACACAGCTTGCTTTTTATTCGTCTTGGTCATCAAGCCACCCTGAATAAAGTGTCCTATAACATCGACTGTTTCTGCACTCTGTATACTGCCCATATCTGGTATTGACTGACTAAAATCTTCTAAATTATTCATTACTGTTCCTTGTCGATCATCATTTTCCCATTGGCTTTATCTAGCCTGCAAAACTTATTGCACCTGGTAAAGGGTGTCTCCCACGGCGTTCATTAATCGAGATAGCTGTGCTTCGGTACTGTTAAACATCGGTCCAAACTGGATGGTATCGCCGCCAAAACGCACATAAAAACCTGCTTTCCACAATCGCATTCCTGTTTCAAAACCACGAATTGTCGCATCGCCATCCCGAGGGGCTAATTGCAAGGCACCGATCAATCCACAATTACGAATATCAACAATGTGAGGTGCGCCTTTTAACTCATGAATAAGTTTTTCAAAACTTGGCGCTAAATGCGCAGACTGAGTAATTAAATTTTCATTTTCAAGTACATCCAATGTTGCTAATGCTGCTGCACATGCCACTGGATGAGCGGAGTAGGTATAACCGTGAGTAAATTCAACTGCATGATCTGGTAGATCCTGCTGCATAAAGGCATCGTAGATTTCACGGCTCGCCACCACACCACCTAAAGGAATTGCGCCATTGGTGACTTGTTTAGCAAAAGTCAATATATCTGGGCTTACTCCAAAATATTCAGATGCAGTCCATTTTCCCATACGTCCAAAACCTGTGATAACTTCATCGAAAATCAGTAAAATATCGTGTTGATCACAGATCTCTCTTAGGCGTTGTAAATATCCTGTCGGCGGCACAATGCAACCTGCCGAGCCAGACACAGGTTCTACAATGACTGCTGCGATATTGGAAGCATCATGTAATTCAATCAGCTTGAGCATTTCATCTGCCAGCTCAACGCCCCCAGTTTCTGCGCAGCCTTTGGTAAAACTTAAATGGGTTTGTAAAGTGTGGGGCAAATGGTCAACATCCATCAATTGCCCAAACATTTTTCGGTTGCCGCCAATTCCACCTAAACTGGTACCGGCTACGTTTACGCCATGATAACCACGTGCTCGACCAATCAATTTGGTTTTACTTGGCTTACCTTGAATTCGCCAATATGCACGTGCCATTTTGATTGCGGTATCTGCCGACTCTGAGCCTGAATCAGTAAAGAAAACATGTTGCAGTTTTTCCGGCATGTGCTGGATAATTTTTTCAGCCAACTGAAAAGCCAAAGGATGACCAAACTGGAACGCGGGTGAATAATCCAGTTTTGCCAACTGCTGACTGACTGCCTGTTGAATTTCAGTTCTGGTATGCCCTGCACCGCAGGTCCATAAACCTGACAATGAGTCATAAATTTCACGCCCGTGACTGTCAATTAAATACGATCCTTGTGCACCAACGACCAAACGGGGGTCTTGATGAAAATTACGATTTGCAGAAAACGGCATCCAGTAAGCTTGATAGTTTAAATTCATCTGTGTATTGGATTGACTTGCTTCCGCTGCATAGTCACGGTCAGTTAAAGTATCTATATCAAACATAATCACTCTTCTTGTTTTAGGGTTATGTCTTGAGTGTACAAAGCGATATAGTTTTGATAAATTCAAATTATCTTGAGTTTAGATATAAAAAAGCAAAACTAAATGAAACCTAAGAAATTAAACCAAGTAACTGATTTTGATATAAAGTTGCTTAAAATTTTTAAAACAGTATGTGACTGTCACAGCTTTACTGCTGCCGAAAGTATTCTGGGCATTAGCCGATCTGCGATTAGTTTACATATGAGTGATCTTGAAAATCGTTTAGGTATTCGGCTTTGCCAACGAGGACGAGCGGGCTTTGCACTCACCGATGAAGGGCGTGAGGTTTTACAGTATATTGAAATGTTGACTGCCTCGATTGAAGACTTTCGCGCCAAAATCAATCAAATGCACAATCAGTTAAAAGGTGAATTTAACATTGGCATCATTAACAATCTGGTCACCATGCAAAGTGCTTATATCACCAAATCTTTAGCGCAGCTTGCTGAAGAAAATTCTGAAGTGGTGATCAATATCAGTATGAGTACATTGTCTGATATCGAATGTCGTGTTCTAGATAATCGTTTACACGCAGGTGCCATTCCTTTAGTGAGTCCACTCTCAGGATTGGATTATTTTCATTTATATCAGGAAAATTCATTTTTATATTGCGGAGAAAACCACCCTTTATTCGAACACCAAGGTAAAATCAACCCAAAAGATCTCAAACAATGGAATACAGTACTTCCAAACTACGCCATCAGCCCTGAAGCAATGAAGTTACATCAATTATTAAACTGTTCAGCTACAGCAAGTGACCGAGAAGGAATCGCCTTTCTTATTCTGACTGGTAAATTTATCGGATTTTTACCTGATCATTATGCAAGAAAATGGGTCGTAGATGGCTTTATGAAACCCATTATGCAAAATGTTATGCACTATAGTACACCTATATGCCTGATTACACACAAAGGAAAAAATTATAATATTATTTTAAAAACTTTTATGGATATTTTAAAAAGAACAGTACCACCTATTCAATGATGTTTATTTTAACGCGAATATTAAAAAACAAAAAAGCTTTAAATATAATCTGATTAAAAATCAAACTGTATTTAAAGCTAAAAAACAATATAAATATAAAATAAACGTGATGCAATTAACATTATTTCTATTTAGTAATAATCTACAACCAATATTTTATGCAGATGACTTTCTAAATCTTCTATATTGAGGTGAACCATGCTATTGCCTTTTTTTTCAATCAAGCTGTTAAAGCTAAGACTATCAACGTTTGCTTTATTTTTAATCGCTTCCACAGTGTTATCAATCATTTTACAATTTGAATTATTTGAATCTTTCTCACAGGTAAATTCTACAATATCCCCGTAAAACATAATCTCCTCAGCTGATGCATTTAAACTTAAAATCGATATACTGAATGTTATTAATAAAAAGGCTAATTTTTTAATTAACTCCATCTCAATCCCCTTTAAAGAAATGGTGTAGTTAATTAATTACATAACCTTATTATTAATACAAGATTATCCAGTGGATAAATAAAAAAATAATTGAAGCAAAATATGATTTACTTCAATTAATCATATTCAATTGTGACGGTTGCCATAGCTCGGACTTTTCCAGGCGTCACTTTCGTTGCCGTTTGATAGTAACGTGCAGTCATTGGAACATTGTATTGTATATTGTCATTTGACTTTAAAGTACCCAGTTCGAGTTTGTCATTTTTAGCAATCACACGATTGGCATTTTTATATTGTGACTGCAATTGTACCCCCACTCCTGAAGCACTTGTTCCAGTTGAGTTGGTATTGGCGAGTACATTCTGCATGCTACTGCTCACAGCATCATAATCAAAGCTTAGGCTAATTTTATTGGTCTCTTCATAGCCAGTCGGATTCTTACCGCCATTACATAAGATATTGAGATCAAATGCTTGTTCGCCTTGTACCGAGCCTACACCTTTAAAATCGGCTTTATTGACAGTTGGAAGGTTTACCGTTTTATTGATATTGCCTAATATTTCACATGAAGAAGAGGCTATGGTAATCGCATTTCCATAAACTGTACTGGTTAGCCATGGTGGATTTGGGCGATCCGCTGAACGATAGCTACTATATGTACCTGGAACAAGTGCGCCCGAGCCAGTAGTGGTTCCAGTTTTCACAATTTCAACAATAAAAAATCCTTCAGCCAAAACACGTCTACCCGATGCACTGCGACGATAAGGATAATAATCCGCAAAACCCGGTGCTGAAGGCGCTTCTCGATATAAACGGATACCGATACCATCAATGTTGGTATTAAAAACAGAATTACCAATAGGACTCAGTGAATAATTTTGAGTATGGATCGCCTCAAGCGTACCAGAAATGCCGCAACTGTATGTTGAACCATTGGGTTTGATTGGAAAGGATGCTCTTTTCAAAACTTTGCCAACAGCATCACTTGGTCGAACAACCACACGTCCTACTGCCATGCTGACATCTACAGTTGAAAACCCTCGATCGGGTATACATGCAGCATAAGCCACGGGACTGACCGCTCCTGCTAAAAGCAAAAGAATAGGATTTAAAACTTTATAGTTCATTGACACACACCTTCCGCCATGATCATGTTTTGCTTTTTGTCTGCTGCTTGCGCTGAAACATCATACTGAATGCGACATTGCTCATTGGCATTTTCGCCCCATTTAACTGTTACAGTATCTGCTGTTGTATTGGTTCTCAAGTAAACCATACTGCCCTGCGCAACCATACCGACATTTTCACCTTTTGTATCAAACACTTCTGCTGCAAAAGGTAGAGTGTCACCATTTTCTTTCATACTGTGGATATAAATTGCCTTACCCAGTTTGGTCACAAAACTGACTTGAGAGATAGAACCGGCATATGGCGCAATTCGCTGACTAGAACCATCTAACTCAACATCTGCTGACATACCCTGAGGATCAAGCGTAATATCATTTAAACGATATGGCGTAACATACGGAATAACCGCATAACCCGATTTATTGATGCTTAAACCCGTTGCATTGTTGACTTTTGCGCCAGCTGCTTCTGGTGCATAGACCAAGACCATGGTTTGTCCCTGGTCAGGTCCAAACAATACGCCTTGAGGATGTGCAACAATATTACCGCGAGCAGTCAGCATCGCTTGTTCATAACCATCGGCAACACTATACGAACCACCTACCGTCGCGTAGTTGGTACGATACTGTGCATTAAGATTTGCACTTGGATTATCGCCGTAACGTGTCGACACAGATGTACCATAGTTAAAACGATCGCCTACGACACCACTCACACCCACTGTCGCGTTATCTTGGGTCATGATGGAGTTTAAGTTCGCCGAGCTTTTCTTAAATGTTAACGGTAATGATAAAGTCAGCATGTACTCTGTATCATTATTGGTCACTTTGGTCGCTTTATTTTCTATATTACGATTAATTGCTGACAAACCATAGGTCAAACCACGATAGCTATTGCTATAACCGATCTGATACTGACGTGTAGTTTCTTGACGATTCCAATAATCTACCCATGAACCTGTCACGTACATGTTCCCCCAACCTTCTGGAAGCCCTTGGTTCAGTGTAATCTGGAATTCGCTTCGCTGTTTACCGACATGCGCAGAACTTATGCCTTTTTTGTCCAAATCCTGGACTAAGATTGCATCACGTAATTTATAGAAGTTTTCTGTAGAGTAACGATATGCTGCCAAAGTTAAATTGGTATCCGTAGGCGTAATCAATTTACTATAGCTGATTCGGAAACTTTGCCCACTTTCACTTTTACGGCGCTCAAAATCAGCTTGAGAATGTGTCACATCAAGTGCGACTGCACCAATCGGTGTAGCAAACGCACTCCCCAATGTCACAGCGGAATAGTCTTCAGAGAACTGTACCCCACCATATGCTGTAATTGAGTTGTTGACCCCGCGTTGATATTTACCCTGTACAATAAATGGATCAAGGTCGATATCTTTATCACGGAACTGACCCATTGAAACAGAATAACGACTCATACCTGGACGTAGCATTTGTACCACAGAGGCATACGGAATCGAATAACGCTGAATTTCACCATTGGCTTCTAAAATGGAAACCTCAAGCTCGCCACCAAAACCTGTAGGATACAAGTCATTGATCTCGAAACTACCTGGTGCAACAGTGGTCTGATAAATAAGTTGACCTTGTTGACGTACTTCGACTTTGGCATTGGTTTTTGCATTGCCGCGAATACGTGGTGCATAACCGATCATGCTATTTGGTAGCATACGGTCATCACTGGAGAAATCGACACCGCGATAGCCGAATGAGTCAAATATTTCACCATCGGTGAAGCTTTCACCTAGGGTCAATACGCCCCGGTATTGAGGGAACGCCCGTTGAACGTAGGTACTGATCGCATCGTAGCTTGATTTAGAGGTATGATCAACGGTTGTTCGATCTTGCCACTGCCATTGACCATTGTGTCGAAATTGCCAACCCGCTAAATTTGCCCCAGCTGTTACAGAAGTAAAAGCATTGGTGGTTTCTTCACCGCCCTGCAATTTATTAAAAGTTTTGTATGCGCTGGCATTATAAGAAAGAAATGCAGCATTAATACCACGATCCCAAACACTTGGATCAACATAGCCTTGGGCATTTTTTTGCATCGCTACTTGCGGAATAGAAATATCGACACGTAAACGTGATGTATCAAACTCATAAAATGAATCTTCTACCCACTGTTCAATTTTCTGACATCCTGCTGGATAGGTGCTTTGACCTTTTTTTAATACTTCTGCTTTAACGCCATATTCTAAAAGTTGGCTTGAGTTAAAGCAGGTATAGGCATTTTGATTATTTTCAGTGGCTTTAAACACCATACGGTGCTTACCAAACCAATTTCCATTGACATAAATATCGACATTGTAATCGCCAGGTAAAACAGGATTACCGTATTTAAAACGATTCACATCAATCTTTTTAGCGTCACCAATTAAAAAAGCCGAATCAAATTCTGCTTCAGTAGCAGTCGGAGACTGTTCTGTCCCGTCTAAGTCAGTTTCAGTTGCATTAACTAGAGCTGGAATGCTAAGTGTAATCACGCCACAAGCCACATAATAACGAATATGTCGCTTGATCCACTTATAGCTTTGTTCATTTTTTTGCATAAAGAAGTCTGCCTATTGACAAATGAATAGGTTTTTAATTCGCTTACTCTCAGTTAAATGGAATGATTAAAGGTGTTTCATCATTATTCAAAGGTGCTTTAAAAGACGCATCAAAGTGAAATTTAAAGACTTGCCAACTTATGGCAATTTAATATTGCGCTCTACACGACCACCATAATCATTGATTGTGGTAAAAGTCATTTTTGCGACATTTGAACCTTTTAAGTTCACAGTTCCATCAGAAAATGGTTTCAACATTAAACCTTCAGCAAGCAAGTCAACACGTTTACCTGACTGATCCTGCATGATCGAAGTCAAAGTAATGTGAAATGGCGTCGGGTTTTTAATTGTTAACTGTGTACCATTACTGCTCCATTGCAACTTTTCAGGGGCTAAGGCAGCATCTTCTTTGATTCCGCTTGGACGATAGAAAAACTTAATTCGTGAACGAATCGCAAGTTGTAAAAAATTCTCAGGTACAACATTCTGATCTTTTGCGGAAGGCTTTGGTGGAATATCCAAAATATTCAACCAAAACAGCGTTTCTTGAGTTTTACTTAACTCATTTGCTTTAGGCATACTGCTAATACGTAAAGACTGCCCTTTTTTTGCTTCCACACGTGAAATTGGCGGTGCAATCATAAAAGGTGCTTTTGATTGATCAGGTGTAGATTTAGCGTCCCCCTCATCAATCCATGCTTGAACCAATGCAGGATTATTTCCGTTATTACTCACTTGTAAGGTAATTTCACGCGAATCAGATGGATAAATCACACGTGTACCATGAATAATGATTTCAGCATTTGCTGCACCAAACGGAATTAAAAGTGCAAGTAAACCTTTTTTAAAAAAGGAATGATTCAAGAACATAACGATTATCTCTACCTAAAATAAAGTAAAAGAGCTAAGTGGGCTGACCCACTTTAGCTCTGCACAATTCAATAAAAATTATTGATAGATAATAGTATATTGAACTGAAGTTGTAACTTTACCAGCAGCAGAAGCATCAGTTGCATAGTATTCAGCATAATAGTTAAGATCAGCTGAACCTTTATCCGCAACGTCTACCCATTGAGAGTTTGTTTGCGCACCAGAAGCACCAGCAGCAAGTACTGGAATAAACTGGTTGTTTGAACCTAAAAGTTGAACTTGAACGTTTTTAGCACCATTCGCAGTTGCGTTTTGGTTGTTTAAACGACCAGTACCAAAGTCAACAGTTGAACCTGGTTCGAAGTAAGTCGCAACTTTACCTTCTGAACAGTTTGCCAGGTTGATAGTGAATGGAGTACGACCAGCAACATCACCTGTTTTAGCAAGTGTTTGCTTAGATACAGTTGGAAGGCTTACTGTAAAGTCTTTACCTTGTGGAGTAACGATGTCACAAGTTTTATCAGTAACTAAACCGTTAATTGTAATTGTACCATCTGCTGCAAAAGCACTAGAAACCCCTAAAACTGCAACTGATGCCGCTAAAAAAATCTTTTTCATACCAAGTGTCCTATACAAACAAAAATGATTAGTGTTGGTCGATGTGTATTATGCACACCCAGACAAAAATGTAAACAATGTCACACTTTTTAAAGAAAGAGATACGATTGTATATAATTTAATATCATTTCGAGAATTAAA
>NZ_JADVOP010000033.1 GCF_016508585.1 Acinetobacter baumannii
ACAGTTTGCTGGCGACAATAGCAAGAGTGAACCACCTGATCCCTTCCCGAACTCAGAAGTGAAACCTCTTAGCGCTGATGGTAGTGTGGGGTTACCCATGTGAGAGTAAGTCATCGCCAGCTTTTAAATATAAAACACCCCGATCTCTACAGAGAGCGGGGTGTTTTTTTATGTCTTTAAAAAAAGCTTTTAGCATCTCTTATGCTTTGATATTAATAGAAAATTTTAAAATTGCCTTGTACAGAGGCATAAAATGCAAAGTATTAAAATTTAAAAATATTTATTATTGCTAATGATTATTATTAATAATACTAAACTTAATATGCCAAATATAAATCATGCTTTAGAAAGACTGGGATTGAATGTACAGCATCGTACAATTACAGCTAAATTTTCAAATGATGAATTGAATCATCAATTATTTTTAAATCATTTTAGTGTCAATCATGAAATTAATGAAGGGCTTAAAGCTGAATTAATCTGTGTTGCCACAAATGATTTGATTCCATTGAAAAATTTAATTGGCTGTCAGGTTGCAGTGGATGTTCGTACAGATAAAAATCAATTATTCAGAACCACTGGTATCGTCACTGGCGCCGAATTAGGACAGTCGGATGGAGCTTTAGCACTCTATAAATTGACAGTGGAAGATGCGACATCATTATGGCGGTATAAGCAGAATAATCGAATTTTTATGAATAAATCTATGATTGATATCATAAAAATTATATTACAAGAATGGCAGCAGAGATCACCACTCTTTGCCAAAAGTTTGACTCTAGACCTGAGTGCGCTTAAAGGCACATATGATATACGCCCATTTACCATGCAGATTGATGAAACTGAGTACAGTCTGATCACCAGATTGCTTCGGTCAGAAGGGGTAAATTGGTGTATAGATGAGTCGAGTTTAGTTGTCGCACATCACAATGAACCCATACAGGCACAAAAGTTAAGATTGATTGATGACAGCAGTCAGCTTACTCGGCTAGATCGACAAGAAATTCGTTATCATCGAAGCAGTGGCGTTGAATCTGCTGATACGATTACAAGTTTTATTGCAAAAAGAAAACTTCAACCGACAGCTGTACATATTCAGCGTTGGCAAGCTGACTATTTAGAACAAACCGATTGGCCAGGTTCTGCACTTTCAAACCACCGCCATAGTGCATATTATGATAACTACAACTTAAATTTAGAACAATCTTGGCATCTCACACCCGCATGGATTAGTGACTTAAATGGAGAAGATGGTGCAACAAGGTCGAGTAATGCCCAATTAGAAAAGCTGAATTTAAATTTAACCCGATATCATGATCTGCAAGCCAAACAATTTATTGCCCAAGGTACTGTTCGTGATGCACAGGTTGCATATTGGTTTGAATTTAATGGGCATTTTGAAATAGAGCAACACAATACAAGTGATAGGCAATTTTTAATATTAAAAAAGAAAAGCTTCCATCTTAATAACTTGCCTAAGAATTTTGATGAAGAAATCCATCGACTACTTAAAATTAATCAATGGGATATTGATGCAGGAGAAGAAAAACAAGGCTGCCAACTGACTTTGGTTCGTCGTCATATACCTGTTGTTCCTGAATACAATCCAAGATTGCACAAGCCAGTTGCCTTTCCGATACATGCGCGTGTTGTTGGACCACAAGGCGAAACGATCTATGTCAATGAGTGGGGACAGATTAAGCTTTGTTTTTTATTTTCAAGAGTTGAAGATAACCACCATGATGGTGGTGCAGGTTCAAATAATAATGATACAGATTCCGCATGGGTGGATGTACTGACGCCTTGGGCAGGTGAGGGTTTTGGTTCACGTTTTTTACCGCGTATTGGCGAATTGGTTGTGGTTTATTTTTTCAATGGTGATGTAGATCGTCCATTTGTGATGGGACGAATCCATGAAGCAGAAAGAAGTCCGACTAAATTTGATATCAAAGGGACTTTACCTGATACACGTCGTTTAAGTGGTATTCGAAGTAATGAAATAGATGCAACAGGATTTAATCAACTACGTTTTGACGACACCCAAGGTCAGTTGAGTGCTCAATTGCAAAGTAGTTATTCTGCGAGTCAAGTGAATCTCGGTCAATTGAGCCACCCAAAAGAGGCAGAAACAAGTCAAGATCGCGGTGTTGGTTTTGAAATCCGTACAGATGATTATGGGGCTGTACGTGGTGGGAGTGGATTACTACTCACCAGCTATAAACAAGCTGCTGCTTCAGGTGATCATATGGAAGCAGAAGAGGCTAAAAAACAACTGAGTACCAATCAGGCTCATCGTAAATCATTGAATGATGTTGCAAAACAACATGAAACAGATGTGATTGAGTCTGTAGAACAGTTAAAAGCTTTTGCGGAGAGTATTCAACAAGATATTGCAAAATTTAATCAGGCAGCATTGTTACTTTCATCTCCTCAAGGAATTGGTTTAAGTACTGCTGCAGATATCCATTTGTCTGCTGATGCCGATATCAATCAAGTCGCAAGTGGAAGTGTCAATATCAGTACACAAAAGAACTTTATTAGCCATGCGATTGAAAAAGTAAGTTTATTTGCGGTGAAGCAAGGCATTCGTTTGATTGCCGCATTTGGGAAAGTAGACATACAGGCACAAACAGGTGCAATGGATCTGGTTGCAGACAAAACATTAAAACTGATCAGTAAGAAAAAAACGATTGAAATCAGTGCTGCTGAAGAAATTGTGCTTAATGTTAAAGGCAATTATTTTAAAATTACTGCCGAGGGAATTGAGCAAGGGACCAAAGGAGAGTCAAAAGTATTTACCTCAAAACACTCAATACTGGGTCCAAAGTCAATTGATTTCACTCTCCCGCAAGACCCTTTCAGTGAAATGTATGTGTTAAAAGATCCGCAAGGCAATCCTGTTGCAGGCTTTGCATATAAAATTGTCATAGGTGATGGCAAAGTCTTTAGAGGCGTAAGCAATGAAAAAGGTGAAACCATCCGTTTAAGCTCTGGTTATGATGTATCACAACTTGAGGTTTTTGATGATGATGGTGAAGAAGAAAAGAAATGACTAAAAATACAAGCAAACAATAAACAAGCAAAGGATAAAAGAGGAATCAAATCATGGGACTTCCAAGCAAAAAAGTATCCGATTTAGGTGATGGTGCCGGAAAAAATAAGCCAATCCCCTTAAAGACAGCGCAAACCAACAAGATTGCAAACTCTTCGGTGACTGTTGTGGTCAAGCCTTTAGTCGTCAATGTGTTTTTTGATGGTACTAAAAACAATATGTATAATATTGATAATAAAGCTAAATATGAAAAACAAATCGCAAAAGACAAAGATGCTTATGAAAGCTATACCAATGCTTACTCCAATATCGCGCATTTATTTAGTCAACGTTATGGTGAAAGTAAAGACAATATTTGGATCTATATCCAAGGTATGGGCTCGACCAAAGATGAAGCAGACAGTAAAGCAGGTTTTGCTTATGGTAGTGGCGATACTGGGGTAAAAACCCGTGCAGAATCGGCTTTTGTGGAAATTCAAAAAGAATATAATAAACAGAACACAGGTCATAAACCAGCCAACATCGTGATCAATGTCTTTGGTTTTAGCCGGGGTGCGGCAACGGCACGGCATTTTGTGCATTTGGCAAAGTCCAAGCCTAAACTGTTTAAAGGCTGGAGATTTTCTCCAAAACAAGTGCGCTTTCGTTTTGTCGGGATTTTCGATACGGTATCGTCATTTCAAACCATTGACGGTACATCGATGGCGAAGGCTGCATTGTTTGGTTTAGGGGGAGTAATTCATAGTGCAGCAAAACCCGACTTTGATAATGATGTTAAAGAGCTGAGTTTAAATTTTAAAGACTTTGATGCGGATGATAAAAAAATTAGCAAAGTGTTCCATATTGCCGCGGGGGATGAATATCGCGAGTATTTCTCACTGACCAATATTATGGCTGCGCGGCGGGAAAAATACGGATATGAAGTAGTGATGGATGGGGCACATTCTGATATTGGCGGTAGTTATCCGAGTGGAATAAGTGATAGCTACCATATAACAACAGATGCATTAAAAAGTTGGTTTATTGACAAAGGCTTTTATACAGCACAACAAATAAAGCATATTCAGAAGCAAGAATATGTGGCATCACGACAGAATATTCCCAATGATTACCATAAAATTGCGTTAAAAACCATGCGTCTAATGACCCAAAAATATGGGCAGATTCAATTTAAAAAAGATATAGCAACATATGAAAATGAAAACTTAAAAGGGATTGTGAAGAATTTAATTAACAGTCATCCTGCGTCTGTGATCAATAATGTGGTATGGGGTAGTGTTTTGGATCTACGATTAAAAGACCAAGGACAGATCCGAAACTTACGCAATCAATACCTACATTGGTCCGCTAAAAAAACCTATGAGGGTGGGATGACCGAGGATTTAGGCTATAGTATACGTTTAAAAAATGGACTGCCGTATCGGAAAATCCATAATGGTTAAAACAAAAAAGTTTAATTTTTTATTCACTAGCCTATTTATTATCGCTTTACTGCTATTAGCGACTTATTTTTATCGAGTTTACATTATGAATAAACCACAAGAAATAGAATGGGATGTAAGAACTTCTTCGGCTGTGTTTGGCCGTTATAAAGACAGTAGCAAAGACATTTATGTCGATTCGCATGTTGTAAAATCACCTGTGGATGAAAATATGCGGACTGTGTTTTATTTGGCCGATGGGACATGGTTAAGAACACTGGATGGATCGAGTGGTCCGTGGGGACGTGGCGGGGTACCACTGGGCGGAAATTCCTTTAAACAGCCTTTACCGGAAGTGTTACATTTGACTTTTTTTGACAGTATTGACAACCAGTTTTATCAACTGATTCAACCTTTGCCTAAAGATAAGATTCAACGTTTGTTTACTACGGTACATAAAGCTATGACGGATGAAGACGGTGAAGATCCGTCACCAAGTGTATATAGTGATTTTGATATTGGTTTCGCCCCCAAAGGCTGGATTATTTTATTTGCAGTAGGCACTCCAGGAATTCGAGAAGAAATTGGTTCATGGCAAGCCAAGAAAATCGAGGGTGATTATGCAACAGTGGTAGGTTTAACACGTACCGATGATATGGAATATTTAAGAGCGAATGATATTCGAACACGTGATGTTAAAATTGCCTTTGAAGATTTTAAAGAACGCAATGTCGGGCTGTATCAACGCTGGATGGATGGCAGTTTTAAAGTTAGTGCAGACTGGTACAAAATGTTGCAGACTAAATATCCATGGAATCTTGAAGTCACCGCACCAGATGGTGAATGGTCCGGCGAATATTATGCGGAATATGTCAATACGGAACGTTTTGCGATTCTTGAGAATCGAGTTGAGGCTGATAAAAGTCGCCTTAAAGCTGTTCCTGTTAAATTATGGACATGGGTGACTTATAAACCAACAGGGGTACGTTATTATATTGAAATACACATGTTCCCGATCCCCAAATGGTTGGCTGATGATTATATTCCCTATTATCAAGATCCCAATTTAAATGCATATTTTAAAAACTTTCAGGCATTGTATCCGCAACGCTCATTGGCGACCAATGATCAGCCTGCATATCCTTATGATTTTGCCAATTTAAAAATTGAATTAGATGCGGACTTTAAAATCAAAGAGATTTACTTGCAAAAGGGCAAAGAAAAACGCGCATTGGAGGGTGCTTATGAATACTATTTGGCACCGACAGATGATAGGTATGGGAAGTATTATCCAGAACCAGGGCATGAGTATTTTTTAACACAGCCGAAACTTAAAGATTTAACTGATCCTGTTTTTGCGGATCGGGATTAAAAATACGAGGTTTGAAAAGATAAAGTACTGAATATAAAAAAAGCAAATCATAGATAGTTTTTAAGTGCAGACCCTCAACTTGACAGTTGCGGGTGTTTTTTGCGTCAAGTTTTGGCGCTTTCCTCAGTTCCTTGGCAATTATTCAAATTTACTTGAGTTATTCTAAGCGTTTTTGAGGACTTATGATGGAAACAAAACAATTTAATAAGATAAGTATTGTACTCAATTTTATTTTACTAATTCTCACTTGTATGGCATTGATATATACGTTGAAACAAACACGCATTGCTCAAGAACAAGCAAATATTGCAAAAGATCAAACTAAAATTATGGTACAGCAAACAGATATTGCGAAATATAGTTTAAATGCTGCTCAAAAAAGTTACGAATTGGCTGAGAAAGTTTATAGGGATTCGTTAAATAAAGACTTTTATGATAATAGTTTTGCAGTTGTGGTAGATCAGGAGATGCAACAAGGTCTTTTTACATCAGTGTATAATGGTAAAACCATTAACGTTAAATTTGAGAATAAATCTAGTCGTCCACAATCATATTTAGTTACTGTGGAGGCGCAAGGAATTATGGTTTCACATCCACACTCAAATTACATGTATCCGATTATTCAATTAACTGAACATCCAGTAGCATTGGATAAAAGTGAAGTATATCAAGCTCAATTTGTAGCGTTTATACCTAAACATATCAAAAAAGATGCAACAATAGTGGTTAAAGCGAATGGAAAAATTATACGAAGTGCACAATATAAATATGCGAATGATTCTAATAGTTATGAGGTAATAAAATCATCCAGATATTAGATCGAAATTGAGGGGAGTGGTATAAAGAATATACTTAACAGGTAAAATTTTAAGTTCGACTTTTATATGAATGATAATTTGTGGTTGATGAGTAAGCACGAATTGATAAATAAAGCTAAATCATGATTTGAAATATTATGTTGATAGCAAAAGAAAACCCCATCATCCTGATGGGGTTTTCTTCGTATTGGTTGGTTAGATCTGACTCCTGTCTAATCTCACGTTCCTGATGCTCAGACAATTTGTTATTGTTGTTTTGTCTGGGAAACTTCCTGTTCCCTATGAGTATAGAATAGGTGAATTTTGATGAGTCGTATATTCGCTAATTTCGGCAGGTGCTGTAGGCAAATGCTTACATTGATCTGTTCAGAACATTGCTGTTAACAATATAAAATAGTACAACACAGTCTTTTCTTTACAATAAATAAAACACCTAAGTGTTGAGGAACAAGAAATGGAAGGATTACGACAGAAATTTTTTTATTTACCTCTACTCATCAGCTGTACATTGCTCAGTGCATGCAATGCTCAAAGCAATTCATCATCCGAAGTAAAACAAGCCACAGAAAATAAAACGGCATTGATTCATCAAAGCTACCGTGTTGAAAAAGTCGCTCATTTTGATGAACCTTGGGCAATGGCTG
The DNA here is from genome assembly GCF_016508585.1 of Acinetobacter baumannii. Classification (GTDB taxonomy): domain Bacteria; phylum Pseudomonadota; class Gammaproteobacteria; order Pseudomonadales; family Moraxellaceae; genus Acinetobacter; species Acinetobacter nematophilus. Next base: position 7,308 of record NZ_JADVOP010000033.1, read on the forward strand.
AGTTGGCAGATGGACGATTATTGATTACAGAGAAAAGAGGGAAATTAAAGCTCTATAATCCTTCTTCCTCGCAAAGCATTGATATTTTAGGTGTTCCGCCAGTAGCCTATGGGGGGCAAGGTGGCTTAGGTGATATTGCCTTGCATCCTGACTATAAAAATAATCATCAAATCTATTTGAGTTATGCTGAAAAAGGCAATGGTGGTTATGGTGCAGTGGTGGTTCGTGGTGAATTAAACCTGCAAGAAAAAAATCCTCAAATCCGCAATATAAAAAGAATATGGGAGCAGGTTCCAAAGGTTTCAGGACAAGGACATTATGCGCATCGCATGTTGTTTGGGAAAGACGGAAAACTTTGGATCAGCTCAGGAGAACGTCAGAAATTTGATCCTGCACAAGATATGAATTCAAATTTGGGTAAAGTCATCAGACTGAATGATGATGGTACTGTTGTTGTAGATAATCCATTCACCCAACAAGGAGAAATCGCAAAACAAGTCTGGTCTTTGGGGCATCGTAATCCCTTAGGTATCGCTTTTGATCATAAAGATCAACTCTGGGTTGTTGAAATGGGCCCTAAAGGAGGTGATGAATTAAATCTGATTCATAAAGGTGAGAACTATGGTTATCCCATTGTTTCCAATGGTAATCATTATTCAGGAAAAGAGATTCCTGATCATGTCACCCGTCCTGAATTCAAAGCACCTGAGATCAGTTGGACACCTGTAATTTCTCCATCAAGTTTGATGTTTTATCAAAAACAATTGTTCCCTCAATGGACGAATAAGGCGCTCATTGGTGGATTGTCTTCAGAAGCAGTTATTGTGGTCGATACTGAGTCAAAGCCAGTTAGTGAGGTACAGCGTTTGAACTTGAAACAGCGGATTCGAGCTATTTATCCAGCCCATGATGGTTCGATTTGGGTATTGGAAGATGGAAAAAACGCTGGACTATTAAGACTGTTACCGAAATAAAAAAACTGTTTAATTCAATATATTGTTATATCTTAAGCATCTGTGAGCGAGCGAACTCGTATGTTGAGAAGATATTAAAGTCCTTTAATCGATGTGGTTAATTGGTATAGCCCTATATAAATCATGTTATGCTTTCGATTTAAAATAATATAAATCGGGAACAAAAGTGCCAGCAACGACAATTGATGTTCGATATCAATATTCCATTGAGCAAGAAGTGGAATTAATTGGAGCTGTTCAAAAGGCTTTAGTCAGTGCATTTAAAATTCCTGATGATGATTGTGATATTTGTTTAATCGTACATGAACCGCATCGCTTCTTGTGTCCTCCGAATAAGCTTCATCCCGAAAAGTTTACTCGCATTACCATTGATTGCTTTGTTGGTCGCACGTTGGACACAAAAAGAAATTTATATCTTAAAATTGTAGACAACCTTTCTGTATTCGGAATTCCTAAAGATCATATTAAAATTATAGTAAGAGAGATCTCAACGGAAAATTGGGGAGTGCGTGGTGGTCAAGCAGCTTGTGATATTGATTTGGGATTTGATATTCAAATCTGATCCAAAATAAAATTTACTTGACTCCGTATTGTCATTGAACTGACTTAAAGGCGTCATGCTGATTGGTTTAAATAAGGGACATTTAAATCAATAAAAAGACCTTTATGAAAAAATTAGCCTACTCACTTTTAACTTTCAGTATATTGGGTTTGACAGCGTGTAATGATGATGACAACGATTTTTCGTTCGAGCCATCTGTTACAGTGCCGACATTGGTTTCATTTGCAAAACTTGATGTTGAAACTTATGCTGCTGGTCCAAACTCAGGTGCCTTTGTCAAAGGTGCAAATGGTATATTTCCCCCATTTAAAGGACAGCCAGTACAAGGTTTTTCAGGCGCCTTAAAAAATAATGACGGTACTTATATCGTCATGGCAGACAATGGCTTTGGTACTCAAGACAATTCATCAGATTTCTTATTGCGTTTATATCAGATCAAACCTGACTTTCGAACCAAGTCCTCTGGAACAGCGAAAGTTCAAGTGATGAGCTTTGTTCAACTTCGTGATCCCAACAAATTAATTCCCTTTAATATCATCAATCAAAATACCACCGATCGTTTGCTCACTGGGGCTGATTTTGATCCTGAATCTATACAGCGTACTGCGGATGGGACATATTGGATCGGTGATGAGTTTGGACCTTATTTACTGCATTTTGATAAAGATGGAATTCTTTTGGATGCGCCCATTCCATTGCCTAATCCATTAAAAGCCGGCTCTGAATTACGCTCACCACAAAATCAGTTCAACAAAATGAATATGAACTATGTGGAACCATTGGTTCAGCAAAGTGGTGGGTTCGAAGGCATGGCATTGTCTAAAGATGGACAATATCTATACCCATTGCTAGAGAAACCATTAAAAGGCGAGACCACGCAACAATTACTGATTTCTCAATTTGACGTGAAGAAAAAAGCCTATACTGGGCGTTATTATTATTTCACTTTAAATACTAAAGCGACCAATATTGGTGACTTCCAGATGTACGATGACAAGTCTGGCATTATTATCGAACGTGATGCGAGTCAGAATAAGCTTGATGGTTATAAAAAGCTGATTCAAATTGAATTTGGTGATTCTGGTAAAGCAGTAAAACGCTCAGATCTGGTCGATTTAATGAATGTTGCCAACCCAAATAATTTATATGGTGCACCACGTGATGGTGATATCGGTACAGGAACTACATTCGCTTTTCCATTTGAAACAATTGAAGATATTATTATTGAAAACAAAAATACTGTGACGGTTTTCAATGACAATAATTTTCCGGGCTCTTCAGGACGAAATGCAAAGCGTGCAGATGACAATGAAATCATTCAGATTAAGTTGCCTAAATCTTTATATTAGATGCTTTAATCTGATTAAAAAAGCCAGTCTCATGACTGGCTTTTTTATCTTCTTAGTTTAGGAATTAGGCCAAGCAATCTTGTTTAGAGACTTGATCTGGACAACCCAGTGGGTTTAAAGCACATTTTAAATCTTCGATCTGATCATGGGTGACATAGCCTTTTGATTTGAGGTAATCTGCAACACGATCATCACGTAAACTTAAAAATGCAGCATCATACACACCTAAGTCAACAAATAGCGCTGCTGTTTCTAAACTATTAAAACGATCTAGGAACACATCATTGCCATACATCAAGAACACATGATCATAGTCTGCATGAGCATCTACTTTTAATCGCTGTGCCAAGGTGGTTGGCGAGGTTTTGATGAATAGTAGATCCGATAGCTCATCGAATTGGGTCATGTCTAAACTGTTTTCCCCAGTTTTGACTTTACCTAGCCACGCTTTAAATACCAGTACAGCACCCCCACGAAGTAACATACTCCAGACTTGATGGCGAACCTCATCATTCAAGCACTCGCATTCATCTTCCAAGCGTTGAACCAGTTTTTCTTCTTGTTGTGCTAGTTTATCAAACAGACCTAAACCTTGTGGATGAAATGCAACAGGTGCAAATACATCAAATTTTAATTCTTCAAACACCTGTAAAGCTAAAGGTACAGCAGCTTGATAGATTGTATTTAATGCTTGAATTTGAGCATCTTGAAGTTTGCTATGCTTAAAAATCGCTTGCCAATCAATTTCAGGCAAGATCGCATTAACACCATATTGACGATGGAATTGTTGAGCTTGATGTAGCCCATGTGGAACAGTTTCTGAAATATTCATAGCTAAAATCCTATTTAAAATTGAATTCAAACGCTGTTTTTGTTTCCCTAAACATGAGCGCGATTTTGTCTTGAATTAATTTTTGATTTATCTGAGATGCAATAGGAATACGACTAAAGTTGTAGATGTGGTGGAAAGTAGTTTTTTATTATTTAAAATCATATAAATATAAAATTGTAACCAACTATACAAGTGTATATTTACTATTTTGATGTTATTTGCCATAGAAAATAAAGCTTTGGAATCTTTCGCCAATAAACAGGGGAGTCTTTGGGTGCATTTTGAATGCTTTTGCACAATCTTTAAAAAAAATTGCTATTTCTCTTAAAAAAATATGTAACACACGCTCTAGAACACAAAGCTTTAGAGCGTGTAAATGTTTCAAAACATTAAAGAAGAATATTCTATATCCATCATATAGACAGCACTATTTTGAAATTTTCAATCCAGATAACCATGCACGCAGTGAGGCCGGTTTAAGTGGTTTCTTTAAAAGCACTACATTTAAATCTTTGACACGTTGTGGTAATTCAGGATCGGAGTCTGCGGTAATCAATGCCGCAGGAACATTCTCCTGACGATTTTCAATAATGAAATCCAACCCAATTTTGCCATTGTTTAAATGCTGATCCACTAACCAGACTTGAATGTTTTCTCTTTGAATGATGTCCAGCGCCTGTTCAGGTTCTGTGGCTTTAAAGACTTGATAACCCCATTTGGTCAGCAGGGTAGTCATGCCCTCCAAAATTGTATCATCATTGTCTAAACATAAAATCTTAAATGCTTTTGCTTTTAAAGGAACAGCTTGTATTGGCGCTGCAACAACTTTAGGTGCTTCTACCATTGGGACATCAATCATAAAGCAGGAGCCTTTACCAAGCGCTGAATATACATGTACGGGATAATCCAACAGGCTCGTCATTCGCTGTACAATTGCAAGCCCAAGTCCCAGACCCTGTTCACCCCAAGGTGAAGTATGTCCACAACGCTCAAATTCCTGAAACAGTTTGATGCGTTGTTCTTCTGCAATCCCTGGACCTGTATCCCAAACACCAATACGAATATGCTGTGGAAGATGCGAAGCACGCAGCACTCCCACCACTACACGCCCGCGTGCTGTATAGCGTAAGGCATTACTGACAAAGTTTTGAATGATGCGACGAATCCATTGAGGGTCAGTGTCAATCCAGAATTGGGCATCATGGACATGCAATTGGATCTCACGTTGTGCAGCAATGGATTTAAACTGCAGTTCCAAATCACTGAGTAAATCATGTAATGGATAGGCTTGGCGTTTCGGTTGAATTGAGCCACCTTCCAAGCGTGCAATATCCAAGAGTGCAGATAACATGCTTTCCGCACCATGCAAAGCGCGATCAAGCTGTTGTAATGTTTTACGATCTTCATCCGACTGAACGCTTTGTTCCAAGGCGGTGCTGAATAGACGTGCGGCATGCATGGGCTGTAGCAAATCATGACTGGCAGCAGCAATAAAACGACTTTTTGACATATTCGCCTTATCGGCTTGTTCACGTGCAAGCTGTTGTTCTTCAAGCGCATCTGCCAGTTGTTGGGTACGATCAGAGACACGGGCTTCAAGTACCGCCTCATTTTCGCGGAATGCGGTAATATCGGCAAACGTTGTGACGAAACCGCCGCCTTCAATTGGATTCCCACGCATTTGAATGACACGACCATCTTTACGGATTCGTTCAAACTCATGCGCACTTCCCACTTTCATCCAGTGAATTCGTTTGCGCACATGTTCTTCTACAGAACCAGGACCACATTCACCACGCTCAGCGTTATAACGAATCAAGTCTGCAATTGGGCAACCGACATAAACCAAATCTTTGGGATAATCAAAAAGTTTGAGGTATTGATTGTTCCATGCCACCAGGCACATATTTTCATCCACCACACTGACCCCTTGGGTCATATGGTCGATCATGGTCATGATAAGATTTTGGTTAAAACGCTGCCATTGGGAAGCTTGGTCAAGAATGTTGGCAACCTGCCCCAAGGCTAAGCCGTTATTTACCATCGCGGTGGTTAATAAGGTACGTGCGGATGCTGCACCGATCGTTCCAGCAAGATATTGTTCAGTAAAACGCCACCACATCCCATTAGCACTGCTATTTTCGTTCAAAACCACATTATTCATGGCACAGAACTGCTGAAATGCGTGTGTTGCAGGTCCTTCTCCAGTAATACGTTTAGCCAGTGCGATTAAATCGCCAACTTTGAGCTTGGCAACATCGTGGTGCAAATAGTTAATATCAGTTGAAGTATTTTGAGCAGGTAAAGGTTTGGTTTCGTAATAGAAAAAGCTTTCTGCCTGAATTTGTTCTGCAATGCTTGGACGATAAATTCGAGATACCCAGATATACAAGGTAATGTTTAAACCGAGTGCCCAAATCACACCATGTGTTAATGGTGCAAATGATTCAAAACCAAACAATGCTTCTGGTCTTAACCATTCGATATTCAAAGGACCAAACATCAAAAATTGATGGGCAAATTGGCTATATTCAACAGGGAGACTACGCAAAATCGTTGGCAGCAACAGGGTATATGACCACAGGATAAAACCCACCACTAAACCAGAGTAGACTCCTTGGCGACTCCCGCCACGCCAATATAGACCACCGATCAATGCTGGGGAAAACTGTGCAACAGCGCTGAATGCCAAAAGACCAAAGGTTGACAGCTGGTCAATATCATTAAAGAAGTGGAAGAATAAAAAGCCAAGTAGCATCACCGCTAAAATACATACGCGACGCGTGAACTTGAGCACTTGTGGCAAGCGTTTATCATGACGGGAAAGAATCCCAAACTTCCATAAGGCAGGCATGATCAAGTCGTTGCTCAGCATGATGGATAATGCTACAGAGGAGACTAAAAGCATACCTGTAGATGCAGAAAAGCCCCCTAAAAATGCCAGTAGAGATAACCAGTCTTGGTTATAACTAATCGGTAAAGAAAGTACGGCAACATCAGGAATGGTTAAATATTTCGGTGCTGCGTGAAGTGCCCAGCTGGCAATTGGAATAATGGCAATAATGGTAAGAATTAAATAAGCGGCAAACCAGCGTCTAGCGCCTCGAATATGCTTTTCATCCCGTAATTCAACCACAGCCACATGAAACTGGCGAGGTAAACAAATAATTGCTAAAGATGCCAGTAAAGTTTGAATCCAAAAAGTTTCTGGGACGCCAAATAGTTGTACCTCATGAAATGTTTTTTGTACATCATGTGAAATTTGTACAATATTTTGAGGATGGTCAAAAATAAAAAAGAAGGCAACACAGAGCAGGGCAAACAGTTTAACAAAAGATTCAAACGCAACTGCAAGCATTAAACCGCCATGCTGTTCAGTATTGGCGATTTGCCGAGTACCAAACATCATCGCCAAGATTGCAAGCACTGCAGTAAGTCCAAGTACACCATTGGTTGTGGTCGAGACGACTTGAGTATTATGATCCAGCATGACTGATGCACTGAGTGCAATAGCACGTAACTGCAAAGCCAAATAAGGAATAATCGCAATCACTGCCAAGATCGTGACTAAAGAAGCAAGTGTTCCACTTTTACCATAGCGAGCAGCGACAAAGTCGGCAATCGATGAAATGGCATGATGTTGCCGCACACGACCTAAGCGACGCCAAATGTCATAACCCAACCAGACAAATAATAAAGGTCCTAAATAAATCGGGAGGAAAATAATACCTTCTCTTACTGCTGCTCCTGTTGCGCCATAAAAAGTCCAGGATGAACAATAGACACCCAATGTTAGACTAAAGAGAAGCATCCTACCGCGAGTGCTTAATCGGCTGGCATGCTTCTCCCCAAAGAAGGCACAGACGAAGAGAATGAAGATGTAAAGGGCTAAAACCCCTATAATTAACCAACTGTTCATAAGGACTACAGTATAAAAATCTACGCCTATCATAACGCATCCACGAACGGACTCGTTTATTTTGCTCAAAATTTAACGACCAAAGTCTAAGTTACGAGAACCCCACAATATTGTTAATTTTGACCATGTAAAAAAAGATTAAAAAAAGCAACCAGGGTTCTGGTCGCTTATCAAGGAGCATGGTTATGGATGAGAGACAAGTAGAGGCGATTCTACAAAATCCAAAATTCAAAGAAATGGTTGCTAAAAAAAGTAAATTGAGCTGGACATTAACTGCAATTATGTTGTTCGTTTATGTTGGATTTATGCTTTTAGTCGGCTACAACAAAGAATTTTTGATGACTTCATTTAGTGGTGGAGTTACCACTTGGGGTATTCCTTTAGGTCTAGGCATTATTGTTTTATCTTTCGTATTGTGTGGTGTGTATTCATATATTGCCAACAATAAATTGGATCAATTAAACGAAGATGCAATGAGAGAAGTAGAAGCAATTGCTCATGAAAAAGGACTTCACTAAGATGAAATGGAACTCTTTAAAGACTAAAGCAGCACTTGCATCTACTGTACTGCTTTCTACTGTTGCACAAGCGGGTCCAGATTTAGGTGAAGCTCAGCAACAAGCGACCAACTGGCATGCAATCATCATGTTCGCAATTTTCGTTGGTCTTACCTTGTTCATCACCAAATGGGCAGCCAAACAAACCACCAATACAGCAGACTTCTATACCGCTGGCGGTGGTATCTCAGGTTTCCAAAATGGTTTGGCGATTGCCGGTGACTATATGTCCGCAGCATCGTTCTTGGGTATTTCTGCAATGGTGTTTAGCTCAGGTTTTGATGGCCTGCTTTATTCACTAGGTTTCATGGTCGGCTGGCCAGTTGTATTGTTCCTGGTTGCTGAACGTTTACGTAATTTGGGTAAATATAACCTTTCTGATGTGGTTTCATTCCGCTTAGAAGAAAAGCCAGTACGTACACTTGCAGCGGTGAGTTCATTGGTCGTTGTTGCATTCTATTTGATTGCACAGATGGTGGGCGCAGGACAGCTGATCAAACTTCTTTTTGGTTTGAACTATAACATTGCTGTGGTGATTGTTGGCCTACTTATGATGGCTTATGTGATCTTCGGTGGGATGTTGGCAACCACTTGGGTACAGATCATTAAAGCAGTTATGTTGCTTTCAGGTGCAACATTCATGGCGTTCATGGTGATGCATTCAGTAGGCTACAGCTTCTCTGAAATGTTTAAACAATCTATCGATGTATTTGCAAAAGTACATGATGTAAGTATTGAAGATGCAACTAAGATTATGGGGCCAGGCAGCTTGGCGAAAAATCCACTCGATGCATTGTCGCTTGGTTTAGCATTAATGTTTGGTACAGCAGGTTTACCACATATCTTGATGCGTTTCTTTACTGTTAAAGATGCGAAAGAAGCACGTAAATCAGTTGTTGTGGCAACAGGTTTCATTGGTTACTTCTACTTATTAACCTTCATTATCGGTTTCGGTGCGATCCTTTTCGTATCTAATAACCCGCAATTCATTGATGTTGCAAAAATGGCTGTGACTGGCAAACTAGAATTGGTTGGCGGTAACAACATGGCTGCAGTTCACCTTGCAGATGCAGTAGGTGGCGATCTGTTCATGGGCTTCATTTCAGCAGTGGCGTTCGCAACTATTCTTGCAGTTGTAGCAGGTTTGACACTTTCAGGTGCTTCTGCAATTTCACATGACTTATATGCAAACGTAATCAAAAAAGGTCAAACTACACCTGAGTCTGAATTACGTATGTCTAAGATCGCAACTTTAGGTCTAGCAATTTTCGCGATGATCTTGGGTATTTTGTTCGAAAAACAAAACGTTGCATTCATGGTTGGTTTGGCATTCTCTGTTGCAGCGTGTGCAAACTTCCCCGTCTTGGTACTTTCAATGTTCTGGAAAGGCTTAACTACACGCGGTGCCGTAATCGGTGGTGTGGTTGGACTTGTAACCGCAGTGACTTTGATTATCTTATCTAAAGCTGTTTGGGTGGATACATTAAAAATTTCTGATACCCCAATCAACTCATTCAACGGTCCTGCAATCTTCGCTATGCCGTTAGCATTCATTTGCTGCTGGTTGTTCTCTGTGACTGATAAATCAGCACGTGCGCAAGCTGAACGCAAAGCATTTGATGCGCAGTTCGTACGCTCACAAACTGGTATCGGTATCTCTGGCGCTTCGGATCACTAATTGATTCCGAGGCAATCAAAAAACACCTTTTCGAAGGTGTTTTTTTTGGGTTTTCAATATGAAAGCCCTTATTTGGCTTTTATAACAGGATTCAGCATTTGAATAATTTAGAGCCGTGATAAAGCTTGAAAAAGTACATGATTAAGCATGCTATAAATAGAATGAATTACCTCAATTTAAGAATTGAACAATAAGGTCAAATTTAAACAATTTATCAAATTGAGTGAATATGTTAATTTGAAGTTTTAAAACAATAACCAGAAATTATTTATGCAATCATTCATCGAATTCTGGAAAGGTTTCAAGCAACTGCCATCGGCATGGCTATTGTTGGTGCAATTGCTGATTTTGGTTTTGTCTGTGTACACCAATGCCAGTAGAAGCTATCAAATTCTGACCTGGTTATTGGGTGTCTCTGCATTATTGATTATTGCCAAAGTCATTCGACAAACGCCCACTTTTACAGTGTTGGGGCTGAGTTTTGTGTTGGGTGCTTTCTCGTTATCATTTCTAATGCTGCTTGGTTTTCATTCGGTGACATTGCAAATTTTTGCCCACGCTCTTGAAGCCGCCGCTTATTTCTGTGCAGCTTATGGCTTGATTCGCTATATGTTTGCAGACCGTTATCTCACCAAAGATGAGTTGTTTGCTGCCGGAGCCGTTTTTACCCTGATCGCCTGGGGCTTTGCTTTTCTCTATAGTATTTGCCAGTTATTGGTTCCGCAAAGTTTTCAAAACCCAAACCATGTTGCGGATTATCAATCTTGGCTTGATTTATTATTTATTAGTTTCAGTTTACAGTCGGCAACAGGATTATCAGATTTAATTCCTGTTGCACCTGCGGCACGGGTGATTTCGATGTTGCAAATGTTTTGTGGTGTGATGTATTTTGCATTGATCGTTTCACGCATGATTGCACTGCAATATATTGAAAAAAAACCTAAATAACGTGAAAACTATCTTGTTACATTTACTAAATTGTTGAAAATATTAATTTAAATTATAATGTGAATTGAATCTAATTGCTGTTCTACAGGATTCGTCTTTTTTCACTACAGTGAATGCCTTTTTTGACCTTAAAAGGTCTGTCCATTGAATATAAAAACCTGGGGGAAATATGCCTTCCAAAAAAATCACTTGGTTTGATAATATCAATCCAAATGTTTTCTTGAGCACTGTTGGAATAATTGCGCTTTTTTTAGCGATTGTTATCTTTGCACCAAATGCCTTTGAACTGATGACCAAAGAGATGAATAAATGGATCACGGATTCATTTAGTTGGTTCTATGTGCTGTCAGTGGCAATATTTTTAATCGTGCTGATCTTTATTGCCTTTTCTGACATGGGCAAAATTAAACTTGGACCTGACCACAGCCAACCTGAATATAGTAATGGATCATGGTTTGCCATGCTGTTTACTGCAGGGATGGGAATCGGTTTAATGTTCTTTAGTGTGGCTGAACCAGTCATGCATTATGTCAATCCACCTACGGGAGATCCTCAAAGTATTGACGCTGCGCAACAAGCGATGAGAATTACTTTCTTTCATTGGGGGCTACATGCTTGGGCGATTTATGCTGTTGTTGGTTTAACGCTGGCTTATTTTGCTTTCCGTTATAATTTGCCGCTCAAAGTCCGTTCAGGTTTATATCCAATTATTGGGCGAAGAATTTATGGACCGCTTGGAGATGCAGTAGATACTTTTGCTACCATTGGTACAGTATTTGGTGTAGCCACGACTTTAGGCTTTGGGGTCACCCAAATTAATTCTGGCTTGAATTATTTATTCGGCTGGGAAAGTAATATTACCACGCAAATTATATTGATCATCATTGTCAGTACACTTGCTTCATTGTCCGTGTTTTTAGGCTTGGATAAAGGAATCAAAAGACTTTCCGAGCTGAATCTCGTTCTGGCTTTGCTATTGCTTGGCTTTATTTTTCTAGCCAGTTCAAGTATTTATATTTTACAGGCCACCATTCAAAATGCGGGACAGTACATTTCCAATTTATTCACCATGACCTTTAATCTATATGCCTATCAATCCAATGGTTGGATCGGTGGATGGACCATTGTGTATTGGGCATGGTGGATTTCATGGTCGCCATTTGTGGGAATGTTTATTGCACGCGTCTCGAAAGGACGTACTATTCGAGAGTTTATTGTGGGCGTGTTGCTGATTCCGACAGGTTTTACCCTGATCTGGATGGGTTTCATTGGTAATGCTGCATTGTTCAGTATTTTACAACAGGGGCAAGACAGTTTGATTGCTGCTGTGCAACAAGACTCCTCAGTTGCATTGTTTGAGTTTCTCGCTCATTTGCCATTTGCAGGAATTTCAAGTCTAATCGCGACACTGCTGGTGGTTCTGTTTTTTGTCACCTCGGCAGATTCTGGTGCATTGGTTACAGACTACCTGACAGCCAAGTCTGATAATTCACCGACTTGGCAACGTTTGTTCTGGACCATTTTAATGGCCGTACTCTCGATTATTTTATTAATGGTCGGAGGGCTTAGTGCATTACAATCTGCGACAATGATGAGTGCATTGCCATTCACATTTATTATGCTCTTGCTATGTTGGGGCTTGGTGAAAGCACTTCGGGTGGATGTCACCAAAATGCAGGCTTTGCAGGTTGCAAGAATTACCCCGAGAGCTGTACAAAATCCAAGAAGCTGGCAACAACGTCTAGGCTTGATTATGCATTATCCACATACCCAAGCTGAGGTGCGTGAATATATTCAATCTCATGTGATTAAAGCTTTTGAAAGCATTCGCTATGAATTTAAGCGCCGCGCTTTAAATGTCGTCATCAAAGAAATGGAAGATGGTGTACAACTCAGTGTTGATCATCATAATGAATTGAATTTCATTTATAAAGTGATGGTACGGGAAATGGTTGCTCCAAGCTTTATGATGAATGAACAGCATCAAGATACGGATGATTTTTATCAAGCAGAAGTGTTCTTGAGAGAGGGTGGTCAAAACTATGATGTGATGGAGTGGACGCAGGAAGACTTGATTCAGGACATCATTGATCAATATGAACGTCACTTGCATTTTTTAAATGTACTGAGAAGCTAAGTTATTTATTTTAAGTAACGTGAGTTCGACGTAATCACTTATTTAACTTATTGAAAAATATAAACTGTGCGGATTATTACTGAGTTTTCATCCAATTTCAGGATCAGCCTGCGGCTAGCGCTACTTTTCTTTCGGGATGAGGAGCGAAGCTCCGCAAGGGCAACCATCTTGCACAGCGGTATTGCTGCTCACCGCAAAACTCGTCAGCTACCAGCAACATATTTAATCAGTCGCAGAAACAATACATTATAGAAGTAGTCCTGCCTAAGACAGTTGCGGATGACGTTTCCGAGTATCATATTTTATCAAGATTTTTATATTGAACTCAGGTTGAGCAATAAAAAAAAGGACTCTGATGAGTCCTTTTTTATTCATTCGATTTCTTAGAACTTAGAAACGGAATTTAGCGTTTAAGCCAACAGTTTGCGTATCACCAACATAAGCGATTGCTTGACCTTTATTCGCTTCGTAGTTTGCATTTACATAGCTTGCACCAACTGCAATTGCAGGAGTGATGAAGTAGTTTACGTTCGCGCCCCAAGCTGAATCTGGAGTACCTTCGTAGCTAGAAGCTGCGTAAGAAGCACCAACGCTTAATTGTGGGTTCAAATAGAAATCAGTTTTGAATTGGTAAGCAGTCGCATCACCATAAACAATACCTGATTCAAAAGCTAAAGACATGTTAGTACCGTCAATACCGCCAACGTATTTAGCACGTGCAGTGATTGCGTCTTGGTCTTCGTTGATTGTTGCAGCTTCAGCAGTTGCTTTAGCAACGCCGTTACCCATTACATTGAATGCATCTAAAGCAACTTGGTCAGCAACGTTTGTATAACCAACAGCAACCAAGAAGTTTTGAGTAGGTAAAGCACCTAATTCTAAAGCAAAACGGTCGCCTTGATCGTTAGATAAGCCGTGTTTACCGTCTAGAATTGTGTGGCTATAAGATACACTTGCATAAGCAGGTACATATGGTGTTGGAACATAAGCTTCAGCTTTAGCACCATAGTTGTGCGCAGTTACGCCAGCATCTAATTCGCCATAGTTGTACGCTAAAGATACGTTAGAAGCTTGGTTTAAGAACGCTGCTTCAGCCAAAGGACCTTTAGAAGAGTCAACATTTTTGAAGTAGAAAGTACCTTGAAGACCACCAGTGAAGTCTTTGTCATTTTCAGTTGTATCGATATACTCTGATTGACCTTGAACTTCAAATTGGTATGCTTGTGCGCCGGTCATGGCTAATAATAGAGCAGTGGCTAAACCGAGTTTTTTCATAATCTTTTCCAATAGGAGAAATTGGTGAAACACACGGCATTGTATTGTAACAATATATTAAGTCAATGATGTTTAAGACGTATGTTTACAAAGCAGATACATGAAAAAAAGCACTGTTTAAAAAACGAACATTTGTTTAAGTTCAAGTCAACCTGAAAAAAAGTTTAATCAGAACAAGTAAATAAAACTAAAGAGCAGGGATAGTCACTAAAAAAAGAATGCCAAAACACGAATTTCACTTATTTGTTTTTTCTATTGTATTTTGTTATTAATTTGTATTTTCGATGGTATTTTTGCAATCCATGTCAAGAAAATGTCATTAAAATCTGTTTAGCAAGCTTTAAATATGTGATCTGATATTCATTTTATTTTAAAAAATGTTGAATGTGGCGCAATTATTAGTAAAAACGATAATATTTCTATATCCGATCAATTTAATAGGTTTTACAAAGTGTGATGCATTTTGGATAATAAGTCTATAAAGTTCATTGCTAATCAATGAGTTTTTTTAAATTCGCAGTTTATATGCCCAGCTTTCCCCAAGGTTGGGCTTTTTTTTGTTTAAAAATCAATAAATTTACTATTGAACAAAGCAGGTTTAAAATTATGCACCACTATGATGCAAATAATGCTGCTTTAATAGAATGTTGGCATAGTTTTTGCCAAAAAAAATCCCAATTTTCAAAGAAAACTGGGATTTTTCGCCAAAATCTGGAGCAAAGCTAAAGTTTCTGCTGAGGAAAACTCAATTATTGCCCTAATGAGGTGCATTATGCACCAATATATGGCACATGTAAATATTTACTTACATTCTTGGCACAATATATTTTTCACCCTCTACACGATTTCAATTTTGCAGCATGTTAGAGTGGTACTTAAGGTTATCAATATCATGAAGTTTAAAATGAAGGGTTTGTTTTGGGTCATTCTCAGTAGTTTGGTATTTTCAGGTTGCGTTTATGATTCAAAACTGCAACGTCCAGTCCTATCAGAACGAGAAAGTGAAATTCCTTTATTGTTTAATCAAGCACAAACTCAGGCTGTGTTTGTCACTTATGATGGGATTCATCTAAAAAGTTATGGTAATGATCTAAATCGAGCAAAGACAGGATATATCCCTGCATCCACATTTAAGATGCTGAATGCTTTAATAGGTTTGCAAAATGCCAAGGTGACCAACACTGAAGTATTTCAGTGGAATGGCGAAAAGCGCGCTTTTTCAGCATGGGAAAAAGATATGACTTTGGCAGAAGCGATGCAAGCTTCTGCTGTTCCCATATATCAAGAGCTTGCTCGACGTATTGGCTTAGATCTTATGCGTAAAGAAGTTAAGCGTGTAGGTTTTGGCAATATGAATATCGGTCAGCAGGTTGATAATTTCTGGTTGGTCGGTCCTTTAAAAATTAGCCCTGAACAAGAAGCCAAATTTGCCTATCAACTGGCTCAACAGCAGTTGGCTTTTGATCAAACCGTACAGCAACAAGTCAAAGATATGCTTTATATCGAGAGACGTGGTGACACTAAACTGTATGCTAAAAGTGGTTGGGGAATGGATGTTGAACCTCAAGTAGGCTGGTATACAGGGTGGGTTGAACAGCCTGATGGGAAGGTGACTGCATTTGCATTAAATATGAACATGCAGACAGGTGATGATCCAAATGAACGTAAACAATTAACCTTGAGTGTTTTGGATAAATTGGGTCTGTTTTTTTATCTAAGATAAATGCAAGGGATAAAAAAATGCCCAGTTTATTGGGGGTAACTGGGCATTGAAAAGGGAATATTTTCAAAATGTGATAATTCACTTGATTTTTATATTTTATGGATATTCTATTTATATGTAAAATGTTAATTTTCAATATAACTTATCTATAAAAACGATAGTATGTCGAATGCGGCAAGTAAACTGAGGTTTAAATACTTGGGTGGAATCGCTTCAGATGCCCTATAATATAGCCAAATTTTTTAGATTCATTCGACATTACTTCCCATAGGGTCATGACGATGGTGCAGGAACTCCGATCAGAACAAATAAGCACCCGTTTGCTTATCCTCATGTCAGTCATCATTTTGTCCGTTTTATTGATCGCTGTTCCTCAAATTATCAGTAATTATCAAGAATACGTTCGTTCAAAGAGAATTCTGGTCGATATTCAAACCCTACAAATATTTGCAGAAACATCCAATAAAATATCTCGAGAAAGAGCGCCGACCAATAAGGCGATGTCGAGTTCAGCACAAGATTTTTCTGAAAATATGAAAGCTTTGCGAGATTATCGTAAGGGGGTGGATCGGCAGATTGATCTAACCGTCGAATCTTTAAAACAGACGGGCTTCGATGTTTTAGCGAATCAGGTGGATGTACAATTAAGGCATGATTTAGCTGTTGCACGGGGGCAGGTAGATGCCTATTTGGCACTACCTGTAAAAGAACGGACCTCTGTTCAAATGGATCAAGCAATTCAAGGTATGTTTGCTGCATGGGACAGTGGTAGAGCCATGTTACAGCGATTAATCAATGACTCCAAAAAAATAAATAGTGATGTGACGGACTATGCATCTATCGTTTTGATCTTGGCTGATTTACGTGATCAATCAGGACGTGTGGCTTCTAATATTATGGCGCCTCTGAGTTTTTCTGAACCTATTCCTGAATATAACAAAGCGCGTTCACTACAAACCCAAGAACAAGTAAAATACTTATGGCGTTTAATAGATACCATGCAGATGGAGAATTTAAAAACACCAGTTTATCTACATCTATATGCCCAAGTAAAAAGCCAATTTATTGATCAAGGATTACCGACAGTCAATCGTCTGATTGAGGAAAGTTCACATCAGCAAGCTTATTTTCTAACAGCAAATCAGTTGACGGATGTATTGGTTGGAAAATTCAATTCAGTGATCGACTTACAAAAATATCTATTGGAAACACACGCCTTGAGTGCTCAAGCACAAATGGAGTCGGAGCAACGGCAGTTTTTGATCAACTTATTTATCTCGCTTCTGTCATTGGCTGTGGCAATGTTTACCATGGTATATACCAGAAAGAAACTCTTTGAACCTTTGATCTATGCCAGAAACATGATTTTAGAGTTAGCACAGGTCCAAGAGCGAGATTATATGGGTGCTGTTTCTGTGCAAAACAAAGAAGTGCATACATTGACAGATGCGATTGATAAATTAAAAGAGATGTTAAAACAGCGTGATGCCTTTGAATTTCAATTACAAAACAGTGCAAATACCGACATTTTAACCGGAGTTTCTAATCGCCTGGCATTAGAAGATTATTTAAAAAATATTGCCCATCAAACAGAACGTTTTGAAAAACTTACTCTCATTATGGTGGATATTGATAACTTTAAATATGTAAATGATCAATTTGGGCATATCTTAGGCGATTCCGTCATTGTTGAAATTGCTCAATGCCTAAAAGCCAATATTGCTCAGTCTAATTTAATTGTCCGTTTTGGCGGTGACGAGTTTTTGATTTTAATTGATCAGGTGGAGTGGGATTGGGCGTTGCAAATTGCTGAAAGTATTCTGGCAGATGTTTCACAATTAAAATTTAATCATGCGTCTTCAACAGATCACTTGAATGTTTCCGTGAGTATTGGCGTGGCAACTGGAGCGAAGAATTGGGAAGATTTGTTTGCTCAAGCGGATGCATCTTTATTTAAGGCAAAAGCACAAGGTCGCAATAAAGTCGTAGGATAGTACAATCAGGCATGGCTATTTGAGATACACGTTCTTTGATCCCCGATTTATACAGATAAATTAGATGACAAATAGAATTGTGTTAAAAGATCATTTCGCGACGCATTAGGGGCAGATCAGAATATATGAAGAGAAAGGGCAGGAATCTGAGTTTTATAAAAATTATATGAATTATTTAATTTCAAGATGAGATGATTAATCTCTCTCCAAGCCCTGTGGTATAAAAAGAGAAACTCCCTCCTTATTTAAAGGAGGGAGGACAAGAGGGAGCCACTTACTTTAACAGCGGTTTTAAGAATTTCGCTGTATGTGAAACTTTCGATTTAACCACATCTTCTGGTGTGCCTTCAGCAATAATTTGACCGCCACCTGAACCACCTTCAGGACCTAAGTCAATCACCCAGTCCGCAGTTTTAATCACGTCCAGATTATGCTCAATGACCACAATAGTATTGCCCTTATTACGCAGCTCATGCAGGATGTCTAAAAGTTTGGCAATGTCATGGAAATGCAAGCCTGTGGTGGGTTCATCAAGCACGTACAAGGTTTTACCTGTATCTCGTTTGGCGAGTTCACGTGCCAATTTAACACGTTGTGCTTCGCCACCCGACAAGGTAGTTGCTGACTGACCTAAACGGATATAGCCCAAACCGACTTGATTTAAGGTTTCTAAGCGACGGTGAATCACAGGAATCGCATCAAAGAAATGCATTGCATCTTCAACCGTCATTTCCAACACATCTGAAATATTTTTACCTTTATAACCTACTTCCAATGTTTCACGATTATAACGTTGACCATGACAGGCATCACAAGGTACATACATATCAGGCAAGAAGTGCATGGCTACTTTGATCATGCCATCACCTTCACAGGCTTCACAGCGACCACCTTTGACGTTAAAAGAGAAACGACCTGCGGCATAACCACGCGCTTTGGCTTCAGGGGTTTGGGCAAACAATTCACGAATCGGAGTGAATAAACCTGTATAGGTTGCTGGATTGGATCGAGGTGTGCGTCCAATCGGGCTTTGATCAATATCTACCACTTTATCGAGGAATTGCAAGCCGTCAATGGAGTCAAACTTCTCCGCCGTTAAGGTGGTTGCACCATTCAGTTGAGTTGCAGCCAAAGGCAATAGCGTACGGTTGATCAGTGTGGATTTACCTGAACCTGAAACCCCTGTCACACACGTCATCACACCCAAAGGAATCGTCAGATCAACATTTTTAAGATTATGACCTGCTGCGCCCATCAGTTTAATTTGCTCTTCAGGTTTTGGCGGAGTTACACGTTGTTTAGGCACTTCGATTTTTAATTTTCCAGATAAGTATTTACCTGTTAAAGAATTTTCATTGCCTGCCAACTCGTCATAAGTTCCTTCGGCAATAACATGTCCACCATGTACGCCAGCACCTGGACCAATATCAATAATATGATCAGCTGCCCGAATAGCATCTTCATCATGTTCAACCACCAATACCGTATTGCCCAGATCACGTAAGCGAACCAATGTCTCAAGCAAACGGTCATTATCACGTTGATGTAAACCAATAGACGGCTCATCTAAAACGTACATCACGCCCATTAAGCCTGCACCAATTTGTGAAGCAAGGCGAATACGCTGTGCTTCACCTCCAGAAAGGGTCTCGGCAGAACGTGAAAGGCTTAAATAATTTAAACCAACGGAAACAAGAAAATGTAAGCGCTCACGAATTTCTTTAAAAATTTTATCTGCGATTTCACCTTTTGCACCTTCAAGGTTTAAATCTTGATAATAACTCTCTGCATCACCAATCGACATTTTGGTAATTTCAGCAATGGTTTTATCTTTAACGCGAACATGGCGCGAAATTTCATTTAAACGTGAGCCACCACAAGCATCACAAGCAGCATTTGATAAATATTGTGCCAAATCATCACGCACATAATTCGATTCAGTTTCTCGATAGCGACGCTCTAAATGTGGCAAAATTCCTTCAAAAGGTTGCACGCGATTGTGTTTACGCCCACGTTCATCGATATAGCTTAAATCAACTTTTTCCTTGCCTGTTCCATATAGAAATTTCTTTTTGGTCTCTGCATCCAGCTCATTCCAAGGAGTGTCCAGAGAGAAACCAAAATGATCTGCAACTTTTTGAATCATGCTGTAGTAGTAGGGGCGTTGTCTATCCCAGCCACGTATCGCACCTTGGCTAATCGAGACATCTGGGCTAGGAATTAATTTTTCAGCACTAAAGTGGCTACGTGTTCCTAAGCCATCGCAGACAGGACAGGCACCAAAAGGATTATTGAACGAAAACAGGCGGGGTTCGAGTTCTGCTACTGCACGATCACATTCAGGACATGAGTGCTTGGCGGAAAATACACGATCAGGTTGTTCACCACTCATCCACGATAAAATTGCAATGTCACCGCCTAGACGCAGTGCTGTTTCAAAGCTTTCTGCAATACGGTTGCCCAAATCATCACGTACTTTAAAACGATCTACCACCACTTCGATGGTGTGTTTTTTCTTTTTATCCAGCTCAGGTGGAGTATCAATATCAATAACTTCACCATCTACACGCGCACGGACAAAACCTTGACTCTGCAATTGTTCAAAGAGGTTGGTATATTCTCCTTTACGCTCACGAACCACAGGCGCAAGTAGCATTAACGCAGTACCTTCTTCCAAGGCTTTTACTGCATCCACCATTTCAGAAACAGTTTGTGCAACCATCGGTAAGTCATGTTCAGGGCAATAGGGTGTCCCTACACGTGCATAGAGTAGACGTAAATAGTCGTAAATCTCAGTGATGGTTCCGACTGTTGAACGCGGATTATGGCTGGTCGACTTTTGTTCAATGGCAATGGCAGGGCTTAAACCTTCAATCGAATCAACTTCAGGCTTTTCCATTTGTGAAAGGAATTGACGTGCATAGGCAGAGAGGGATTCAACATAACGACGTTGACCTTCAGCATATAAGGTATCAAAAGCCAGTGAGGATTTTCCTGAGCCTGAAAGTCCCGTGATCACCACAAACTTGTCACGTGGAATATCGAGTGACACATTTTTTAAATTATGGGTGCGTGCGCCTCGAATACGGATATGACTTTGACTCATAAAACTTTCTCGAAATTATGCGAATTAAAGTGCTATATGATAGCGATTTAATTTTGTTCAAGCTGTAAAAAATAGTTTTTAAGCGACAAATTGTGTCATCTAACTGACCATTTTTAAAAAGTTATGACAATCAATGTTTTATATAAAACAATAAGATTCATAGCATTAGGCTGATTATGATTTATTTTCAAGGTCTAATTTTTATACTTTCAATATGACAATATAATTTATTTAAAATGAACTGTTTATGAAACAACCAATTTTACCCATCAAAAATTTAGTCTGCATTTTTGACCAAACGGATGGGGCTGTTTTGAGCGTTTGCTTAAGACAACTGAATTGGCTGAAAAACCATTTATCTAGAAACTGAGATTGTAAGACAATTATTCTGAGATTGGTTATTATTTTTACTGTAACATGTGTGATGTGGATCGCATTTACAGGGGCTTAAAAATGAACATACATAAATTAATATGTGTCCTTTGTTTGGTATTTTCGTGCAATGTTTTTGCAGAAGATGCTACGCCGGTCCTGTTTGACCAAGTTTTACAGCTTAAACCGAATCAACTGTATGAATTGGAATTAGAAGATGTTCAACCTGGTGATCAGATTTGGACAGCTGTATATCTGATTGGGCGTCAGAACTACCCTGGATTGACTTCAAAGGCAGATTTCATACTGCAAAATCAGGGCTTATTAAACAAAGCGAAGCCAAGCGAACATTCCACACAACAGACCCTGATCGCAGAACAACTCACGCAAACCCATCAGTATTCATTTCACCAATTTAAAGCGTTAACCACTTTGTTGGATGAAAGCGTTGTTCAACTGATTCAAGACCCAAAATTAGAAAATACCGATACAATTCGTATTTATAGTCAGCTGAATGATTGGATTCCTGAATACAATACCTATGAACCAATTAAAGTCAAATTTGGCATTCAAAATGCAGTTGATTTTGATGTTGTTGCTGCCTACGTTTTAGTCGGGAAAGGTGAAAAACCAGCTGCGCTGACTGAATTAAATTTTAAAAATAGCAGGCGCTCTGATCTGACGGCAACTATCCCTCCTGTACAAGCAGATTTTACCCAGACGGAGACCAATAAATCTGAATACCATTTGAATCGAAGTGAAATTAAATTCATTTTTTTCCTGGGTGCATTGGCAGTAATGGCTTTTTTTGCTTTTATTCATCGTGGCAAATTGAAACGTGCATTTTAATTCAACATTGTGCTGAGTTTGGATGAAAAAGCTGATTTTTTAGATTTCAAATGGATGATGTTGGCGTAAAATCTTGCGCAGATCGGCTATTTTGTTTGAGTGGTACTCAATGTTGTCTTTATTTTTGAAATGCAGTATCGGTGCGGCAGTCGTTTTACTGATTTCAATTCTTTCAAAAAGCAAGGCATTTTATATTGCGGGCCTGGTTCCGCTGTTTCCGACCTTTGCCTTGATTGCACATGTGATTGTGTTGCAAGAACAAGGCGCAGAAGCACTAAAACAAACCGCTTTATTTGGAATATGGTCACTCGTTCCTTATTTTATTTATTTGTTGGTGGTTTATTTATTGGCAACAAAACTTTCCATGTGGTCTTGTTTTGGCATTGCCACATTATGCTGGATTGTGGCTGCCGCAGGGTTGATTTACGGATGGCAAATATTTCACCAGTAACGTCAATGCGGGATTCTGATTTGAAGGATTTTCATCTGTATTCATGTGATTGATTCAAGCTGTTCAGCTTGATCAAAAGTTGAATTTGATCAGGCTGAATAAGAGGAGCTTTGTAAGCTCCTCTTATTCATTCAATATCCTGACGATGTAAAATTTAGACTACGAATTGCTTCGGTGCTTCTAAGTTTTTAATTGCATTGTAGATTTGATCAGCATGGTTGCACACAATCAGTTTGGCACGATGCTGTGGCGGTAAAAAGCCCTCAAGCACAGCATGATCTAATTGAGCAATCAAATGGTCGTAAAAGCCATTCACGTTATACAGCATCATGGGTTTTTGATGTTGGTTGAGTTGTCCCCATGTGGCGACTTCTAAGATTTCTTCAAAGGTTCCAAAACCACCCGGAAGTGCCACAAAGGCGCTTGCACGATCTGCCATCATGGCTTTTCGTTCATGCATACTTTGTACAATATGCAGTTCCGTCAGTTGATTATGTGCAATTTCATAATCCAGCATAAATTCAGGGATTACCCCCACCACATCACCGCCGTGCTCAGTTACGGTATCTGCAACTTGGCCCATCAAACCAATACTGGCACCACCATAGACAATGCCAAAACCATGTTCGGCTATGCCTTGAGCCAATTGAATGGCTTTTTCTCTATAAGTCGGATTATTTCCAGGTCGGGAGCCACAATACAGTGCAATTAAACATTGAGTTGCTTTAGGAGTTTGCTGATCTAATTCTAACGGTTCATTTATCATTACAGAAAATACACTATTCATCATTTATTTTTTCACCTTAACTTATCATGTTCTTATGTATTTCGACTACCTTAAGCAAGAAATATGACAAAAACATGTTGTGTTGTAGGCACTTTTGCAATGTTTTGTATCGTTAAAGGGTTGCTTTTGATGTAGCAGTGATCAAATCGGAAAAAATCACCGATCTCCAATGCTACAACAATAAAGTGATTTACAATCCATCATTGAGGCAAATAAAAACCCATACAAATAAGATGAAATTTTTATCAAAACTGCCTATAATTGAAGCCTGTTTATCAACAAATGAATCATCATGGGTAGTGGTTGTAGTCGCTCCGAAAATGCACAATCTTTAGACAAAAAAATATTTCAAAATAAACTAAAGTTTTCTTCTCAGTTTCGAAATTTACAGTTATCAAATGCTGACAATATCAATTGCACATCTGCAATGGAGCAAGATCAATGATACTTGAATGGATGTCCGATCCTTCGGCGTGGGTTGGTCTGGCGACTTTGGTTGTTTTGGAAATAGTTTTAGGTATTGATAACCTCGTCTTTATTGCAATTTTGGCAGAAAAGCTTCCTCCTGAACAACGCAATAAAGCACGAATTTTAGGTTTATTGCTCGCGCTGTGTATGCGTATGGTGTTATTGGCCTCCATTGCATGGGTGGTTACGCTCACCGCACCGTTGTTCCATATTTTTGATCATCCTTTCTC
The DNA here is from genome assembly GCF_016508585.1 of Acinetobacter baumannii. Lineage (GTDB taxonomy): Bacteria > Pseudomonadota > Gammaproteobacteria > Pseudomonadales > Moraxellaceae > Acinetobacter > Acinetobacter nematophilus. Next base: position 31,519 of record NZ_JADVOP010000033.1, read on the forward strand.
TGGGCGTGACCTGATTCTGTTGTTTGGTGGGGTATTCCTGCTCTTCAAAGGCACAATGGAACTACATGAACGTCTGGAAGGCGGGCAGGATTTAAAAGAAGAAAATCCTGTTCATGCGGCTTTTTGGATGGTGATTGTTCAGATTGTCATTCTAGACGCCGTATTCTCCTTAGACAGTGTGATTACTGCTGTAGGTATGGTGAAAGAGCTCTCCGTGATGATGATCGCTGTAGTGATTGCTGTCGGGATTATGTTGTGGGCATCTAAACCTTTGATGGACTTTGTTAACAAACATCCAACGGTCGTCATTTTATGTCTGGGCTTCCTGATGATGATTGGTTTCTCGCTGATCGTTGAAGGCTTTGGCTATCATATTCCGAAAGGCTACCTCTATGCTGCGATTGGTTTCTCTGTATTGATTGAATTCATGAACCAAACCATGCGTAAAAATCAAGAGAAGATGGTGACTACCACCGATCTGCGTTTCCGTACGGCTTCAGCGGTGCTGAAAATGTTAGGCGGGAAAAGTGCAGAAAGTCAAAATGGTAAAGTAGATGATGTAATTGCCACTCAAGCTTTAGCCGATGAAATTTTTGATGATGAAAATGGTGCCTACCATAGCGTCATGGTACAGGGCGTGTTGGGGTTGTCTGAACGTCCGGTGAAATCTGTGATGACGCCACGACCTGAATTGGAATGGTTGGATTTGGATGAAGATGAAGCCACCATCAAAGAAAATTTAATGGCGATGTCGCACTCAAGACTGATCTTGGCACATGGTGAATTAGACAATATTGCAGGAATTGTGCTTACCCATAAAGTGCTCAATGATTATATTGAAACAGGTGTTTTAAATTTTGACAAACATTTACGTGAACCCGTCATTGTTCATGAAAATGCACAAGTGTTGATGGTGATGGAACAACTTCGTCAGGCACCATTGCAGATGGCGATTGTGCTCAACGAATATGGTTCAATTGAGGGGATTGCCACACCGATTGATGTACTTGAAGCGATTGCAGGTGAATTCCCAGATGAAGATGAGTTGGAAGCTGCTGCTGAAAGTTTGGAAGATGGCTCATTGATGTTGGAAGGTTCAACCGATATTCGCCATGTTTCATTGCTGCTAGGTCGAGACCTGGTCGATGAATCCGAGCAATATTCAACGCTTTCGGGTTATATCTTGTTCCATCTTGGTCGTTTGCCCGAAAATGGTCAGAAACTACAAGCAGATGGTTATGAGTTTGAAGTGGTGACGATGGATGGTCACAAGATTGAAAAAGTCCATATTGTGGCATTGTCACAATCTAAAGATTCAGAATAAGCGGTGTTTTATCCAGTGACATTGAAAAAAGCCAGTTGAAAACTGGCTTTTTTATTTTCTCTTATAAAAAGTAGCCTTGATTCGTTTTAAAGAAATGTCTGAACTCAGCAACCCGTCTACGATTGATCAACAATCAGCTTGATTCAAAATAACCAAGGTGAAAGAGTGAGCAACTGCGCAATTCAAAAATGAGAATGAAGAAAGGGTCTATGCAGATGAATGCTTCTGGGATCTGAATGAAGAGGATACTGCGACTGGCATATCTTGATTCAAAGAATAAATTTCGATTTCAAGCGGGCTTGCATTATCATTTAAGTCTGTTTCGATGTTGAGTTTTTTCATGTCCAGTCAATCTTGTCCATGTGGTTCTGCACAATATAGTCAGTGTTGTCAGCCCTTGCATTCGGGGCAAAAAAAAGCCCTGACAGCTGAGCAATTAATGAGGTCTCGCTATAGTGCATTTGCCAAACAGGAGATCACTTATATTGTGGCAACTACTGCAGTGGGGCAGCAGCAGGCATTGGATGTACAGGCTATTGCGGAATGGAGCAAGTCGAATCAATGGTTAAAGTTGGATGTGATTCAAGCCAACGAAAAGCTCGATAAAAATCATGCACAGGTTGAATTCAAAGCGTATTTTCATGACGGTCAGCAGGCACAGGTTCATCATGAAATTTCACATTTTGCCTATCATGCAGGTCAGTGGTATTTTTTAGATCCAACCACAGATCAGCAGGTTACAATGAAACAGCCTTGTATTTGTGGATCAACCAAAAAATTTAAGCAATGTTGTGCGCAATACTTGTAGATTTTAGCTCGTTTTGACTTAAAATAGCGCGCATCTTTTACCCATCAGTGGATGAAGGGCAATGTTACTCACCATTATTTATATTATTGCAATTACAGCCGAAGCCATGACGGGGGCGTTGTCAGCAGGACGACGTAGTATGGACTGGTTTGGTGTGGTGCTGATTGCCTGTGTAACCGCACTCGGCGGTGGCTCGGTCCGTGATGTCTTGTTGGGACATTATCCGCTGACTTGGGTGAAACATCCTGAATATCTTGTACTCACATGCTGTGCAGCTTTTGTTACAATTCTTATCGCCAAATGGATGAAGCATTTACATTCTATTTTCCTGTTGTTAGACGCGCTGGGCTTAATTGGTTTTACCATTATTGGCTGTCAGATTGCATTGCAGATGGGACATGGTTTTGTTGTTTCGGCAGTTGCTGGTGTTCTGACAGGTGTGTCAGGTGGTATTTTACGGGATATTTTATGTAATGATGTTCCATTGGTATTCCGTCGAGAGTTGTATGCCTCAATTTCCTTTGTCGCTGTTATTTTCTACTGGTTCTGTATAGACTTTGGTTTATCGTTGGAAATCACTGTAATTTCGACATTGGTTTTTGGTTTTGCGCTACGTTGTATTGCCATTTATTTTGGTTTAGAAATGCCAAAATTCATTTATAAAGATGATGATGAGCAATCGGCATCCTCTAAAGATGAAAGCTGAATTCCAGAAAATGGCGTGGTTTAATCAAACTTGATGAACGACCACATATTTGAGCTTCCATAATTCAGAGATGAGCAACAGCAAGTAGATTGCTGTTGCTTTGACCCGTAATTTGTCTTTGTTAGTCAAAGGGGCGACCGATAATAATTCAAATCAACATCCCGATTGTGCTCGCCGCATGATAATTTTCACCTTATTCGAGACATTATTATGGATTTAGTATCACGTGTACAACGTCTACCCATTGGAAAGTTTCACTATACTTTGCTGTGGGTGATCGGACTGGGATGGATGTTCGACGCGATGGATACAGGTCTGATTTCATTTATTTTGACCAAGATGGCAGAAGAGTGGCAGATGACACCTGCGGAAAAGGGTTGGGTGGTTTCGATCGGCTTTGTCGGTATGGCGATTGGTGCTGTCTTTTCAGGTGCTTTGGCTGATCGGATGGGGCGAAGAACCGTATTCGCCATAACCTTGGTAACTTATAGCGTTGCAACAGCTTTATGTGCAATTGCACCCAATTTGACATGGTTGTTGATTTTCCGTTTTATTGTCGGTTTAGGTTTAGGTGGGCAATTGCCTGTTGCCGTGACGCTTGTCAGTGAATATATCCCAGCTCAGGTTCGAGGTCGGTTCATTGTTTTGCTTGAGAGTTTCTGGGGTTTAGGCTGGTTAGTCGCAGCACTGATTTCATATTTTGTGATCCCTGATTATGGTTGGCATATTGCATTTTTGGTGGGTGGATTGCCGGCTGTTTATGTCTTTATGATTCTGAAAAAAGTTCCGGAATCTGTTCCTTATCTGATAAATCGGGGACGTATTGATGAAGCACATGCATTGGTACAAAAACTTGAACGTCAATGCGGTGTAGAAGTTATTACCACAATTGAAGTCAAACCTGTTGCTGCGAAACAGAACCTTTCATTTACCCAACTGTGGTCAAGCAGTTTTGCCCGCCGTACTTTGATGTTGTGGCTGATTTGGTTTGGTATTGTCTATTCTTATTATGGCATTTTTACATGGTTGCCAAGTTTGTTGGTTAAACAGGGCTATACCATTGTGCAGTCCTTTGAATATGTCTTGGGCATGATTTTGGCACAGCTTCCAGGTTATGTTGCTGCGGCTTGGTTGGTTGAAAAGTTGGGGCGTAAAGCGACTCTGGCAGGTTTTATTGCGTTGTGTGCTGTATCTGCGTATTTCTTTGGACAAGCCACCTCAGTCAATATGATCATGTTTTGGGGGTGTTTAATGTCTTTCTTTAACCTGGGGGCATGGGGAGTATTATATACGTATACGCCTGAACAATATCCAGCCAATATTCGCGCCTTTGGCTCAGGTTGGGCATCCGCGATTGGGCGTATTGGCGGAATTGTTGCACCACTGGTCGTTACGCATATGATGGTAGCAAGCAATGGTTTTAGTTCAGTCTTTATGATGTTTACAGCCGTACTTTTAGCAGTGGCAGCTGTTGTACTGGTCTTGGGTGAAGAAACCAAAGGCAAGACCTTAGAAGAGATTGGGTTATAGCCGTTAAACGGAAGATATTGAAAGTAAAGTGCAGGACAAACGATAACAAGCAAGAAGAATGGAAGGGTGGGTATAGGGTTAATCTTGCTGATCATCCATGTTAACTTCGAAACGTCGAATTAAAAAAAACAACAGTTCACAGCGAAATGATGAAATAAAACAGTATCGAGGGCAAAATAATGAAAAGTAAAATAGGATTAAGCTTTTGTACTATCTATCTTTTGCTAACCGCATTTTGTCTTTATATTGCGTTGGATCCAATGACGGATAACAAAGGAAACTTTGTTTTCTTACAGTTACCCATAAGTGTTCAAATCTCGGCATTGAATGTAATTGGGTTAGGTCCTGTATTCGATCAGCTGTCTTGGACGGAAGCGTACAGCTTAGTGGTTCCTGTAACTTTGCTGTTTTTATATGGGATCGGGGCTGTTGAGTTCAAGCATTGATTGTATAAAAGCACGAATTGAACCACGCCAATAAGTTTCAGCATTTATAAAATGTATTTGAAATAAAGTGCATGTCTCAATTTAAAAATAGCCATTTAAATAAAAGTTGCTCATTTCTTAAAAAATGGATAATTTTACGTCATTAGAAACAACTAAAGACGCAATTTGTCGTTGTGGCGTACACTTGTGCTTGTGTCGTCAGACGCTGCGACTTAGCATAAGAATGTAGATACATCAGCATTTATTTAGAACGAATTTAATTAGGATAAAAGGTTGTTATGACAAGCCTTGCGCATCATGCGACAGAAAACCGTTCCGTAGCAGAATTTACTGAACAAGCTTACCTGAACTATGCCATGTACGTGATCATGGATCGTGCATTACCTCATATCAGTGATGGTTTAAAACCCGTACAGCGCCGTATCGTCTATGCGATGAGCGAGTTGGGATTAAAGCCTAGTGGTAAGCCAAAGAAATCTGCACGTACAGTCGGTGACGTACTGGGTAAATATCATCCTCATGGTGATTCTGCTTGTTATGAAGCGATGGTGCTGATGGCTCAGCCATTCAGCTATCGTTATCCATTTATTGAAGGTCAAGGCAACTGGGGGTCACCAGATGACCCTAAGTCTTTCGCTGCAATGCGTTATACCGAAGCTAAACTTTCATCTTATAGCGATTTGTTACTGTCTGAATTAGGGCAGGGAACTTGTGATTGGCAGGATAACTTTGATGGTTCAATGAAAGAACCAGTCAATTTACCTGCGCGTGTACCGAATATTTTGCTGAATGGTACAACGGGTATTGCTGTTGGGATGGCGACTGATATTCCACCGCATAACTTGCGTGAAGTGGTGAAAGGCACAATTGCTTTAATTCGAAACCCTAATTTAACCGATGAAAAAGTTGCAGAATATATTCCTGCACCTGATTTGCCAACCAAAGCAGAAATTATTACCTCGCGTGAAGAATTACTTAAGCTTCAAACGACAGGGCGGGGAAGTTACAGAACGCGGGCAATCTATCATATTGAAAAAAATGAAATTGTCATTACGGAACTTCCTTATCAAGTTTCAGGTTCAAAGGTCATTACTCAGATTGCAGATCAGATGCAAGCCAAAAAACTACCTTTGGTGAGTGATTTACGTGATGAATCCGATCATCAAAACCCAACACGTTTGGTGATTGTACTGAGATCAAACCGTATTGATGCGGAAGCTGTGATGAGCCATTTGTTTGCGACCACAGATTTAGAGTCCAGTTACCGTGTAAATATGAATATGATCGGAGCTGATGGCCGTCCACAAGTTAAATCAATCCGCAGAATATTATTGGAATGGATTGAAATTCGTAAACACACTGTCACACGTCGTCTGCAATATCATCTCAACAAGATTGAAAAACGCCTGCATATTCTCGGCGGTTTGATCATTGCTTATTTAAACATTGATGAAGTGATCAAAATCATTCGTGAAGAAGATCAACCGAAACCTGTATTGATGATGCGTTTCAATATTGATGAAATCCAAGCGGAAGCGATTCTGGAACTCAAGTTACGCCATTTGGCAAAACTTGAAGAAATGGAAATGCGCCGTGAGCAAGAAGAGCTTGAGGCAAGAGCTGCCGTGATTCGTGAACAACTGGCAAATCCTGAGTCTTTAAAATCTTTGATCATTGAAGAGCTCAAAGATGATGCGAAAAAATTTGGTGATGATCGTCGCTCTCCAATTGTCGAACGTGAAGAATCACAAGCGATGAGCGAGCAAGACTTGATGCCTGCTGAAGCAGTTACCGTTGTTCTTTCAGAAGCAGGTTGGATTCGTTCAGCCAAAGGGCATGAAATTGATGTTGGGAAATTGAATTTCCGAGCAGGCGATCAGTATCTGAGTTCTGCACAAGGCAAGTCGAACCAAAAAGTGTACATCTTAGATGAGACTGGTCGAAGTTATGCATTGTCAATAAATAGTTTGCCTTCTGCGCGTGGTTTGGGAGAACCGTTGAGTTCAAAACTGTCACCTGCAAATGGAGTGAGCTTTATCCAAGTACTGGTAGAGGATGAAGATAAAGAAATTATTGCTGTAAGTTCAAAAGGTTACGGATTTAAGTCTCAAGCGAAACAATTAGATACCAATGCCAAAGCGGGTAAAACATTCTTGACTGTAGCGGAGGATGCAAAAGCAATGCCGATAGAGGTCGTTGAAAATCATACTCATTTGGCTATACTCAGCTCAGTAGGACGTTTACTTTTGATTGATTTGTCAGAATTGCCAACTCTGAATAAAGGAAAGGGAAACAAGTTGATACAACTTGAGGCTGATGAATATATTCAGTTTATGCTAACGTTGAATTTAGATGATGTAATTCAAGTGCTTGCAGGACAGCAACAATTAAAACTAAAAGGTGATGATTTACAGAAGTATATTGGTAAACGAGCATCGAAAGGTCAACTCTTACCCCGTGGATATCAAAAAGCAAATAAACTGTTGATTCAAAGATAAAACTAGCATCCTTGGATCGAAATACGTTATATATGCAATGTGTTCGTGGAAATGGATGCAATATTGAGCACAAAGAAGCCAAAAAATTATGCTCGATATTGAGAAAAACAGTTTAAAACTAAGGATTACTGATTGGAGATTATGGCATTATGGAAAAGATTTGGTTCGCTGAATACCAAAAGACTGGGATTCCAGAGACAGTAGAATTGCCCCAGGAAAATACTTCTCTTATTGATATTTTTGAGCGTAATTTCCAAAAGTTTGGTTCGCGTGATGCCTTTATCTTCATGGATAAGGTGATGTCATTCAGTGATCTTGAATTGGCAAGCCGTAAATTTGCAACTTATTTACAAAGTTTGGGTTTGGCAAAAGGCGCACGTGTCGCAGTCATGATGCCTAATGTCCTGCAGTATCCTGTTGTTGCTTTGGCTGTATTCCGTGCAGGTCTAGTGCTCGTGAATGTCAATCCACTCTATACAGCACGTGAACTAGAGCATCAGTTAAACGACTCTGGTGCAGAAGCCTTGGTGATTGTTGAAAACTTTGCAACAGTTTATCAAGCAATTATTGGAAAAACTCCAGTCAAACATGTGGTTGTAGCTTCAGTCGGCGATATGTTGGGTACGCTTAAAGGTACTTTGGTGAATTTTGTATTACGTAAGGTGCGTAAGCAAATTCCAGATTGGAACATTCCTGGACACGTCAAATTTAATGCCGCACTCGCAAAAGTAAGTCCAAGCAATTACAAACGTCCAAACATAACCTTAAGTGATACTGCTGTATTGCAATATACAGGAGGGACGACGGGCGTTTCAAAAGGTGCGGAACTGACGCATCGCAATTTAGTTGCAAATTTAATGCAATGTGACGGTATTTTCCAAAGTAAGTTTGGTCAGGGTGACGGTGCGAAAGATGACCGTATCTTCTGTGCATTGCCGCTTTACCATATCTTTGCATTTATGGTGTGTGCGCTTTATGGCATGTACAAAGGTCAGGCGAATATTTTGATTCCTAACCCTCGTGACTTACCTGCGGTAATTAAAGAATTACGTAAATACCAGCCGGGCTTTTTCCCAGCAGTCAATACATTATTCAATGCATTGGTACACAATGAAGAATTTAGACAACTGGATTTCAGCAATTTAAAAATGGCGATGGGCGGGGGTATGGCGGTATTGCCATCGACTGCTGAAGAGTGGAAAAAAGTCACAGGGACCATCATCATTGAAGGTTATGGTTTATCGGAAACTTCTCCGGTTGCCACTGCAAATCCACCAGCAACGACTGAATTCAGTGGCACAATTGGTGTTCCATTGCCATTAACTGATGTTGCGATTCTTGATGATGACGGCAACCACTTACCACAAGGTGAGCAGGGTGAAATCTCGATTCGCGGACCGCAAGTCATGAAGGGGTATTGGAATCGTCCTGATGAAACTGCAAAAGTGATGACCGCTGATGGATATTTCCGTACAGGTGATATCGGTGTTATGGATGCACGTGGTTACTTTAAAATCGTAGACCGTAAGAAAGACATGATTTTAGTATCTGGTTTCAATGTGTACCCATCTGAAATTGAAGAGGTGATTGCACAACATCCAAAAGTACTTGAAGTTGCAGCAATTGGTGTACCTGATGAGAAATCAGGTGAAGTACCAAAACTGTTTGTTGTGAAAAAAGACCAGTCTTTAACCACTGAAGAAGTGCTTGAGTTTGCGAAAGCAAACTTAACAGGCTATAAGCGCCCGCGCTATGTAGAGTTTATGGATGACTTACCAAAATCCAATGTTGGAAAAATCTTGCGTAAAGATTTACGTAAATAAGCAAAATTCAAATTTAAAAAAGCGCCTATCTTGGCGCTTTTTTTTTGCAAAGTTGTACAGTGCAAGAGTGAATTGAATCATCAATTTTGTTTGGAGCGGCTATACCATCCATCAATATAGGGGCGGCTTAAGCCCACAATTGCAGTAAAGGTCAACATCGTGCCCATTTGACGACCTAAAGCAGAAGGAACAATGCTGCCGTAACTCAAATAAATATCAATCAAACAATAGATGACAATGATCGCAAGCCACAAATATAGATTCATGCGTTTGATTGCAACTGCAAAAAAAGCCACAATTAAAATGATCAGCGTGCCTAAAGTTGACTGCCAGTTATAATTGGCACAGATTACGCACAACAAAAATGCCAAGATAGGCAGCACAATTTTAAGAATACGATCAATCTCGGCATGTTGTTGGCGTTGTTTCTCTAAAACCTCAAGCAATTCATTTTGGTCTGATTGCACGACACTGTCCTCACTACACAATTTTGCAAAACTCTGCATTTAACAAAAAATATTCTGTTGTTGCCATGCTATGATAACCTGCATTAACACTTCATGAGAAACAATCATGTCTGGGATAGATGGCATCATATATTTAATTCTAATTGCCTGTTTACTTCCTTATGTTTTTACCATCATTGCGAAAGTATCTGGGGGCTTTAAAGTTACCGATAATCAGAATCCTCGTGAGTTTTTAGCCCAAACCACGGGCTTGTCGGCACGCGCTAATGCCGTACAGCAAAACAGTTTTGAAAGCTTACCTTTATTTATTGCTGCCGTACTTATGGCTGAGTATATGGTGGTTTCACAACATCTGATCATGATGCTGGGCATTGCCTATATTGTACTGCGGATTATTTACGGGATTTGTTATCTCGCCAATATTTCAGCATTACGCTCAATCATTTGGTTTCTATCGATGGCTTGCCCCATCATTTTATTATTATTGATTATTCGAATTGTCTGAGTGGATTTAGACGAAATCCATTCATTTTGATGATGCAGAATGTATAATCCGCACGTGTTCGCGTATTTTAGCGTTATAATCGTCAAGATTTTATATAAGACCTCACTTGAAAGAGTATCCTATGAGCTATAGCAATATTCCTGCTGGTAAAGATGCACCTAATGACATCTATGTAATTATCGAAATTCCAGCCAATGCTGCACCAATCAAATATGAAGTAGATAAAGATTCAGATGCTTTATTTGTTGACCGTTTCATGGGTACTGCAATGTTCTACCCGGCAAACTATGGTTATGTTCCAAATACGTTGTCTGAAGATGGTGACCCATTAGACGTATTGGTGGTTACTCCACATCCATTGGTACATGGTTCTGTAATCCGTTGTCGTCCTGTTGGTAAATTGAACATGGAAGATGATGGTGGTATTGATGCGAAACTGATTGCTGTTCCACATGACAAATTAACACCGCTGTATAAAGATGTGAAAGAATATTCAGATCTTCCAGCTTTATTGTTGAACCAGATTGAACACTTCTTTGCACATTACAAAGATTTAGAGCCTGGTAAATGGGTTAAATTGACAGGTTGGGAAGGTTCTGAAGTTGCTAAAGCTGAAGTATTGAAAGCAATCGAAGCAGCGAAGTAATTCCGATCTGAATGTGATTTGAGTCTCATTTGATTTAGATCAAAAAAACCTGCATGTTGATGCAGGTTTTTTATTGTTCATTTTTCTATTTTAAATTAGAAAAATTTCACAGGAATATCCAGGAAAATACGCCATTCGTTGGTATCACCGATATAAACTGGATTATATGCTTCGCTAGCACGGTAGTAAGAGTGGCGAACACGTAAGCTTGCATCTTTTGCAAAACCACTTTGCATGGTGTATTTCACCTGGTTGAAGAATTCACGCTCTTGAGCATTGTCAGTCACATTGCGGACTTTAATATCCCAACCATAAACAAATGCAGTCGTCCAGTTTAATCCCGGAACGCCATAACCGCCAAAGTCTAGGTTATATTGAACCTGTGCAGATTTTTCATGGTTACCAATAAAGTCAGACAAGTAAGAGTTTGGTAGATAAACACTTTGGAAACCATCAGCATTTTGACCATAGTCATAGCCAACATCACCCGTGTTTTGTTGGTAAGCCAACATTACACTGTGTGGACCTTGATTATAGGTTGAAGACAAGGCCCAAATATTATTGGTCTTTTCTACGCCTGCTTTTCCTGTTGCTGCATAGTCAGCATCCACTGGACCTGTTGCCGAGTAGGTATTGGCATTTTTATCAAACTTGGTGTGATAACCACTGAAGTCAAACGTCAAAGAGCTTTGATTTGCTAGAGGATATTTATAGTTTGCATTGATATAGTGGCGCTCTAAAGCATTTTTAGAATCCAAACCATAATAAGAAGCGCTGAGTTGGTCATCAAACTTGTATTTAGCACCCCAAACAATGGCATCATCCAGATGATTGCTATCTGTATTGATATGATCAGACATTTGGTCTTTGGTAAACTTACCAGCAACAAGCTCTAAATTCTTAATTTCATGGCTGGTCAATAATGTCCCCGTAAAGTATTCAGGAACCAGACGTGTGGTATTACTTGCCAATACAGGTAAATCTAAAACTTGAGTACCATAACGTACGGTAGTATTTGAGAAACGCGCTTTCACGTTTGCACCACCACGAGCCCAATGATGATAAGGATTACCTTGATCATCACGAGGAATCATGTTGTTGCCTGAATGTTGGTTGTCCCCAATTTTAAAAGAACCGTCACCCACAACACCCACACCAAAACCGACAACGCCTTGTGTGAAACCTGAATCTAAGTCAACAATTGCAGTTTGTGCAAATGAACTTTGGTCTTCGATGCCATGTTTTTTATCGCGAAGGATGTAACCAGTACGAAACAATACAGAACCTTTGGCATCTTCAACGAAACCTTTTGCATCACTTTGTTCGCTAGCAAATGTAGGTGTAATTAAAGCAGCATTAATTAATATAGCTAAAGTAAGTTTTGGAGCATTCAACATGAATTGCCTCGTGAACGAGAATAAATGATACTGACTGATTGAATTCAGAGCAGATAATGGATGAATTGTATATTTAATCTATAAAAAGGGAATGACCTTTGATTAAAAATATTACATTTTTGTAATTTTCTACTCAATATTAATT
>NZ_JADVOP010000034.1 GCF_016508585.1 Acinetobacter baumannii
GTGTTAGATTTTTTTAAGCAAATTTTATTATAGTTTAAATAATTTAAAGGATATAAAAATGACGAATCCGAAATTTTTACATGAATTGCCTATAGAGCAATTAAAGCAAATGTCTCAAGAAGATATTGAGCAAACTATAAAAGCTGAACAGCTTTATTTTCAACATAAACCCAAAACGCTTTATCACTTTGCAGTAAATGGGGCTAAAACTCGGAATGGTGGATTAGTAAATGCCAGTGCTGTTCAATACAAAATTTGTGGCTTAACTATTGCTTTAGTCGGCGACGACGTAATTTATGCGGATGGAACAATCTCTAAAATTGTTTCAGGTACAGGTCAAGCTTGTATGATAAATGGAAAGTCTGTTGCATTAGTGGGTAGTCATTTAGAAAATGGTGATGAAATTATTGATAGTCCAAATAAATCCGTTGCTATTAATATTTTCAAAGGAGATAAAGTTCCTGAAGGTTTTTTAACTCAAAAAGAAGGAGTTAATAATGGCTAAAAGTTTCGCAATCAATAATTCGATGACCAACCATGGTGGGATCATTCAAGCAACACAACAAAGAACATCTCAAATGGGAAATTTATTTCTATGTGCTGGAGATGGTCACTTTTGTCCTAAGTGTAAATGTTGGTCGACGATACAAGCCAGTCATAACCATATTATTATGGATGGTAAACCAGTCGCTTATGTCAATGATCTATTAAGTTGTGGAGCTAAAATTTTATCCAGACAAGACCATGTTGTTGGAACCAGTCAAGGGGAGAATTATAGAAGAAACTCAAACTCATCAAGCTTTATAGCTAAAAACTTAATGCTATATTCAGGTCACTATCAGTTAGTAAATAATTTAAATAACCAACCATATAAAAATGTTAAATATGTTATTACTTATGCCGATGGGCATGCTATTGAAGGCATAACTGATGAAAATGGAATGACAGAAAAATTAGAATGTACTGAAAAGGAACAAGATATTGAAATTAAACTTTTTGAGGCTGATTCATGGTAGATCGACATTCAACCAAAACGACAAAAAATGCAAAAGTTGAAATTGTAAAGTTGGGATCTCCAATACGATTGGTTTTGTATGGTGGTGCTAAATCACTTGGAGATAATGGAGCTTTTTTCCATGCTTCAAAGAATGTAATTGCTGATTATAAAAATGATTTACCAATTAAATCTTATTTTATCTCAAGTGGTATGAAACAATTCATAGACTTAATTAATTCTCAGACCGAAAACTCAATTCAATCTTTAGATGTTTTTGCACATGGTTCCGATCTGGGGCTTTATTCAGTAATTGGAGCATCTCTTAAAAAAAATCTAACAAAATATTCAGTAGATACATATAATTTGGCTTCAAACTTATATAAAGATTGGGCAACAAAATATAGTGAATGGAGTCTTTTTGGAAACAGTAATTGGAGCAATCTATATACTATTTCTGATATTAAATTTAATGTTTTTACAAATGAATCAAAAATAGAAATACATGGTTGTAATACTGCATTTGATGGAGAATCAGATACTCTCAGTGCCTTAATATCAATTGCTTTATTCAAAGTTGGTAAAAAGAGAAGTGTAGTTATTGGGCATACAGATTTTGCAAGCCCTAATAGAGGTGGAACTAAGGATATTTCTAAACAAGATTATCGACATGAGACACGAGTAATTTATAATAATGGAAAAGTAATTGCTAAAACACGAAAGGAAGGTCGTATTTCAGCAGATTTTATTAAAAATGCACTTGGAGGTTAAATGGAAAGTTACAATTATTATATTACTGTCTATAGTGTAATTCTAACATTATTAATTGCTTCATTAAGTCTAAACTCTATTTTTTTCATTAAAGATAAAATTAACAAAATCCTTTCTTTTTTTGTATTTTCTGGAATATATGCATCCATAATGGGATATTTTTTTAATTATGCATCTATTGGTTATGCTGAACAAGATTTTTTATCTACATTTATCTATAAAGGGTATCAAAATAGCCTATTTCGAGGTGCTGTATTACCAACAATATCATTGATTTCAACAATAACTCTTATAATTCGATTAATCTATAAAAGGAAAAAGAATATTTAATTTAATAAAAATAATAGGGGGTTAGGAAAACGACGCAGAGACAAAGCTGATATATTTGAAAAGGGGCTTAAGTGTAATTGTTATGAATAGAAAAATTTATTTATTCATTTTAATCATACTGTTTGGTAACACATTGGCGTTTGCTAATACTAGCTATCAAGTTAAATGTGTTCCAAACAGTACAAATCACAATGATATTTTGGGTTGCTATATTGATGAATATAAAGTTGTAGATAATAAGCTCAATATTACTTATAAACAAAAAATGGCTAACTTAAAAAAAGTAGTAAGGAAGAACTTCAACGATTACAACGCATTTGGATTAAAGAGAGAGAAAGTCAATGTGTAGTAGATGAAGCCAACTATGGTCGTGAAAGTCACTTTGATGCTATGCAATGTGAAATTGATATGACTAAAGAACGTATTAACTTTGTCAAAAAATACAAGTAAAGGCATTCATAATCAGTTGTTAAAACCCGATTGAAATCAATCGGGTTTTAAATCATTGAATATTGAATTTAGCCGTTAAAATGCTCTAATAAGGTTTTTTGTGCATTGTGTATGGTTTCACCTTCTTTAGGTTGAGCACGAAGCCATGTTCCATCTCCTTGCAACAACCAAGCTTGAGTATTATCTTTAAGATAATTCACCAAACCTTGCTGATAAATACGCTTTTTCAAGGCAGGATCTTCGATGGGAAAACACACTTCAACACGATTAAATAGGTTTCGATCCATCCAGTCCGCACTTGAGCAATAAATACGGGCATTGCCATTATTACCAAAATAGTAAACACGGGTATGTTCCAAGAAACGTCCCACAATTGAACGCACACGAATATTTTCAGAGAGATTTGCTAAACCTGGGCGTAAACAGCAAATTGAACGAATAATCAAATCTACCTGTACACCTGCTTGCGAAGCCTCATACAACTTATTGATTAACTGAACCTCTGTTAAAGCATTCACCTTCACAATGATTTGAGCAGGTTTACCCGCTTTGGCATTGGCAATTTCATCATCAATATAAGCGATTAACTGTGCATGTAAGGTAAACGGTGCATGTAGAAGTTTTTTCAACTTCGCCATTTTACCCATGCCCGTCAACTCTTGAAAAATACGATGCACATCTTCACAGAGTTCTTTGTCTGTGGTTAATAAACCGTAATCGGTATAGATTCGTGCATTGGTTGCATGATAGTTGCCTGTTCCTAAATGAACATAGCGAACAAGTTTATTATTCTCACGGCGAACCACCAAAATCATTTTGGCATGTGTCTTATAACCCACAATACCATACACCACCACAGCCCCTGCTTCTTGCAATACATTGGCAACAGCAATATTTGATTCTTCATCAAAACGCGCTCGCAGTTCAATCACTGCTGTGACTTCCTTACCATTACGTGCCGCTTCAGCCAATACCTGTACAATTTCTGAGTCTGCTCCACTACGATACAATGTTTGTTTGATCGCAAGAACTTGAGGATCTCGTGCTGCTTCTCGCAACAAGTTAATTACAGGCGCAAAAGACTCAAAGGGATGATGCAGGAGAATATCTTGCTTCTGCATGGCTGAAAAAATGTTTTCAGACTTTTTTAATACTTTCGGGATCGCAGGCACATGTGAATCATAGCGCATGTGTGGACGTTTAAAGTTCGATACTAAACGTGCTAAATTGACAGGTCCATCGACTTTATAAAGCTGTTCTTCTTCTAAATCAAATTCATCCAGCAAATATTCATAAATATGTTTCGGACAATTTTCTGTAACTTCTAAGCGTACCGCACGACCAAAACGACGTGAACTCAACTCGCCTTTCAATGCCTTCGCCAAGTCTTCAACATCTTCATTCAGTGCTAAATCTGCATTACGTGTCACACGGAACTGATAGCAACCTGTTGCAGTCATCCCTGGGAATAAGTCAGAGACATGTTCATGAATAATCGCAGACAACATTACAAAATGTTCTTTACCGCCCGTCAATTCATCAGGTAAGCGTACCACACGCGGTAAAGAACGCGGTGCTGGAACAACGGCTAAGTCAATTTGACGACCAAAGGCATCTTTCCCTTCTAAAGTCACAATAAAGTTGAGGCTTTTATTTACCAAGCGTGGGAATGGATGTGCTGGATCAAGACTAATCGGAGTCAAGACCGGTGCAACCTGCTCTTGAAAATACTTTTTAATCCACACCGATTGGGCGGGCGTCAATTCTCCACGGCGCAAGAAACAAATATCTTCTTCACGGAGTTTCGGAAAAATCTCTTCATTCAAGATACGGTATTGACGTTCAATTGCTTCATGGGCTGTTTTAGAGATTTGATCCAAAACTTGTTTTGGTGTGAGTCCATCGGGTGAACGACTTTCATTGCCCAACGTTAACTGTTCCATCATTCCTGCTACACGAATCTCAAAAAATTCGTCCATATTGCGAGAAAAGATCAGTAAAAAGTTCATACGTTCTAGCAGCGGATGCAAAGGATCAACAGCTTGCTCTAAAACACGTAAATGGAAATCTAAAATCGAAAGTTCACGATTGATATATCGTTCATTATAAGAATATTCTGTCGGTGTTGTTGGAGTCACTGCGGTATTCATGCAATAAACCTGCATCAAGAAAATGTCATTATTCTAGTATGCTTCAAATTTATGACAATTTCATAAAAAAAGCATCACGATATAAAAAAAGCACACTTTTTTGTGCTTTTCCAAACATGATGATTTCACTTTTTTTAGATATTGCTGATTAATCTGGGATACGGGTATAACGCATATATTTTAATACCAGTTTTTTACGATAGAGTAATTTAGGATCATTGCGATTTTCTTGATAGTACTTGGGATTCGTCAGAATCACCGCTAAAAAGGCAGCTTGCTCTCGGTTCAGACTTTTTGCACTTTTAGCAAAATAATAACGAGAGGCAGCTTCCACACCATAGATATGATCACCGAACTCGACTGAATTCATATACACTTCAAGAATACGCTGCTTGCTCCACATGCGTTCCATAATTGTCGTTGCAATCGCCTCCTGACCTTTGCGAATCACTGAACGGCGATTATAGAAAAATAAATTTTTAGCCAGTTGTTGCGAAATGGTTGAACCGCCTGCAACCACTTTGTCTTTCTTTAGATTGCGTTGCAAAGCACCCTCAATTCCATCCCAATCAAAACCATGATGATCTAAAAATTTAGCATCTTCAGCCGCAACAATCGCGTGCTTAATGTTGTCGCTAATATCATCATAATTGCGCCATTGATGTTCGATCGGTTTAAAGTCTGAGAAATATGTCCATCGCATAAACATCGTGGTTTCTACATCATGGGTACGCCAATACACCAAACTGGAGAAAATCCACAGCTGAATCAGAATCAATACACTGATTACGATTAACAAAGCACGAACAATAAAAGCTTTCATCTCAGCTGTTTACTCCGAAAATGCTGACATTTCATGTTAAGCTAAATCTATCAATAAAAAGCTAAGAAATAGCATGTCGAATTATCAAGACTCATCCATATATAACTCACCCAATACGATTGGCAAAATCACCTTAATGTTAATTGCAATCAATGTTGGTTTATTTGCCATTCAAGTTTTGTCAGGCGTGAATATAACTGACCCCACCACATTGGATGCTTTGCGCTGGGGTGCTGATTATGCACCTTTAACCTTTCTAGAGGAACCATATCGTTTATTCAGCAGTATGTTTTTTCATTTTGGCATCTTGCATCTGATGATGAATATGTGGGCACTGTATATTTTTGGTGATGTGGCTGAAAAAACCTTTGGGAAATTTTATTTTTTAGGGCTGTATGTATTGGCTGGATTAATGGGCAGTCTGCTCAGTGGTTACTTGGATATTCGCAACAGTTATGAATTTTTACAGCACTTTGATCAAAAACTGATTCCGCATGTATCCGCAGGAGCATCGGGAGCAGTGATGGGCTTAGGGGGGGCTTTAACCCTACTTTCTTTGTTCCCGCCCACCCCAAACCAAAGATTCGTTCTGGATAAAAGATCGCTATTAACTGTTCTTGCCATCAACTTAGCATTTGGTTTTCTTGCTTCTGGAATCAACAATGCTGCGCATATTGGCGGGATGTTAATGGGAGCTGTCATGGCTTTGGCCTGGTATGTTTCGCAGCGTATGAAAGCAGCAACGGCTGTAAATCTCATCATTGTGATTTTAGGTATGGCTTTCATTTATGCATTCTATCTGTATTGCCAGCATCTAGTGGGTCCGATTACTCCACTTTGGCAAGAGGCGGTTTCACAAATGCGAGCGCAATTTCAGTTTTAGTCCACAGCATGTATCTCAAAATTAGTGACTCACATTTGAATGTTTATTTTAGAGTATTCGTACATTCATCGTAATTAAGCAGAGTTTTAATTGAAACAGGCTCAGCAAAGTGAGCCTGTTTTTTACCTTCACTTCACAATATCCAGAAACTGGAATCGTCAAAGTAGACAGAGGATTTTGGTTCAATCACTTCATTTTAATTCAGCTCCCTTAAACTCTGTAAGGGTGGAATCTCTGACAAATAGCTTAAACGGTATCTTCCAATGACTGCGCATAAGACTGCCATCAAAATAGGGAGAATAAGCCAAATTTCCCAATGAAACTGTAAAGTCATCTCCATACGATAACTGGCAATCGCACTGATCACCTCAGCAAAGAAGCATGAAACAATCCCTGCCAAAAGCCCAATAAAACCTATCTCCATACTCATCATACGTTTTAATTGGCGTTTTGAGCTTCCAAATGAACGTAACAATGCAACTTCTCTTTTACGCTCATCCATCAACAAGTTAATGCAAGCAATCAAAACAAGAAAACCTGATAAACTGACCAAAACAGCCAATACTGTAATAATTTTTACCAAGACAGCAACCAGTTGTTTAATTTCATCAAAAATCAAAGACACATCAATAAACACTGTATTTGAAAATTGTTGGATTAAGCTGACCATTTTGCCTTTGTCTGCTGCCGGGACATAAAAACTTCCTAAATAACTTCCTGCATTTTCATCCAATGTTTTGGGTGTAAAAATAAAGAAGAAATTTGGGCTAAAACTTTGCCATTGAACAGTACGTAAATTTACGACCTGAGCTTGCAGGTTTCCTTCAGGCAAACTAAAGGTTAAACGATCTCCAATCTTGATACCCAACTCTTCCGCCAATTTTGCTTCGACCGAAACTTGCCCAACTTCCGTCAATTCAGACTGCCCCGCAACAATGATATTATCCTGTGGGTAATGATCTGCCTGGGTTAAATTTAGCTCACGGCGTAATGAATTATTACTTTTTATCAACGATTCAGGAAAAGCCTGACCATTTTTAGCCAGTAAGCGCCCTTTGACATTGGGATATAGCGGTGTACTTTTCCAGTGCTGTTGTGCCAACTGCTGTTTAAATGCTTCAAGTTCAAATGGAGGCAAACCATAAATAAACTGATTTGGCGTGCCTTCAGGCAACTGTTGCTGCCAACGCTCCAATAAATCAGTGCGTAATACAGCCAATACGGTAATTAAACTCAAACCCAATGCCAATGCTGTGATTTGCAAAGCTGTTTGGGAAGGTGTCCGAATATAGGCAGACAAGCCACTTTTCATCGCTTTCAGCGCCTTTAATACTGCCCAGACCACAGCATACAATAACCCCGTTAATACAATGACCGCCCCCATCACCACTGCCGTCAGGGTTAGATTCTCCGTCAATACCAAGCTAAAAATAATCAGACTGATTAAACCTGTCGCCATCATCCATAATATTGAACCTGCTGTTTTTTCCTGTTGGCGAATAACACGTATCGGAGGTGTGTTGAGCAATTGCCATAAACTCGGCAAGATAAAACCAATCAGCACAATTGCACTGGTGAAAATTGCAATCGGCAATGGACCTGAAAATATCTGCCAAATTGAAAACTGTAATTCGAGATTAGGAATCATTTGTAACATAAGCTGTAGCAATGAATAACCTAAAACCAGCCCCAATAGACTGCCAATCACGATCGCAATCAAAATTACCACTGACAATAGACTTAAATAAGCTTGGAAAATCTGTCGTTTACTTGCCCCCATACAACGCATTAAGGCGATATGATCTTGATTCTGCTGTACATAGCGTTGACTGGTGAGTGCAATTGCTAATCCACATAGAAGAATCGTCAGAATATTTGCCAGTTGTAAAAAAGTATCCAGATTTTCAATCGGTTTTAATAACCGTGAATTGCCTTCATCTGCATTACGCAGCCTTAAATTACTCTGCGCATCCAACGCTTGATCTGTATTTTGTAGGTCTTGAGGAGATTGTTCTGACTGAGCAGGAAGTCGCTGAACTTCTGATGTTGCCTGTCTAGTATCTAAGGCAGTCGAGTATTCCTGCTGACTGGATATAAGTTGCTGACTACTCTTTTGTTTTTCTTGTGCTATGAATGTTTTAAAAAATGCTTGATAGGCTTCAATCGACTGTTTCTCACCCGCCATCAACAACCGGTATTCAATCCGACTGCCGATCTGAATCGCTCCTGTTTTTGCGATATCGGCTTGAGCAATAATCACTGTCGGTGAAAATGCAGAAAAACCCAACTCTTGGTTCGAATCGTGTTCAATGATGCCCGTAACTTTAAATTGACCATTGGCAATTTGAACTTGATCACCGAGATTGAGCTTCAACAATTCTTGAGCCCGTTTACTGAGCCAAATTCCACCTCGCTGTAACGGCTGTTGCGGGCGAATCCTTAACTCTCCCCGTAAAGGAAATGCTTGATCAACGGCTTTGACATTGACCATCACAAATTGATCATGAGTCGATGCCATAGAACTGAACATCGTAACATGTGACTGTTTTAACTTGAGTTGCTCAGCTTCTTTCAACCACTGAGGGTCGATTGGATTGGTATCACTCAGCACTAAATCAGCAGCTTGCATTTTTGCTGCCTGTAAAGTAACGGCCTGCTTAACCTGATCATTACTGAATTTTAATGCAGTGGTCGCGCTAATAGCCAAACTCAATGCAACAATCAGTAAATAAATGCCTGAGCTGGCAAAACTTTGCCGAAATAGCGGCTTAAAAAGGTTCAACATTTACACCACCTCAACACGCTGTGAGGATTGTAAATGTTCTATCAAATGACCATCTTTTAACTCATAATGACGCTGACATTGTGCTGCCAGTTGTGGGTTATGCGTCACCAAAACCAAGGTCGTTCCCAATGCTTGATTTAAGCTAAACAATAACTGCTCAATCTCGGATGCAGTATGTTCATCTAAGTTGCCTGTAGGTTCATCAGCAAAAACAATCTGAGGTTCTGAAATCAGCGCCCGTGCAATCGCAACACGCTGTTGTTCTCCCCCTGACAATACTTTAGGCGTTTGTTGGCTTTGACGTGCCAAACCCACTTTCCCCAATAAATCGAGAGCTTTTTGCTCTGCATGTAGATAATTAAAATCGGCTTGTAAACGAAGAGGCAACATGACATTTTCTAAAGCAGACAAATGTGGCAACAACTGAAAAGACTGGAAAACAAAACCGATATGTTTTAGGCGCACCAAAGCCCGTTGCTCTTCATTTAAATGTTCAATGCGCTCGCCACATACACTGAGCTGCCCTGTAGTTGCCTGATCTAATGTCGCCAGAATACCCAATAAAGTTGACTTACCCGAACCCGAGCGTCCTGTAATTGCAACCTGTTCACCTGCATAAATATCGAGACTGAGATTTTCAAAAATTGTAAGCGTTTGATGCGGTAATTCTATCTTTTGTGTAAGTTGCTGTGCAGAAATTATCACTTGTGGCATGATGGAAGAAGTTGAAGCATCCTGAACCTTAGACATTGTAAAGTACCTTATATATGCAAATCAAAACGTTGTTAAATTTGAAAATGATGAAAAGCGCTTTTCATTGTTTATTTTTTAGCATGATCTGTCTGTTGCCCGTTAGTAGTTTTGCAAAAACGATCATGATTTTAGGTGACAGCATAAGTGCGGGCTACGGTTTAAATCCACAACAAGGCTGGGTGACTTTGCTCCAGCAACGCTTAAATCAGCAATTTCCCAAACAGCATCAAGTGGTTAATGCCAGTGTCAGTGGAGAAACCACCAGTGGTGCTTTGGCACGTTTACCCAAATTATTACAAAGTCATAAACCTGATGTGGTCGTGATTGAGTTGGGCGGCAATGATGGTTTACGTGGTCAACCACCCCAAATGATTCAAAAAAATCTTGCTCAATTAATCCAACAAAGTCAAAAAAGCCAAGCCAAGGTCGTATTGTTGGGTATGAAGATTCCACCCAATTATGGCGCAGCTTATAGCCAGGCTTTTGAAAAAAACTACCAGACCTTAAGCCAGCAGTACAACGTAAAACTGTATCCCTTCTTTATGAATGGTATTGCAGGCAATAAAAATCTCATGCAAAAGGACTTAATCCATCCCAATGCTGCCGCCCAAAAAATCCTATTAGATAATGCTTATCCTTTGATTCGAGGCGCACTTTAAGATTAAGACGTTCCAATTGAATTCAGGCACGGAAGCCTTTGATGATAAAATATAAAATAATTATAATATACAAACAATTAAATATAACATATGGTCAACTATTAAAAATAAACCCTTAATCGCTCCTTGCCTTTCAGGTTAAATCAGGTATAACAGAATCTATCCTTTCTTTAATATGCGTTTTAAATGATGAGCAATTCTAATAATCTCAATCATCAAATGACTTCATTTCAATTTAGCCCTCAAACTGCACTTTATACCCATACCTTTACATTGATGGCATTTTTGGCAGCTTCAAGCGCACCTACCCCCTTATATCGTCTTTATCAACAACAGTTTCACTTTTCACCCGTTTTATTAACCTTAATTTTTGCAACTTATGCTTTTGCTTTATTGGCAACATTATTGGTAATGGGTTCATTGTCAGATTATGTTGGGCGTAAACCTGTTATTTTTACCGCACTCTTTTTACAGATTATTTCTATGGGGTTTTTTCTTTTTTCCTCAAATATTGAAATGCTGTTTATTGCCCGAGCCTTGCAGGGTGTCGCCACAGCTTTGGCTGCTTCAACCTTTGGCGCAGCTTTACTAGATTTAAGCAAAACTCATGGTTCATTAATCAACAGTATTTCTCCTATGTTGGGTATGGCAATCGGCATGCTCATGACTTGTATCGTGTTAGCAATGTCGACGCATGCATTGACTTTAATTTTTGAAATATTCATTTTTATTTTCTTCTGTACCTTATGTATCGCTTATTTTAGCCCGGAGACGGCTGAAAAACGGCGTGGAGCATTTGCATCACTTAAACCACGTCTTACAGTTCCGCCACAAGCACGTAAAGCACTTTGGATTGTTAGCCCAATCAATATTTCTTTATGGATGGTCAGCGGCTTTTTCTTGTCTTTAATGCCCTCGCTATTGGCCCACGCTTTTAAAGTCCAATCAGCATGGCTCAATGGTATGATGTTTATTACCTTGACCATTTCAGGTGCAATCGGAATTTTAACCCTTCGCAGTGCGAAAACACTTCACATCTTAACGACTGGCGCACTGAGTATTCTCTTAGGCGCAGCCATTATTTTATCGGGTATTCACTTCTCTCTTACATTCTTATTATTTATGGGTTCGGTGGTGACCGGGGTTGGATTTGGGACAGGATTTATGGGTGCAATCCGCACGGTGATGCCATTGGCTTTACCTGAACAACGTGCTGGGTTGATGGCAACATTTTATGTTGAGAGCTATTTAGCGTTTAGTATACCAGCCATTATCGCGGGATATTTTGTCAGCCATGCTGGTCTTACTTTTACTGCTGATATTTATATTCTCATGATTATTTTATTAGCGTCTCTGGCTCTTTTGTTTGCATTCAAACATCGAAAAAATGTAATTTAAAACAGTATTCGATTTGCTCAAACAGGCATCATTCTCCCATCATGTTTAACAGTAATATTTGAAATCAGTGACTTAACCTGAGTCATCCAGAAATATTTCTAAAACACTTGTGCAGCTGGATTCCTTGCTTTCTTTTCATATGCTTAGCAAACTTGTTCATAGCAGCATTAAACAGCTGTTGAGCATCTTCCTCACCAATTTCATCTTTACACGCTGTGCAGGGTTGGAAATGAGTTTAACTGTTTACGCTAACCCCATTGAATCTGTGCTTTTATTGATCTGGCATACCCATAAACAATCTGTTTACACTAATTTTCTTTTCCTTTTTTAGGCATGAATGCGCTAAATTAGGTTAAACATGAAATTTTTCCCATAAACATCCTGTTGGATTTTCCGCATCAACTTAGAAATAAAAAACCGACTTGACATATCACTAAATCATGGCTTTTCGTTTCATCATTTTCTGATTTTTTCACACTGCTTACCTCAACACAAAAGCCATATGTTGCTGATTAGCCGCTAATTATTCTTTACCAACCGCAATTCAATATCTTCAAAATTGATAATATTATTTTTAGAATCAACTAATTTTAACTTAACCAATTCATGATCATTTTTGCTAAAAACTTTAACTACATCTTTATTTTCATGGATAAAATTCCCACCTGATTCAAGCATAGCAAGTAAGACGATATTTATACTTTTTCCTTTTGGAGTTAGTAAATACTCTTTACGCTCTCTATCTCCTTCCATTTTATAAATCGATAACGAAAATATATCTTCCTGAATGAGATGTTTTAAGCGATTGGATAATACTTGTTTTGATATGCCAGTATTTTCAATAAACGTACTGAATTTAGTGACACCATAAAAAGCCTCCCGTAAAATGAGAATTGTCCATTTATCACTCAATACCTCAGAGATCTTGAAGATACCACATACTTCAAATGGGAATTGAAAATCCGAAAAACTTTGGTTTGACATTTTTGAAAACTCTTATTAACCTAGGTCTACATAAAAGACTCAGATAGGATGTAGAACGTTATGCCTTTCATCAATATTCAGACAATTGAAGGCTTACTAGACGAAAATAGCAAAGCTGAACTATTTAAAAGAATAACAGAATTATTCATCGAGATTGAAGGTAAAGGCAATCCTTCTTTCCAAGAACATATCTGGATTCGGATTGATGAATATCCTCCTGAACAATGGCAACTTGGGCGAATGAGACCGACAAAAGAAATGATTGACTTTATTTCCAAAAATGCCTGATGCAAATAAAATTTTAAAAACAGCTAAAAAAACCTTTAATTCTAATGGTTTTTTTTACGTTGAATGGAATGAAGCTCATTCATTTTTTTCATTATCTGTTTAATTCCCTCTATCAATACTCTGCTTCATGATACGTTCTGACTGTAAATATACATTAAATAAAAAAAGGCGCATCAATCGCCTTTTAATTAAATATAATTCAATAATTTACAAAAATAAATTGCATTAATGTTGCACTTCATATTTTTATCTATTGAAATTTATATTTGATGATTTTTTAATTGCCTCTTCTAAATATTGAGATTCTACATACTCAATGGTTTCCAATCCTTTAATACCCAATGAATCATCTATCTCTCTACCTTCTGAGTCGTATCGTTTAGACTCACCTTCAATATCCATTGATACGTAATGAAGGTTGCCTTTCCCATCATAACAAGACTGTTTAAATTCATAAGGGTTATTGGGATCGCGAAGCTCAGTCACAATCTTATTAATAAGAATGAACTCATCGCCAACCAACTTATAATCTTCTAGTGTCAAACATTGATTTTCTGGGTCTTTTATATGGTTCCTATATGCTACCTTTCTATATTCAGCACCAACAAATATTACTGTTGAATAAACATTGCGCTGAAAAGATTCTTCATCTAATCGCTCAAGAATAGGTACACCATTTTTATCTTGATACGTTATACGGAACGGACCAAATGAATTAGAAAAACATACTTTTTTAACCGAAAACTTTTTAGAATATTCACTAATAGTCACATTAATCATTTAAATAACCTTAAGAATGTAGTCCAGGTTGAGAAGGTGGCTCTTTATTTACCCAATAATTTGCTTTAGGTGTTGCAGGACATCCAGCATTAGACGCTGTTTTAATAGTAGCTCTAAGAACACCTTGCGCATATTTATATTGACTCACATGCCCATCCCAAGAGCCTTTATTGTTCCCATTCAATATAAATGGGTTAGATACTTCTTTGTGATTGATATAAAGATTAAATCTGTCTTTATATAATTCCTCATACCGCCATTCAACCATGGCAGCTTTACTATTCATTTTTAAATTATGATTTTTACATTTCTCATCACTATTTCTCTCAAACGCATCCTCTATTTCTTTTGCTTTTGTAGCATCATTCTCCGCTTCACTAACCATTGTCTGAGCTGCTGCTAATGTAACAGCTTGAGCATCAGTGTTTCCTATTTCAGCGTTGTTGATGATTTCTTGGGAGACTACGTCGAATGGGAGGTTTTTTTCTTCTATTTTTTTAATTTTTATAATATCAAAACCAAAATCCACAGCATAAACAGGAGAATATGTATAGATCCAACAAGTTCCATAGGTTCCATTTGAAGAAATAGTTATATTTCTAAGTGATGAATCTGGGTATGCTTCAGATTTAACTTTATTTAAGCGCCATGAACAATATTCTTCCGCTGTATCAAATAATGAATCACCAAGCCCTTTGTATTGTTTTATACCTTCAATTTCGGTTTTGAATTTAACACTATTGTTCGCTGGATCCATCACCCAATCAATGCCATCTAATAGCTCATCGACTGCAAAAGTAAGAGCTGCTCCACCAAGACCTGCTCGAAGTATTTTTGAAACTTGCGAAACGTTTGGAGTGATCAATGCTTTAGATTCGGTGGCAACTCCACCTACCATTCTGGACGCATTAACGACAGTTGATGCACCTTCAGATGCATAGCCATTAACAACCCACTGTCCAAATGATGGAGCACTTAATGCGCTTGACGACGCTGCCATACGATAATTAACAGATGCTGTTGAACTTTGTAAAGTCGATTGAGATGTATCATTTTGGTCTGTGTCACCACAACCAGTTAACCCCATTAGAACTGCTAAAAATAATAATTTTTTCATTTATTTCCCATTATTTTCAGATAGTTTATTTGACTTATTGTTGTAAAACTATCTAAAGGTTAAAAAATTTAGTAATAGTGATTGTTGAAGATTTGGAATATAGCTCCTAAATCCTGGTTCTTTCACGAACTACACCCTTTTTACTTATTGATATATTGTCTCGGTATTCTTCTAAAGCATTTCTAAAAAGGATATGATCATAATCACCTTTCTTTTCATTTTTTAGTTTCAATTCTAATTCTTGCGCCCATGCTTTTGCATCTCTCATGGTTGTAAAGGTTTGAGACTGTGATGGGTGAGGCTTGATTCTAACAGTAGCGGTTATGCCCTTTTTTCTTTTTTTGATATGTTGCCATTCTAATTTAAATCCTGTTGCAATGTTGCACTTAATTTCTAAAATCATTGTATTTCAAATCAAATGGGTTCACAAATTCAATTTTAAGCCATTGTTATTAATTACTTTAAAAAAAAGGCGCATCAAGCGCCTTTTGATGGTACTTACAGTTAAGCAGGAATATCACGAACAGAAGCATTGCGAATCGCTTCTTTTAAAGCCTCATAACCGTGAATTGGTGGGAATTGAGGGAACTCACGAATCACATTTTCAGGTGCATCGAATAAAAAGCCATGATCAGCTTCACCCAACATTGTCGTATCATTGTAAGAGTCACCTGCTGCAATCACACGAAAGTTTAAACCATGCAATGCTTTTACAGCTTGACGTTTTTGATCTGGCTGGCGCAACTTATATGCTGTAATCATGCCATTTTCATCAGTTTCCAACTTATGGCAGAAAATTGTTGGCCAACCTAATTGCTGCATCAACGGATGGGCAAACTCATAGAATGTATCTGAAAGGATAATCAATTGGAAATGTGTGCGAATCCACTCAACAAACTCTTTTGCACCAGGAAATGGTCCCATATCTGCAATCACAGCTTGAATGTCGTTTAAACCCAAACCATGTTGTTTCAATATGTTTAAACGCTGAGTCATCAACACATCGTAGTCAGGAATATCACGCGTTGTTGCTTCTAATTCTTTGATCCCTGTTTTCTTTGCAAAATTGATCCAGATTTCTGGAACCAATACACCCTCAAGATCAAGACATACGATTTCCATGGGTTCTCCCAAATGTCGGTTAAAAATTTTGCGCTTATCATAGCACTAAAGTTTTAAGAAAATGCTGAAAGTTTTCTAAACTCAATTCATTTTGAATCATCATGGATAATCTTATCAGTACAACTCATCCATTATGCAGGAACTGCATCTACATTAACTCCCCCTACCGGAAGTGTTACTGTTAAACTTATTAAAAGCGACAACAAAGATACCGTATCGTAGAGACAGATAAAAAATTAATTTAGGCAAATCACATCATGAAAAAAATAGCCCTGTTTCTATTGAGTTGTGCATGTTTTAACGTACATGCAGATTACAACTTACTGGACTATACAAATTGTAGTGCTTTAGATCTCAAACATGCACAAATCGGTCTTTCATTAAAAGATATTTCTGAGGATTATATCTATCGTACGCAGAAATACTCATTTCTAAGCGTACCTATAGCAAAAGGCAATGAAAACTACTGTCTGATCATCAATGATAAAAATAAGGTCATTGTTGACGCTATTCCCAAAATGATTTCAAATCTGTGCGGTGGAATGTGGGATAAGAAAGAACATACACCGGTTTGGATCGACGATACTGCCGGGAGTAGGGGGTTAGTCACATATTTTCATTACAACAGTTCAGATGCTCTAAAAAATATCAATAAAAACAATAAATCAGAAATAAAACAACAGATTGCAATACTCCAATGCCAACTTTCCTTCTATACCATTGATGATGTAATTGAACTCAATGACACAGCATTCTATCTATATCAATTGGGCTATCATCAAGCATCCCTAAAAATACTCAAAAAAGTCATAAAACTTGATCCAAACAGAACAGTCGCATATCTAAACACAGCCGATGTTTATGTAGCATTAAATAATCAGCGTCTAGCAAAACAGAATTATTTGATTTATGCCAATAACATGAAAAAAGCCGGATTAACTCAGCAGATTCCCAAGAGAATATTGAAATACTTATAAATGAGGACTGCGAGATAGCTTCACAGTGAGCTTAAAACAAAACCTTCGTGTAAAATGAGCCAGTAAATCATTGGGACATGACGGCATGTGCTTCTAGTAGAATTATGCTCCCTTTATCCATGTTCTATGGGGTATCTTCTTTACTCTATACTCAAACTGAATACAGCTATTAAATCTTTTTTATTCATAAGCATTTTAATTAATCTGCTAAGCACAATATTTCATTTACTTTAAAATATACGCACATCTCAAAGATAACATTCACACAAAATTGAATTGCTTTAATTTTTGCTAAAATGCCTAAATTGAAATATCTTTTAGAATGTTGATGAACAACATAGCTTCAAGCTAACTGCCAGGAGCAGACATGACCGCCATTCCCACTATAGATCTTGTTGATGCTCTAGCAACAGAGTATGCAGACAAATCCCCTTCTGAAATTTTAGAGCTTGCACTTTCACAAGAAGGTGAAATCGCTATTTCATTTTCTGGCGCAGAAGATGTTGTTCTGATTGATATGGCACATAATTTAGGGAAACCATTTCGTGTATTCAGTTTAGATACCGGACGTTTACATCCTGAAACCTATCAATTTATTGACACTGTTCGTAAGCACTACGGCATAAAAATTGAGATTTGCTTTCCTGAATCAGATGCGGTTCAGCAATTGGTTAATGAAAAGGGTTTATTCAGTTTCTATCAAGATGATCATAAAGAATGTTGCGGTATCCGAAAGGTACAACCCTTACGTAAAAAACTGGCCACTTTAGATGGTTGGATTACAGGTCAACGTAAAGATCAAAGTCCGGGAACACGTACAGCGATTCCTGTCATTCAAGCTGATGCAGGTTTTTCAGGTGAAGGAAAACAGTTAATCAAATACAATCCTTTGGCCAATTGGTCCAGTGCAGATGTTTGGAACTATATCCGCATGATGGAAATTCCTTACAACCCCTTACATGAAAAAGGTTTTATTTCAATCGGTTGTGAACCCTGTACGCGACCAGTACTTCCCAATCAACATGAACGCGAGGGTCGTTGGTGGTGGGAAGAAGCAACGCATAAAGAATGCGGTTTACATGCAGGCAATCTTCAAAAATAATGGTAAAAAAAAAGTCATTAAATTTAATGACTTTTTGTAAACCTTACATTCATCGAAATGCTTGGATTTTATGTCTAAAAAAGTTTTATACTATTTACTCGGTTCTATAATTCTAACAATCTAACACTCACAAATGAGTTGTTGTAGAAATTGCAGTGAGGCAATCCAAGACCATGCGCCCATTACACCCTATTGATTTCATTTTTTTAAATTTAGAAAAACGACAGCAACCGATGCATGTTGGTGGATTGTTCTTATTTCAAATACCTGAACATGCACCCTCAACGTTTATACAAGACCTTGTCGCTGATATTCGCAATTCAAAGTCTATTCCTGTTCCTCCATTTAACAATCGTCTTAATGGTTTATTTTGGGATGAAGATGAAGAATTCGATATTGATCATCATTTCCGTCATATCGCCCTGCCTCATCCGGGACGTATTCGTGAATTATTGGTTTATATTTCACAAGAACATAGCGCGCTGATTGACCGTGCAAAACCGCTTTGGACTTGCCATATCATTGAAGGGATCGAGGGCAATCGTTTTGCCATGTATTTTAAAATCCATCATGCAATGATTGACGGTGTTGCAGGTATGCGTCTCTTAGAAAAATCATTCTCTAAAGATGCGCACTCAAAAACCATTGTTCCACCATGGTGTGTTGAAGGAAAACGTGCCAAACGTCTTAAAGAAACCAAACTTGGACGGGTCAAAAAAGTATTTTCCGCATTAAAAAACCAAGTTGAAGCTGCCCCGAAAGTTACTCAGGAGCTGTTTCAAACTGTTTTTAAAGAAATGGGCAAGAACCCTGACTATGTTTCAAGTTTTCAAGCACCGAGTAGTTTATTTAACCAACGGGTAAGTTCTTCTCGGCGTTTTGCAGCACAATCTTTTGAACTTGATCGCTTTAGAAACATCTCAAAAGCACTGGGTGTAACCATCAATGATGTTGTACTTGCAGTGTGTTCGGGCGCTATTCGGGATTATCTAATCACCCAAGACGCCTTGCCTAAAAAACCTTTGATTGCCATGGTGCCTGCCTCATTACGTGATGACGATTCGGATATGAGCAATCGCATCACCATGATTTTGGCAAATTTAGGTACCCATAAAGAAGATCCTTTAGAACGCTTAGATATCATCAAACGCAGTGTACAAAACGCCAAGAATCGCTTTAAACGCATGAGTTCAGATCAAATTCTGAATTATAGTGCTTTTGTTTTTGGTGCTGCAGGTATCAACATTGCATCAGGGCTTATGCCCAAGCGTCAGGCTTTTAATGTGATTATTTCCAACGTACCGGGTCCAAGAGAACCTTTGTACTGGAATGGTGCTAAGCTGGATGCACTCTACCCAGCATCCATCGTACTCGATGGTCAGGCATTGAATATTACCATGACCAGTTATCTGGATAAATTGGAAGTGGGTTTAACAGGTTGCCGTAAGTCATTGCCGAAGTTGCAAAATCTACTGACCCATTTAGAGAATGAGATTCAGAAATTTGAACAACTGATTACGCAAAAAAATGCCATGGAAAAATTTGTTGAACCACCCGTTGAAAAAAACGACGATACGCCAGTCTATACACAAGATATTATGGTTCAGTCAAATACAGTAGAGAAGCCTGCTTAGGCTTTTCAATCTTCACTGAACGGATGATTTCTTATTGATCATTAGATTTGAGTGATATAAAAATTTAATTCTATAAAAAATTAAGGGGCTTATTGATGCCCCTTAATCTTTAACATTACGACATTTATTGAGTAATTGGTGACAGACATTTACAACCATGTCTTTGGTAATTTTCACTTCTTGACCATTGTCATCCAACATTACACATGTATTCTTAGGTTGGTTTTCTAATACATGCTTTATACCGCGACTTATTAATTGTTCACTTACGCTCATTTTATGACCTCACTTGCTAAGACTGGTAGGGAGAGAGTCTTTGGCTACCTTTGCAATCTAGTATTGTGAAATCAGCTTAAAAAGTAAAATTTCAGATGTAACAACTGTTTAACGACATCCTGTTACAATTTTAACTTAAAATGATATCGTATTGCTCTTGCGTGTATAAATTTTCAACCTGAAATTTAATCACACGGTTAATAAAATGCTCCAAATCCGCGACAGCCGGGGCTTCTGCTGTTAACAGCCGATCAATCACAGAGGGATGACCGATAACAGTAAAGCCACTCTGAGATTCATAAGCGCGTGTATATCGAAGAATTTCTCGAAAAATTTCGTAACACACTGTCTCTGCTGTTTTTACAAATCCACGCCCCTGACAGGTTGGACATGATTCACATAACAAATGTTCCAACGATTCACGGGTACGTTTGCGTGTCATTTCCACCAAACCCAGTTCAGAGA
This sequence comes from Acinetobacter baumannii, assembly GCF_016508585.1. GTDB lineage: Bacteria > Pseudomonadota > Gammaproteobacteria > Pseudomonadales > Moraxellaceae > Acinetobacter > Acinetobacter nematophilus. Next base: position 20,742 of record NZ_JADVOP010000034.1, read on the forward strand.
CTTGGGTAATTTTAGTCTTGGCATGATCACGCTCAAGCATTTTCTCAAACTGGTTCATGACTTCTTCGCGATGCACAGCTTCCTGCATATCAATGAAATCAATAATAATAATGCCACCCAAATTACGTAACCGTAACTGACGTGAAATCACCTGTGTGGCTTCCATGTTGGTTTTGAAGACAGTATCCTCAAGGGTACGACCGCCCACATAAGAACCTGTGTTGACATCAATCGTGGTCATTGCTTCCGTCTGGTCAATCATCAAATAACCACCAGACTTTAATGCAACCCGAGTTTGTAATGCTTTTTGAATGTCTTCTTCAACATTGTACAAATCAAACAATGGACGTTCACCAGGATAGTGTTGCAAGCGGCTCCCCATGCTTGGAACAAACTCTGCCACAAACTCTTGTAACTTCGCATGTATTTCACGTGAATCGACATAAATCGTTGCCGTGTCTTCATTTGCTAAATCACGAATCACGCGTTGAGGTAAAGGGAGTTCTTCGAAAATCAGTGAAGGAACCGCAATAATTTTCTGCTTTTTCTGAATAAATTCCCAAAGCTTAGCTAAATAAGCCATGTCCTGTGCAATGGATGCTTCATCAATTCCATCAGCTGCTGTACGAACAATGACTGAACCAGGAAGCTTATGCTCTTCTTGAATCCTTTCAATCATTGAACGCAAGCGATCGCGTTCTTCTTCAGACTCTATCCGTTGTGAAACGCCAATATGACTCCCATAGGGCATCAAAACCAGATAGCGTGAAGGAATAGAAAGATCAGTACTGAGTCGTGCACCTTTAGTACCCAGCATGTCTTTCATCACTTGTACTGTCAGAATCTGACCGGGTTGCAATAGTTCAAAAACATTCGGCGTAGGCTGATTACGTGGCCAAATCATATCATTGATATGTAAAAATGCGGTGCGTGACAAGCCAATATCCACAAAAGCAGCCTGCATCCCGGGCAGGACACGCACGACCTTTCCTTTGTAAATATTACCGACCAACCCTCGTTTAACAGTTCGCTCAACAAATAATTCATTGACCGTACCATTTTGAATTAACGCCACACGACACTCCATAGGTGTGACGTTAATCAGTAACTCGTCAGACATAATTCAACTCAAAACATTATAAAAATTCTTTTTTGCAGTTAATTTAGTGCCTCAACTGCATTGATCTAGACGATCAAGTAATTGTATCGTTTCATGTAATGGTAGCCCAACGACATTGCTATAACTACCATTAATCCGTGTCACATATTTCGCGGCAATGCCTTGGATTGCATATCCACCCGCTTTGCCCAAAGGTTCACCTGTAGCCCAATACGCTTCCATATCACTGAGCGTTAAAGCTTGAAACTCAACTTCTGTACGAACCACGGTACTCAATAATTGATTGGCATTTGCAACACAAACACCTGTCAGCACCTCATGTTTCTGCCCTGACAATAATGTCCAAATTTCAAAAGCATGCTGTTTGGATGCTGGTTTACCGATAATTTGATCGGCAAAAACCAAACTTGTATCCGCAGCAATAACCGTAGCTTGCGGATACAAGCTTAAAACGGCTTGTGCTTTATTTTGAGCCAAACGTGATACATAGCGATCAATCTGCTCATGTTTATATACAGATTCATCAACATCCGGGCTATGCGTGTCAAAGTTCAAGCCCAACTGTAACAGCAGTGCTTTACGCCTTGGCGAGCTTGAAGCAAGAATTAAATGCGCCATCTTTTCAATAAGTAGTAAAGAATTGGCCAGCAAAAAATACTGGAGACCAAAGTTTGCCAATGACGTGTTATTGAAAAATGTGTTCCTGCCATCACTTGTGCCATAAAGGTAAAGGTTAAATGTGCAAGAATTGCCAGCATACTGATCACCCAAAGGTTACTAAATGTCAGCACACGTCTCTCACGAATAAAATAACGCGTTAAAAAAGCAATCAGTACATAACTTAATGCATTCATGCCCAATGGTGCATCCAACAAAAGATCGGTGAACAGACCCAACGTAAATGCAAACCAGATCCCACACCAAGTTGGCTGACAAAGCACCCAAAATAGCATGATTAAAAACATATACAGTGGACGCCATCCCGCTATTGCATAGGACATCGGATAAACCACGAGAATCGAAGCAATCACGATCGAAACAATGATGATCCATAGCGGATCCTTACGCTGTTTTTCTGATGGCAGTTTTTTAGCGATCAACATTTGGCTGCTCCATCGCTAATGAATCCGAGAAAAGTACCACAACATGATGCCCACCTGCCAACTGTGCAGCTGGAACAACATCGATTTGTGCAAACTCTCCAGTATTATGCCGCATTACTTTAGACACAGTACCGACCAAATAACCTGCTGGAAAATGCTGACCTAAACCAGAACTATAAACCTTGTCACCCACTTTGATGTTAGCACTTGTTGGAACATATTCCATTTTCAAATGCCCTAAATCGCCTGTACCTGTCACAATGGCTCGCATACCTGAGCTTTCAAGACGGACTGATAAAGAATGTTCTTTATCAGAAAGCAGCATGACACGGCTACTGTGCGGATAAACGTTGATGATCTGCCCCATGATCCCTTTATCATCTAAAACAGTCTGACCGACTTTAAGATGATTTGCTGAACCACGGTTGATGATAATGATATGACGCAATGGATCGGCATCCGTTCCAATCACTTCGGCAATCTCCATACGTCCGTCAATAATTAACGGTGTATCGAGTAATCCTCGCAATCGGGTATTCTCGGCAGAAAGTTCTGAGAGTTTTTGCAGACGCACTTGAGCCTGAAGCAATTCAGCTTGCATCGCAGTATTTTCACGACGCAACTGAGCTTCAGATTTTGTTTGTTGATTCAGCCATTCTTTCGACAATACAGGATAACTTGCTAAGGCATAAATTGGATTATATGCCGCGTACAAGACCTCTCTTGCAGGTTGAATCACTTGAGGCATGCGCCAGTTAAAGAACAACACTACCAGGCAAGTGATGACCGCAATGATAAAAGAGCGAAAAGATGGCGGTTGTCTTGAAAAGAGATTCGGTTGCACCGCCTCATCCTTAAACTTAATCGAGTATAGTTTAGCCTACAAAAAGCATATCATGGTTTGGATTGTCAAAGAATTCCAAGACTTTTCCACCGCCACGAGTCACACAAGTTAAAGGATCTTCAGCAACAACAACAGGTAAGCCTGTCTCTTGAGCAAGTAATTTATCCAGGTTACGCAGTAATGCTCCACCACCTGTTAAAACGATTCCGCGTTCAGCAATATCTGAAGATAATTCTGGGGGCGTTTGTTCAAGTGCAGATTTTACAGCAGATACAATACTCTGTAATGGATCAGCAATCGCCTGCGTGATTTCATCAGAAGTCACTGTAATCGCACGTGGAACACCTTCAGCAAGGTTACGACCACGCACTTCAATTTCCAATGTTTTACCGTCTGCGACTGCCATGCCGACTTCTTTTTTGATGGTTTCAGCAGTCGTTTCACCAATTACACAACCATGTGCTTTACGTACATAATTAATAATTTGCTCATCGAAAACATCGCCGCCGATACGTAAAGAATCTGCGTATACACACCCTTGCAAGGAAATAATTGCAATTTCAGTGGTACCGCCACCGACATCAACGACCATAGAACCACATGCTTGCTCTACAGGCATACCTGCACCGATCGCAGCAGCCATAGGCTCTTCGATCAAACGTACATCACGGGCACCAGCATTGAATACAGCTTCACGAATCGCACGGCGCTCTACCAAAGTTGATTTACACGGTACACAGACAACAACACGAGGCGCAGGTGGGAACAGGCGTTTTTCATGCACTTTACCAATAAATTGATTTAACATGGTTTCAGTGACTTCGAAATCAGCAATAACGCCATCCTTCATCGGACGGATTGCAGAAATATTGGCTGGGGTACGACCAAGCATTTGCTTAGCATCTAAACCCACAGCTGCAACAATTTTCTGCGAACCACTGTGACGAATCGCCACAACTGTCGGTTCGTTTAATATAATGCCCCTTCCTGGTGCATAAATAAGTGTATTTGCAGTACCTAAATCAATGGCTAGATCTGGCGAAAACAAGCCAATTAGTCGTTTTAGAATCACGGGTCGTTCTCAGTTTAAACTTTATATGGACGCAAGATGGCAACTTTAACTAAATGTGATGATTTGAACAAGTCAATCGCTTATTATAACGCACGATATTTTGAATTTTTTTAAAACTGATTAGGTGAGACATCATGTCAAGTTCAGATGTTCAGCATTCTGCAGAATTAAATGCACAAACTGTATCGCAAATCGCCAATCTTGCTCGATTGTCGCTTAATGATACGCAATCTGCTGAATATGCTCAAAGTTTAAATAAAATCTTAGGGATGATGGAGACCTTAAAAGCGATCAATACCGAGGGTGTTGAACCGCTTAAGAGCCCATTCGATCATCCGCAGCCACTTCGTCCAGATGTGGTATCGGAAAGCAACCATCGTGAAGAATATCAAGCCATTGCTCCCGCAGTTCAGGATGGTTTGTACCTTGTTCCGAGAGTGATTGAATAATATTTGATCAGTTGAACTTATTTTTAAAAATTAATCGTAAAGAATTGTACTCATGACTGATTTACACCGTTTATCGATTCGTGAAATGGCAGAAGGTTTAAAATCTGCCCAATTTTCATCTCGCGAATTGACTCAACACTATTTAGACCGTATTGCGAAACTTGATGATCGTGTTAACTCGTATGTAACGGTTACTCCCGAATACGCTTTGGCTCAAGCTGATGCTGCTGACAATTTATTAAAAAATGGCACAGCGGGTCCTTTGGCTGGGGTTCCACTGGCACATAAAGATATTTTCTGTACTCAAGGAATTAAAACTTCTGCGGGTTCAAAAATGTTGGATAATTTTATTTCACCTTATGATGCAACCGTTGTAGCCAAAACAAAAGCTGCCGGTTTAGTGACTTTGGGTAAAGTCAACATGGACGAATTCGCCATGGGCTCTACCTCTGAAAGTTCATACTATGGCGCAACCAAAAACCCTTGGAACTTAGAACATGTTCCAGGTGGTTCTTCAGGTGGTTCTGCTGCTGTGGTTGCTGCTGATCTAGCCCCTTTTGCTACAGGTACAGATACAGGCGGATCTATTCGCCAACCTGCATCATTTTGTGGTTTGACAGGTCTAAAACCCACTTATGGTCGTGTCTCTCGTTTCGGAATGATTGCTTTCGCATCTTCCCTGGATCAAGGTGGTCCTATGGCACGTTCGGCTGAAGACTGTGCCTTTTTGATGAACACCATCGCAGGTCATGATGCAAAAGACTCGACATCAGTCAACAAAGAAGTAGATGACTATGTTGCAAACTTGAATGCAACTGCTGTGAAGGGATTACGAATTGGTATCCCGAAACAATACTTCAATGTTCAAGGTCTAGATGCGGACGTCAAGGCACGTGTTGAAGATTCATTGAAAACACTGGAAAGTATGGGCGCAATTTTGGTTGAGATTGATCTCAACATGACTGAAGCTTATGTACCGACCTATTATTTGATTGCACCTGCTGAAGCATCTTCAAACTTGTCACGTTATGATGGGGTCCGCTATGGCTATCGCTGTGAAAACCCAAAGGATATTTTAGATCTATACAAACGCTCTCGCTCTGAAGCCTTTGGTGCTGAAGTACAGCGTCGGATTTTGATTGGTACTTATGCCCTTTCAGCGGGTTATTACGATGCTTATTACGTGAAAGCACAGAAAGTACGTCGTCTCATTCAACAAGACTTCTTAACTGCATTTGAAAATGTTGATGTGATTGCTGCACCATCTGCACCAACGACAGCCTACAAAATTGGTGCAAACCTCAGCCCAACAGAAATGTATCTAGGCGATATCTATACACTTGCTGTGAACTTGGCAGGTTTACCGGCCATCAATGCGCCTGTTGGTTTTGATAAAGACAGCTTGCCTGTAGGCTTACAGCTCATTGGAAATTACTGGTCGGAATCACAACTGCTGTCGATTGTTCATCAATATCAACAAAACACGGACTGGCATACCCAACGTGCAGCAATCGCTGAGGAGAATGCATAATGACTGAAGCTCAAAAGTTAGCACCTTCAAAGTTGATTGACGGTTGGGAAGTCGTGATTGGAATCGAAATCCATACCCAACTCGCAACCCACTCTAAAATTTTCTCAGGTTCGTCAACTGAATTTGGTCAGGATCCGAATACCCAAGCCAGTCTTGTTGATTTGGCTATGCCAGGTGTGTTGCCAGTATTAAACCAGGAAGTGGTTGACCTTGCGATTCGTTTTGGTTTGGGTATTGATGCCTATATCGATCAGGCATCGGTATTTGCACGTAAGAACTACTTTTATCCAGACTCTCCAAAAGGCTACCAAATCAGCCAGATGGACAATCCAATCGTAGGGCTAGGTCATATCGACATTCAGCTTGAAGATGGCACAGTGAAGCGTATAGGTGTAACACGTGCACATTTGGAAGAGGATGCAGGTAAATCAATCCATGATCAATTCGAAGGTATGTCTGGCATCGACTTAAACCGTGCGGGCACACCTTTACTCGAAATCGTGTCTGAACCTGATATGCGCTCTGTGGAAGAGGCTGTTGCTTATATCAAATCCATTCACACTTTGGTGCGTTGGTTAGGGATCTCTGACGGTAACATGGCTGAAGGTTCGTTCCGTGCTGACTGTAACGTGTCATTACGTCGTCCGGGACAGCCGTTCGGTACACGTTGTGAGTTAAAAAACCTCAACTCATTCCGTTTTATCGAACAAGCCATCAATGTTGAAATCCAACGCCAAATGGACATCTTGGAAGAAGGCGGTTCAATTGACCAGGAAACGCGTTTGTTCGATCCGAATAAAATGGAAACACGTTCAATGCGTTCCAAGGAAGAAGCCAACGACTATCGTTACTTCCCTGACCCTGATTTGTTGCCTGTGATCATTGCGGATGAACAAATCGAAGCAGCACGTGCTGCTCTTCCTGAGTTACCGAAAGCACGTCGTGCACGCTTTATCGCAGATTTTGCAGTCACTGAATACGATGCTCATGTATTAACACTTTCTCGTGAATTAGCTGACTTCTATGAAGCGGTTGTTACAGCTTCTGGCGGCGCCGCTCAAGGTAAAGTTGCGGCAAACTGGGTGATGGGTGAGTTCTCAGGCGCTTTGAACAAAGCTGGCTTAGACTTGGCTGACTCTCCTGTTTCTGCTGAACAGCTGGGTGGGATGGTTGCACGTATTGTCGACAACACCATTAGCGGTAAGATTGCCAAGCAAGTCTTTGGCTTTATGTGGGAAGAAGGCAAAACTGCCGATGCCATTATTGCTGAAAAAGGCTTGAAACAGGAAACTGATACAGGCGCAATTGAAGCTATTATCAAAGAAGTACTTGCTGCCAATGAAAAAATGGTTGAAGAGTATAAATCTGGTAAAGAGAAAGCATTTAATGGTCTAGTCGGTCAAGTAATGAAAGCTTCTCGTGGTAAAGCCAACCCTGCTCAAGTCAATGAATTGATGAAGAAATTGATTGGTTAAGTTGCTTTGATCTGGGAAGAGAACCCGCTTTAGAGCGGGTTTTTATATTTTTAATTTATGACGATCATCATCAATATAGGACATTGTAATATCAATTAGGCAATCAATTAATTCTTCAAATGTAAAACCCATATTTTGAGATGAAAAAAAATTTATCGTCAGGGCAACACTGGAATTAATTAAAATATAAACCATCAATTTTAGATTTTTTATTCTTAATACTTCAGGATGTTTAACGGCATATTCAATCGCCAAGGTATTGATTGCCTTTACTGCTTTTACATGACTCGCCTCAGTACTGTATTTGCTAGAAACACTCAACCAGTAGAAATATTTATTCTCATCTTTTGCTAAAAATTCACCAATATGTAAAAAAATTGATCTGATTGCTTCAGGAATTTCCATTTCTTGAATCGTAGGGATGACCTCGTAAATCACTTTGGCAAGTTGTTCAATAAAATGTTGCTGCATTTCTACAAACAAGGCTTCCTTATTTTTAAAATATTCATAAAAACTTCCAGAACCCACTCCGGCAATTTCACATACCTTCAATACTGTAGTGTAATCCAAGCCATTACTTTTTACCGAAATAAATCCTGCATCAATTATAGACATATAAGTATTTTTTGATCTACTTTGTTTTGGTTTTCTTATAGTTACCATCTTAAAAATTCCATAATTAAATCCGTCTTTTTTCCGTATAAATTCACTGATAGATTCTATATACAAAACAAATATTGTTCAAATTATCACCTATTGCAAAGGGAAAAGAAAATGAATATCTCGCCACAATCTCTACAGAAAATCATTCGTCGTAATGTGATTATTCCATTTGATAAAAGCAAAAAGTTTACTTTTTACTATGAACATAATTCTGTGGTAACCGCTCTTTTTGTCGTGTTGTCAGCCATGTTTCCACCCGGTGAATTGTTTTTCATTGAGAGCGTACGAAATGTTCGTGATCAAATTACAGATGAGAAATTACTAGAAGATATTCGAAATTTTATTGCCCAAGAAGCCTTTCATAGTCGGGAACATCAGTCACTGAATCAGCATCTCATCCAGTCGGATTATCCTGAAGTTGCAGAGATAGAAGCTAAAACTAGCGCTAAATTAGATGAATTTCGAAAACTTCCCAAAGTTGAACAATTGGCTGCAACAGTAGTGATGGAACACTATACTGCAACGCTTGCACGATTATTATTAACGGATCCGTTAATTAAACAGAGAACGATTCAAGAAAATAGAAACCTTTGGGAATGGCACGCACTTGAAGAACTTGAACATAAATCCGTTGCATTTGATGTATTGGTTGCCATAGGCGGCAACACAACGAAAAACAGAAGAATAGCCCTGACACGGGTGACTAAACTTCTCTCTCCAGTACTGTTTAATTACTGGATCAAAATATTACGCAGAAGTGATATAAAGTTTTCTATTCGGGAGCTGAAAGATGGTATATATCTTGGCTTTGGAGGAATAAATCGTATAGGAATCATATCAAAAGCTATGATTGAAATGTTAGATATAAGAAATCACAATTTCAATCCCCTACATATGCAAACTGAACAACTCGAAGCAGAATATCGTGAAAAGTTATTTGGTGAGACTGGTACACTGATAAAAAGTCTTAAAAGCTAAATCATCATTGATTCGCTATGAAATTACAGGGTACTGATAAGCAGCATCCTGTTCAAGCCAATGAATTAGAGCATAAAGTTTCGCCCGTTCAATCAATTTTTTATTTACGGATAAGGTCAATTTCGCTTGTATGAGATTTCACCTCATACCTATCATTTGAATACTTATACGTATTCTTTATTTTTTGACAATTAAATCTTAACTTAATAAGAAAACTGTTGATTCGACCCTCCGGCTTTTTTTAATATCAAAAAGCAAAAATCATCTGTTATTTATAAATTATCAAACTGCCCTGCGTTCAGGTTCGTGTTGATGAATAAAAACCGTATATGTATCTGCTGGATGAGCGACTTGAGCATGATGCAAAGCATGGGCAATATTACCCCGATGGTATGTGCCATGATTGATGATATGGAAGAGCATTTCTTCTACGGAAAGGCTGCCTGTTTTTTTATCGATAAATTGAAAATGAATGATTTCAGCCAGTTGATTCGATTCAATCTGTTTTACAAACCCAATAAACCAAACATCAGAACGTTCAATCCGTTGTTGCAACTCATCAAATGCAGGTAATACTTCTGTATTGGTTTGACTATGTAAGGCTTTTTTATTTTCTAGCCGAGATCGAAAGAGTTCTTCGACAATGATCATATGATTGAATTGCTGCTTGGCAAAATTATAATCGTCTGAATACTGCGCCGCATCTATCTGGGCAATTGCTTCAAATAAGCGTCGATCCGACCATTGTTTATATAAAAACAGCTTTTCAAAATCCATTCAAATGTCCTGGCACATTCTTTCCATTCAGGCATCAAGATAGCATGTAAAGAGTTAAAAAAACCAATCTTTCGATAAGGTTCTAACAGCTGATTTGCGGACGAAAATGCAATTTAATGTTAGATTTTTTAATGAATTCCCCCTTACTCTCTTGAATCCTGAATAAGAGACCATCGGGGGATCACGGTACAACTTTTAATTCACCCAGACAACAAAAACACTTTTCTCAGACAACTTGAAAAGATGATTTATTGACGAATCGTCCCCAATTTATTCCAAATATCAGGAGTTAAAAAAGTCATCACCAATTTGTTTAAGTCGACATAACGAAGTACGCCCTGCAACTGTTTTTTGACCTCAGGATTTTTAAGAATATCTTCACCCGTACTGCGTCCCAACTCCTGAAAACTGTCGCCTACTGCTTGTAAGCCTTCAGCTTGAATTACCGCCTTTGCCTGTACAGCACATTGTTCAACAATGACGCGTTGTAAAACCTGAGCAAATTTCTGATCGAGTTGGGTTCTTTGAGCATCACTGACATTACTCAATGCCTTTAAGTCAGGATGAGCGGATAAAGCGGCAAAAGTCCACTGGAGTACAGTAGTTTTATCTGTTGCTGTCGTTGCTTTGACTAAACAATCACTGAGTTGGTCGACGGTCGGTCCTGCAACAGCAAATTGTGCAGTTCCCATCAATGCGCTAGCGATCAACACAGTGCGTCCAAGTTTTGAGAACTGATTTGAAATTAAGTCGAAAATTCGATGTGACATGGGAAAATTTCCAATTGAAGACCTAGGCAGTTTTAACATAAATGACGAATCAGCACTTTTGTGACTCTGTAACTTGATAGAGTTCTCATTTTCAAGCGCAACAAAAAATTTTAAATAAATTGAAAAAGATTTTTTGTAGTCTGCTATTTTTTAGTTCGGTTGTTTCTCAGCATGCTTTTTCAATGTCTGTCTTTTATGATGTCTATTTTGTATTATTTTAAAAATTTTGTACGATTGTGTTTAGAATATACTGTAAACATCATATGAAAATTAAAAACAAAACTTTATGTCAATACTGTATGTCACACTGTCATGTCTAGGTATTATTTTCTCGATCTGGTTGTATATGCTGATTTTTTGTGAAAATCCTCCAAGAATAAACATAAGTAAGCTACAACAGTGGTGGCAATCACATAAACATCATCCTGTTAGGTCGATAATTGATTACATCTTTAGTAAAATCAGCGCCATGTTCAGATGGGGTTTTCACATTTTAAAAAAACTGGGGCATTTTTTAAAAGAATTGTTTGCTGAGATTATTGTTCAACTCATTTTGCGCTCAATCGTGAATCTCATAAAAGCAATATTTCATACGCTTGCAAGAATCTTTGACTAGCTTTGGCTTGAATCCATAATGTTGAACGATCCAACTTCAATCTGCTGCCCCATCACTTCATTTGCTTTAACATGTGTTTAGCAACGGCATGATTTTGGTTGGTCGATAAATTCTGCAAAATCCGTTTAGCTCGATCTTGCGGATTAGAAAACCGTTGACTATAACTCGGTACATTGGTTAAACATCTAGCCACCAAGACACCTGATTCTGCGTAGGCATTGATTCCGCTTGTCCCATGTAAACGCCCATAATTATAGGCTCTTTCGGCATTATTACAGGCATTGATCTGATTTTGCCCACGTCCCAAATCTTTACGTGCAGCACTGTATAATTGCATCTGCTGTGCTTGCGGTGTATTCACTACTTTTTCAGCTTGCGGTTTTTCCTTCACTTCTTCAACGACCTGTCCAACAGTCTTCTTTTCTTCAATTGGTTTTACAGGAGGAGTTTTCACCACAGAATTCACATTGGTATTTTTTGAATTGTAGGCTTTGATTTCAGTGCTTTTCGCAGGATGATGCTTTGATTTCTTCTCTTGCGCAGCAATTACTACATTAGTATTAGTGTTATACAGTTTTTTTAATTCATCCAAAGATAATACTCTGGTCTGCAAGATAACAGCACGAGTCTCAGTTTGTGCCAGCTTCCGCTCGGATAAAGGTTCAATTGAAACATACCATTGTTGACCATTACTTTCGACGCAGTGATATGCACCAATACCTTGTTTCACACTGCTATACGTTTTCAACAGTTTCTTTGTCCACACATCTTTGACCAGATTCATGGTACTGGTTTCAACTTGGCTAAAACGCCCGCCTTTGGCAACACAATAACGATTTAAATAGGTTTTTGGTGTTAATGACTGTACTGATTGATGACCTTGGTTAGGTCCCCAATCATAAACATATTCTTTAGATGAGCGTTGATTATCATTGATATTTTTCTTATCAATCACTTCTTGCGGAGACGCATACTGTTTAAAGGTATCAGATGTTGAAGTCGAGATGCTTGTACAAGCCTGTAGTACACAACCCACCCCAGCAAACCAAAAGAATGCTTTTAAATTCACCTAACATTTCTCAATTGTATTTTTTAAGAAAATAGCTGAAAAAAGCCAAAATAACAAACTTATTCTATTGAATTTATTCACTATTTATCTAAATAAAATGATAAAAAAATCACAAAAACTTGAATTAGGGATAATCAATTACTTGAATCTAAAAAAAGCTCAACCTAAACAGCTATTTTCAAAGGCATTATTGAATCAACAATACAGATGATCATAAAAACCCGCCAAACCATCAGCTGATTTGGCAGGTTGATTCACGACATTACCAAATGGTGACACGTTTATTGGCAGGTAAATACATCTTGTCTCCCTGTTTAAGATGGAAGGCATCATAGAAAGGAGTCTGATTCAGTAAAGTCGCGTTGCCACGGACTTTATCTGGCGAATGCGGATCTCTTTTTAACAGTTCCACTTGCATGGCATCGTTGATTTTTGAACGCCATGCCTGAGCCCAACCGATATAGAAGCGCTGTTCACCGGTTAAATTATCCAACACGGGCGCAGGCTGCCCATTGAGTGACAATTGATAGGCTTTATAGGCAATCGCCAAACCAGAATTATCCGCAATGTTTTCACCCAATGTTAACTCACCATTGACATGGTAGCCTTTAATCGGTTCATAGGCATTGTATTGAGCCACCAGTGCATTGGTTTTCTCTTTAAATCTTCGATGGTCTTCGGCAGTCCACCAATTCTTCATATTGCCCAACTCATCAAACTGGCTGCCTTGATCATCGAAACCATGACTGATTTCATGACCAATAATTGCACCAATCGCGCCATAGTTCACTGCATCATCAGCATCCATATCAAAAAATGGGGGCTGTAAAATTGCTGCTGGGAAAACAATTTCATTTAAAGAGGCATTGTAGTACGCATTGATTGTCTGCGGTGTCATGCCCCATTCATCACGATCAACAGGTTTACCCAATTTGTTCAATGCATATTGATGTTCAAACTCACGTGAACGAATCACATTTCCTATCAAATCATCATTTTTTATGTCCAAGGCAGAATAATCACGCCATTTGTTTGGATAACCGATTTTTACCGCAAAGCTTGCCAGTTTTTTCTGTGCCTGTACTTTTGTTGCAGGACTCATCCAATCCAATTGCTCAATACTTTTTGAATAGGCTTTCATCAAGTTTTGAACCAGTAATTCCATACGTTGTTTTTTCTCAGCAGAGAAATATTTTTTCACATAGATCTGACCCAGACTTTCACCCAAAGTTCCTTCGACCAATTGCACACCACGCTTCCAACGCGGTTTTTGCTCTTTGATTTCACGTAATTGTTTACTATAGAAATCAAAACTGTTGTCTACAAATGCTTGGCTGAGTAAAGGTGAAAAATCACTGACCAAATGGAATTTAAAATAAGCTTTCCAAACATCCAGTGATGTATTGTCTACAATTGGACTTAAACCCTTAAAATAACTCGGTTGAATCACCTGAATGATTTTAATTTTATCTGCCAACTCTTGTTTTTCTAAATAGGTTTTCCAATCAATTTTTGGACTGAGTTTGGCTAAATCTTCAGTTTTATAAATATTGTAGAGTTTTGATACATCACGGTTTTGTACATTACTCCACTGTATTTTCGCAATTTGCGTTTCTAATTTTAAAATTGCTTGTGCATGTTGCGCAGCTTGAGTATCACCGGCCAGTTTTAATGTTTTTTCAATATAGCTGAGGTACTGCGAACGTACTTTTTTAAATTTTGCATCATTCTTTAAATAATAATCACGATCTGGCAGTCCTAAACCACCTTGTCCCAACATCGCAATCATTTGTGTAGAATTTTTCATATCTTGGTCAATGCCTACATCAAAAGGGCTGGTGACACCAATACGTGAAAAATGCGCTGCCAATTGTGCAATATCTTTTTTATTTTTAAGGGCATCAACATTTGCAATTTCAGCTTGAATGGGTTGAATGCCTAATGTTTCTATACGCTTTTCGTCCATAAAATTGGCATACAAAGTCGCAACTTTTTGTTCGGCACTTCCTTGAGCCAACTGTTGTTTTGACAATTCATCGACGATATCGTGCAGTTGTTTTAATGATTCTTCATGCAAAATATCAAAGGTACCCCAACGAGATTTATCCGCTGGAATTTCAGTATTCTTTATCCAGCCTCCATTCACATGCTGATAAAAATCATCACTGCCTTTTACAGTTTGATCAAAATATTGATCATCGATCCCCGATTTTTTCTGAGCTTTTACAGCGATAGGCATCGTTTGAACTGTTTGCACTGCTGTTTCTGCCCATAAAACAGTAGTAGAAGACAACATCATTGCTGATACTAAAATATTTTTTACAAATTTGAGTTTCAAAAGCCTATCCTCAATTCTAATTTTTAACACTTAAATTTAAAAAAACCATACTAATCCCCGGTAGAGCTTTTATGTGTAGCAAAAATGCAATGATTCCGTTATTTTTTAATTTCTTAACGACTCAATCAAGCATCGATTTAATGCAATCTCATCATTGGTCTGATGTGATATAAATCTTATGACAAACAATTCATTTTGATTGAGATTGAGCACAAAAATTAATTCAGTAAATTTAAAATATGTTTTAAACGTACATTTTCAACATTATTCTGATACACCGCATAAATCGGTGCGATACATGTGGTGTCTGCTTTTAGTGCCTTATAGACAATCTGTTTATTCCAAAAATCCCGAATTGCTTCAGGAACAATGGATAAACCAATCCCTGCTGCAATCAAATTTAGACTCGATGTTAAACGAGGCGCTTCCTGAACAATCCTTGGACTGAAACCCGCCTGATAACAACATGCCAAAATATTGTCAAATAAATCCTGACCTGCCAAACGGCGATATAGCACAAAGTCATAGGGTTCTAAATCCAACAGATCAATCACTTCACCTTGTAAAGCCAAGGGATGATTACTCGGTAAAGCAACAATTAATGGTTCATCCAAGACATGTAAGCTTTTTAATCCCAAATTAATGGGTGCGGGTTTACGTAAAAATACGATGTCATTTTTTTCATTAATAATTGAATCAATCAGTGAACTACTCGCATCCTCTTCTAAATGAATGGCTACAGCAGGAAAATTTTCACGGAAATTCCGTAACAACGCCGGTAAAAATGAATGCAAACCTACTGAATTGGTGAAGCCGATATTGATCTGTCCTTCTAATCCTTTCGAGATATTCTGCACGCGTTTTGGAATCGCCTGCGCGTGTGCAAGGATTGTGACTGCTTCCTGATAGAGTGCTTTACCTGCTTCAGTCGCCTCAACGCCACGAGGCAAGCGCTTTAACAACGGAGTATCCAATTCATCTTCTAGATTTTTGATTATTCGTGTTAAGGGAGGTTGTTGCATATTCAAACGTACAGCTGCACGAGAAATATTGCTTTCTTCAACCACGGCAACAAAAGCCTTGAGTTTATGAATATCGATCATGCGTCCACCTCAATATAAAAATCTATTCAATGGTTTTGGGGTCAAGTTGCGAAAAATATTCTCTAAAACCATACTTTTTAAGTATGAATAACAGCAAAAATAGCATTTTTAATTATAACTCAACAAGCAGATAATTACATTCAATCCACACAGGACATTCAATTGAAGAGGTCTAAATGAATAGTGAAGCAATGCCAGTGGTACAAACCATTGAAACACCCGATTGCAGAGCATTATTTTTAGGCTTTATGAAGCTTGGTTTAATGGGCTTTGGTGGCGTACTTCCACTGGCCCATCGTTTAATTGTTGAAGACCAAAAATGGCTGACAGCTGAAAAATTTACAGATTTACTCGGTGTCTGCCAAATTCTGCCGGGGGGTAATATTGTCAATATGGCTGTCGCAATTGGTTATGATTTTGCAGGCATCAAAGGTGCAATCAGTGCTGTGGTCGGATTGATGTTGGCACCGACAGTGATCGTGATTTCACTGTATCAAATCTATGTCAATTTCCAAGAGATTGTCTTTGTTCGCCACATGATCCAAGGTTTAGCGGCGGCGGCGGCAGGTTTACTGTTTGCCACGGGGTTTAAAATGCTAAAACCGATTATGAAAAGCAAACTAACCTATTTCACCATCTTTCTGACTGTTGTTTTCATGTTACTGGTCAAACTGCCTTTGGCATTCACACTGTTGATTTTAGTCACGGTAAATATGGCAGTTTTAGCATTTAAACAGCGTAGATTCACTCAGGAGTAAAACAAAATGTATGTCCTTATCGCACTCACTTTAGTTTTTACTCAATTGTCATTACTGGCATTTGGCGGTGGAAATGCCATCTTGCCAGAAATGCAACATCAAGTGGTGGTGGTTCATCAGTGGATGACTGCTGAACAATTCAGTTCTATGTTTGCAATGGCACAGGCTGCACCCGGTCCCAACATGATGATTGTGCCGTTGGTCGGCTGGCATGTTGCAGGACCCATGGGATTGCTTGTTACATCTTTTGCCAAATTCGGACCTTCTTCAATTATCACTGTCTATGCCCTGAAATTTTGGAATAATTTTAAAAGCCATCCATTACGTGTGAGATTTGAAAAAGCATTAAAGCCCATTACTGTTGGTTTAGTGCTCGTCAGTGCATGGATTATTGCCCAAGCCTCCGCACAAAATATTTTACTGATCGCAATCGTTGTCCTTACCGTGCTACTCAGCGTATTTAAAAATGTGCATCCCGTATGGTTAATGTTGATTGGTGCAGGAACAGGTGTACTGATTCTGTAGTCACGTTACTATTAGGTTTAACTTTCTTCAACTGAACTTGGAAATCTCGATTTCTATAAAATGCAACGCTTATAAAACACATCGCTAATAAAACCCAAATCCCCTTTAAAGAGGATTTGGTGAATGAATTGAATGCAAATTACTGCTGGTTTTCTAGATCTCGTTCACGACAGGAAAGTTCATAATATTGTGCTTTTGGCAGTTGTTTCAGCTTATAATAATAGTAGTCTGTACTGCTTCGATCCATTTCAGTCAATGAACATTGATTGGCTTTTGCAAATTGAGTTAATTGTTTTAAATCTGTATTTTTTGCGACAAGTGCTCCCCAGCCCTCACTTACACAACATCCTGCATATTTAGACATATACTCATCTGAAACCAAAACGACAGTTTGCCCCATAAAATTTAAGGGTTTCTTGAGTCGATATACATCATTGTAATCATATCTAGAAACTTCTGCCTTTTTATTGATCAGTCCATCTTTGAACATTTTCTTAAAGCTTGGAAATTGTGAAGATGCCTCCCCCATTCCCCGATACACTGTTTGTTGCGCCGCAGCATGATTTACTGTTGCTGCAAACACTAAACCAATACCCAAAAGATACTTTTTCATATTTTTCCTTTTTAATCCTGTATTCATCACTTTTAAAATAAGTCGGCGACTTCTTCCTGTTGTGGATTGAGCTTCAAGCGTTGTTTTCTCAAGCTGAAAAGTATTGCTTTAGAATAAGAAATTTGCATATCTATTTATTACAACGTTCTCAATAAAATTAAGACTAAAGCCGTATAAATTCAACTTAAAACTGCAATCTGAGCATGTTATTTTACCTGAAAGGATAACTATTTTTTGAACAGCAGGTGAAAAAATGTCTAAACAAATTTTGATGTTAGTCGGTGATTATGCTGAAGATTATGAAACCATGGTGCCTTTCCAATTCCTTACAGGATTAGGTTATACCGTCCATGCAGTCTGCCCAGACAAGAAAAATGGTGACAGTATAGCCACGGCAATCCATGATTTTGAAGGTGAACAAACCTATAGTGAAAAACGTGGTCATAACTTTGCAATTAACTATGATTTTGACCAAGTTGATGTGCAAAATTATATCGGCTTGATCATTCCTGGTGGTCGTGCGCCTGAGTATTTGCGAATGAATGCACGTGTTGTTGAAATTGTGCGTGAATTCGATACTGTAAAGAAACCGATTGCCGCAGTCTGTCATGGCGCACAGCTACTGGCTGCCGCTGATGTATTAAAAGGTCGTCTATGTTCTGCCTACCCTGCTTGTGCTGCTGAAGTTAAACTCGCAGGTGGTCAATATGCAGATATAGATGTTACTGAAGCCGTGACTGACGGTCATTTGGTGACTGCGCCTGCATGGCCTGCACATCCGGCTTGGTTAGCACAATTTATTAAAGTTCTTGGCGCCACCATCACTTTATAACCTGAACAGCTAGATTTTGCATGCAAGTCAAAATCTAGCTCTAATCTTGATAAATATTCTTTAGATTACATATCAATACATTACAGCGACGCTTTTTAATTTAAATTTCAGCCTACAGGTCTTCATTTATGTCATGATGAATGAATGAGTTTTTAGTCAAACGACAGGTTAATTTAAAAAATGGAAATCATTGAATTACTTCAACCCGTTACATTAACGAAAGAAAATTTACGTCCAATTACCATTGAAGCCGGGACACTGTTAAAAGTTCTCATGGTTAACCCATCTTCTTATCTGGTGGGTGATGAGTCGGGAACCTCTTTTTTAATCAATTTTGATGAAGAAAATCTGCAATGGAAAAAAATTTAGCCTCTTGATGAACGCGTTAACATTGATTGCTCTATTTCATTCAAACTTGAAGTATTTATTTCAAGGAAGCGTTCTAAGAACTTATATTCGACATCCAGAATATAAGAACGTTTCCATACAGTCATTCATCAATTGAGATGATTTACACATTCATTTTTAAATGGATATTCTCCTGCTCAAAAACCTCTCTCACGCATGCAAGTATATTCGGCACATAGCTGCTTTGGTCCATATTTCGAATAGATAGCGAAATTGGACTATAGGCTTCCACATCTAAAATTGGGATATAGACTAAATTTTTCATCCCGATATCACTGGCACTTTCAGGAATCAAACAGATCCCTTCTCCTGATGATACCAAACCAAGGGCCATATGAATTTCACGCACTTCAACCATATCTTTAGGAACCAGCCCCAATTCAGTAAAAATCGACTGAATCAAGGTAGAGAAATTGGGTTTTTGGGTTGCGGGATAAGAGAAAATCGTTTCATGGGTAATTTGTGATAAATAAAGTCCTTGTTCAATATATTCAGCCAGACGATGATTTTTATGTACAGCCAATTTCAGCTTTTCTTCACGCAATACAATACGCTTAATCGCAGGATCACTAATCCTTAAACGACCAAAACCCAAGTCAATTTTGCCCTGTTTTAATGCTTCGATTTGGTCTTTGGTCCCACACTCAATTAGCTCTACTTGAATATCAGAATGACGCTGGCGAAACAAGTAAATGATTTGGGGTAAGAGTGCATATAAAAGTGAACTGACATAACCAATACGGACAATTTTATTGACTGCACTTATACGTTTCGCCATAGAAGCTGCTTGAGCAGTATGAGTCAGGATCTGTACGGCATGTTGATAAAAAAACTGCCCTGCTTCAGTCGTTCTTACAGGTCTCGAACCCCGTTCAAACAACAAAATCCCCAGTTCTTGCTCAAGATTCTGGATCTGTCGACTCAGCGGGGGTTGAGCAATACATAATTTTTCAGCCGCTTTGGTAATACTTTGCTCTTCTACCACCGTCACAAAGTAACGAAGATGTCTTAATTCCATTTTTTCTATTTCGCCTCTTAATATACCTTTTAAGTATCTAAAAATACCAAATACAGCCTAGTTAAAGATATTACATTAATTTAGGGTATATAAATAGCTTAATACTTAAGAAATTCGCAACATGTATAAGTCCATTGAAACACTCTTAGTCGAGATCCCCACCATTCGCCCTCATAAGATGGCGGTTGCGACGATGCAAACACAAACTTTGGTGCTGATTAAAATCACCACTGAAGATGGTTTCACTGGCTGGGGGGAAGCGACCACGATCGGTGGTTTAGGTTATGGTGAAGAGAGTCCTGAAAGTGTTAAAACCAATATAGACACTTATTTTGCACCCTTGCTCAAGACCTTATCTGGATTGAATATTGCGCAGACGATGCAAATCATTCAACGCAATATTAATGGTAACCGTTTTGCCAAATGTGCGATTCAAACTGCATTACTGGACATTCAGTCCCAACGTTTGGGTATCCCTGTCAGTGAGTTGTTGGGTGGTCGTTTACGTGACAGTATTTCTGTCTTATGGGTATTGGCTTCGGGTGATACGGAAAAAGATATTGCTGAAGCCAAGAAAATGATTGCCGCTAAACGTCATAACATTTTCAAGTTAAAAATTGGTTCACGACCTTTGCAACAGGATGTCGAACATGTTTTGGCAATTAAGCAAGCTTTGGGCGATGAGATTTCAATTCGAGTCGATGTCAATCGGGCGTGGTCTGAATTAACCGCAATTAAAGGCATCAAAATGCTCCAAGATGGCGGAATCGATCTGATTGAACAGCCTTGTGCAATTCAGAATATTGATGCCATGCAGCGCCTAACGGGAAAGTTTGATATTGCGATTATGGCAGACGAGTCCTTGATGGGACCGCAAAGTGCTTATGAACTGGCTAAACGCAATGCAGCATCCGTCTTTGCAGTGAAAGTGGCTCAATCAGGAGGCTTAACCGAAGCATGTGAAGTTGGAAAACTGGCAAACCTCGCAGGTATAGACCTCTATGGTGGCACGATGCTTGAGGGACCTGTAGGCACCATCGCATCTGCACATGTTTTTTCCACATTCAGCAACTTAGCTTATGGCACTGAACTATTTGGTCCTTTACTGCTGACAGAACAAATTTTAAAAACACCACTTCAATATGAAAATTTTGAGCTGAAAATTCCAACAGCTTCTGGATTGGGTATTGAACTGGATGAAAACAAAATTGACCACTTGCGTCGTAAATAATTCAAGGAGTTCGCATGCTTTACCAAGTCAGAATGGATGTAAATATCCCATTGGATATGCCTATTGAAAAAGCCAATGAAATAAAAGCTGTTGAAAAAGCATATTCACAGGATTTACAACGTCAAGGAAAGTGGCGTCATATTTGGCGCATCACAGGTCAATATTCAAATATCAGTATTTTTGATGTTGAGAGTAATGAAGAACTGCACAGTATTTTACAAGGTCTCCCGCTGTATCCATACATGAATATCGAAGTGATGGCTTTAAATCGTCATCCCTCATCTATTCGTGAAGATGACAGCTGAACCATATAGATCGTTTATTTTTTAAATCGTCGTAATTAACAAGGACTGTGGTGCGCAATGGAGCAAGCAAAGCTGTTGGTTTAAATATTTCATTCATCAACCATGAGTAAGCAAAGCAAGCCACGTAAAACCTTTCATACTTCAGGAGAATCAGTATGAACCGCCAAGAAATAGATAAATTAGTTCAACAAATGAATGTAGACACTGCAACAGGTGAAGTAAATCCACGTGTTCAGCAAATTGTCGTTCGATTGCTCGGAGATTTATTCCAGGCTATTGAGGACCTGGATATTTCCCAAACTGAACTTTGGAAGGGTTTAGAGTATTTTACCGATGCAGGACAGGCCAACGAACTGGGGCTTCTTGCAGCAGGTCTGGGTCTAGAGCACTATTTGGATTTACGTGCCGATGAAGCAGATGCGAAAGCAGGTATTACAGGTGGAACACCAAGAACGATTGAAGGTCCTCTATATGTCGCAGGCGCACCTGAATCTGTCGGCTTTGCCCGTATGGATGATGGATGGTTCATCTTTATCGTTTAACGCTTCGCCACCTGTCAAAAACCATGTGACATAAGGATAAGTAACTTCCTCGGGCGCAAGATCACGATAAATTCGATCAGCTACAAGGGTATTTTCTACACTCAGCACATTAAAAATAGGAATCATAACTTAGCCAACTCCTTATCGATTTCAGTGCTAAAAATGCCCGCAAAATTGTTGGTAATGGTATTTACATTGTTTTGCAATGATGGACGCATAAATGGACGAGCAATCATATTCTGAGTGCCGAATTCCAGAAATCGCCAATAAAAAGTATCTCCACCAGGGTTTTGTTTATCCCCATCAGTTTTATATTTTTTACCTGCTAATCCTTTTCGTACATTATCTTTAGATTTCACATAAGACTTTGCACCACCACGAATGCCGACTTTCATCATAACGT
>NZ_JADVOP010000035.1 GCF_016508585.1 Acinetobacter baumannii
CCTACCTTCTAAAACCCAACTTAATCAATTCAACCAAGTCATTGTTTTATCAGAAGTTTTAATCTTCATCACCGCCGATGGATGTGCATTCTACAGCATTTAACAACCAACACAACCCCTTTTTTTATTTATTTTTGATTTTAACGCTTGGTTGTATTTTTATTAACCATATTTTAAAATTTTTATTTAAATTTTGAGCTGTTTATATTTGGATTTTTTCTTTAAACTATTTCAAATGATTTTATCATTAAATAAATTAAGTAGAATATGGCCCTTCTTATAAATAGAAAAACATTCTGTTTAGGAATTTTGCTCTTTTGCTGCAATTATTCCTGGGCCAACTCGTCGCATAATATTTTTGTGATGACCTTATCCATTTTGAGTTATGCAAAGTGGAATACACCCTCACCTGAATTATGTGTTGCAGACAATCCAAATTATGCTACTCAATTTTCCAATTACGCAAAATCAAACAAATCATCTTTTAATGTAAATGCTATTCATGCAACAGATTTAAAAAGTCGTCACTGTGATGCTGTATTCTTTTCCAATATCACCGCACAAGCCGAACAGACACTCATAGATAAATCATTAAACTCCACGATTTTATCATTTAGCTCAAATAATACAGACTGTGAGATAGGAAGTGTTTTTTGTCTGTCCACAAACAAAACAGGGAATACTATTTTTAAAGTTAATTTAGATAGCTTAGCTCGATCTAAAATACATGTTGATCCGCGTGTTTTGTTACTCGCAAAAAATTCGGATTAAGATCATGATCAATAAGTTTTTTAAATCGAGCTCTTTGCAGACATTATTTCGTAAGTCACAGTTTACGACTTTTGCGATTACGCTATTCATTTGTACATCTACTTTTGTCACGATTTCAGTATTTACTGTTGAGTCTTATGCAAAGCAAAACCTATTATTAATTAGCCGCACCGTTTCAGAGCGTGTTCAACCCGCACTTGTCTTTTCAGATAAAATTGCGATTTCACAGATTATCAATGAATATACCTTCCAACATTCCGTTCGCCTTATTGAGGTATACGATGCGCAAGGACATAAAGTTTCAGAAAGTCTAAAAAATGTTGAACATTATTCTTATATTCAAAATATTTTCGACCATATTTTTTTAAAAGATGCAGTTAAGTTAAATGTACAACATCAAGGTCAATTCGTTGGGCAAGTTGTTCTTTATGGCAGCTCTAATGAAATTTTAATGTTTATCTTTAAAATTTTTATAGGATTAGCTTTTGGGATGCTGTTTATGGTTTTCGCAGTATGGTGGTCGGTCAATCTCACCTACCGTCATATCATGGGCTCAATTTCTCCAATTATTCAAATTGCGCAACTGTTAAGGAATCAAAAAGCCTATAACTTGAGATTTCCTAAAAGTGATGTTAAAGAATTTCAAGAGTTAAATAGTGTTTTCAACCAACTCCTTGATGAAATCCAGTCTTGGCATACTCATCTTCAAAATGAAAATAGCGAGCTTTCATATCAAGTTCAGCATGATCATTTAACCGAACTACCCAATCGTAGTTATTTTTATCAAGTTTTATGCAGTCTCTTTGAAGATACTCACCAACGTCAAAATTTAGCTTTACTGTTTATTGATAATAATAATTTTAAAGCCATTAATGACCAATATGGACATCTGGTGGGTGACGAAGTTTTAAAGGAAATGGCTATACGCTTAAGACGCCATATTCGCCAAGATGATTTTGTTGCGCGTCTTGCTGGTGATGAGTTTGCTATTATTTTACGTTCGATTTCTAAAATTGAGCATTTAATTTCCATCGCTGAAAACCTCATTAAATGTTGTGAAGATCCTTTAATTTACAAGGGACAAGAGATTTATTTTAGTTTCAGTCTAGGGATTGCTATTTCAAGTAAAGCCTCTAGTCCAGAAGATTTAATTTCTCAAGCAGATCAAGCGATGTATAAAGCAAAATCGCTGCAACACCATTGGTTTATTTATCATTCTTAATGTTTAGAGGATTATTATGATTACAAAAAATATACGCCTTTCTATCCTTGCTTTCGTCTGCCTAGCGCTCACAGGCTGTATGAACCTAGGTGGTCTAAGCTATAAGCAAGCACGTGTACTCAAGAAAGAAGGTTTTGTATTGACGGATGAAGGTTGGAGCTTAGGCTTACCTGAACGCTTATTGTTTGGCTTTAATGAGTCCAATATTCAACCGGAACATCAAGTTGAGTTGATTCGTTTAGCCAAACAACTCAATAAATATCACTTGGATAAACTAAAAATTGTAGGTCATACTGATAATGTAGGTAATCCTGAATACAATTTAAAATTATCCAAAGAGCGTGCTCAAAATGTCTCTGATATTTTTATTGCAGAAAAATTTAATCCTGCAAATATTCAAATTATTGGTAAAGGATCCGATCAACCCCTTAAATCCAATGATACTGAAGAACATAAGGCTGAAAATCGTCGTGTGGCCGTGATTATTATTCCTTAATCTTCTTCAATTCAAAATAGATCTCTACGGAGGTCTATTTTTTGTCTCCACTTTTAATATGAATTGAAGCAAGATAAATTTCAGGCATAAAAAAACCGCATTTAAGCGGATAATTTATATTTAAGTTTAAACTTAAATGGTCGGAGCAGTAGGATTCGAACCTACGACCCCCTGGTCCCAAACCAGGTGCACTACCAGGCTGTGCTATGCTCCGATTTTACAACAAACTCAATGAATTGGGGTGAATGATGGGGCTCGAACCCAAGATAATTCAGCATTGTTTTTCTTATAAATTAGTGATTTAAGTATTATCTGTTTGTTAAAATCGCTCAATATGGGAATTATTTAGGCTTTTCTAAATTTTTATACTGTTTGAATGGATTTCAATGACTAATTTCAAAATTGATTTAGAAACTAGGCAGAATTGACCAAAATGACAAAATTATCTCTATGCTCGTATATCGAGTAATGGAGTAATAAATAAAAAAAGTGCCCGACAAATTAGGCACTTATAAAGGGTTTAAAAAGTAAGATTTAGAGTAAGATTCAAGTAAGTATTATTACTGGCGAATATAGTTATTTATTTTGCTCAAATAATCTGGAATATCTTCTGCAATCAATTTCCCATAATGCTTATAAATCATTGATGTATCACTATGGCCAAGCTGTTCTGCTATCCACTCCGGGGGAACTTGGCCAGATGATAAAAGTTGGCTAGCAAATGTATGTCGACCATGGTTAATTCCTCGTCCTCTAACTTTTGCTTTTTGTAGATGTTTATTCCATCTATAGCGAAGTTCATAATATTCAAATGTGCTGTTTTGTTCTTCGTTGATCCAAACAAATCGTAATTTTTCTTGTTTATAGGTACGGTTATCACGTTGTAAAACATCGACTACTTTTGGATAGCGATTGCCTGTTATAGCGTATTGTTTTCTGAGTGCTGCGATCGCAGGCTCAAGCAGCTTGATTTTACGGTTTCTTCTTCTATTTTTGGTTACCTTATAAAATCCTTTTACATAGTTTCGCTTGATGGTAATTGTCCCTGCTTCGAGATCTATGTCCTCCCACGCAATCGGAATCTGTTCTGAAATAGAAAAGCCTGTCCAGAATAAACAAGGTAATAGGTTGCCAATGTCATAATCAGATTCAGTATTCAAAATCATCGAGATTTCAGTCTTTGTAAACGGATCTGGTTCCGTACCATCTAATTGTTGGATAACAATCGTTTCAAACGGGTTATATGCAATACGGTTCTCTTGTCGCCATAATTCATGTATCGATGCAAGTCTAGTGACAATTTCTCGGATGGTTTTTGGCGCAAGCCGGTCTTTGAGTTGATTAATCCATTTTCTGACGATCGTTGTATCGATGTCCTTTGGGTTTACTTTCGCCCAACGTGGGTATACATGGGTTTTTATATTGCTTTCATAGCCGTCGAACGTGCTTGGCGCAACTTCTCTGCGTATGAGTTCCTTATATTGTTCGATGTAATATGACATTTGATTCTTTTTTAAATGCTTTGAGTTGGGGAAATGTTTGACCAGGTTAAATTGGTCAAGTTGGATCTCTAACTTGATCAGATCCGCCAGTTTTTGTGCTCGATCGACATTTTCTGGCGTGTATGGCCAGTCTAAAGTTTCTTTTATTGGTGGTTCGTTTGCGATTGGTTTCATCCAGATCCGCATGCTTTTGCCACGTATTTCGAGTCCTGCAGACATAACTAGACCTACATTTAAGTATTTAAAGTATTGGGGATATTTTAGAGGAACGCACCACCGAGCGGAGGTGCGTTAGAGGTGCGCAATTAGATGAAAGGTAATTCTTCGTTTTCGTTTATGTTACTGCGTGACAATAGCTCGTTTTCTAAAGATATACGGAGATAATCATCTTCAGTTTTGTTCAATATCCAATGTAAATCCCGATCGTCTAGATCTTTAATCGCCCATCCTCGATACTTTCCATAAAAAATATGAGTTGGATATCTTGCTTGTTCGGAAAATTCGTAAAGTTCCTCAAAACTTTTAATTCCTTTTTCCTTAACAATTTTCATTAACAAAGAAAGTGTTGTTTGACAGTCTTTAAGTGCTGAATGTGCATTTCGAAGCCCTCGTCGTGTTGCTTTGCGATCAGATCCAACAAAATAAGCTAAAGCAGTTAAATTATGTGCTTCTAGAGTTGGCCATAAATATCGTGCCATTGCTAAAGTACATATAGCTTTGATTCCACAAGTGGTGATGCCTGCTCGATTGACTGCAGCAATATCATAATCAATGTTATGTCCGATCAAATATTCCACATCATCTTTAGGCATTTTAAACTTAGTAAATGGTGGGCATTTAACCAAGTCTTCATCGACAATATGATGCACTGCCATCGCAGCCAAGCTGATTGGCTCACTTGGTTTAAAACGCTTCGTGTATTCGAATTGGCTTGGATAGAGTTCTCTATGTTTACCAAGTTCAAAAAAGGTTACTTCCATTGCTCCTGCTTCAATGATGTCGCCATGTAGTTTATGTGTTTCAGTATCAAAAATTAGTGCTGTCATTTTTATTGCCTCAAAATCTTATAGTTGAACCTTTTAACCAACTACTACATACAGCCCCACTTACTCTTTCACCTTTTGAGTTTGTAGCTGAAAATTTGGTTGAAAAAGTATCGTCTTCAGAACATGAAAAGAATGCTCGACCATGAGTTTGAATATCTGTATAGCCTGCAGCTTTTAATGCTTTTTCTGCATCTGTTGAAGATGAACAGCCAGAAATTAGTAAAACTGCGATGATTAAAAAAAATTTTCTCATTTTTCAGCATCCTTTTTTGGCATTTCAATAACATCATCGACAAAATTTTCTGTGCCTGGTACTGCGAATCTTTCTGTCGTGTGGTACTCCTCGGCAAGCCATGCGTTGAAAAACTCTCGTTTATTCATTGGCTCAAAACCTTCAGGCAGTGCATCTACTGCTTGTTTATAAATGGATTCCAATGTTTTGCGCGTTGGGTAGATCCCAACTGGAAGTGACATAGTGACAACTACTTGCTTTTCAGATTCTGCATTCTCAGCATAAACTTTCATTTCCATCATGATGGGTGCATTCATTTCCATTACGCCACCTGCTCTATGCTTTGA
Organism: Acinetobacter baumannii; assembly: GCF_016508585.1. Lineage (GTDB taxonomy): Bacteria > Pseudomonadota > Gammaproteobacteria > Pseudomonadales > Moraxellaceae > Acinetobacter > Acinetobacter nematophilus. Next base: position 5,617 of record NZ_JADVOP010000035.1, read on the forward strand.
TTTTTATATGCTTTGATTGCATCATTGACCTTTTTGATTCCATCTAACCCATCTTTACGGATTATTTTTTTTACAAAATTAAATTCTTTTAGACAGTTATAATCTGTAAAGCCTGACGTACAGGTCAGTTTTGCATCACTACGTACTCGATCAAAACCTACAGGAACATCGGCAAGTAGAATTTCGTTGAGTTCATTATTGATCCCTTTCCAACGTGTTTTTAATCCATGTCCACGATCAACAGCCAAAGCACTGCCGAATTTAAACTCATTAAACGACATTTTTGGCATTTGAAATTGCACAGGTACCGTCATCACTTGATCAGTTTCAATATTGTAGTAATGACTGTCTACACCTAAATGCCACTCTTGTTCCAAAGGGATTAGAATATTTTTAAGGCAAATAATTAAATCGCCATGATATACGGAATATGCAATGTGCTCTGGCGTCATTTCAGCATCTTTTAAGCCGGCTTCGACTCGATATTCCTCTACAACTTGATTTACTTCATCTACACAGAAAGACATACTTAACGTATATGGCCCTGCAGCTGCACGTTGCTGTTGCGCTTGGATCTCATCATTACGTTTGGCTTTAAGACCTAAAAATTTATTTCTTTTCATTGGTTTTCTCCAATTAAATAAATAAATGAACTCATAAAAGTTGAAGCAATCAGGTTGATAAAAATTGCGTTTTTAAAATTAAAGTTCATGCTGATTGTTCCTGATCGTAACTCTCCAATGCATCTGCACATGCTTCTTCTGGTGTTGAACCTTGTCCACGTAATAAAACTTTTCGATTTGGATCTTGTTCACGTTGATTACTGCAAATCCATACCATCCAATCTGTATAACGAGTGAAGGCAAGTTCAAAATAGCAGTAATGATTTGTTTGAAGCATTTCTGTATGAATAGCCATAACTTTTGATAAATTGGTTTGTTCAGTCATGGTTTAGCCCTCAATCCCTTGTTCTTTACGTGCTTTTCGTTCTTCTTCCGCATGTATTGCTTCTGCTATTTTTATGGCTTTTTCAGCTGCATCTATCATATTTTTGGCTAAGATCCATTGAAGTCTAAAATACCCACCAAGACTATTAGATCTATATTTACCGTTTTCATCGAATTTGAAGTTATATGGCATTCTAGTTTCGAGTTTAATTAAAAACTCAAATTCTCCACATTGATTAAAAATATCGTTAGCAACTTCTCCTGCATAATCTTCAATATCATCATTTTCTTTAATTTCTTCCAATGTCGATTCAAGGCTTGGGCATTGTTTTTTTAGATCTTCATTTTGCCAATCATCATAGGCATCACTCAAAAATTCTTGAAAGCTATCAGATACTCGTGTTGAGCTTGTAGCCAATAATGTTGGAATATGTAAAATCGTTTCAAAGAATACATTTGAATCCCACATATCCTGAATTAATTTGCGTGGAAATTTAGAAGTTTCAGCTTCTGCAGTTTGTACGTTAGAATCGTTTTGCATAATTACTCTCCAGTTATTGTGTGACACATACAGAAGCGGCAACTTCTGTATGTGTGCTGATTTAAATGCGTTTTAATTCACTTTGTTTCGTTTTGAGTTTTGCCATGAGTAAGCAAGTTTCATTTGTTTGCTCATTCGCATTTTTGACATAAAGTTTTGAATAAGTAGCCATATTGGCTTTACTCATCAACATTAAGTTTTCAATTCGACAATCTGTTCTGTCCATATTTTTAAAGGCAATCACCATACCGTCAGGAACTGGTCCATTTATATTTTCCCAAACAAGCCTATGTTTAAGCTTGAATACGTTTGGCTCGGCAGTTTTAACAAGAATGTATCCATCTTTGGCACAAATACGTTCGTAACCGATCGGCTTTTTATTCCATGTAATTTGACCTTTCTTAAAATTGCCTGAGTTGGGTTTGCATATACCTTTTGTCCCAGTGTTCCAAGGCTTATTTCCTTTTTCAAAGCAACCTGTTCTTCCTGATTTCCATTTATTTCGAGTACACAGACCTTTAATTTGATCAACAGTAAAACTCGTTTCAAATTTATTATTTACTGCTTGTGTTAAATCGGATCTGGTCATCGTGCAGTTTGATTTGATGAAATCTAATTGTTCAGATGTATATTTAATCGCTTTCGACATCTTTCATCTCCAAAGAGTTGCTTAGAACGGCTGGCTGTTGATTGCCCAATCCTTTATATGTAGCAATCAGTTTTACGGCTTCGAGATGAGTATTGTGAGAATCTATAATCTGCTTACTCATTTCTGCCATCGCCTTTGAACGATCCATTTCTTCTTTGAGTGCATCACCCTTTAAATCTTTGTTATTTAAACGATTCAATTGTTCAAATAAGTGTTTATTTAATTCACCTAAATTTGACATTATTTCTCTCCGGTTATTGTGTGACACATACAGAAGCGGCAACTTCTGTATGTGTGCTTTGATTAAGGTTTAAATGGAAAATCAAAAATTTCAGACTTAGATTTGCTCCCAGATATAAGGGCTGCAAATAAAAGGGTTTTTAATAACTTCTCACTGATATCTCTATCAATCTCACTCTCTTTTTTTGGCTCTTCAGTGATCTCCGGCAAATTTAATTGTGGGTATAATTCATCGGAATACGCCCATTGATGGATGCGATTAACTTTTAAGTCACCGTGTGGTGAATGCCAGCTTTCATGCTTTTGGCAATATTCAATATTTGAAGAAATATATTTATCTTTAAAAATAACCGTCACTTGGCGATTTTCTTCGGGTAAAGTTTCAGCACTTTTGAATATTGGGTTAATTTTCGGCTGTACGGGGATCGCTTCTATCATCACTTTAAAATGATTTGAACTTGATTCGGTTAATACGTTATCAATGAATTCATAAAGATTATTTAAACCACTTATCGAATTTCCAACATCTTTTGGATATCCAAAAAAGTTAAGTAATTCTTCACGTTTAATTTTCTCTTTGCTGAAAGCCTTGCTTGGTAATTTCTCCACAATAGATTTGTCTAATACAGCTATGGCTTGCATGCCAAAATTTGATGTGATCTTTAGGTTATACATAGTGTTTTCCTTTAAAATGGGATTAGTCCCGATTTGATTCGTATAAAATTAATTTTCGCTTTCGATATTCGAAAGTTCTTTCAAAATAATTTCTTCGATGCCTTTTAGCGTTTGTCTTGCAGCGCCATAAAGATAAAGACGACTAATATCCCCTTGGCTTTTTTCTTCAAGTTCCATCTCTTTGAAAATTTCAATTTTTCCTTTAATCGCTTGAAGTACTACTTTCATTTCAATTTCTGCTTTAGTTTCCATTTAAGTTTCCTGATGTTTTGGGATTAGTCCCGTTGTGATGTTGGTTTTTCAAAAATCCAACAGCGTTTTGTTGAACTGGTTAATTTGCTTTGTATGGCTTTGTTTGCTTCGATAAAGCGGTAATGCATACTGTGACGCAAAGCATTTTGTAATTCGTTTATTTCAGGTAGTGAGTATCGATAATCCGCTGCGACTCTGTATAAATGTGCAAAGTTGATAGCAAATAAATCAGATTTACTGGCGTGATTAACCACACTATCTTGATGCTCAAGTTTGTTTATTGATGATTCCATTTCCTCAATTGTGTTCCAGAAGTTTTGAACGATGACTGGATCTGACTTGAGTACCTTGTCTCGGTTTTGCGCCATGATTAAAAATTCTGCATGGACTTGTTTTTGGATTTGTATCGGTACTTCAATGACATGGCGACACATGGCATCAAATAAAGACATGAGTTGAGCATGGTTGTGAACGATTCGAGAACTTTGAATATTGTGTTGTTCCTGGTGCAACATCGCATCGTATTTTTCATAGCCAATGTTATAAGCTTCTAAAATATCTTTCTCTTTGCTTAAACAATCCAAAATAAACTGGCTAACGTTTTCGGTTTCGTATTTAGATAAATTTCGGGAAGCGTATAAACTCGCTTTACTCAATTGATCTTTAAAAAATTTAACGTGAACAATACGTCCCATAATTGCCTCTGAAGCAAGTACTTCAGCGTTTTGGCTGATAATGAGTGTTCCCATAAAAGGTGGTTCATAGGTTTCATTTCCTCCATTCTTGACACCCATTGCACCAAGTGATCCACCATCAAACATGGTTTTACACATATCCCAATTAAACTGTTTAGATGCACTTTCACCTTGTCGATCGGACTCAATGAAAACCACAGGGAAGTTAGAAACTTGGCGTAATGTTCTGGTTAGACCGGCTTTTGATGTTTTGGTTGGATCTACCCCCTCATAATTGATACGTCCGAATAATTTCCATAGAAATTGAATCAGCGTAGATTTACCCGTTCCTGGTTCTCCGACTAGCTCTAAAAATGGAAAGGATTTGTGGGTTTTACGGATCTGTTGCGCATACAAACTTCCAAAAAATGCCGTCAAGCCGATTAATCCTTTCACACCATAGGCATCGATCAAGTCTGTAACCCAATTTTTGTTATATTCGTTTTGTTGAGCATTGATAGATAAAGAAAATGGCGAATTACATTTTAGATTTACATGACGAGGAAGTTCGAAGTACTCCTCTTTGTTGATTGTGTATTGCTTGCCAGATTGATATGCAATATCACCCAAAACATACGTTTTGTGGCTACTGTGGTAACCTAAATAATTGATTAATTGAACACGTTTAATGTCGGTTAATTCACGTTCAAGAAAAGCGTCCAATTGCGTACTATTTCCTTTGTAGAATTTACCCGGTGCGATATGCAATAAGCGTTTTTTAAATTCGGATGCAGATGCAATATGTGATGCGCTAAATGTATTTTTGATTGTTTTAGCGCCTCGAGGGAAATCGATCTGGAAAAAATAGTCCGCTTCGTCGATTTCTTCCATGTATTGGTAATACAAACCACGAGGTCGACAGTCCATAATCAGTTTTGCTTCAGCAGCACTTTCTAAGGCTTTTTCACGACGCTCACTGCTCGCCAGTTCTTTTTCTTCTTGTGCCCAATCCTCGTTATCATTTGGTTCCCGATCGATGTCTTTCATATAGGCATCATATTTGTCCATATCTAATTTGAACCAAAAGACTTGATTATTAAAATCAAATGGGAAAGATTTTGTCCCATAGCGCTTGTAGATAAGTGTGCCTTTATCCACAGCCGATTTCGCTGTGATCAATGCGCCATAATATTTATAGGTTTCGAGTTCGGTAAAATTAAGTCGGTTTTGCTTGTAAAGATCATTCCAATCCTGTTTTTTACGACTTGATGGTGGCAGGGCTGCTTCACATTCAAAGCCGTCAGCTTCAGCTAAAGCTATATTTTTTAAAATGCCATCATGACCGGCTTTATCATTATCAAATGCCCATACCAACTTTGGTAATGGGATTTCTGCTTCAGTACATTTTTGTGCAATACGATTTAAAAAGATCGAAGGATAGTTGTTACAGCTTAAAGCTGAAAAACTGGTAATTCCTGAAAGCCACAATGCGATGGTGTCAAATATACCCTCGGTGATCCATATTTCTTTAGATTCTAAGTAATTGGTGTTTGGTGTCATCCAAGCATGTCCACCTGATGCCCATTCTTCTTTAAATGTTGTTTTGGGTAATACTTCTTGTTGATCTAATACACGCTGCCACCATCCATGATTGCCCTCTTCATCTGTAATGGGAAATCGTAAAGTGATTGATGTGGTTTTTTTAGGTTTATAACGGGTAATAAGCTCTTGTGTATATAAACCTTTTAATTGCTCCAGTGGGAAGCCTCGGCTTTCAACTAAATAAGCATTTACTGTGCGTAAAGGATCCTGTGGCGTAGGTTCAAATCGTTTTTCCCATTTTTCAAACAAATCTGGAAATAAATCACGAATATGGTTTTCATGACCACATTCGTTTTTGCGTGGGCAGAAAATTACCCACGGTTCGTCAGCAAAAGTCCATGCCGATGCTTCTTTGTGATTACAGTCAGGGCATCTACCACGCAGTTTATTATTACTCTTAGCTTTAAAACCATATTGGTTTTCTAGTCTGTCTACAATTAAAGCCTGAGTCTCTGGAAACATCATTTAATAAACTACCTAAAATAAATGCCGTGAATTTTTGATTTCTTGCCCTGCTAATTTGTAAAGAACTTTTTTAATTCTTTGTTTAGCTAGGTATTCCATCGTTTCTGCTTCAGTTGCAAAACCATGTAACTGTTGCACTTCCTTAATAATTTCTTTCTCTTTGTCGCTGAGTACGATTTCTTGTTTGGGCATAGCTTCAGCTCCTTGAAAGGTGATCCGATGCGCCTTTTTTTAAGAATTCGTCTAAATTAAAATCTTGTTGAATATCTTCTGCGATCAATGTGGCGAGTGCCTGTTTCATTACAAGCTGCCTCATGATCACACCAGGATTAATTCCAGTTAATTTAGATATGATTTGAATTAACTGTGCTTCATCATCGGTTAGATTGAGGTTGTAACGGTTATCTCGTTTTTGCTTTTTTAAAGACATAAGATTTAGCCCTCTATCTGTTTGCTATTTTTCTTTTGATTGCCCTTACCTTGAAAATATGTTTGAGCAATTACATGGGAACGACTAGAACCTGTTGCTTCAACGGTTTGGTCGATTTGATCGACTTCATCTTTTGGCAAATAAACGATGCATTGAACACGCCCACCACCAATTTTTTTGGACCGTGTTCGACTGGTTTGTGGTGATTCGGTTTTTTGAGGTGAAATATTCGATCTCATAGATTATCCTAGCGGCTATAGTGATGTGCTATGACTCACTATAGCATAAATATTTAGTCTTTCAATAGATAAAGGTGACAAATATGTCCGTAGTTCATGATGAGCCATCAACGGTCATTGCAAAAAGATTTAAAGAGGAAATGGAACGGAATCATTTCAAAGCAAAAACGATGAGCCGTGAGATTGGAGCGCATGAAAATACGCTAGGCAACTATATACGGACTGAAAAAGTACCCGATCAATGGGTTTATTTGGCAAATCTTCATCAACAAGGTATTGATATTCGTTATGTTTTGTTGGGAATAGACCCTGATTACTCCGGTCTAACTAGCGAAGAAAGTTTGTTATTGAAAGCCTATAGACAGTTAAGTCCTGAAGCTCAGGAAGCTTTACTCGGCATTAGTAAGGTGATGGCGAAAGAAAGGGAGCGATAGAATGTTTAAAAAGTAAAAAGCCCATTTTTCAATGGGCTTTTTTTATTATTCGTCAAATACAGTTTGAACGATTTTAAGTTTTTCCTCTAGATCCAATAATTTATAAATCAGATCATTTTTTTGATAAATGACATCTCTATTATCAGATCCTGTCTCGAGAGAATTTCTCCAAACACGAATTGAACTTAAAGTCATATCTAATAAAAGCTCGGCGTCTAATGAGTTTTTATCCATATTATCACCTGTGGCAATTTGGTTTAATTGAAATTGCCAGACTGTAACCCTCTCTTTGTTCCAGATTGGGCTGGTGAGTATATGTACTCCATTGAATTTTGGGTAAATTAAATCATTTAGTGATTCTTTTAAAAGGTTTATATCGATAAGTTTGTCTAAATGATCAGTTTTTGTTATTTCTTGCATTAAATCATTGATTTGATCGGGAGAAATAGACAAAAAACCTTTCTCTGTATCGTGATTAAACGAAATCTGCGCTTTGACACATTTATCAATCACAGCAAATAATTGCTGGCAAAGAAGCTGGCTTTTTTCGTTTGTGGCTTGAACCCGATCTGCAATCGGGACGTATGGAATAATGCTCTCATTCATTGTTATTCCCCTAAAAATAATATGGAGAATGTAACTGAGAACATGCATAACAGTGAGATGGCTTTAAATATTTTTTGAAATAAAAGGGCTTTTTTTCGTTGTTTGAGGCGTTGTTCGTAGGCGACTAAGTCGTAAATTGGCGTGTGTTCAATGATATTGGTATTTTGAATATATGCAGCTGCACGGACTTGAATTTGTCTTTTCATGACTAAAATTCCTTTTGGTAGGTTTTAAACCCACCACCATCACTTCCTACAGTAATGGTGGCAGACCGACAGGGGTAGGAATACCGCACCAAAAGAAACGGCAAATCGAATACACGATTTCCCTGCCGATCTACCATAACAAGTCTAGCAGATACGACTTTTTTTAAGCAAAAAAAATCCGCTTAGAGCGGTGTTTATTTGCCCTTTTGGTTAAAAACAGGTTCCTACGCCTGTACACAGATTTTGCTGTGTAAATACATGTTGCTCGATAGTGAGGTGTTATGTCAAGATAGTGATGTACTATTTTTTATAAGATATTGTTTTTTGAGTAAGTTATGGCTGAAACTCCAATTATAAATACTGAATTACTAAATGAATTAGAAAATTTAAGAAGAATACTGAGTGCTTTGAAAGTTAACTCACATCTTTTAGATTTTGAGAAAAATTTGAATCAAAAACTTAAAGATAGAAATATAGATTTACCTGATGATATTCAATATATTTTTATTAATTTTGATAAAATAAAAATCGTAATAGAATCAGTTTTAGAATCGCTCAATCCAGAATTGATAGATAAAACTTTACTCAGTATAACTTTCAATGAAGAATTAGTAGAATTAACAAAAAACTTATCATCGGATTATCAAATTTTAAATGAAAAAATAAACTTATTTCACATTCCGCTACTGCAATAAATAATAGTATTGAACTCAACATAAATAATATTAATTTCGCCATTTTTTTAAATCAAAATTTCAAAGATTTGAGCACAAATTCTGAGACTCTGTTATTTTGCTTAGATGAAATTGACCTTATCATAAAGAAAATATTACTATTATCACACTCAATAAAATATAAATATCATAATATTTTAGAGGAAAAATACATAATAAGATTCAGAAATGAATCTGAAATATTATTTAAAAATTTCCAAGCAAATGCAAACAGATTTTTAACTGAAACCGTACATCAATCAAAAAAAATAAAAACTGATTATGAAAATTTACACACTGATTATACTTTTGTGAAAAAAGAAATTGATGAACTTACTGAAAAAACAAATGAATTAAAAAAAGTGTATTCTGGATTTGAAAAACGGCTACAACAATTAGCTAACACAAGATCAGAAGATATTCAGTATGTTTTGGAAGATAAACTAAACGAGCTCGAACGTTTAAATAAAGATAAAATTGATGTAATCGATACCTCATATCAGCAAGCGAAACTAAACTATGAAGATTTTACTAAATTAGTTGAAATGTCTGGAACTTATGTACTAACGGATAATTATAAAATTAAATCAAATGAAGAAAAAAAGGATTATATAACCAACCGGAGGTGGACTGTTGCTTCAATTAGTTTAGCAATTATTACAACGGTTATTGTTATTGGTTTACCTATCTATGAATATTGGAAAGCAAACCCACCAGTTGAAACTAATTATTATACAATTTTTGCTCGATTAACTATTTCCATCATGTTTTTTGTCTTAGCTTTGTACACTTCAAGACAGGCTGCTAAACACTATGAATGTTATCAAGAAAATCATAGAACTTATTTACAGTTGGCTGCACTTGAACCGTATATATCCCGAATGACTCCAGAAGAGCAGAAAGAAATACGAATCAGCCTTATACCAATTCTTTTTAGTCAAAGTTCAGATGGTAAATTTGCAAGTAAAGGCGATGAAGTAGGATTGCCGGAATCATTTACTGCTGCAATTGAAAAGCTTATAGATACAGTCAAAGAAGTTAAAGCTGGACAGAATTCTCAAAAAGCTGATGGGAATTGATTATCATAGTTTTTAATGCAAAATAGCACATTACTATGCCATAAAAGTAATGTTCTATTCTTAATAAAATATTGATTTTAAGGGTAAGTTAGAAAATGAAAATATTATCTATTATTTTATTGTCTTCTTTGGGTTTAATCGCTTGTTCAAATAGCAACAACGAAAAACCTATTGAAAAAACCCAAGCTGAAATTGATCAAGATGCTTTGGATTATCGTGAAAAAGTTAATAAACAACAGCAAGAACTAATAGATGAAGATAAGCCAAAAATGGAAATTCCTGCAGTGGACTATACATCTCCAGTCGCTAAAGTTGATTTAAATAATGATCAAGAAATTATTACTGCAGTCGGTTTGCCAGTCGTTGAAAAGGAAAAAGGGGCGAATCAAAACGGTGAACCTATGACGACTTATTACTTTGGTGATGAATTGCGCAATGGTTTAGAAATTGGATTAAGCCGTGAATTTATTGATGTAGTTTGGAAGTTTGATGCTAAAGATTCAGCAAAAGCAAAAGCTTCATTTGAAACAGGTCAAAACATTACCCGTGCATTGCTTGGTGGTAAGGATGGTGCTGCACTCTATGAAAAAATCAGTAAAGGTGGAAATGCTGAATCTTATACTTTAGCGGATGGTACCGAAATTAAAAATGCACGTTGTGGCGCTTACATGTGTCGTTATCAGGTAGTGAGATAAAATATTACCTTTAAATGGAACATTCTATTAAAAGCCATCAAATGATGGCTTTACTTTTCTTGATTGTACCCTGCAAGCCACATTTGCGGAGCCTCTGCCCAACTTCTTAAACTATATGGTTCTTGAATTCCATAAAAAGCATTCCTAAACCGTTCATGCCAAAAATGATGTATGCCCTTAGAATCATGTTTGTAAATAAAAGGTGGATTCATATCTCGGCGAATGTTTTTATAGAATAGTTCAAAAAGAAATTCAGGATCATTCGTCATTTAGAATATTTCCTTTGAAAATTAGAAATTATTGAACCATTAAGTAACTGCCACTTTTCATTTTGAATCATAAGATTTTTTAAAGATTCACCTGATAAATTGCATATCGGCACAGTCTTACCAATTGAACGGCTTTTTATAAGTACCACCTGATCACCACATTTTTTAAATAAATTTTCAACACAGTAATCAGGTTGTGATGCTAGGTGGAAATCGGTGACTTTCCCGAATAGTTCATTATTGATATACATAGACATCTGGCTTGTTTTAATCACTTTTCCCTCTTATCGAATCATAAATACTTAAAAGTAATGAATTATTTTCCATAAATGGTCAAAATTACTGCTAACGTCATACAACCTAGGAATAACATTAATGAAATAAATCCTCCCAAGTCTTTAGATGGAAAAAGCAAAGCAATAACTGCAACAAAAATTAAAAAAGTTTTCATTTATCTGCCTTATCTTTTAAATATGTTGATATGGAATCTAATTGTTCTGATAGAAATAAAAATAAAATGGTTTGACTAAAACTCAAGAGACTGCCAATCCATACAACTTCTTTTGAATAGTCAGCTTTTAAACCAGAAATAATTGTTATGGTGGAGATAAGCATAGCTATCATTGCAAAACCAATTAGCTTAAATATTTTTCTTAAAATCATGATGATTCCTTTTAGGTTTGATTATTTTTACTGAAGGTAGACTGATTTCAGGATTCTCTAAGGCAGGTGGAGATATTTGGTATTTAATTTCAAGGTGGGCTTGACAGGTAAAACCGCAAAGTACATCACGGCACTGAAAATATATAATTTTAAAAAGTGGATGTTGTTGCTTACTTGACCGAATTATCAGCGTGCTCGCTAAACAATGAGGACAAATCATTTTTAGTCTAATTGCGTCTTGTACTACAGCCATTATCACCCTCACAGAACACATATTAATATCATTATAAATAAATCGGTGAAATATTTGTTCTTTATAGCGAAATTTTATAGTATTTGCTTGGTTTTTCTGATGTAGAAAAATTTAATGCAAAACCTGAAATGTAAATGCTGTTTTAAGCTACTGGCCAAAACGAGCACATTTAATCAAATCGAGATTAAATGCCCACGCTGTAAAACGTTAAATAACTTCCTGAGCACCTTGAGTGCCTTACCTGAACGCCAAGAGCGTCACATCGAAACAGGTAAGATCGATGAACAACACTTCTGTAATTCCTCAATACAATCCTAAGGGTCACAGCTTTTCTGGTTGGCTTGGGGGAAAATCTCAACTTGCACGTACTATTATCGACCTCATGCCTGAGCATAAAACCTATGTTGAAGTGTTTGGAGGAGCTGGATGGGTACTGTTTAAAAAGACGGAATCCCCTGTCGAAGTCATCAACGATATTAATGACGATCTAATTAACTTGTATAGAATCCTGAAATACCACTTTGAGGCATTTTTAACTGAATTTGAAAATACTTTGTTATCTCGAACTGTATTTAATGAAATGAAAAAGAATGATCGGGGCTTAACTGATATTCAACGAGCAGCCAAGTTTTATTATATGCTTCGGGCTTCTTTCGGTTGTCAGTTAGATGGTTCTTTTAGTTATAGCCGTGATCGAAAAGCAAGATTAAAACTTGGAGAAGATCTGCGCCAACATCTGCAATCGATTCATACCCGGTTGCAAAATGTAGTCATTGAAAATGCAAGTTATGATTATATGCTGAAGCGTGTAGATGGTCCTGATACTTTGTTTTATTTAGATCCACCGTATTGGGATTGTGAAAACGTCTATGGCAAAGGTATTTGGTCCAAACAGGATTTTTATGACTTAAAAAATGCGTTGGATAAAATTCAGGGGAAATTTATTTTAAGTTTGAATGATACTCCTGAGATCCGAGCATTGTTTAAAGACTATAAAATTCAACATAAAAAAATTCGTTGGTCAGTCAATAGCAAATCTGCACATGAAGATCATAACGGTAATGAACTCATTATCACCAATTTTTAAGCTAAAATAATCCCTCAAATGAGGGATTTTTTATGGTTGATGAAAATCTAAAAAAAGGCTGGATTCGAATCAGTCGAGGCGATAGTCAAATGATCGATCTCTATTGTCTAATGGATAGCAAAGGTAACGTGGTCAAAGTCTTTGACTGGAATGGCAACGAAATTAAATTGAATGCTGAAGCCAGAAGCGTTTTTTATAACAACCAATATTGGTCCTATTAATTTTCATCTTTATCCTTTTCCGCTTGCATGGCTTTGTACTCTCGTATGGCTGCAGTCGTAGCGGTTTGCTTATTTTTATAGAGATAAGTTAATCGCTTCGGTGTTGTTTGATCGCCTTGCGTAACTTTTCCTGTATTTTTACCATCCAGATAATACGCCAATATGCCGGTATAACTTCCTGAATCCTCCTCGATGAGCTCTGAAAGATCATCTGAGTCGGGTAAATAGACTTCCAGTTCAAGATCCGTCGTATAGCCATTGTCTGAAGACAGTGTATGAACAACTCGTGTCCCTAGCCAGACAATATCGTCGATTTCTGATTTTAAGCCCATGAACTGCATCTGCATTTCAGGAATTAATTCAGGCTTGCCATAAGCGAGTTTATAACTGAATGTAGCTGACTTCGATTTGATGCGATTGTATTCCGCTTGGGCTATACGTTTTGCAGATTTTTCGTCTCTTTGAATATTGCGAAGTTCTCGAGTGTTTTCATCTGACATGCCAATGGTGACTTTTTGTCGTTTAGCTTTATCATTATCATAATAATAAACTGTTACACCACTGACCTCGTCTGCACCGTCTGTGTCTGCCCAACGATGAGAATCCCCCATACTTCGTGTAATAAAAAACATGGGAAGATCCAGTCCAGATATTGTTTTACTTTCTCCTTTGGGCATAAACAATAAATGACCATTTTTAACGGTTGCAATGGCATCGTGTTCGTCTGCAATACGTGTGATTAAATTTGCATCGGATTCATTTTGATCAATATGCGCCAGTATAATTTGCCCAAGTTGTTCATTGATCATGGCTTTCAGTTGATGTTCTGTCGCTACAGTATTGATAATATCCGCTATGGTTTTGTTGTCGAAACTGCGTTCTTTTTTCTTTTTGAATGTTGCCTTTAGATCTGCAGATATTCCCCGTATTGTAAGCACATCGGGAACCCCTGAGTATTCACGTTCTTTGACCGTGTATTTACCCTTATAGACTAAGCCTTGATTACTCCAACCAATCGAAACATCAAGTTCGGCACCTTTGGGTGGAATCAATAAGGTGCCGTCATGATCTGACAGTTCTATTTCGACTGTGTCTACTTCGATACCACGATTATCGGTAATATTGAGTCGAATTAACCTGCTCTGAATCTTCTCACTGATATCCAAACCATTGACCAAAATTTTAAAGATCGCATTCGGATAATTGTCATCGAGCTGCTCTGATACTTTTGAAATTGTATTCATGGCCATGCTTGTCAAAGACATTATAAAAATCTCCCTGCTACAGCCCCAACGACATTGGTAATAAGATTTCCAGCCGATTTGGTTTTCTTCAACGTTAAACTAAACTCAATTTTTCGGGGAATGCCATTTCTGTAAAAGTAAGTCTGTGTTTCACTCAAGCTATCGATTACCCAAGAGCCATAAATTTTCCCATTGCCTGCAATCAATGGAAAGGATTTGCCCGTGTCCCCCATCAGGCGTAAGGCGGTTAATGAGATTTGAGATCCGAACTCAGGAACGATTGAACCGTCAAGCGTTATGACATCTTCGCCTTTGCCAGTGAACTGATATGCAGGCATATCACCGACTCTATTGTTCGATGCATGATTCCAACTATTGTTTCGTTGCAAGCTTTGATATGTGGCTGTTGGTATTGAAAAGACAAACATGCCTAAAATCATCATCATTGTTTTAATCCTGGTCTCGATAGTTTGAACGAATACGACCGGCTTTCTCCCGATCTCGACGATCTAGTAAATTTTCAATCATGCTTTGGATCTGGCGAATGTCTTGTCCCGGTGCAACATTAAAATTAATTGTAAACGTATCGCCTTGAACGACGACTCCACTCGATCCACTTGAAGAAGCCGATAGCGGTGCTGTTTTGATTTTTCCAAGTGCAGGAGTGACATCAATTTTTTGTAGGAGTTCAGCATCGGGTTTAAATATACTGACGACATCGGCAAACTTGGCTTTCAGGTTTGGAAATGCTCGATCCAATCCGACATTTAAACCTGACATGATATGACCGCCCAAGCCTGCCATAACTCGGCTAGGTGAATGGATATCCATTGTTTTTCGCATAAAGTCAGGCATCCAACTATTAATCGTTGCCCATAGTGATTTGAGTTTTTCAAAGCCTGCCTGAATACCTTTCACCAAACCATCAATGATCATGCTTCCAAAGCCAGTGAACTTAGCAGGTAGATCAACACCGAACCAGGATAAAACTTTTGCAAATGCTTTATAAAACAAACCGAATGGCGACCAGTTATTGATGATTGAATTTAAGATATTGATACCATTTGAAAAGGCATTTTTTACTTCATTCATTCGCCCGTTAAACCACTGGCCAATTGGTGCAAAGATGGATGAAATATGTGTCCAAACGCTGCTAAAAAAGGCTTTGATCGGTTCCCAATTGGCAATGATTAAACGTGGAATACCAATAATTGGAACAAGTAAGTTTAAGATCGGATTTTCAGCAAAGGTTTGGTCGATGCTTTGAATAATTCCTTTAATAAACGAAACCCCAGTATTAAATGCATTTTTAACGCCATTCCACAGGTTGATAAAAAAGGCTTTAATTGGCGCCCAATTTTTATAAATTAAATATGCTGCGACACCAATAGCCGTTATCGCGAATCCTATTGGGTTCATCATCAATGCACGTCCTAACCATAAGAAAACCCGACCGACCCCAAATACTGCAGTTCTTAAAATTCCGAAGACAGATGGTAATTTACTGAATACTTTTGAGAATACTGTCGTTGTTCCACTCAATGTCCCCATAATCAAACGCATACTGAGTAAGCCTAAAATTAATGGAGAAAAGATAGCCAAAGCACCACCAATGGCGACCAGGCTAACTGCAATCGCAAGCAGCCCTGTGCCTAGCATTTTTGCCAATGTCGGATTACGTTCCATCCAACCTGTAAAAGTGGCCAATGCACCTGTGGCCATTTCAATGGCCTTTGTATAAATTGGTAAAATAGTTTGCCCGAACTGCAGATAAGCATCATGCAACTTGGCTTTTGCTTCGAGTTCTTTACCTGTCGTGGTTCCCTTTGCACGATCGCTTAATTGATCGATGTTTTCGGCACCTGCATTTAATTTTGCATTTTTATGGATCTGGTCACGCTGCTGATACATTTGGGCAAATAAGTTTGATGCTGTTCGGTTAGAGAAAATACTCCCAATTGCATCGATGACATCACCCTCTTTGGTAATGCCTTTGGCATTTAATGCAGGAACTAAAACTTGTTCCATCCAAGCGAATTGATCTTTTTTAAACAGATCTGCACCTTTGATTGCGCCAATGTCTAAATAGGATAAATCCCCTGTTTTATTGTGTTTAACTTTGGTTGGGTCACCAATTAATCCAAACTTATCCAAATTCCCCATAGCTCGCTGCGTTGTTCGACCTTGATACAAGTTTTGATAAGCAGACATCATGGCGGTACCGACACGGAATCCTCCCATTTCTTGGACAAGCGGCTCCATCTTGTAATAAAAGGCTTTGCTGTCCATGCCTTTGGCTGCGATACCGCCTGTTTTAATCACATTGAGCCATTCTTCAGCTTGAACACGACCACCAGTTGCCGTTATCACTTGTTGAATAATATTGGCTTGTTCTTTAAAAGCCGAATCACTCTTTAACCCATTACGCATTTCAATGACTTTGAGCATGTCCATGAATTTTTTTTCATTTTCTGCGCCTGCTTCATTGCCATACATGGCTTCATTGGCAAATTTCATCTTGGCCAACATCGGTGCAACCATTTTTGCGTGATGGACGTCTGCGAATGCCGTTACACCGTCTAGGACCAGGTTCATATTGTCTAAAGTCGAAGTACCGAATGTTTTCATCGCCTTGGCATATTTGGTCGCTTCTTCGGTTGCTTCTTTGCCTAAACCTAAAGATCCAATTTTGTTTTGAGCTATGTCCATGCTCTTGTTTTCTTCGATCGGCTTACGCATAGAATAAAGTACGCCTGCCCCCGTTGCAGCTGCTCCAACACCGTACATGGCTGCAGTACGCACTTGCCCTGCAGTCTTATGATAATTTTGTTGAAGTTGAGCCATACGTTTAAGCCGTTGCTCTTGTTCACGCATGGACTGATTGGCTTGGCTAAGACGAGTTTTTAATTTCTGTTGATGTTCAGCAAGCCGATTTGTTGAAAGTCCAGAACTATTCATTTCTGAGCGCATACGCTGTAACTGTATACGATTACTTTCGTACTCTTGCTTTAACTTTTTGGCTTTGTTAGTTGCCTTATCAAATTCCCTGGTCAGATCTGCAGATGGATTAGCTTTCATCTGTTGACGTAAATTCTTAATATGGTTTTGGAGATCTTGCAGTGATTTTGCTTGATCTTGAACGGCTTTCTTTTGTTTTTGATAGCCGTCTATTTTTTTCTGTTGATCATTTAATGCTTTAATTTCATTTCTAGTTTTTTTTAAAGCATTACTGGCAGCATTACTGCTACCAATAATCGTTTTTAGTGCAGGACTTAAAGTATTTTTAGCCCCGAAAATGACTTCTAATTTTAACTTACTACTCATCATCCGCCCCATTCCGCTCAATGGCTTTCTGGTGCCATTCCATCAATTCACTGAGTGACATATCTGTAAAAGCCTGCGGTTGCCAGTGAAAAACAACCGCAATATTGGCTATGGCATCGTCTACTGTTGGAGTGCAATTTCCGCACGTACTGATTTCGGCTGCAAAAAACCAATGATGACCGCCCCCATCTGAATGATATCGACAGGATCAACTTGGTAATCAAGCTGTTGTTTGGTCAATGTTGGATTTGAAGTACATAGTGGAAGCAAAGTACAAATCGAATTGACATCGCCATTCAAGATGTCTGCAATACGCACTTTCCGTAATGCCGGCACACTTGGCTTACGTACTTCAACCGAGCTGATTTCTGTATTTCCAATTTTAAAAGGCGTATCTAGTTCTACGACTTCCATGTCTGGTTGGATGGCTTGTAGGTTTTGGATCTGTTCAGATGTTTGTTCTGTTTTTTGAGTTTGCATAGCAAATTCCTTAAATAAATTTGATGTAAAAAAACCTTCTGCAGTACGAAACTACAGAAGGGTAGGAAAAACTAAAGACCTATGTTTTTACGGTGCTCGGCAAGCATGTCGACACCCTTCACTTTTTCAATCATGTTCGGAATATCGATTTCGATGTATTCCTGGCCATCGATGGTGATTTTTAAATATGACCAGATGGTTTTGATTGAAAGTTCAGTGTCATCGCCTGCTTTGGCATTACCGAGATCAATTTCTTCATGACGTCCACGAACGACAATTTCGAGTGCAGTGGTTTCACCTGTATCGTCACGTTGATAAGATCCTGCAAAACGCAAACCTAGTGCGCTCACTGTTGCAGCACCATATTGACCAATGACCAATGGATCGATACCGCCAAGCTTCCAAGCGAATTCGATCATGTCATCCGACAGACCAGCATCCCACTTGATATTTCCACTCATACCACCGCCTCGCCAGTCTTCCAACTTACGCCCAAGCTTTGGCAAGGTCACTTCACCTGTTTCACCAAGATACGAATTACCTTCGTTGAACAGGTTCATTTTTTTTAATTTTTTAGGTAAAGCCATGATTTATGTCCTGTTATGAAGTCATACGAGAGGCAAAATTAGACAAGTATTTGTCTGTAATGCGTTGTCGGAGGGTTAAATCTTCAAGCGGTGGTACCGGTCCATAATCGTAATCCAGTCGTAATTGACCATTTTTTAAAGTTTCTTTACTGTTTGCGTCTGGATCGAACCAACATTCAGCATCGATGATGTAACCTTGAGTTTTTAGATCACGGAATTTGGCATTAATGCCCTCAACAATATCTTTGGCTAAAGTCGGATGAAGTGGTTTGTCGACTGCCCACATGTGCCCCTCTGCCATCGTGTCTGAAATCACTTGGGCTGTACGGGTATAGTTTTCAAACTGGAATAATGGATCTTCCGAACATGTACGAGACCCCCATAGACGGAAGCCGTCACGTTGAATCAATGTGGTGATTTCATTGGAGTTGAGATATCCGGCATCGGTGTCCATGCTTTGAAGTTCCCAAGACACATCTTTTGAAATGCCTGTAACGCCATTGACTGGAACGTTTGATATTGTTTTGTGCCAACCGATATCATTATCAATTTTTGCTCGTAAGCCTAAAGCCCGTGCTGTAGCTTCAAATGTAGTTGTGCTTGAAGTAGCGGTATCCCAACCTAGGAAATCTGGATAAATCAACATCGTTTCACGAGAACCGATTGCATCTCGATACGCTGCAGCTTCTTCTTTGGTTTCACAACCATATGCAGACAAGTAGTTAAAGGCTTTCAGTTTAGGTGCAAGCGCAGCAAAAGCAGTCGCAACTTCAGGAAAATCGAGTCCTGGTGCACCCAAAATTCGTGGTTTAACTTTTAAGTGTTGTTCTGCAGTCAATAAGGCTTTCATGCCTGTATATTTGCCGTTGACTTGCCCACCAATCACAGCCGTTTTTTGTTCAGCTTCATCGGTTTTTTGTTCAACGCGAACAACAACAACGACAGCTTTAGTTTGGTCAACAATGGCTTGTAACGAGCGTGCCAATGTCCCCTTTTCGCCCGCTTTTTCAATTGAACCTTGAATGTCGGTGATGAGTACAGCTGTATTCAGTGGAAAGAGTAACGGATCTGCATCTTCAGCTGTTGCAATCATACCAATGACTGAAGTTGATACAGTCCGAATCGGACGGGAGCCGTTGTTGAGTTCTAAGACTCGGACTCCGTGAAAATAATCTGTAGCCATATAAAAAGCCTGTGATCTGTTGTTTTGTATTCAGATCACAGGCTTACAAATTGTGCCTAAAACGGCTATTTTTTGCCGTTGTAGTGGTGATGTTTACAACTTAATTAAGCATTAAAAAGTTAAAGCTTGTTTCCAAAGGTCATTAATTTTCTGATCATCTAACTCCAATATATCTGCCATAACTTTTAAGCTTGTGCTTGTTCTCTCAAAAATTTGAGCATCTTCCCATTCAATTTGTATTATTTGCCGTTGCTTAATGTCATCGATACTTTTGATTTTTTCTTCAATATAAGAAAGATCGAAGTCATTTTGAACTAAAGCTAGTCTGAATTGTCTTCTTGTCAGTGGCGGTAATATAGCTATTTCGTCACTGATAATTTTTTCTTCTGTTCGTTGGTCTACCCAAGCATTGTCTAACCATGTTTCATAAATTGAGTTAGGTTTAAGCAATGTAAACCCATCTTTAACATCACCCACATAATCGATTTTGACTTCACTTTGATCAATAATGTTGTAAGCGGTCATATTGCGATAATCATTCACAATTGACCATTTTTGTGCACTTAAATCAAAAATGGCAATTTTAGACTTAGGGATTTTCGGCGGTTTAATGTCTGTACTATTTGCTGCTAGACCTGTGTCTTTTAACCAATTGTATTCAAAAGCACCACAATAAATCATCTCTGAATCATAAGAATAAGCTGTTATAACTTGGTCTTTTTCTGAAAATTTAATATTCATAGTTAAATCGCTCTAACAATATAATTGAATGCAATATTTCGTGGTCTATTTTCGGATGCGGTTGGCACAACTCTTGATGCATCAAAACTAAAAACACTTTGTTGTGCAGTATCCCCAGATTGTCTGTGCCCCCCTCCAGTTTGGAAAAAAGCGCCTTCAGAACGATCACCTAAACCACCTGAAAATGTTCCCGTTATATTTCTTATAGCATCACCTTGGAAGCTTCTAATTCCCCGTAATGAATCTACACCTCTTCCCGCATCCCAACCACGGATAAACTCACCGCGCATATCTATTAAATAAGCTCCGTAGACTGAATATAAAATAGGGTAGCTTGATTGAGAAATTGCTTGTCCCATCATTGCTATATATCCAGGAGGAATTGCATCTCCGGCAAATGGAATGGGTGAAACTTCTGCAACATGGCTGTCGAGGACTCGCCATGGCGTAAATGCAGCATTCCCACCCCAACTTTGACGCACTGCTACAGATCCATTCAGGCTGTCGTTATGTGAATAATAAGTTTGATGGATCGTATTTCCTGTAACTCTTACTTCTAAAACACCATACGGATAAAGACCAGAAATGTTTACATCTGCAGCTAAGTAAAAACCATCACTGATCGCATCATTAATACTTGCAGAATTTACATTACCTAAATAACGCATCGGTGCTGCAATATTAATATCACCTGTACCATCAAAATTTACACCGTTTATCATTCGCGGATTTTGAAGTCTAGATGCAGTCGCAGCATTGCAATCAATACCATTTGAATTTAAACGAGCTACGATACTGCCATTTTGTGCGTTTATAAAATTAAATACACCACTGTAAACATTAAAATTCATTCGATCTAAGCCACTTCGTCCCATATCAATATAGTGATAAGAGTCCGCAAGCAACATGCCTGTATCAGCTGTCAAATTTCCTGAAACATCATTTGTTCCATCAAAATTTTGCCCAAATATTTTTCGAGCATTTAAAAGTTTTGTTGCTAGAGGTGCTATTCCCCCATTTTCTGTGACTACGCGATCAAAATTCTTTTCAAAGCCGACGCTATCACGAGATGATCTATAGTAAAGTCCACCATTACTATAATATGCTAAAAGTTGAATTGCAGAAGCTGAACCTGCACCTAGAAAGTGAAGTACATTTGCAGAAAATCCATTTTCATTTTTTTGGTAAACGCCACTTTTAGCATTCCATGCCGGGTACTCATTAGATGCAGCAGTGATACCATTTGCATAAAAAGCTGTTGTGTCTTGAATATTAATATCCGTGGTACCATCAAAATCCACATTGTTGATCTTTCGAGCTACTTGAAGTTTGGAAGCAGATGGCGCAATACCTTGTCCGTTGCCCGTACCGCCACAATCTACAGATAAAGGTATATATCCTGAAGTCGGACTAAAACTCCCCCAACGATTTGAGTTTATAAATAAGTAGCGCCCCGATGTTGAGTGCATGCTCGCTTCATCTCTTGTAGATACAAAAGATGAAGCATGTATATTCTTTGATGTTTTTGTGTCACCGTTATAATCAAGTAGTATTAACTCATTTTTTACTGAATTTCTCGCTTCTGCATCTTGTACTGAATTTGAATTATATTGACGTACAAAAATTGGTTCTGTTCCATCATCTCCTGTTGCTATTTCTAAGTAGCCCGAATTTATAAGATCAGCTCCTACACCTATCCAACCAGCGTCATTATCTCCAGCAATACCTTTGGCAAGATATTTAAATCCGAGCCCAAAACCAGTGACCCGGACTCCATGTTCAAATGTATTAATACCAGAAAATGTTTGATTGTCTGTATATGCAATTTCTCTTGGTGCACCCCAACTTTCTGCGCCAAAATTATTCTGGAAATGATAAATTCGTTGTGCTGTTTTATCTAAAAATAGACCATTCGCTTTACCACCTGATTGATCATGATAAGTATTGAATGCTAAAAAGTCTCCATATAAAGCACCGTTACTGCTTCCATAGCGAATGCCTGCATAATCTGCAAAGTAGCATCCGAAACGATCTAAACCAATCTGAGCCGGAGAAACATTTCTTTGGTCTTTGGCTTTTATTGAACCGTCCAAAAGTCCCGTAAATTCGGGTGCAGTCACCTTTCCTACAGAATAAAATGTACCGTAATTACTTACGCCATTTCCATTAATTAAAAAGCGTAAATTTGAATTTCCTAGGGTTACACCGAAGCCTGCAGTTTCTTGAGATCCACTTCTTACATTTCCGATCTGCCATTCTGATTCATACCATCCAAATGACATGGCGTGAATGATAGAGGCTAATTCTGTAGGTCCGTTTGTAGTAATTGAACCTGCTTTATTTAACAACGTTTTAATAGGTGAATTTTCACCAGTATTGATATTAATCTCACCCGTTAAAGTACCCCCCGATTTATCAAATTTGTCATCTTGAAGTTTTTTACCTTGCTTTGCTGACAAAGGTTTATTGGAAGCATCTGTTGTTAGATTATCTACAATCTCGGCTCGTTTAATATAGTTTTCTTCCACCCATGCCTGAGTTGCATAAATCAAAGACTGATCCAAAGTGATGGCAACAACATTCCCATCTCTTACATCGAGAGTGAATTTTAACCGGTATTCCGAAACGCCAGATGGATCTGCAACTTTTTCAAACGGTGCATGCGAACCATGTGAAATTAATTTACCATCTGCAATGACACCCATTTCACGAATCCAGAACCCACCGATATTCGATGGAATAATGGTTTCTACAACAATCCAATTACTAACAGTCGGATGACGTTCATACTTGGTCACCGCTTGTCGATGTACTTCTTTCACTAAAGTTGTTCTAGTTTTGGATGGCGTTGGAACAGATCCATTGCCGTCACCAAAGGCAATATGGGTAATATTTAATTTAGTGTTTGTTGCAATCGCTTTTGCGATTTCTGCGTCACCCAAAGTCGTGGTGACATTATAGTATTCTGCCATTATTAATTTCTCGGAAGACTTGAATAAGTAAGTGCTGTTTGGTGAACAATCGTATTTGTTAAGATCAAAACAGGATTCGATGTAATGGTTAAATTCGCTAAATGACGTGATGCAGATTTTGCATCTGATACAAGTCGTCTAACTTCATAAAACACTTCTGAGCTAAGACTTTTGCCAATCAGGTCCAGTTCTAAATTGAATGTTCCTGGTCTAAGATTTGGCGTTGCCTTAAACCATTCAATTAACTTGACTTCATAGCCGAACGGCTCTAGTGCTCGACGAATCGATGTCGCTGTGCCTTTAATTTTGTGCTGTTCTTTGGCATTTTTAATTACAGTACGTTTTAAACTGTCTTGCCAATTGTCATCCCAATAATCAACAGATCTTTGCCATGCAATAAATGGAAGAAACTGTGGTGGAACGTGATCAATATCTTTTATGATACGAATTGATTGAATATCAAAAGCTTTTTTATTGACTTCAGCTAGATTTCTTTCAAGTTGTGTGGCATTTGGAGGTAGTAATGATTTCATTCTGTACCTCCAATGGTGATATTCACTGAATTGCAATAAGCATGGTGCCAAGTATCAATTTCTATATCTGCAGTGGGTTGATCGATAATCACACGGCTAATACCATCCACATGCAATGCAGCATAAATTGCAGATAATCGAATGCTTGAACCATTCTTTTTGACTTGTTCTATGTATTTATTAATCCGAATATTGGCTGCTTCTAGCATCAAAGAATCTTCAGCATTTTTGCCCATAAACAGTCGAGCAACGATTTGAAATGGTGTAGCTATTGAAGATTTTACGATGGGACGATCACATACTGGGCGGACATGTTCAGGATCTAAAGCTTTTTGAACAATACTAATCAGTTCTGCTGAAGCTTCAGCGTTAAAGCTATCAATCTGTGAAATGATGATGTCCAGTAAATATGGATTTTCTTCAGGCGAATAAACTTTAACGCCATATACACGACCATCGGCAGATAACGAAAAGAATCGGTATGCATTTGCAGATCCAGCAGTGTTCATTGCTTCAAATGACAATAAACAACGTTCTCTAAGTCGTTCATCAGATTCATAGACTGCAGGCAATGGCGGAACGACGGTATTATTTGCAGGGGTAACAATTAAGCGTGTTAAGCCGTATTCTGTCAGAGCTAAATGATCAAGATCTGCACCTGTTGCATAAGCCAATAATAATGAACGAGCATCCTCATTACATTTGGCTTTGTAATTGAGTTCCAGAGTCGTATTTTCTTGTAAGAGTTTGACGACTGGATCTGATTCACGGCTAAGAATTAACCGCCATTTATCCTGGTCTTTTTCTTCATACAAAGCGATGAAATTTTCTTTACGTTGATTGAACAGCTTTTCATAATCAAGATCGCTAATCAGCTTAGGTTCAGGAAGCTGTGAGAAGTCAACAACACTCATGCTATAGCTCCAAGATAGAAAGGTACTTTGAAATTCATTGGATTTCCTGTACTTAAATAAATTGCTGAAATATCCATCATCAAATTCCCCTCACCGATTTCGACCGCTTGGATTTGATTGATTTCGATACGATCCTCCCAACGAGTAAAAGCGCTATACAGTGTGCTGTAACACTTTAAGATCAGCACCTCATTCAATGGGTGATCGATCAAATCAGCTAAACTAGTGCCATACTCTCGTCGATGGGTTCGAGATCCGATTGGTGTTGTAGCAATGTCTTCAAGCGACTGCTCTATGTGTTGTTGTTCTGTCAAAGTTGAAGCGTCATAACGTGACATCATGGAATGGGCACTCCTGAAGTATCGCCACCAGATTTGACACCCGATGTTTTGTGTTGTTTTAAACTGATATTTCCTGCTTTGACGTCTGCATCTGTACTGAATTCGCCTGTTGAATGGCTGCTGCCTTGCACCAATTGGCTACCGCCAACGGTATTATTTCCAGTCATTGCGGTACTACCGTTGACTTGAACATTGCCGTTTATGGTCGTATTTGCATTGATGGTTAATCCACCCGGTGCAGTAATCACGGCAGTCCCATTGGCAGGCAAAATGACATCTAAAGCATGATTTTTGGAGTCATAAGAAATGGAACAACCATCTGCAAATAAACGAATATTTTTATTGAGATCTTGGGAAATTACAGGATGAGAAAGATTATTTAAGCCACCTAAAACAAAGCCGATCTCTAGTACACCGCATGGACTGAAAATAATGACTTCTTCACCAATTGATGGGGGGTCCCATGTTTTGTCATCCCCTGCCCTTAAATTGACATAGCGAAGCTGACCCGTTGTGATCTCGCCAGTTTCGACGGTCACAGTCAGGTAAGGTTCAGACGGATTTATAGTCTTGATTGTTCCCAAACGAATCAGGTTTTCAAGACGTCGTAAGATATCTGCATTCATGTCTGCAATCGTGTTGCAGTCATTTGTTTATTTCATGCTTTTGCTGTTGTAGTCGTTATGTTTACAACTCGATTTTTTATTTTTTTGAGATGTAGTTGAGCACTTCATTTTCAATCATGTTGATTTCTTCGGGCGTAAAACCTAAAAGTTCACGACGGGCATATTGGACTGTCGGACCATCTTTATCGACTTTACCTCTTAATCCAAAATGATGAATTTTAGCAATAAATGCCACTCGACCTGCAAAACCTATAGCGATCCCATCGGGAGTACGTTCAATCCGCATATATTTGGCATTTTTGATGACATTGAACATTTTATTTTTAATTTTGTTCTTCTTGTCCCGGAGACGAAATTTTCGAGGAATATATGCAGATCCATCAGGATTGGTTTGTTTGGTAATTCTTGTTTTCTGGATTGCTCTAAGTTTTCGAGCAATATCCATTTCAAGCTTCCGACGTTCAGCTTCACTGAGTTGATTCAGCATCACGTTTAAATGGTCAGTTAATGCTTGAAGTTCAGCCATTAGAAATATTGCTCTTCAGGTTCAGCCGACATCCATTCAGCCAGTACTTCGCCAGTTTTATTGTCAATCATTTTATACGGCTGCGGTTGAGTAGCTTTGTCGTGTTGTGGCTCGTCTGGAAACGTTACATTCAAACTACCATCTTCTTGGCGTTTTACAATTACACGCTCAGTTAAAGTAAATGTAAGTGATAAATCGACTGTGTTGTTATCTAAAATCACTGTTTCAAATTTAAATGCGTCTTTGCTTTTTTCTAAATTTGCTAGAAGTTCATGTTGATTGAATCGAATCCAATCTAGCAAAGGAATCATGACTGCATCCAATTCGCCTGCATATTCAGTCAAAATAAAATTTAAATCATATACATACTCAAATGACAGTCCGTTGGCCAAGGTACAACGAATATTGCCCTTGTCTGTAAAAATCAGCATACGATCTGGATCTCGCTGTAATTCCTTTACGGCATTAATCATGTGAGTTTTAAGACTGTCAGGTTTTTTCATAACTGTTCCTGTTGGATCTTGATGACCGCATCGACTTGGGCAGCACATAAAGAACGTGAGAGTTCTGTCTGTTCCAAAGCATCAACCAAGTCTTGATTTGTATTGATAACAAACATTGGTTTAAGGCAAGGCGTGAGCATCGGGTAAAGTTGCTGAAGCTGTTGTTTTGGGGCTGTTGAACATGCCACGAACAGCATTAGGCACAGGCTGACTAGCCCAAATTTTGCTTGTTTCATCATTTGAAAAAATCTCTTTGAGTAAGACTTGCCTTTGCCCTGCGCTTGTTTGTATTTCGCTTTGAGTTTTCTGTAAGTCTGCAATGGCTTGGTTTTGCTTCAGCACTTCAGTACGGATATTTTCAATATTTTGGTACTGAGTTTGCAGCTGCTCTTGTTTTTGGATAAGTTGCTGTTCTAACTGCCCTATTTTTTGCTGAATATGGTTGTAATATTGAAATGCGAAATACCAACAAATCATCGCAAGTAAAGCTAGCATAGGCTTCGCAAATGGTTTAAGTAAATTCAAAATATTCATGCGCTTTTTTGAACTCCATATATCGGTTCTAAGTGTGCACGCTCTTTGATGAACTTCGCTTCATAACCCAACTTTTTATATGCTGGTCCATTATACAAACGAAAAACGGTGTCCCAATCTTCTTTTTGTAGTGCAGCCAATAAGCCTTTTTTGGTTTCAATGAATCGAATGAATGCTTCTAACTGTAAGGATTCAGATGTTTGCATTTGTTCAACAAAATCAAAGACAGATTTATAGCCAAGATCTTGCCAATTTTCGCCCATGATTTGGAATTGTCCCCATGAACAAGACATCAAAGCTGATTCTTCATGGATATTTTTGGCAAGCGAAAGACGAGTATATTCAGCCTCATTGCCTTTATAACCCCCAGTGGCCGTATTGACTAAATTCGGAAAAAGTCTCATTTGCTCATTAGCAAATGCTTTACCCTTAAACTTGACCAGGTATGAAAACATTTTATGGCGTTCAAATAAGATTTTTGCCTTTCCATTTTTCAAAAACCCTACGCCTCGAGCTTCTGTTGCACCAAATGCACGGATATCAAGTTCAGGAACATTAAGGCGCTGCGCTGCTTTTGTATAATCAGAACCTTTTAAAAATTTATCCGTGTTTCCACCTTGTAAGGCTAAACGGGTTTTGTCACCGACTTTACCATCATCGACAAGTCCAGTTTTTTTCTGAAACTGCATGACTGCATATTCTGTGTTATTACCGAAATCACCGTCAGGATTTAAAGGCTTTCCGTTTAATCCCTTATAGCCTAATTTAATCAATTGCTTTTGAATCGTAACGACAGCATCACCCTTTGCACCAAATTTTATAATCGTCATGATGTACTCCAGATAAGTTTTGCTACATTGCCTTTACTTTTCCAAATCAGAACAGCAAGCAAAACGGAAAATATGGCATCCCAAAGTGTCACAGGATCTTTAAAAAATAAAATATGTACGCTTTGCCCTAGAAATGCCCCAATCAGAATTGTGGCCAAGATTGAATAACCTCGGCGATGTCTTAATCCTGTTGCATCAAAACAAATGATTCTGAATCCACAAATGAGATAAGCAACTAGAGCGATACTTTGAAAAAATAGTTCCATCATGATGACCCTCCACCACGAAAAATTTTGTTAAGGATGTCTGATAGGCTTGATTGATCTACCCAAACAATAATCTTCAAAATAATGGGTAATGAGAAAATCGAAGCAATCATGCCTGCAGTTGCATCATTTGAAATAAATGTGCGTGCTGTGACTTCAGGAGAAAGTAAATAGCCAATGCCTGTTGCCAAAAGCATGGTTGCTAAACGTTGCATTGGCTTTAAATCTTTTCTTGTTGTTGCGAATAATGCTGCACCAAAAACAGCACCTAACAACGCATCACCATTCACGAAGGGTAAAAGGGAAAGTACTGCGCCAAAGGTCACTGCTGTTGTTGCTGTAGGTTCTGCCATTTGTTTTAGTCCCATAGATTAATGGTTTGTTTTGTCTGTGTTGGCGTTTCGATTTCTGGCAGGATGACTTGAGTTCCCATTGGTAGAAATACTCCAAGTACTGCAAGTTTTGGATTTGCTTCTAAAACCAACTCGACGACACCAGAACTTCGCCCGTACTCACGCCAACAGATCGAATCGATAGTATCGTTTTGAATTGCGGTGATGGTTTTAGACATGACTTAGTCCTTATAATCCAATGTTTCTACAATCCGAATTGAGCATTCATAAGTTGTTGGATTAATCCCATTACTTTGTGAAATAACTCTTGACTCCGTCTGAATATCTATAGATTCCAAATTTAATCCAAGTTCACTTGCAACCTTTTCAAGTGCAATTTGTTCTAACTCTTTTTGAGAAAAACGATAGGAATACACTCGCTCATGGGTTTCCTTTGAAGATATTTTCATTTTCATATCAACTCCACAATCGTATGGTTTTCACCCAATAGCTGCTGAATTGCCCATTGCTTATTGCGACGATAATCATCGACAGTCAACTCGGCTTTTACTGCTTTATTCGCACCCGAATTAGAGCTGTCATAATTGCGATAATTTTCATTGACTTTTGCTGACACGCCATTCGAAACAGCCGATAAATATAAGTAATCTGTGTCAGGTTGATCATTGATAAACGTAGTTGCTAAATCAGCAAGTGAAGATGCATTTTCTTTTAAACGGTTTAACAGACGATTTACATCGATGACTTCTTCAATAATGATTTGTTGAAGACGTTGATTAGTAACTGCCCCATCGATTCGAACAATCTCCCGGATTTGATCAAGATCAATAATCGGATAAAACGAGTCACTTTCGATTTTGATACCGCTTGATGATAAATTGCCATTTGCTACAAATCCCATGCTGTCCCCTGCCGTGTTTTCTTTGAATATTTAGTGCATGGGTGGGAACATTGGCTTTAATGTGTATTACTTTGTAATGACATCACCATTGTTCGCCCATGCGGTGCGTGGGCACTCTTATGTCTGAGATTTCTCTCCGGCATTCTGTTCAGTATTGGTTTCAGGTTTAGGTAGACGATCTGCAAATTTATCTAAAAGTTTATTGATAGATTTGAGATCGCCCAAGCCACCACATTTTTCGTCGAGATCATAAGCAAAAGATAAATAAGTCTGAGCTGATTGAGCTAATACTAAATCTGCATCACTTGGATCATCTGGACTTAGAATTGATTTGCTTTGAGCTTTACCTAAAGCAACATAAAGTTTTGCTTTGGCTTGGTTAGGCATATCCAATACGCTTGGATCTAAATCAGGATTTAGAATCAATTGTTCAACTTGTTCTAATACTGAAGTGTCGACCGATACATTGGTTTTGAGCTGTTTAAGAAATACTTCCGCAATAGTTTCGACAACATAGGTTGCTGTATTACGTTTAAATGCGTCAGGCATAAGCATGTTATGGCGCAAAGCAAATTCAGCCATTTCTAATGCTTTGCTATAGTCACCTACATCGATACACCAAACCAAAATCGTCATAAAGATTTCATCTTGATTTGATTTATCCGCTTCAAGAATTCCATCGATATAAGGTAAATAGTTCGGTAACAAAGCAGATTTAAGGACGATCTTGCCAGCATTTGCTTGTATTTGTTTGAGTCGTTGGCGGTCATTGTTCAATTGAACCATCTGTAACTCAAAAGCGGTCATATTTTGCATTTCACCAAAAGCAGCTGCTGTTTCTGCAGCTGCTTTTGCACAATGCTTTTGATAATGTTCTCGAGCAAAGTTTTTCATGATGATTTACTCTGGCAAGATTTCGATTTTTTCAGCCATTGCACACAGTTCGAGATCTTCAATCATGTAATCCTCATTTGAAGATTCATAATTTTCGATACGTTTACGTTTTGCATTGTCAATAATCGTGCGTCGACGAGCACCCTCTTGAACATAGATTGATAAGTTATCAAACGTTGTTACAAGCAAAGCATCTTCAGGGAAGAACGGCACAGCATATACAGGTAAGTTACCCATACGTTTTTGGCTGATAATGATGTCTGCAGCCAATTTTTCTGAGTTTTCTTGATCTTTATTGACCAATGGGAAATATTTGTCAGACTGTAATTTACGGCTACAAATCACGACTAAATCAGCATTTTGATGCCAAGGGGCAATAAATTCATCGGTAATATTCATCACCAATGCATCTAAGTTTTTGAAGTCACCCGTTTTACCAACTGTAATTTTTCCAACCGTTGCGCCAGATGACAAAATACGCTGCGGATTTTCTTCACGTTGTTTTTGTAGCCAACCTTTGTTGACATCCTGAAGCATTGGATTGGCAACAATATCGGTTTTCTCGGCAATTTTTACACCGTTGAAACCGATCATGATACGGTCCAAAGCTTGGCGTTGAATAATGACACTGCGGAAACGAACATAGAAATCTTGAAACTTCGCCCATTGGTCTAACTTGCTGTATTTAATGTGAGTATTAAAATCAGTCTCTTGGAGCAAGTATTTACGGCTATCCAGTGTAGTCGGATCATTGGTTTGGCGATCTTCTTTGTCTGTATTGGTACGTGATGCAATCGGACCCGAAATCCCCATGCCAATCCGTTCACCCGACATTTGCTCAACAAGAAAAATATTGATGCGACTCAAAAATTCTGATGATTCTTGGATTTTGGTTTCTAACTTTTGTTGAATTGAGGGTAATACATTAAATTGTGTATTAACCGTTTCAACGCCATTGACTGATGCAAGTTGAACCATTGCAGCATTGTATTTTTTACGTGTATTTAGAAGCATATGAATTACTCTTTATATTTATAGCGTTGAATTAACAGTCGACAACTTCAGTGAATTTCGAGTTGCCAGATTTTGGACGTTCTTCATGATCAGGCTCACCATCGAGCTTGGTCTTGAAATCGTTAAAATCCTTTTTGAGTTGTGTGTGCTCGTCATTCAAAGCGCTGTACTTGGTTTCCAAGTCCGTTACGGCTTCACCTTGCTTCGATGTTTCTTCAGCAATGGTTAAAATCGCTTGCTCTTGTTCAGAAAAAGACTCATCCGCTTTTTTCTCGGCTTTGTCTTGCTTTGAAAAAAGACTTTTGATTTTTTCGTTTAATCCTTGCGCAAAAGATTGTTTTTCTTTTACTTCTTCGAATTCGAGTTTGGTTTCGGTTGCTGCAGTGAATAAATTTTCAGGACGTTGCTTTTTGTCAGCAAATGGATTGACTGTTGCGCCTGCAGCAAATGCCAACATTTCGGTACCGAGTGATGCAGGTGAATCAGTCACAGCCAAACCAACCAAATAAGCCGAACCTTTATTCGCAAAGTTTTCATCAACTTCAATCGATGTATAAACTTTTTGCTTTTTCTTATTGAGTTCAATCAAACTTTGAGTCGGTTCGATTTGAGCAAAGAGAGCGTCTTTTTCTTCGCCATTGATGGTGACTTTTTCAGTTTTTAATGCAAGTACATCACCATAAGCACCAAAAACGCCATCGGGGAAAACAGAACGGAAGTGCTCAATATTAATACGAGCACCGTAAGTGTTCGGGTCATAGTTCTGTGCCATTTGGATGATCCAATCGGCTTGAATTTCACGACCGTCAGTGGTGTCGCCAGCTGTAGCGATACGAAACCACTTCGATTTATATTTCTTTTCATCTTTGCTCATTTGCAAACCTATTCATAAAAATGGACGAATAAAAATCACGTTTTGAATAAGTGCAGAATGGGCAATGAAGCATATATCTATCAATGAAAGGGAGTTGTAGACCTAAGCACTACAACGGAATAAGACTGATAAAAATAAAGATGACTGCCAATGTTTGCGAAAAAGCAAACGTATTTGGTAATGAACGATCTATCCCCTATCGCAAATCTTCACTTGATCATGGACAACAAGCTAAAAGGAAAATTTCTTTATTGGCTTGGGTGGAAAATTGTCGATATTGCGGAAGTACTTGAAGAAAATGAACGAACAGTTCAGGCATGGAAAACACGAGAAGAATGGGAAAAAGAAAAACCCGAAAACCGTGTTGAAAATGCCCTCACTGTTCGCTTGATGACTTTAATTTTAAAAAATAAAAAGACATCTGGTGATATCAAAGAAATCGATATGTTAATGCGAGCCTACAAAGAATTTGCTCGAATAGAAAAATATCGATTGGATGGATCTGAAGCGGATCTCAATCCTGAAATAAGAAAAAGAAATACAGCACCACGTAAAAAAGTACCGAACCACTTTACTGAAGAACAAGTCGAAGAAATGGTACTGGCGTTTGAAGAACGATTGTTCGAATACCAATGGACTTGGTATCGAGCAATGGATCAACGCTCTCGTATGATTTTAAAAAGTCGTCAAATCGGTGCGACTTATTATTTTGCTTTTGAAGCATTGATCGATGCGCTTAAAACTGGACGAAATCAAATTTTCTTATCCGCTTCTAAAGCCCAAGCACATATTTTTAAGCATTACATTAAAACTTATGCTGAAGAAATTTGCGGAGTCGAACTTACAGGAGATCCAATCGTTCTATCGAATGGGGCTGAACTTCGATTTTTAGGTACAAACTATAGGACTGCGCAAGGTCATCACGGCAATTTATATTTTGATGAAATTTTCTGGACGCATGGTTTCGCTGAATTAGAAAAAGTTGCTTCAGCAATGGCAACTCATGACATATGGCGCAAAACATACTTTTCGACTCCCTCTTCTATTACACATGAAGCCTATGAATTTTGGACTGGTAGTAGATTCAATAAAGGCAAACCCAAAGACCAACATTTAAATATAGATATTAGTCACGAAGCTTTAAAAGATGGTCGAGTTTGTGAAGACTTGATGTGGCGTCAGATTGTTACGGTTGAAGATGCTCAAGCAGGCGGTTGTGATTTATTCAATATTGAACGTTTAAAATTTGAATATTCACCAGAAGACTTTCGCAACTTATTCATGTGCGAATTTGTAGATGATGGTCAATCCATGTTTCCGCTTGGCATGCTGTTGTCATGTATGGTTGATACATGGGATATTTGGAACGATTTCAAACCTTTTCATAATAGACCATTCGGAAATAAACCAGTTTGGGTCGGTTATGACCCAGCCCGAACAGGTGATAATGCAGGCTTAGTTGTCATTGCCCCTCCATTAGTATCAGGTGGGAAATTCCGTGTTTTAGAATGCCATCAATTTAAAGGTGATGATTTTGCACAACAAGCAGAACATATAAAAAATATTACTCTTCGGTATAACGTCACATACATTGGCATTGATGTAACAGGCATGGGTTATGGAGTAGCCGAACTTGTACGTCAATTTTTCCCTGCCCTTACAACATTTACTTATTCTCCTGAGGTCAAATCAAATCTTGTCTATAAAACATTAGATGTCACTCGTAATGGTCGACTCGAATTTGATGCAGGCAATAAAGATCTCGCTCAATCACTTATGAGCATTAAAAAAACATTAACCGCATCTCAAAAGCAAATCACTTTTACTGCAGGCCGTTCCGATGAAATCGGGCATGCCGATCTCGCTTGGGCACTCATGCATGCAATTTATAACGAACCACTGTCAGGCATCACAGAAACCAATTCTTCAATGATCGAGATATATTCATGAATCCATTTTCAAAAGCAATGAGCATTGCTTCTAATGCTTTAAAACTATTACCCAACCCGAATGTACCAATGTTATCAGGATCAAAGACTGAAGCTTTTACTTTTGGTGATGCTGTACCTGTTCTAGATGGTCATGATTTATCAAATTATCTTGAATGTTGGTTCAATGGTCGTTGGTATGAACCTCAGGTCAGTCTGGAAGGTTTATCAAAAAGTTATGGTTCAACGCCTTATCTGAGTAGTGGGATTATTTTCAAACGAAATTTTTTAGCAAACTTATATATTCCTCATCCTCGATTATCAAGGGCATCATTTGAACAAATGGCTTTAGATTTTATTTGGTGTGGAAATACTTATGTTGAGGATGTTAAGTCACGTTTAAAAAATACAATGATGTATAAACCTGCCTTGGCTAAATATACAAGAGCTGGCCAATATACAGGTCAATATTATTACTTGAATAATGATCATAACGGTTATGTCGAATATGAGTTTCCTCAAGATAGAATTTTTCAGATTCGAGAAACCGATATCAATCAAGAGATTTACGGAACACCTGAATACATATCGGCTTTGCAAAGCGCATGGCTAAATGAATCAGCGACATTATTCCGAAGAAAATATTATAACAATGGCTCTCATGCTGGATTTATCCTTTATGTAAATGACCCTGCTTCAGATCCAAACGATATCACTGCATTACGTACAGCTTTAAAAGAAAGTAAAGGACCAGGTAATTTTAGGAATTTATTCTATTACAGTCCAAATGGGAAAAAAGACGGAATTCAAGTTATTCCAACTTCTGAGATTGCAGCAAAAGATGATTTTACGAATATCAAATCGATCACTCGAGACGATATTTTGGCTGCTCTTCGTGTTCCACCACAATTGATGGGGATTGTTCCATCAAATGCAGGGGGGTTTGGTGATATAAAATCTGCAACAGAAGTTTTTTATCATAATGAAATTAAACCATTACAATCACGCTTATTACGATTTAACGAATGGGCAGGAGATGAAGTGATTAGGTTTAAAGAATATGATCTAAATAAATCTAAATAAAAAAAGCCCTCATTTGAGGGCTTTTTTTAATCTAGCTATTTTGTTCGTTCAACTTATCTTGTAGATCCCAGTATGCGTTATTCCAAAGTTTAACGACTAATGAAAATTGCTCACCATAAAAATTTGAAGTATTAACAATTTCATCCATTGTTTCTTTTGAAACTTTAAATGCTTCAAGCCCAATCGCTATTTTAAGCGCTCGAGGTGAGAATGAAACAGGACCTTCTGCCCAAACTTCAAATGTTTTTGCAAATGGTTTTGAAATTTTGATAATTTCCATGAATAAATACTCTCAAATCAATATCTTATGATTTTATTTTCGCTCCAGTGTCAAAATAATGCAAGAAAAAAATAAGACATTTTTGTCTTATTTTTTGCTGTTTTTAAGACAAATATGTCTTATTTTTATTGACAATAAGACATATTTGTCTTATTATATATTTATTGTTTAAACAAGGAGTTAGCAATGAGCTATAACGAGTTTAAACGGTGGCTAATCTCACAAGGTGTCATATTTGTGAGAAAAGGTAAGGGATCTCACTGGATCATTCAGTTAAATGATAGACGAAGTGTTTTCCCGAATCATGGTAGTAAAGAAATACCAGAACCCACTCGTTTAAAGATCAAAAGGGACTTGGGGCTTTAAGCCCCCAGACCTTTAAGCTCAAACTCTTTGTATTACGAACAGCAACACACGGTTGCAAACTTGGAGTAGATAAAAATGAAATATCCTGTGCAGATTTTACCTGATGGCGATGCATTCGTTATTACCAGTCGGGATTTACCTGAATTGAATAGTGTCGGCTATTCACTAGAAGATGCATTAATTCAAGCGCTAGATGGTATTGAAACAACTTTTATGATCTATATGGACGATCGTAAAGCGATACCACTACCAACCGCTGCAGAAGATGGAGAGCATTTAATTGCTCTTCCTGTTTTGGTTGCATCTAAAGTTCAGCTTTATAATGAAATGCTTGAACAGAATGTAACTAAGGCTGAATTAGCCAGACGATTAGGTTGGATTCAGAAACAAGCAGATCGCTTATTGTCATTAAAGCATTCAACTAAAATTGAATCTTTGGAGAATGCTTTCAATGCATTGGGCAAAGAGATCGATGTTATTATTGCTTAAATAAATCAGAAATAAAAAAACCTGCAATCGCAGGTTTTTTTATACCTATTGAATAAATGATAATAATTATCACTTACAATAATCTAAGGTCAGCCTCTCGGCGCGCAGTTGCCCCACCCCACCTGCCCACTCTAAATGTCTCTGTTTTACTACAAGGACAGTCAAAATAATTAATAATGTGAATGTACATTGTTATTAGGTTGTTTCATTGCTTAGGCTAATTTTTTAATACTGCATTTCACTGCAAAAATACAATTTAAGATAAATCCATTTGATGCCATCTTTTTTGGACTTCATCCAGTACTTCTTCATTCGTTAATTTTGAAAATATATATACAAATTTATATTCATTATTAAATCTGAATTTTTCCAAACGATAACTTTCAGCAGGATATATAACTGGAGATATAAAAGGATTTGGATCAAAGTTCATTTTTTCTGGCATAGCATTTTGAACAGGAATTGATATATTTGAATCTATATATGAAATTAGTGTCCCATCATTTATCCCACCAATACACATGATCATCATATTTCATCCGTTAGTATTTTTGACAATATAACAAAGAATTTCTCTTCTGAATAACTCGAATATATGAATCACCGTGGAATTTAGAAAAGAACAAAAAATAAGTCTTTATATGGTTTCGCTCAATCTTGAAGTAATAAAGTAATAGCACTAAATAAGTAACTGAATTTTATATAAAAAAAGACTTACATCAATAAGTAATATTTTGTAATTTCAGAAGTAATTTTTTATAAGTTATTGATTTAATTGAGAG
>NZ_JADVOP010000036.1 GCF_016508585.1 Acinetobacter baumannii
TAAAAATACTATTAAGTAATTGAAAATAAATAGTTAATTATAAAATATTACTTTATTACTTCAAAAATTAGATACCCTCATTTTATTTCTATCACTGCTAAAATAAAGGATTTCGATGTTTTTTCACTCTGTTTTGATTTTTTGAATGGGAGTGATATGGGAACGTGTTAGTAAGACTAAAACACACACATAAAATCAGTAATACACATAGTTAAGAACAAGAAAACAGATGAGGAAAGATAATTTTTATATTTTTACTAGGAAAATCAAGTAAATGGTCGGAGCAGTAGGATTCGAACCTACGACCCCCTGGTCCCAAACCAGGTGCACTACCAGGCTGTGCTATGCTCCGATTTTACAACAAACTTAAGGAATTGGGGTGAATGATGGGGCTCGAACCCACGACAACCGGAATCACAATCCGGGGCTCTACCAACTGAGCTACATCCACCGTCACATTAAGTTTTTTAGGCTCTATAATATCAAGCAACATATGGTGCGCCTGACAGGATTCGAACCTGTGACCATCCGCTTAGAAGGCGGATGCTCTATCCAACTGAGCTACAGGCGCATGACCAATGATACAGATATCACCGTTACCTTGCCTTGAAGAATTGGTCGGAGCAGTAGGATTCGAACCTACGACCCCCTGGTCCCAAACCAGGTGCACTACCAGGCTGTGCTATGCTCCGTTCATCTCAGCTTTAGCGTATCGCACATCGTGCGGTACGGTGTGCATTCTAGGCGTGACTCCACAAGACGTCAACACCTATCTTGAAAAAAAGTTAAAAAAACAAGTCAAATGTATATTAATCAAGCATTTCAGGTGTTTTTTATACAATTTTTACCGTTTCAGTTGTGCGCTGAAGTTCAACATGCGATCTAATGGCAATTTTGCACGTTCTGCTAGAGCAGGATCAACAAATATTTCTTGATCAGCATTTTGTAAAACGGCCAAAATTCCATCGAGCTCATTCATTGCCATCCAAGGACAATGCGCACACGAACGGCATGTTGCCCCTTCACCTGCTGTTGGTGCTTCAATCAATGTTTTATTGGGTACCGCTTGTTGCATTTTATAGAAAATGCCTCGATCTGTCGCCACAATCAAGGTGTCTTGCGGTAGTGTTTGAGCTGCTTTAATTAATTGTGACGTACTGCCTACAGCATCAGCAATATCAATCACCGACTCTGGTGACTCAGGATGCACCAAAACAGCAGCATTTGGATACAGTGCCTTCATCTTGTCTATACCACGCGCACGAAACTCCTCATGCACGATACAGGCACCATCCCACAGCAGCATGTCAGCGCCCGTTTTCTTTTGAATGTAGCGCCCTAAATGTTGGTCTGGCGCCCAAATTATCTTCTCACCGAGACTGTCTAAATGTTCAATAATTTCAACAGCACAACTTGAGGTCACAACCCAATCTGCACGTGCTTTAACAGCAGCTGATGTATTGGCATAAACCACAACGGTATGCTCAGGATGTGCATCACAAAATGCAGTAAACTCGTCCACGGGACAGCCCAAATCGAGTGAGCATGTTGCCTCCAATGTTGGCATGAGCACCCTTTTTTCGGGAGAAAGTATTTTTGAAGTTTCCCCCATAAACTTTACTCCTGCGACCACCAGTGTAGATGCCTCATGATCTCGACCAAAGCGCGCCATTTCCAAGGAATCTGAAACACAACCACCTGTTGCTTCTGCAAGCTCTTGTACATCTGGATCACAGTAATAATGCGCCACTAAAACAGCATTTTGCTTTTCCAGTTCAGCCTTGATTTGATTAAACTTGTGTTGTTTCAGCTCAGGACTTAAACGATTGTCCTTTGGTTCACCTAAACGATCTAAATGCGCTTGCACAATCGATTTTGCTTCGTTGGCAATTAAATTATTCGCATCATTCATAAGAGGTCTTCTCATCCCTTGTCGCTGGCATCATGCTAGCGGTATACCTTTGTGAATTTATTGTACTTTTTACTGCACATAAATTCACCTCGAAAAATGTTTTGTTATAAAAAAGCCTCACGAATGAGGCTCAATTCAAATATCAATGCTTAAGAGCGATAGTCTGCATTAATTTTTACATAGTCATAGGATAAATCACAGGTATAGACGGTATCTTTGGCTTGTCCTCGCCCAAGATCTACACGAATTGTCATCTCAGTTTGTGACATCACGCGCGCGCCTGCTTCTTCTGTATAATCTTCTGCAGCACCACCATCTTTACAAATCTGTACGTCATCCAACCAGACTTGTATTTTTTCGACCTCCAAGTCTTTCACACCGGCATAGCCTATAGCTGCAAGAATACGCCCCCAGTTTGGATCAGATGCAAAAATTGCTGTTTTCACAAGTGGGGAATGCGCAATACTATAAGCAATATCACAACATTCCTGGGTATCATGTCCACCTTCGACAGCAACAGTAATAAACTTTGTTGCTCCCTCTCCATCACGGATGATCAGTTGCGCCAAACGCTTCATCACTCGGGATAAAACATCCAGTACCACAGTATAACGGACATCATCTTCCGTCTTGATTTCTACACCACCGGCACATCCAGTCGCTGCAAAAATACATGAATCATTGGTTGAAGTATCACCATCTACCGTAATACGGTTGAATGACTGGTCTGCACTGACTTTCAACATTTTCTGTACAAGTGTTCGTGCAATAGGCATATCTGTTGCTACAAAGCTCAACATGGTCGCCATATTCGGACGAATCATACCTGCACCTTTAGAAATGCCAGTCATGGTATAAGTAATGCCATCAAGCTCAAATTGCTCTGAAGCACCTTTGGGTGTGGTATCCGTGGTCATGATTCCAGTTGCCGCATCGTTCCAAGCATCATCCCTTAAACTTGTCAAAGCAGGCTGTAAACCCTGAGTTAAACGCTCTATCGGTAATTGCTCACCAATCACGCCTGTGGAAAATGGCAGAACTTCAAATGCTTGTACTTGTGCCAATTCAGCAAGCTTTGAGCAGGTCAATTGAGCATTCTGCATGCCCAACTTTCCCGTGCCCGCATTAGCATTACCAGTATTAATCACAAGATAACGAGGATTCGCCTGCGCCAAATGCGCTTTAGAAACATGAACAGGCGCTGCACAAAATGCATTTTGAGTAAACACTCCTGCAACATTTGTACCTTGTGAAAATTCAAAAATAACTAAATCTCGTCGATTCGGATAACGGACATACGCCTCAGCAGAGCCAATTTTTACACCTTGCACCACATGCATATGCGGCATAGACACGTCACCAACAGCCATTTTTAAATGTCCACATGAATTAAATGAGAACCACAGCTTATTAGAATTCTCGCTAAAAATCGAGCTTATTAAAAAGCTTATTTATTTTTACTATAAGAAATGCTTATTCATTTGAATATAAAATAAAAAAGCCAGTAAATTTACTGGCTTCAAACTCTGCTATCGCTGGTTATTGTTGTACTGGGGCTGTAGTATCCACAGCCAACAACGCTTGTTTTACTTTTTCTTGACTAGATGCTGAAAGTGCTGGATTTGATGCAACAACTCGATTTACTGTCGCTGGTGTTACTGCTGCAATTGCTGCCGTTTTAAGAACAATTGGACGCCCACCCGTATTTCCCAAAGTATAACGAATCCCCGTACGTGGGCTAATCACTGTGGTTGTTTCATTTTTAACTTCTGCTTGTGCTGTTACCGCACCTGTCGCTGCTTGTACTTTTTCTACGGTGGTTGTTTGTGGTGCAGTATCTGCAAATGCCAATACTGGAAGGGCTAGGGCTGCAACAAATAGAGGTTGTAATCGTTTTTTCATTGTCTTTCCGAATATCTATTCAATTGAGCAACTTAATACCATTTTATTATATTTCCTGCAATCAAAATTAACTCACGGTAATAACTTGTAAAAAAAGCAGAACAATTGTTCTGCTTTTTGGTTAATTTTCAGTTGGCTTAATTAATTTTACCGTGACACTGTTTATATTTCAGACCAGAACCACATGGACATGGTGCATTGCGACTTTCAGGCGGTTCGATCACCACATCATCTGCAAATTGTGCATCAACCACATCATGGTTGATGCTTGCACTTAAGCCATCTACATCTTCATGCGCAAAATTAAGACGCATTGCATCTGCTTGTGCTTGTTGTTGAGCTTCCATTTCTGCAAGTTCTTCCGGTGTCGGGATATGAACACGAGAAATATCAGTCACCACATCTGACTTAATCACACCTAACATATTAACGAATAAGTTAAATGCTTCTTTCTTGTATTCCTGCTCAGGATTCTTTTGCGCATAACCACGCAAGTGAATGCCTTGACGTAGATAATCCATCGCTGCCAAATGATCTTTCCAGTGACGATCTAAGGAACCCAACATAAAATGACGTTCTAATGTTGCTGCTGTTTCAGCACCCATTTGCTCACGACGACCACGATAACGCTCTACAATCTCATCCGAAATACGCTCAACCAAAGCTTCTTCATCAAGACGACGGTCTTCTTCCAACCAACGATTAACAGGAAGATCAATACCCAAGTCTTCTTTCAATGCATTTTCCAACCCATCGATATCCCATTGATCGTGGATCGACTCAGGTGGAATATAGGTCTCAATTAAACCTTTTACAACTTCGCGATGCATTTCTTCAATATAATCTTGAAGTGAACTTTCTTCTAAAATCTCATCCCGTTGAGAGTAAATAATCTTACGCTGTTCGTTATTGACATCATCATATTTCAATAAGTTTTTACGAATATCGAAGTTACGTGCTTCAACCTTACGCTGCGCATTTTCAATCGAACGCGATACCATCTTATGTTCAATGGCTTCATTCTCTTGCAGCCCCATTGCACGCATCATTGCAACAACCCGATCACCTGCGAAAATACGCATCAAATCATCTTCTAAAGACAAGAAGAAACGTGAAACACCTGGATCACCTTGACGACCGGAACGACCACGCAACTGATTATCAATACGGCGAGATTCATGACGCTCAGAACCGATGATATGTAAACCACCTGAACTCAACACCATTTCATTGTTGTGTTCCCATTCTGCTTTTAGACGTGCTTCATCTTCAGCAGTAGGGTGTTCAATTTTCGCCAGTTTAGCTTTCCAGTTACCACCCAACAGAATATCTGTACCACGACCTGCCATGTTTGTCGCAATGGTAACAGCGCGTGGTGAACCTGCTTGCGCAATAATGTCCGCCTCACGTTCATGCTGTTTAGCATTCAGCACTTCATGTGCAATGCCTGCTTCTTTCAACTTATCCGATAAAATTTCTGAAGCTTCAATCGTTGCAGTACCGATCAGAATTGGAGCAACACCCGCCTCATGGATCTTTTGAATCTCTTCAATAATCGCGTTGTATTTACCATTACGATTTAAATAAATTAAATCATTTTGGTCATTTCGGATCATTGGACGATGTGTCGGAATAAGTACAACATCCAAGCCGTAAATTTCTTTCATTTCCGCAGCTTCAGTATCAGCGGTACCTGTCATACCTGAAAGCTTTTTGTATAAACGGAAATAGTTCTGGAAAGTTGTAGTCGCTAAAGTCTGGTTTTCAGGTTGAACATCCAAGCCTTCTTTCGCTTCAACTGCCTGATGCAGACCTTCAGACCAACGACGTCCTGGCATGGTACGACCTGTATTCTCATCGACAATAATCACTTCGCCATCATGAACGATGTAGTGAACATTGCGTTGATACAGGAAATGCGCACGAATAGCGGCTGACACATGATGAACAAGATTAAGATTTGATGGTGAATATAAACTTTCACCTTCAGCCAACAAACCCATTTTGATTAATTCATCTTCTACAGTTTCATAACCGACTTCGGTCATTTCTACTTGACGTTGTTTTTCATCAATCCAGAAATGTCCACCATCAGCGACTTTTTCTTCTTTCTGCGCATGGAGTTTGGGTGGAATACTATTGATTGCGACATACAATTGTGACGAGTCATCACTTTGACCAGAAATAATCAACGGGGTACGCGCTTCATCAATCAAGATCGAATCGACCTCATCGATAATCGCATAAATCAAACCACGTTGCTTTTTCTCCGCCATTGAGAAAACCATGTTATCGCGAAGATAATCGAAACCAAATTCGTTATTGGTACCATAGGTAATATCTGAACGATAAGCTTCAGCCTTTTCGATCGGTGATTGCATTGAATAAATCACCCCGACCGTTAAACCGAGGAACTCATAAAGCGGGCGGTTTAATTCAGCATCACGTTGCGCCAAATAATCATTGACCGTAATAACATGTACACCCTGCTCACTAATCGCATTGAGATAGACAGCCAAAGTTCCCATGAGGGTTTTACCTTCACCTGTACGCATCTCTGCAATTTTACCTTCGTGCAAAGTAATACCACCAATGAGCTGCACATCATAATGACGCATGCCCATAACACGCTTTGCTGCTTCTCGACATACAGCAAACGCTTCTGGCATCAATTTATCTAGGCTTTCACCATTCTTATATCTTTGTTTGAATTCTTCAGTTTTTGCAGATAAGTCTGCATCGCTGAGTGCAGATATCGTCGGCTCGAGCGCATTGATCTTATCGACAATTTTACGCATACGTTTTAGTTCGCGCTCGTTTTTAGTACCGAAGATTCCTCCGATCAGACTTGCCAACATATAAACTCTCTAAATCTTGTAAAATAAATTTTTCTCAGACGATATTATGGTGTTAGAAATTTGAAGTACA
Source organism: Acinetobacter baumannii (assembly GCF_016508585.1). Lineage (GTDB taxonomy): Bacteria > Pseudomonadota > Gammaproteobacteria > Pseudomonadales > Moraxellaceae > Acinetobacter > Acinetobacter nematophilus. Next base: position 6,743 of record NZ_JADVOP010000036.1, read on the forward strand.
AGGGTTTTGCACAAATCCTATCAAAAAAATCTGACGACCAGTTCGGTACGCATGAGTTAAAGCGCCTTAATGTAGCAAATTTAACCGATATTTACAGCGCAGTTGTGCGCAATTCCATGTTTTTTTCACATCCTAATTCTTTATATCTATTTTTTTCATAAAGAAATAAAAAAACACTATTTTTAATTATAAAAAAACTGCGCAATAGTATTTTGGACGAGCTAAATAACAGATGACTTTTCTTAATTTTGAGGTTTTATCATGACTCTACGACTAGGTGACATCGCACCAGATTTCACACAAGAATCCAGCGAAGGTCCCATTCATTTCTATGATTATTTGGGCGACAGTTGGGGAATTCTTTTTTCTCATCCAGCGGACTATACACCAGTATGTACCACAGAACTTGGCTATACGGCAAAATTAAAGAATGAGTTTGATAAGCGCGGAGTTAAAGCAATCGCACTTTCAGTAGATGATGTTGAATCTCACCGCGGTTGGATCAATGACATCAATGAAACACAGAACACGCAGGTTAATTTTCCAATTCTGGCCGATAAAGATCGTAAAGTTTCAACACTATATGATTTTATCCACCCCAATGCCAGTGAAACGCTGACTGTACGTTCTTTAATTATCATTGACCCAAATAAGAAAGTCCGCTTAATTATTACTTATCCAGCATCAACAGGACGCAACTTCAATGAAATATTACGTGTGGTTGATTCATTACAACTCACAGATAACTATAAAGTTGCAACACCTGCGAACTGGCAAGATGGGGAGGATGTAGTTATCGTACCATCCCTTAAAGATGAAGCAGAGTTAAAAGAACGCTTCCCAAAAGGCTATACGGCGGTTAAACCCTATCTGCGTCTTACGCCACAACCAAATAAATGAAACGACAAATCCATAAATAATGTGTTGCCATGATTTTTAAAAGATCACATTCGATATGTGGTCTTTTTTCTATACTATTTCACACTTAAAATCCAACACCCTGCACATTGGCAATGGCACTTAAATTTAAAACAAAAAAAGGCACCGAAGTGCCTTTGACTTAATTAACCTTCAATTAGGCTGGAATACGTAAAACCTGCCCTGGGAAAATATCATCTGCGTTTTTCAATAATGGGCGATTGGCTTCAAAAATTTTATTATACTGATTTGGATCACCATAAAATTCTTTTGAAATCTTAGATAAGTTATCACCCGATTTCACCGTATAGAATTTACTTTCCGGTTCTGGTGTGGCAACAGTCATCTGATCATCTACTTGAGCAACATGATCCACATTACCAATCGCAAGCACGATTTTCTCTTTATCTGCTTGGCTTTGCACTTGACCGCGTACTGTCGCTAAATCTGTCTGAGAGTTATAGCTTACAGATAAGCCCTCTATAGATAAGCCCAGGCTTTTAACCAAACCTAATAGTTTATTGGCAACTTCTTGTGCAGAAGGTTCTGCTGGTGTTGCTGGCGCTGCTTGTGGCTCAGCAGGGGCTGTGTTTTTTTTACCAATACCTTTTACAAAATCAAAAAGACCCATTTATGTTCTCCATATTTATTGGAACTTGTTTTACTGTGAACTTTTATAAAAATTTATAAACTCTATTTTTATAACTAAAAAACCGATAAAAAAACGTTGTCATTGGTGACAGAAAAGTAACGGTATGTAACCACTATTTTTTTGATTTTTAAAGTTCTTTACCCATTATTTTATGTATAAAAGATTTCAAAGAAAATCTCCTCCTACTATACATTCACACATAAAAAAACCACCTTTACGGTGGTTTTTACGCATAACAACGACATGTTATACAATCAATGCATTAACCAAGTTTTTTAGTTACATAGTCGATCGCTGATTGAACAGTCGTGATTTCGTTAGAATCTTCATCAGGAATAGTGATGTCGAAGTCATTTTCGAAAGACATAACAAGTTCTACTAAGTCTAGAGAATCAGCACCCAAATCATCCATGAAAGATGCTTCGTTTTTGATTTCTTCAGCTTTGATACCTAATTGTTCTGCAACAGCTTGTTTAATGCGTTGTTCGATATCGCTCACAGGAATTCTCCTCATTGCTTGTGGCGGCTTTTAATTGCCTGATAGTTTAATTGAATATTTACTTTTTTCAAAGTTTATACATCGCATTACGCCATGTATAAACCACCATTTACGTGTAATACTGTGCCTGTAATGTAACTAGCTTTGTCCGAAGCTAAGAAACTCACCGCATCTGCAATATCTTTTGGCTCACCAAAACGACTTAAAGCAACTTGATCACTCATTTTTTTACGAATGTCTTCGCTTAATTGTTCAGTCATTTCAGTCGCGATAAAACCCGGAGCAATGCAATTAACGGTAATCTGACGACTACCCATCTCTTTTGCAAGGCTACGACTAAACGCTTCAATGCCTGCTTTTGCAGCAGAATAGTTGGCTTGACCTGGGTTAGCAAAATGCGCAACCACTGAACTAATATTGATAATACGTCCAAAACGAGCTTTGGTCATACCTTTCAATACCCGTTTAGACAACCGGAAAACAGCTTTTAGATGAATGTTGAGAATATCGTCCCAATCATCTTCCGACATACGCAATAATAAATTATCTTTGGTAATACCCGCATTATTGACCAGCACCATCACTGAACCATATTTTTGCTCAATGTCAGATACCAATGCATCGATGGCTGTACCATCACGTACATCAAGTACTGCACCAACACCCTGCTCAGCAAATGCTGTAGAAAGTTTTTCTGCACCTGCTTCAGATGTTGCCGTACCGACAACAAAATAACCATCTTGAATTAACTGTTGAGCAATGGCTGCCCCAATCCCTCGGCTTGCGCCTGTCACTAATGCGACTTTACGTTCTTGTGTCATGCGATTTTCCCTTCAGCCACTAAGATGGCATTTAGTGCATCTTCCATACGTGCTTGCGTATCAAGTGGAAATGCCTTTTCAATATTAGGTAAACGTTTTGCTAAATTTGCCAGTACATTACCCGGTCCACATTCTGCAACATACTGAATGCCTTGATCTTGTATGAACTGCATGGTTTTGGTCCATTGCACAGATTGGTACAACTGCGCTGTAAGCGCCTGACGCAACTGTGTGGTATCTGTAGCAATTTCAGCGTTGACATTTTGTATTACAGGAATGCTTGGAAGCTCAATGGCAGTTTGTTCCAAAGCTTCTGCAAACTGTTCAGCAGCGGGCTTCATCAACGAACAATGGGAAGGTACGGATACAGGTAATGCGATCGCTTTGCCACCGTTTTCTTTTGCCGCGACCATAACTGCTTCCACCAGCGTCTTATCACCGGCAATCACGACTTGCCCCTGTGCATTGTAGTTTGCCGCTTCAACTGAGCCACGCCCTTGCACATTGGCTTGTTCACACAGTTCAATGACTTTTGCATCATCCAAACCAAGAATCGCAGCCATTGCACCTTGCCCTTGAGGCACTGCTGACTGCATCAACTGACCACGTAGATTGACCAGTTTAACAGCATCGACCAATGTCATTGCATCTGCGGCAACCAACGCGCTGTATTCTCCCAGGGAATGACCTGCAAGATACTTTGGTGCAACACCACCTAAATCCAACCATACGCGCCAGAGCGCAATACTTGCTGTTAACAATACAGGTTGAGTGTTTTCAGTTTGATCTAAACCCTCACCACTTTGCGCAATGTGCCATAAATCAAAACCAATGGCATCTGAAGCTTCAGCAAAGGTTTCTTGTACACCACTAAACTGTTCTGCAAGTTCAGCAAGCATACCTACTTTTTGTGACCCTTGACCTGGAAACAAAAATGCAGTTTTGGTTGCTTGAGCTGCTTGTTCGAGTCGTTTGGCAGACATATAAAAAGTCCCTTATTTAATCTTGATCGTTTCCGATGCGGCAATTTTACAGAAAAAAAAATTTTATTTAATTGCGAAATACAACAAAAAATACGCATATACAAAACAAAAAAAGGGAGCTTTCGCTCCCATTTTTTCACTAAGCTTACGCCTAATGCGTCAACAATTATTCAGCATCAGCTGCTTTAGCGAATAATTGACGACCACGGTAGAAACCATCTTTAGTCACATGGTGACGGCGGTGAGTTTCACCTGAAGTTTGGTCTACAGTTAATGCATTCTCGGTTAAAGCGTCATGTGAACGGCGCATGTCACGGCGAGAGCGACTTTTACGGTTTTGCTGAACGGCCATGATGGCTCCTTACAAATCGAAAAAATGGATCAGAACAAATTCGGTTGTCTTAACTTAACAGTATAACACAAAATTTAGTTAAGTTTACCCTTCAAACTTGCCAAAACATCAAACGGGTTATCCCGTTTTTCTTCAACAATGTCCTGAACGGCTGGCTGATGCTTATGTTCGCAAGCGTCATGCTTAGGAGACAAAGGCATCAACAATAACAATTCATCTTCTAAAAGTGCAAGTAAATCAACAGTCGCAGGAGTATTGGTTAAATAATCTCCCTTGGTTGTCGCTTCACTTTCACCTAATACGATGAAATCAGCATCCTCATCCAAGCGCTCTATCAGTGACTCATCATCTATTAAAGCCAAATGGAAATCAGAAACCAGAGGAATTTCAACAGAATCCAGACAACGCTGGCACTCCATCGGAACTTTAGTATCTACATGACCATCCAACCATACGATACGATGATACGCATCCATTGATAGCTTACAGTCTATATTGATCAATTGATCATCAATTGATCCAACAGCTTCACGGGAAATACGAACAAAGCGAGACAATGGCAGTGTACCTGACCATGTAAAGCCTTGTTCAGCCCATTTAAACGGCTCTATCTGTGCCGGAAAGGTATTTGCTGACATAATTAAGGCGGCAATTCTACAAATTCATAGGTACTCTGTCAAAGATTAAGATACAATTTTGTACTTATTTAGACAGATCTCTTGAGTAATACAAGCCATGCATCAGTTGCAGCCGCAACCTGAAGTCACTACTTCATTACAGTTTAACACCCGCTTAACCTCTGAAAACACATTGAATGTGACCGATGTGCAACGCTCCCAATGGGAGAATTTACAAACAGAAGCCCAGCAAGTAGATTGGCTTATCTTACACTTTAATCGTTGGTTTTCCCACCTAAATGTGACGCTTGTTCGTGGTGATTTTGAACCTGAATATTTTCCGGCAACAAAAGACCAGCCCGCTCGCATTCAATTTGCACATGGATTTTTCAATAGTGCTTTACATGAAATTAGTCATTGGACCATTGCCGGCGAACAACGTCGATTATTGCCTGATTTAGGCTATTGGTATGCGCCAGACGGTCGTACAGCTCAACAACAAGCATTGTTTGAACAAGTCGAAATCAAACCTCAAGCCATAGAATGGCTATTCTCTAAAGCATTTGGACGCAAGTTTCGAGTCTCACTGGATAATCTCACTGGAGAAGGTGGTGATGGTGCTGCATTTAAAGACCATGTTTACGCTCAGGTGCAACGCTTTTTCTCTGGTGAAAGCAAGCTTCCCCGAGATGCAAAACACTTTATTGAATGTATTTGTGCCTACACTCGAAGTGGCAAAACATTACAAAGTGCTGAATTTAATCGAAAGGATTTAGACAACTAATCCAATACATTGTCTCAACCATCTTCATCAACTCTCTTGACCATCTTGATTTTGTGCTGACGATGTAACTGACAATCATGATTCACTCTTCAGCACCAGATCGAACCCGCTTTTAGTGAATGCCATATTCAGCATACATTCATCATGCATCTAAGATTATTGACTGATGTTATGTAGCTGGTATGAATTGGCTTTACCCATACTGAAAATATAGACGCACACGACAGAGTCTTACACCAAAAGTTTAAGTTTAGAGAATAACCTTCAGTTAGACCTGTTTTTTCAAAATGAGAGCAAAGCTCCGTAAAGGCAACCATCTTGTGCAGCGACATCGCTGTTCACCGCACAACTCGACCATGTCCGTCAAAATATTCTGAGTATCACAGATACTTTAGAAATGAAAAGCAACCCTGCCTCAGACAATTGCAGATGATGTCCGCGTATCTACTTTTTTCAAGAGACAAATATGATTTAGCGTTGCCATATAACATCAGTGATTAAAATACTCATGGATTCAAATAAAATTACAAATAATGGTGTTCTTAACCATTTATTTTCAATACCATATATGAATAGATAATAAATCAGGAGAATAAATATGCTGCATTTAAGAGTACATCCTGACAACCCTCAACCGCGTTTAATCAGTCAAGCTGTCGAAAGAATTCGAGCAGGTGATGTTGTGGTCTATCCAACAGATGCTGCTTATGCCATAGGTTGCCAGATTGGAAATAAAAATGCCATGGAACGTATCACTCAGATTCGTGGTCTGGGGGCTAAACATCAATACGCCATTATTTGTGCAGACTTATCAGATATTGCGACCTATGCCAAAGTAGACAATGCAATGTATCGCCTGCTGAAAGCCAATACACCCGCAGTTACCACTTATATTTTACCGGCAACCAGTGAAGTACCTCGTCGCTTAATGCATCCAAAGAAAAAAACCATTGGTTTACGTGTACCAAGCAATCCCGTCTGTCAAATGTTGTTAAAAGAATTAGGCGAACCCTTATTGACCAGTACATTAGTTTTGCCAGGTCAAGATACACCAATGGATGATCCTTATGATATTGAACAACAACTTGAAAAACGTATTGATGTTTTTATTGATAGTGGTTTAGGTACTTTAACCACAACCAGTATTGTTGACTTGTCAGGTACAAATCCTGAAATTATCCGTCGTGGTGTCGGTGATGTCAGCGCTTTTGAATAAGCGCCGATCATTTTTCCCAAACTTTTTAGAAGTCAGATCAAATGGATCTGTTTACCGCCATACTGAATATTCATAAATTGCAGATTCAGCAAAGTCTATTTGTAGAACAGCCGTGGACGCCAGAATCTCTGGTCAAATTACAGGATATACCGGTCAATAGAAAAATACGGAATGACAATTTCACTTACTTCTTAGATGTTGTGGAAATTAAATCTTTGCTCTTGCGTCTTGAATCTCGAAATACGTGTTTAAGAGATATATGTCATTTAATCATTGAACATGCTATCGAAAACAGTAAATTCATTGAATAACATTAAAACCCAGATTCAACGAAAAGTTGTTGATCACTTTTTGTATATTTTTAGATTGGTATTTTTGCTAATTCAGTTTATAAACAAAGCATAATCCTAAAAACAAAGTGTCATTATGATATACAACATTCATCACTTGCATTGTGGAACGATGTGCCCAATCTGTGCACCACTGTATGGACAAAAAGGTTTACATGCCAAAATGGTCTGTCATTGTCTGTTGGTGGAAACGGATAAGGGATTGGTACTCATCGATACGGGTTTTGGGAGTCAAGATTATCTTCACCCTCAAGCACGTCTAGGTCGATTATTTGCAAAGATGAGTGCAATTCAATTTGATTTCTCACTGACCGCAGTTGCACAAATTCAACAACTCGGTTTCCAGCCTTCTGATGTGAAACATATTTTAGTCAGTCATTTGGATTTGGATCATGCTGGAGGGATTTCAGACTTTCCTCAAGCCACGATTCATATTCTATCCAGTGAGTATAATGCAGCTCAGAACCTCTCGATGATGAATAAATTACGTTATCGCCCACAACAATTTAAAAATCATCGTCACTGGAACTTCCTTGAACCCAAGAATGGAGAATCTTGGTTTAATTTCCACAAGGTTCAGGGTTTTCACATATTTAATGATGAAATTTTACTGATTCCATTACTGGGACATACCACAGGTCATTGTGGCATAGCGATTAAACAACAAAATGGATGGGTTTTCTTTTGTGGTGATGCCTATTACAGTCATTTGGAATTAGATCCAAATCATAAACTTCCACTACTGGATAAGCTGGAACGCTTGTTCGCAGAGAACAATACAGCCCGTTTAAAAACACTTGCTGAAATACAACATCTTGCCCAAAATGAGCCACATATTGAAATAATCTGTGCGCATGACCCAGTTGAACTTGACCGATACCTCGTAAAATAATCATGAGATTGAAATTACTTGCCTCGACCACCTTGATCTGCCTCAGTTTAAATTTGACAGGCTGCATCACCACATCAACACTTCCTGATCATCAACGTCCTCAACAATGGGGCACTGTGGTGAATAAACACTATAATTTCTATCGTATCAGTGACACAGTTTTTCGGAGTGAACAGCCCAGCAAAGAGATTATCCCTGCTTTAGAAGAGCATAATATCACTGTGGTGATCAATTTAAGGAGCCGTGATCGGGATAAAACTGTTTTGGCACAACATGGCTTTGAATTGGTGCATGTTCCAATCAATACTTGGGCAATAGATCGTGATGATTTACTTCAAGTCATGAAAACGATTCAAATCGCACAAAGAAACCATAAAAAAGTCCTGATTCATTGTTATCACGGCTCGGATCGTACTGGGGCAAGTGTTGCCATGTATCGCATTATTTTTGAAAACTGGTCAGTCGATGATGCACTAAAAGAAATGAAACATGGTGGTTATGGCTTTCATCCAATTTGGATCAATATTGAAAAAATTTTTACCCCTGAAAATATAAGATGGATCCGTGAGCAACTCACGAATCCATCTTGAATGACCCCATCCATACCAGTTAACGGCGGTCTAAAGGCACCCATTCAATTACCCATGCAGACTTCATGCCCAAGCTGTCATCTGCATTAATTTTCTTACGTGCCGCATCTGCGCCTTCACGATCTTTGGATGGCCCAACCATGATACGAATCCCTTTTGAAGTTGGGCTCTTGGTCACTTTATAACCTTTGGCACGTAGCTTTGCCGCAACGGCATCCGCATTGGCTTCATTGGCTGCAAGCGCAACTTGCACCATCCATTGCTTATCACCATTTTCCAGTAAATCACGTGCTTTTTCTGCCTCGGCTTTCTTTTTAGCGTCTTCAGCTTTACGCTTTTTCTCTGCTTCTGCTTTCTTCTCTTCAGCTTGTTTTTTCTCAGCGGCAGCTTTCTTTTCAGCTTCTGCTTTACGTTTATCTTCAGCTTTTTGTTGTTCTTCTAGCTTACGTTTTTTCTCCTCAGCTGCCTTACGCTCTGCTTCTGCGGTAGCTTGTCGCTTCTGCTCAGCGAGCTTTTTTTCAGCTTCGGCTTTCTGCTTCAACTGCGCATTTTGTTGCTCAAGCTGCTTCTGCTCAGCGGCTTTCTGCTGCGCTTTGGCTTTCTCGTCTTGCACCAGCTCAGGTGGAATATCTGCACCCTCTTGCGCCGCCGCAGCAGCACCACGTCTTGCATTTGCTGCTGCATATTCTTCGGCAGCCTTGCGTGCAGCATCCGCTTCTGCCTGTTGTTGCATCCGTAAAAACTCAGCAGCTTTGGCTTCTTGCTCAGCCACAGCCTTTTCACGAGCACGTTTTTGCTCTTCCAACAGGCGTTTTTCCGTTGCAACATCCACAGTCAATGGTTGCAATTGCACAGGCTCACCCGCTGGCGTAGTTTTGTTTGGCTGAGTTTGACCCGCAGGTTGTGTTTCAGCCTGTCTTTGGTGGATTTCTTCTTTACCTTTTAGAAGCAATGCCGCCAATAGAACACCACCACTTAATAAAACAACACCGCCCATCCAGCGTTGTTTGTTATTCATTGACATTCTTCTAAATACTCCCAGACCGCTTCTAAGGTATGGAACGAACCACACACCAAAATCAGCTGATTATTATTGGTTTCTGCAAGCGCTGATTGAAATGCGGCTTGTACACAATCAAACTGTTCAACTGTCTCATTCTGCAATGCTGTATGCAACTGTTCCATTGATGCTGCACGCGGCACAGCCAATGGAGCAATTTTCCACTTTAAGACAGTATTTTTCAACAACTTGACCACAGAATCTATATCTTTGTCAGACAACATTGAAAAAATAGAGACAACTTCTGTGTACTGTTTATTGTATTCTAAGAATTTTCGCAATTGCTTTAACAAAAATTCAACACCATGCGGATTATGTCCCGCATCAAAAATGACTGTTTTCTCTTGTATTTTTCTAATTTCAAAACGCCCAGCCAATTGTGCCTTTTCGATTCCTTGAGTAATTGCCTGTTGCGAAACATTTAAATCGCTGAGTAAAACTGCGGCGACAGCAGTAGAAATATTTTCTAAAGCAAGATGCCCTGTAGGAAGTTTTAATGTTGTTCCCGAACTGGCGAAATCCCAAGACTGACCATCTTTAGCTAACTGAAAAAAATAATCACGATTAACCGTAAATAACGTTGCATCACATTGTTGTGCTTTATCCTGAATCGCTTGCGGTAAGGTTTGTACGCCGCCAAATACGACAGGAATATTTGGGCGAATAATCCCTGCTTTTTCGAAAGCAATTTTTTCAATGGTATCGCCCAGCCAATCTGTATGATCTAGCCCAATATTGGTAATCACAGCAACATCAGGATCAATCACATTCACTACATCTAAACGACCACCCAGCCCGACTTCAAGCACCCAGACATCACATTGCTTTTGTTTAAAAATAACGAAGGCAGCCAATGTGGTTGCTTCAAAAAAGGACAATGACAGATTACACATGCGACGTGCTTGGTCAACCTGAACAAAAGCATCAATCAGAGTTTGATCATCAACTTCTTGACCCGCTAATTTAACACGCTCATTAAAACGATAGATATGAGGAGATTGATATAATCCGACATTAAAGCCCTGTGCATTTAGAATTGCGGCGAGGGTTGTGGTGGTTGATCCTTTACCATTGGTCCCAGCAACAGTGATTACTTTCGCATCGGGATGCAGGATTTCGAGTTGTTCAGCGACAGGAAGGACACGCTCTAAGCCTAAATCGATTCCTGTAACGTGAACATGGCTCCAATAATCGAGCCATGTTTGTAATTTATCAGTATTTAAAGGTGCTGTTTCGTTGTTCAAGGCAAGTTCATCAGTTTCGCTACAATACGATATACAGTATCACGTAATGCATGACGATGAACAATTTGATCGACCACCCCATGATCAAGCAAAAATTCCGCGCGCTGGAACGGTTCTTCAAGTTTCTCACGTACGGTTTGTTCGATAACGCGCTTACCTGCAAAGCCAATCATGGCTTTAGGTTCCGCAATCTGTACATCACCCAGCATCGCCAAAGATGCAGTAACGCCACCATAAACAGGATGCGTTAACACCACGATATAAGGTAGATGTGCATCTTTCATTTTTTGAACTGCGGCTGAAGTACGCGCCATTTGCATAAGAGACAGCATGCCTTCTTGCATACGCGCACCGCCAGAAGCTGCAAAACAGATTAATGGCTGTTTGTCTTTGATGGCTTTTTCAGCAGCCTGTACAAAGCGATCCCCCACCACAGTACCCATTGATCCAGCCATAAAGTCGAACTCAAAAGCACAGGCCACCATTGAAATATTTTTCAACTGTCCCTGCATGGCTACCAATGCTTCAGTTTCACCTGTTTTATCCTGTGCTTCTTTCAAACGTGCTGGATAAGGTCTACTGTCGACAAAATGTAGAGGATCTTTCGCAATAAACTCTTGACCAAGTTCATGGTTCACTTGATCAAAGAACCAGTTCAAACGATCACGCGCTTTCATTTTCAAATGTTCATCACATGACGGACAAACATAAGCATTAAAAGACATTGCTGTACGAGTCACGAGTGCATGACATTCAGGGCACTCAATGGTTGGTTCAGTAAACGTCGCTTTGAGTGTTTGTTGTTGATCAGGCACATCAATGCCTGGAACTTTACGATCTGTCCACGGCGTAGTTGCGCTGAGGATTTTCCCTGATTTCACTTCTTGATTCATACTAACTCATCGAGCGCCGCTCGAAGCTCCTTGACTTTATTCACTGCTGCTTCAACAGCTTGTTCTGGTGCAAGATTTGCAAAAGGTTTGACAAAGGCACTTCCGACAATCACAGCATCTGCAACTTGACCAACCGCTTTGGCAGAAGCAGCATCACTGATTCCAAAGCCCACCCCGACAGGAATATCGGTAAAGCTTTTAATTTTTTGAATACGTGTTGCGACTTCGGTCGTGTCCAATGTTGCAGCGCCGGTAACACCTTTTAGAGACACATAGTAAATAAAACCACTGGCTTGATTCACAACATGTTGAATACGCTGTTCTGTAGAGGTTGGTGCAAGCAAAAAGATTTGATCCATATCGTATTTTTGCAATACGTCATCTAGTGTTTTTGCTTCTTCAGGTGGTAAGTCCACCAGCAACACGCCATCTACGCCACATTCATTGGCATAAGACACAAACTTTTCATACCCAATGACCTCAACAGGATTTAAATATCCCATTAAAACCACAGGTGTAGTGGTGTCTTTTTGACGAAATGCTTTGACCATATTCAAAGCGTCAAGTGTGTTGGTGCCGGCAGCCAGAGCGCGCTCTGCTGCAAGTGCGATTACAGGACCATCTGCCATTGGGTCGGAAAATGGTAATCCAAGTTCTACAACATCTACGCCTGCTTCAACCATCTGATGCAACAGAGGTACCGTTACATGAGGTTGTGGATCACCCGCCATCACATAAGAAACCAAAGCCTTACGCTGTTGAGATTTAAGTTGTGCAAAACGAGTGGCTAAACGTGACATAGGATTGTACATTCCTTGAATTGTTCAAACTTGAGGAGTTTTTAGACGATCAGACAACTGAGATGAATTTAAAATTCATTGACTTATTATCTTCCATCATCCAAATGTATAAATACAAGACACTGCATTGTAACGCTATTTTTTACTCAAAGGATAGAGTCACATAGTCGCTCAAACGTATCTTGTTTTATATGACAAATAATAAAACAACCCATGTGTACATTTAGCGCTATTTTCAAATTGAGGACAATGATCAAAGTTACCTATTTTTAATGTAATGAAAATCACGCATATTTTTAAAAAAATAAAAACAAATCATCAATATAGGGTAAGAAAAGCACATTTAGAGCATACACAATCATTTTTCAGAAATTGCAAAAGCTGTTTATACTACGCGGGATTCTGATTTTTTATCTCCTCTTATGACCACATTTCCACAGGCTAAAGTACAAGCCAGTGCGCTTGCGCTATTGCCACTTATTGTATTTTTAGCCATTTTTTTAGGCAGCGGTATTTACCACACCATCATTGGTACTGAGTTTGCTTTTTATCAAGTCAAAGCCCCGATCGCTGCATTGCCTGCGATCATATTGGCCATTCTGCTGTATAAAGGAAAAATAAATTCAGCAATTGAAGCATTTTTAAATGGAGCAAGTCATCCAAACCTGATCCTCATGTTTATGGTTTTCATGTTGGCTGGTGCGTTTGCGAGTGTGACCAGTAACATTGGAAGTGTGGACTCCACTGTTCAATTTGGTTTGTCCATCATCCCACCGACATTTGTCTTGCCAATGCTGTTTGTGATCTCTGCCTTCATTGCAACTGCAATGGGCACATCAATGGGCACTATTGCAGCTTGTGCACCGATTGCTTTTGGATTCTCGCAAGCCACTGCAATTCCGCCCATCTATGCCATAGGAGCTGTCGTCAGTGGAGCAATGTTTGGCGATAATCTATCAATGATTTCAGATACCACCATTGCTGCAACAAGAAGTTTAAATGTAGAACTACGCGACAAATTTCGGGTCAACATTTGGATTGCACTTCCTGCGGCAATCATCACCATCCTAATTTATTTCTTGACCAGCCATCAATCTCAACTCATTGAATATAAAAGCTATAACTTAGGGTTGATTGTGCCGTATCTGGCTGTTTTCTTTTTGGCTTTTACCCGTTTGCATGTGCTTGCAGTGTTAACGATCGGTATTATCCTTTCTATTTCAATCGGTTTGGTGGCAAACCCGGAATTGAATTTACTCAAATTAAATAACGCAATTTATGACGGATTTGTGGGAATGTTTGAAGTTGCGTTACTGTCCATGTTTTTAGGTGGGCTTTCTGCCATTATGCAAAAAGAAGGTGGTTTGGAGTGGTTAATTCAACGCATTTATTCTGCAACTCGACGATTTAATATAGGTCGACAACGTGCAGGCGAAATTGGCATCAGTTTTTTAGTGATTTTCTCTAATTTATTCGTTGCCAATAATACGGTTGCAATTATTTTATCGGGTGACATGGCAAGAGAAGTTGCCAAAGAATATGGTGTAGATCCCAAACGTGCTGCTGCATTCATGGATATTTTTTCATGTGTGATTCAAGGCATTATTCCCTATGGTGCACAACTTCTACTCGCTTGCTCAATCGCTAAACTTTCACCTGTAGAACTCATCGGTTCCATTTATTACTGTTGGGTCTTGGCAATATTTGCAATTTTGGCTATCGCATTTAGATTTCCAAAATTAAAATAGAAATCATCTATATGAATAAAAATTAACTTAGTCCACCATCATATTGACTGAGTTAATTTTTGCAAAGGATTTATAAAGACCGTAAGTCTTTTTTCTTTTTTAACAACGTTTGCCCACTATATGCTTTATAGGCTCGGGCTAAAGCGGACTGATCCGAATAACCTAAACGCATTGCAATTTCAGAAAGCTGCATGTCACCGCTAAGCAAAAATTCACATCGTTTCATGCGTTCACTTTCAACAATTTTTTTAAAAGAACTATCCAACTCGCTGAGTTGACGTTGCAAAGTACGCGTCGATATATGTAGTTCCTGTGCAACATCCTCAATCTTTGGTGCTTGTTCTTTGAGTTTTAAATACTCCGCTACAATAAGATGCAATTGTTGGGCAATGGTTTTATAGCGAGGTTTAGCTGCGATCGCCTCTTCTGCCTGTTTGACCAAAAGTTGCATCAAAGACGGGTCAGCTTGTTGTATTTTCAGTTCCAAGCCATCCATACGCAACACAAAACTATAGTGAGGTTGATTGAATAGTACCTCGCAAGCATAGAACTTTTGATAATGATAGAGCGCCATCTGAGGAGCATGAGCAAAGTGTACTGCTTGCAGGGGAAATTGATTGGGGGGTACGATTTTCCGCGCAAGATGCATCATCAATGCATTGGTAAATTCATTGATTAAAATATATTTATCATGGTGAAATGGCCAAATTAAATGAACATACTGCCCTTTTTGTTGCATCTGCATGGGTATAACTTCATCCCCATCAATCACCAAGCGACTAAAACGCATAATATTTTGCAATGCTTCGGCAACAGTAGTACTTCGTGATGCCATATAACCCAGTACCCCAAAATGTTCAGGTCGAACATATTCCGCCATTTCAAAAACAATTTGGGGGCAATCGAATGCCTGTTTGGTTTTTTCAATCAATTGGTGAAAGAATAGATAAGCCGATTGCGTATCGATAGGCAATGACAGGATATTCAGCAAATGTTTTTTTTCATCCGTTTGCAAAAAATCAAGTGTTGCAACATCCACGCCTCGTTCAGCCAAGTACATCTGCCAGAGATGGAAATAGCCGTTCGGAATCTGAAGGTCTTGCATAGGCTGGCACTCTTTCAATTCTACATATCAACCAATTTGACATTCTAAATTTTCATTCTGTCATAAAATGTATAAAAATTGGCAATATCTGTCAAAACAAAGCTGTAATTTCCCGACATACTGAAAGCATCTAAAGCAATGCAAGTAAAACAAAATGAATGCATTAGTTAAATATCAGGTGGATCCCGTCGTTCGAACCAAACTCGATTTTAAACTTGAAGATGTTCCTCGCTTTTGGTTTGGTGGAGATCCATTCCGTACCCGTTTATTTGATGCTTTGAGCCTTACCTTTCCAGATGGGGAACGCTACTTTATTGAAAGTGTTCGTTTATTCCGAAACAAAATCACCGATCCAGATTTACAGCAACGGGTTGCCGACTTTATTCGTCAAGAAGCTCAACACGGTATGGCACATGACAAAATGAACCGGGTGATGAAAGACCAAGGTATGCCTGTAGATCGATTTATTCAACTTCTACAGAAAATCTTTAAATTTGAACTCAGCCGACGCTCTCCACAGTACAACATCGCCATGACAGCTGCAGCTGAACATTTAACCGCGCTTATGGCAGAAACTTTTTACCGTCACAAAGCAACCTTAGCCGAAGCGCATCCTTATGTGCGTGCTTTATTGGCATGGCATTCCATAGAAGAAATGGAACATCGGGATGTGGCTTTTGATGTGATGAAACAAGTAGGTGAAGTCCCTGATAATTTACGCCGCTTCGCTTTGGCGTTTACGACAATCATGATGTTCAACTTCACGCTGTACCGAGCCAATATCATGTTAAAGCATGATGGTTTCAGCCGTATAGAACGAATCAAAATGATGGCTCAAGGCTTACCGTGGTTTTTGGGTAAACAAGGTATTCTTTCTGCAATGAGAACTGAATATTTGGATTGGTTTAAAAAAGATTTCCATCCTAACCAACATCCAGTGATTCGCCAATATCAAGTTTGGGTCGATAGCATGGCTGCCACCAATGACCCAATTCAGGCAGGCGAAGCATTTTGGCAGGCAGGTTTATAGGTTCGATTTAACTCAACCTGCTTATTTACCCAACCGTTTTGGAACTCAATATTGCGAGAAATAAAACAATGAATGCATATGTGAAACATCAAGTTGACCCTGTAGTCCGGACAAATCTAGACTTTAAATTGAATGAAGTTCCTCGCTTCTGGTTTGCTAACGACCCATTTCGAACACGTATGTTCGATGCATTGAGCCTCACTTTTCCAGTGGGAGAACGCTATTTTATCCAAAGTGTGCGAGCCCTTCGCGATAAAATCACCGATCCAGATTTACAACAACGTGTGACAGATTTCATTAAGCAAGAAGCACAACACGGTCTGGCCCATGACAAAATGAATCAGGAAATGCAACGTCAAGGCATGCCTGTGGATCAGTTTGTTAAATTTATGGGTGAGCATTTTGAATACATCCTCAAACACCGCTCTAAGCAATACAATATTGCCATGACCGCTGCAGCTGAACATCTCACCGCACTTATGGCAGAAACTTTTTATAGTCATAAAGAAACTTTAGCCGATGTACATCCCTTTGTACGTGCACTCTTTGCTTGGCACTCAATTGAAGAAATGGAACATCGTGATGTCGCATTTGATGTGATGAAAGATGTTGGGCAGGTTTCTGAGCCTTTACGTAAGTTTGCGCTGGCTTTTGTGACACTACAGATGTTTGGCTTCACCTTTTACCGTGCCAATGTAATGTTAAAACATGATGGTTTTGGTCGCCTGCAACGCGCCAAATTCGCACTTAAAGGTATCCCCTGGTTCTTTGGTAAATCCGGAAAACTAACTGCCATGCGTCAACAATATCTGGATTGGTTTAAAGCTGATTTCCATCCGAGTCAACATCCAGTCATTCAACAATATCAAGTCTGGGTCGATACTCTGGCTGAAACCAATGATCCAATCCAAGCGGGCGAAGCGTTTTGGCAGGCTGCTCGATAAAACATTAAAACCATTCAGCTGAATTCGCCACCTGATCAATTTTTTCAGCAACATAAGATTTTATCCAAACCCATCTTATGTTGCTTTTTTTCCTAAACACTCACTTCAATATTTGACTTTAAACGAAGTCTTACCACTTTGCATAATGCTGTTCAAGCAAACCATACTCTTGATCAAGCTGAATGATTTCACCTGTTTCTGATTCGATATGTCCACTGATTCGTGATTGCCATTGGCTAAACTGGCTCCCCACCAAACGTAGATTTAAGTTTTCAAATCTTCGCCATCCCGTATCTATCTGGAGATTGAGTTTCTGATCCAGAGAACATACTGACCATACATTGCTATCTATTTTTTCAAATAATACATCCGCAACACTGTACAAAGTCCCGTTGACCCAAAGACAATTTTCATTCCCAAAGCTTTCATTGACACCTGATGCAAGGTTTAAACCAATACGTTTGCCTTGCTGATCCCAAAAATTGCAGGATAACCAAAACCATGCCGTTTCAGGTCTTAAAAATCCACAAGTATCATCTAGGGATGCCAGTGATTGATCATTAAAATCGATCACTTGTTTTCGCTTATTGACAAAAAAACCCTCAACCGCCAATGTTGTTTTCTTTTGGGTATAGGTCCATCCATTAATCCCGTTGGGACTGCATAAGCTTAAAGGTTCGGTGCCAGCACAAAATATTCGTGCCTTTAATTGTTCTTCACCATGACGTGTTGCACGGATATAGCGCACCCCGTTGGCATGTTGCATTTCGAATTCAAATGGTGACTTGCTAAAATGGCTTTGACTATATAAAGGCTGTTCATCAAGCGAAGTGCCACGTCCTAAAATGGTATTTGCATTCCACTCTACAACCTCTTGGTTGGTATGATCATATATGTAGATGAAACCGTGTCCAGCCCAACCAATATCCGCAATCGCAATCCCAATAGAATACGGTCCATGCTGAATACCACAAAATTTAAACTTCTTATATTTTAAATGCTTGCGCCATCCTGTTAGTGTCTTTCCATAGGGTGTTTTATATACGTAATCATGAACATTAATTTTGCTGGGCAACTCTTTAAAGCGCCCATAACGTGGTTGACCGTTGCTTTGTATTAAATCCATGTGAATTCCCAATCCTTTTATAAGGGAAATATTAGACTTTAGTCGATATTTTGATTATTGCTATTTTTCCACATATAGCAACCTGATTGATGTCAAATCGTAAAAATTATCACGCGCATTATATTGAAGAAAAGTGTCATAAATGTATAGTATTTAATCAAAAAAGAGAGAATAAAAAATAGGGCAATTGCCCTATTTTTTAATTCGTTCAATCCATCAGATAATTTTCCCTGATGGTATCTGATCTATCAATTTTTGTGGTGCTTTAAAACGCTCACCATATTTTGCTTCCAGTGAGTTTGCGCGAGCCAGTGCTTTTTCCAGACCGTATTGATTGAGGAATTGAATCGCCCCCCCAGTCCACGGTGCAAAACCTATTCCGAAAATTGAACCAATATTGGCATCGACAACAGACTCCAATACATGCTCTTCATAGCAACGCAAAGTATCCAATGCCTGTACAAACAGGAAGCGATCAATCATTTCTTGCTCAGAAATATCCACATCTTTCTTCCAATGGCTTAATCCCTCCCACAAGTGTTTTTTCCCACCCTCAGGATACTCATAAAAACCTGCACCCGCTGCTTTACCCTTACGTTCAAAAGTGTGAATCATCGTTTCAATCACATCATCTGCACCTGAAAGTGGTAAATCCTTGCCTTCTGCTTGCAATGCTTTACGGGTTTCTTTAGCCACATGTTCAGAAAGTGTTAATGCGACTTCATCCTGAATCGCGAGTGGACCCACTGGCATACCAGCCTTCAATGCAGCCATTTCAATACGTGCCGGGTGAACGCCTTCATGCAACAGACGCAGACCCTCTTGTACAAAGGTGCCAAAAACACGACTGGTGAAGAAACCACGACTATCATTGACAACAATAGGCGTTTTACCAATTTGCTGCACATAGTCATAGGCTTTTGCTAAAGTTTCAGCAGAAGTATTCTTGCCTTTAATGATTTCCACCAATTGCATTTTGTCGACGGGACTAAAGAAATGCAGACCAATAAAATGGGTAGCATCCTTAGATGCTTTGGCTAAGCCCGTAATTGGCAAGGTTGAGGTATTTGATGCCATTACACCACCGTCAACCAGGAACTGTTCAGCTTCTTGAGTCACTTTGGCTTTTAATTCTTGGTTCTCAAAAACTGCTTCGATAATCAAATCACAGCCTTTTAAATCTTCAGCAGAAGCTGTTGCAGTAATCAAACTTAAAATTTGATCACGCTTTTCAGCAGTCATACGTCCCTGGGAAACACGCTTGTCCAAAAGTTTTTGACTGTATGCTTTGCCTTTTTCAGCATTTTCAACAGATATGTCTTTCAGAACAACCTGTATTCCCTTGATTGCCGTTGAATAAGCAATCCCTGCACCCATCATGCCCGCACCCAATACCCCCACCTTGGTCGCCTGCCATTTTGCAATCTCTTTAGGGCGACTCGCTCCAGCTTTAATCGCATTTAAGCCATGCCAGAATGTGCCAATCATATTCTTCGCGACTTGCCCTGTTGCAAGGTAAGTGAAATAACGATTTTCAATGCGAAAAGCTGTATCCACATCAACTTGGGCACCTTCAACTGCGGCAGCCATGATTGCTTCTGGTGCCGGATAGCATCCTTTGGTTTTGTCCCTTAACATGGCAGGGGCAATCGCGAGAATTTGAGCAACAGCTGGCGTTTTGGGATCTCCACCAGGAATCTTATAGCCTTTTACATCATAAGGCTGTTGTGATTTCGGATTCGCTTTGATCCAAGCAATGGCTTTGTCGAGCATGTCTTGCTCGTTCTCAGCGAGTTCATTGACCAAGCCTAGCGATTTCGCTTTATCGACACCAAACTGCTTGCCTTCCATGAGAAATGGAAAGGCATTTTGCAATCCGAGCAGACGTACCATCCGCACCACACCACCACCACCTGGCAATAATCCCAGTGTTACTTCAGGCAGACCCAATTTAATCTTGGGATCGTTGAGCGCAATACGATAGTGACAACTTAAAGCAATTTCCCAACCGCCGCCTAAAGCAGTCCCGTTAATCGCAGCAACCACAGGTACCCCCAAAGTATCAATCGCACGTAGATCGTCTTTGAGTTTTGCTGTCATGTTAAAAAATTCAGTTGCATGCTCAGGTGTTGCTTCGATCAATTCATCCAAATCACCGCCTGCGAAGAAAGTCTTTTTTGCAGAACGGTAAATTACACCTTTGAGATCAGTTTCAGATTTAAGCTTTGAAACAACATTTTCTAAAGCCACACGGAAATCAGCGTTCATGGTGTTGGCAGATTGGTTCGGAGAATCCATCGTTAAAATGACAATGCCATCTGCATTTTTTTCATATTGAATTGCACTCATTATTCTTCTCCTTAAACCAACTCAATAATGGTCGCAATACCCATGCCACCACCCACGCACAAGGTCGCTAAACCACGTTTTTTACCTTGACGCTCCAATTCATCCAACAATGTGCCTAAAATCATTGCACCTGTTGCACCCAGGGGATGCCCCATTGCAATCGCTCCACCATTGACGTTCACTTTTTCAGCAGGAACTTTCAATTCGGTCATAAAGCGCATCACAACAGACGCAAAAGCTTCATTGACTTCAAATAGATCAATATCATCAATCGTCAGACCTGCTTTTGCCAATGCCTTACGTGCAGCGGGAGCGGGTCCTGTCAACATAATCGTGGGATCCGTCCCCACCAAAGCCGTCGCCAGTACTTTGGCACGAGGCTTTAAACCTTGTTCTTTTACTGCTCTTTCAGATGCCAGTAGCACCACAGCGGCCCCATCCACGATTCCTGATGAGTTTCCGGCATGATGTACATGGTTAATTTTCTGCGCTTCCGGATACTGCTGTAAAGCAATTGCATCAAAACCCATGCTGCCCATCATTTCAAAACTTGGATTCAGCTTTGCCAAGCCTTCCGCTGTAGTAAGCGGCTTGATAAATTCATCTTTTTCAAGAATGGTCACACCGGCTTTGTCTTTTACAGCCACCACAGATCGATCAAAATAGCCTGCTGTTTGTGCCGCAGCTGCTTTACGTTGTGAATTTGCAGCAAACTCATCCACATCCGAACGGCTATAACCATCTAGTGTTGCAATTAAATCAGCACCAATCCCTTGAGGTACAAAATGTGATTTCAAGTTGGTTTCAGGATCAAGTGCCCAAGGTCCCCCATCTGAACCCATTGGAATGCGGGACATCGACTCTACGCCACCCGCAACCACAATGTCTTCCCAACCCGAACGGACTTTTTGGGCAGCCATATTCACAGCTTCCAGACCAGATGCACAGAAGCGGTTAATTTGTACGCCTGCCACATCATTATCCCAACCTGCTGCAATCGCGGCAGTTTTGGCAATATCTCCACCCTGATCCGCAATTGGCGTCACACAACCCAATACAATGTCATCAACTTTTGAAGTATCCAATTGATGGCGATCTTTCAACTCATTGAGTAATGTTGTCAATAAAGTGATTGGTTTCACTTCATAGAGTGATCCATCTTTTTTTCCTTTTCCGCGTGGTGTGCGAATGGCATCAATGATGTAAGCCTCGCTCATAGCTGTTCCTTCTTATGACTTCTAGATTGTTATGTGCTTCGAGTGTACTTTATAAAGTCGAGAGATCAATGACGAGAACGGAATAGTCGCTTGATATTTTTTGTCAATTGAAAAAAGCTGCAATTTAAAGAGAATTGAATGCCCATATCTCAGCACCGCACACTCTTCATTACATACTGAAATTCATATAAGCATTACCATCATGTGGTTAAACAAAATCAATATTGAGAATATCACTGAATTTTCTTTTGCCTGTCTGGGCTAGATCAGTTTCATTTCTTGGATAGCTGATTGGTTGATCTTCACTTAAGTCTGAATGTAATGTACCAATTTTTAAGTAGTCGATCTCCACAAATTGAGGAAAATCATGTTCTACTGCTTCTAATTGTTGAATATATGCAATAGCTTCAGTTTGTGTGGGCGTTATCGCTTTTAAAGCTCTTGCAATTTGCCCAAAACTCTCAAGATATTGACTGATTTCAAAGACAATTTCCTCATTTTGAAAATCACCATCCATAGCAGTGATACGGAGATCATCATCTAAAGACGACGCGCGATAAGCTTGATTACGCCAGGGATCATGATCTTTACGGTATGTCATATACTGTGTTTTAGCTTTTTCAGCATCTTCCAAAGTGGTAAAAATACCTAAAATAATGTCGATAAAAGTATAAGCTGAAATTGTTCTCATCAACATCCACATACTGTCCTACACCACATCTTGATTGTTAAATACTGAATAAAGAACAACCAGCAAATCAATCCGTTTTCATCCTGCATCCGCTTTAGATGGATAAAACATCCAATCTCATCGCACAGCGACTTTTTCGATTGAAGCCACATTGGACCTCATGTGCAATTTTCTTTTGCAGATAATCCGGTAAATCATCATCATCCAGCTTTTGAAAACCTAGACTCTCATAAAATGGGCGATTCCAAACCACATCATTAAATGTCGTTAACGTCACATTTGAAAAATCATGTTTGTGGGCATAATCGATTACATACTCAAGCAATTGCCGTCCAATTCCTTGTTTTTGCAACGTACCATCCACATCCAATTCAATAATATATAAATCCTGGTTTTGTTTTTCAGCATATAAAAATCCTGTCGCGTTATTTTCAGGATTTATCGAAACAAAGCCGTATGCTTGGGAAATCAATCGCATGTGGTCATCTATAGACAAAAGCGAGCTGTCTGCCAACCAAGCCAGTTCAGGAATATTTAAAAAAGCTTGTGCTGCCGATTTTTCGATTTCAATTAAACGTGCGATATCTGAAGTCTGGACTCTTCTAATTAAACATGTCATTTATTTATCTAGCCATACATTTAGCGTTAAGTTTGATCAAACTCTACCCTTCAAAAGTTTGAAATTGAGATACCTCTCCACTTTAAATAATATCATGCAATCAATGATGTAACCGACAAGTCTAAATGATAAAACTGATTAAATTCGGTAGCTTGATAATTTGAGAAAGCATCGCCTTTGATGAACCCAAACTTTTTATACAAATGAATTGCTGGTTCAAAAGAAGGATGTGTCCCTGTTTCAAGACTCAATTTTTGATATTTTCTCAACTGTGCAATATGCAAAAGATGTTTTAAAACTGTAGTCGCTGCGCCTTTAGCTAAATGTTGAGGATGAGTCCGCATTGATTT
Source organism: Acinetobacter baumannii (assembly GCF_016508585.1). Taxonomy (GTDB): domain Bacteria; phylum Pseudomonadota; class Gammaproteobacteria; order Pseudomonadales; family Moraxellaceae; genus Acinetobacter; species Acinetobacter nematophilus. Next base: position 30,593 of record NZ_JADVOP010000036.1, read on the forward strand.
TACTTCAGCATGAATCGGTGACAGTTCTTGAAGGGCGCCGCATGCCAAAAGCTCATCTTGATCCCACAGGGTATAAAAACTGATCTGTGGCTGTTGTAAGGCGAAAAGGTCTAAAGCAAAGCTATTTTCAATCGGTGAATTTTCATGCATGTCCGCCAAATGAATGCGAAGCAAATTTTGTACTTGTATGTCATCAAACTGCCCGAGCTTAATCATCTTTTAATGCCTTATTGTTTAAACCTTTTCCATCATATATTAGAAAAAACATCGACAAAATAATTGGACATAAAAAAAGCCCAAGTTAAACTTGGGCGGAGGATAATCAAAAAATAGTTTTTGATTTCATCATGCATGCATCAGTGATAACCATGTAATTGGCGATATAGTCCTGGTGTAACCCCTGTCCATTTTTTAAATGCTCGATGGAAAGTACTGGTTTCACTGAAACCAACTTGCTGCGCTACATCTTCAAGGGTTAAATCTGGATTTAACAACAAATGAATTGCGGCATCACGACGTAATGCATCTTTAACACCCTGATAGCTCTTACCTTCAGCAGCTAAACGACGTCGCAAAGTTTGCGGAGAGAGATACAGCATGGATGCAACATCATTCAAGGTCGGCATTTCCTCGCCGATTTGACTCTTCAGCACTTCGCGGATACGTGATGTCAATGAATTGGTATTTTTAAATTTCACCAACAGTTGTGCTGGGGCAGCTTTTAAGAATTCTTCTAAACTTGCCTCGTCTTGACGAATTGGTAGGTCTAAATAATCAGCAGCAAAGGTAATTTCTGTACGAGGCATGTCGAACTGCATTACAGGTGCAAAGAACAATGCATCATATTCATCTGCATGATTGGGACGTGGGTAGCCAAAATGTACACGCTCTAAAGGAATACGACGTTCAATTAACCAAGATGCCAGACCATGCCAAATCATCAGCATACTTTCAGTAATGAAGTGGTCAGGATCCATGGTTTTTGGAATCAGAGGCACCAAACGAGCTTCATGTTTATCTCGTTCAACTGCAACGGACCATTCATCACCAAATAATTTATAGAATTGTGATGAAAGCTCTAAAGCGTCACCCAGTGTTTTTGCATGGATGATCAATTGGCACATGATGGCAAAAGAACCCAGACGACGTGGTTGAATATCGAATCCAACATGTTCATCTTGGGTCACCATCCACAACATTTTCACAAAGCGAGTATATTGCTCTGGTGAAATACGTGCTTTTGGCTGACGCAGTAATTCTGCTTCTATGCCGACATGTGAAAGTAAAGTATCAACGTCCATTCCTAAACGTTTTACACCGGTTAAGGCTGCATTCACAAAATGGATACTGATCGTATCACGACTCATGGTAAATCCTTCACTCTCTTTGATGTTCACTAACAATTGACCTAAATGACGCTAAAAAATGTTTTATTGGCGATTTACAACAATGCAGATCACCTTTTTACATCATAAATTGCCGAAATGATCAAGGTAAATGGCTGAACATGACATTGTTTTGTTAATTTTATATTTCTATTATGGACGTAAAATCAACACTATATTGGTAAAAACAATTATGACAAGCGCTTTAAAGGGATTGAAAGTACTCGATTTTTCGACTTTATTACCTGGCCCATTCGCAACTTTATATCTTGCTGACTTAGGTGCAGAAGTGATCCATATCGAGTCACCTACTCGCCCGGATCTGGTGCGTTTGTTTCCTCCCTATGCAAATGGACAAGCGACATCACATAGTTATCTGAACCGTAACAAACAATCTGTCACACTGGATTTAAAAGATCCGGCCAGTATAGCGCAGGTCAAGGAAAAAATTTCCGAATTCGATATTGTGGTCGAGCAATTCCGTCCTGGGGTCATGCAACGCTTGGGTCTAGACTATCAAACCTTGTCTGAAATTAATCCTCGGCTGATTTACTGCTCGATTACGGGTTATGGTCAATCAGGCTCATATAAAGATAAGGCGGGACATGATATTAACTATATCGCTTTGTCCGGAATCGCGGGACATTGTGGTCGTCAAGACAGTGGACCACCACCGATGGGAATTCAGATCGCTGATGTTGCTGGAGGTTCATTACATGCGGTGATTGGAATTCTAGCAGCTGTGGTCGAACGCCAAAATAGCGGGCTTGGACAGTACATTGATATTTCTATGACAGATTGTGTGGTTGGGCTCAACAATATGGCTGCAGCAGCCAATTTGGCAGCTGGTCAGCATCAGCACCGCGAGTTCGAACAACTGAATGGCGGCACGTTCTATGATTATTATGCAACTGCAGATGATCGTTATTTATCGATAGGTAGCCTAGAACCACAATTCATGACAGGTTTAGCAACAGCACTCGAACTGCCAATTCTCTTGGAAAAAGGAACTTCTTTTGATCCTGAAGACCGTCAAATGGTTAAACATGCGATTCGAGAAAAAATTAAAACTCAGACACTTGCAGCATGGAATGATGTATTTAGTCAACTGGATGTTTGTGTGGAACCGGTTTTAAGTTTGGATGAAGCTTTAAACTCCAAAATTTCCAAAGAACGCGGTTGGATCGTTCATGTTCCATTAAAAGCCAATGCAGATCAAACTGAACCTCAATTGGCTTGTCCAATCAAGTTTTCAAGATCACAGATGCGTTATCAATATATCGGTCAGCAACTTGGTGAAGGAGACTGGTAACAACACATCAGTTACATCATCTTTCAAGTTAAATAAAATTACAAATTGGTCATTTTCTTTACAATTTGTATGAATTGTAAGCAGATCATCCTGTGTAATCTTGATACTAATCAATTACACAGGTGTTCTGATGATGCTTCATTATTCCTGCTTCTTACTGACTCAAAAATACGCGCCTCCTACTTTCCATACTGATTTCAATCAACACATACATAAATTTAGTCAAACAAAAACAATAGAATAAATTAACCTAAAAGATACCCTTACTTTAATTATGTATTTTCAGAAATTATCACCATACGATAAACTGTTTACACAAATTACAATTAAAAGTCAAAATCAATAGATTTTTATACAAATATGAGAGTATCATAAATAATTAGTTACAAAGTGTTATCAAGGTCACCAAATATGAATAAATCTAAAGGTTACTTTTATGGGGCGATCAGCCTATTGTCTTTATGCTGTTCTTTTCAAAGTACGCAGGCAGCTGATGCATTTGATCCACAAAGTCCGTGGATGCTAGGCGACTGGAACGGCAAGCGAACCGAGTTGCAACAAAAAGGTTATGACTTCAGTTTTGGTTATACTGGTGAGCTAGCCACATTACTGGATTCAAAAAATCACTCCAGTCATGGTACAGAGTATGCAGATCAGTTTGCAATCGGTACGCATATCGACTTAGAGAAAGTACTGGGTTGGAAAGATACAGAAGCGCAAATCACCATTACTGAACGTAATGGGCGCTCACTTTCACAAACCTCAGATGCACTTGCCGGACAACTCAGTTCCACTCAAGAAGTTTGGGGACGAGGTCAAACTTGGCGCCTCACTGATTTCTGGATCAAGAAAAAATTCCTTGATCAAAATCTAGATATTAAAGTGGGTCGGTTTGGCGAAGGCGAGGATTTTAACAGCTTTGACTGTGATTTTCAAAATCTTGCGCTTTGCGGCTCTCAAGTAGGGAACTGGGTGGGTGATCAATGGTACAACTGGCCGGTGAGTCAATGGGCGATTCGGGCAAAATACAATCTCAACCCAGAACTTTATGCGCAGATTGGTGCTTATGAATACAACCCTGAAAACTTGAAACGGGGCAAAGGTTTCAACCTCAGTACAGATGGTTCTCACGGTGCAATTATTCCAGCGGAAGTGGTTTGGCAACCTAAACTCAGCGCAGCCCATTTACCTGGCGAGTATCGTTTAGGCTACTACTACAGTACAGTAGATGCCCAAACCATCAAAAACCCAAACCAAACAGACCATAAACAAGGGGGATGGGTTGTTGCAAAACAACAACTCACCACCCATCAAGGTGATGTAAATCGCGGTTTAACAGGTTTTGTCAATGTCACTTTTCATGACTCAAAGACCAATACTGTAGACAATATGCAAAATATTGGGCTGGTCTATAAAGGTCCATTTGATGCCCGCCCTCAAGATGACATCGCCATTGGTTTTTCACGCATCAGTATCAATTCTGATGTAAATGATGTTCAGATTCGTCAGCAAAACGAAGAATACAACACCGAACTTTATTATGGTGTCCATGCCACAAACTGGCTCACAGTTCGTCCAAATGTACAATATATCCGCCATGTCGGCGCATATAAAAATGGTGAAAATGCGTGGGTTGGGGGCATTAAACTGCAAACTGCATTTTAGTTTGAAGACGATAAATATTTTGATGCCGGCTCATATATTCTCCCGAGGCATGAAAATATTTAAAGTCTGATTTTTTTAAGTTCTCTGCTTCATCAAACCTTATGGGAATGATCAAGCGTTCAAAATTAATTAAATAGATAGGTGGTCAACATGCAAACTCCATCTTCAGGATTTAGAACATTTACCATTGCGATTGCAATTGTTTTTGGTCTGGTCCTCCTTATTGGTGGCGTATGGCTTGCAGCACTTGGTGGGTCCTGGTACTACATCATTGCAGGTCTACTGTTCATTGCAACAGCAATTTTATTACGTAAATTGAGCAGTTCTGCTTTATATGTCTACGCTGTGCTAGTACTCGGTACTGTAGTCTGGGGGCTTTGGGAAGTTGGTTCTGACTTTTTCGCGCTTGCACCACGTCTAGACATTTTAGGCGTGTTCGGTTTATGGTTGCTTATTCCAGCAGTTACCCGTGGTTTCGATGCCAAAGGCGCTAAAATTGCGCTTTCTGGAACATTGGCAATCACCATTGCCGTGATGGCATATTCGATCTTTAATGACCCTCAAGAAATTCGAGGAACGTTATCAGCGAAACAACCAACACCGGCTCCAATTGACGGAATCGCCGATGCGGATTGGCCTGCATATGGGCGTACCCAATCAGGTTTACGTTATTCACCATTGAACCAGATCAACTCTGACAATGTAAAAAATCTGCAAGTCGCATGGACTTATCATACAGGCGAGTCTAAAACAGAGAATGACTCAGGTGAAACCACCAACCAGGTTACTCCGATTAAAATCGGCAATAATATGTACCTGTGTACAACACACCAAAGATTGGTTTCTCTTGACCCGTCTACAGGCAAGGAAAAGTGGGTATTTGATCCAAAACTTAAGTCTGACAATACCTTCCAACACTTAACCTGTCGTGGTGTTTCTTACTACGATGCAAATAATACTGTAGGTTTTGCAACAAGCCTACAGGCAAAAAAATCGTCGTCTACAGAATGTCCACGTAAAGTTATTTTACCTGTGAATGACGGTCGTATCGTTGCTGTAAATGCGGATACTGGTAAAGCATGTTCTGACTTTGGGCACAACGGTGAAGTCGATTTGCAAAAAGATATGCCGTTTCCTTACCCAGGTGGCTATATTCCAACTTCTCCGCCAGTCGTTACAGGTACAACCATTATCATTGGTGGTTCAACAACCGATAACTACTCTACACAGGAACCGTCTGGTGTAATTCGTGGTTATGACGTCAATACTGGTGCCTTGCTCTGGGTATTCGACACAGGTGCTGAAGATCCAAACCAAATTCCGGGTCCTGGTCAAAAATATGTCAACAACTCACCGAATGCATGGGCACCACTTGCCTATGATGCAAAACTTGATCTTGTTTATGTACCGACTGGTGTAGGTACACCTGATATCTGGGGCGGTAACCGTACTAAACTCCATGAACGTTATGCCAATTCAATGTTAGCGTTGAATGCAACGACAGGTAAATTGGTCTGGAACTTCCAAACCACTCACCATGATTTATGGGATATGGATGTACCGTCTCAACCTACCCTGGCTGATATTAAAGATAAAACTGGACAGACTGTTCCTGCGATCTATGTATTGACCAAAACAGGTAATGCCTTTGTTTTAGACCGTCGTAATGGTCAAGCCATCGTTCCGATCAATGAACGTCCAGTGCCGCAAACTGTAAAACGTGGTCCACAAACCAAAGGCGAGTTCTATTCCCCAACTCAACCATTCTCAGACTTCAACTTAGCACCTAAAGATAAATTGACAGATAAACAAATGTGGGGCGCAACCATGTTTGACCAATTAATCTGTCGTGTCTCATTTCATCGTTTAAATTATGATGGTATTTATACTCCACCTTCAGAAAATGGTACTTTAGTTTTCCCTGGTAATTTGGGTGTATTTGAATGGGGCGGTTTATCACTTAATCCAGATCGTCAAATTGCTGTGATGAATCCAATTGGCTTGCCATTTGTCAGCAAGTTGATCCCAGCTGACCCTAACCGTAAGCAAACGGCGAAAGGTGCAGGTACAGAAGCGGGGGTTCAACCGATGTATGGTGTTCCTTATGGTGTTGAAATCAGTGCTTTCCTTTCACCATTCGGCTTACCATGTAAGCAACCTGCGTGGGGTTATGTTGCTGGTGTAGATTTAAAAACACATGATGTTGCATGGAAGCGTCGTATCGGTACCATCCGTGACAGTATGCCTGGAATTCCATTGCCACCGTTCAAAATGGGTGTACCAATGTTAGGTGGCTCTATTTCAACAGCGGGTAATGTCATGTTCATTGGTGCAACCCAAGATGACTATATTCGTGCAATTAATGTCACCAATGGTGATGAATTATGGAAAGGTCGTTTACCTGCCGGTGGACAGGCGACTCCTATGACCTATGAAAGCAACGGCAAACAATATGTTGTAATCATGGCCGGCGGGCATGGTTCATTTGGGACTAAAATGGGTGACTCTATTGTCGCTTATGCCCTTCCAGACAAATAATGTAATAAACTAAGCAATAAAAAACAGGTCTTCGAGACCTGTTTTTTATTGCTTCAGAAAAAGTGGCATTACCTTAAAATGAGCGACTGATGACCTGACCATTAAAGTTAAAGCAATCTTCTACCCGAATTTTTTGTACGGGAGAAAGCTGATCAAAATCAAACCATTGATATTCAGAATGTTCTTCACTTAAATTGATCTGTTGATCACCAGGCAACGTACATTTAAAAATAAAGGCATGCGAGTTGACTGCAGGGTGATAATAAATACCTGATAGATATTCAATCTTCACATCGCATCCCAGTTCTTCATGACATTCACGAAGTAGCGTTTGATGTACAGTTTCACCTTGATCCAATCCTCCACCAGGTAAGCCCCAAGCACAATCTGCATAGGTTGCCTTCAATAAGAGGACTTGCTGCTGCTCGTTAACAATAACAGCATGTGAACTCATTCGATAAAAATCATGAAATCCCATTTAAGCCCATCCTGATCCAAGCCACTGCTTATCTTGCTAAATAACATTTTGAAAAAATAAGACGTAATGCATAAATGATGGCAATCACAAATACCGCATATCCTGTTTGATGCAATATCATAGGAATACACAGCACAATCACCGCAGTAATTGGATAAAACCATTTCTTTATACCCGATAAATGATGAATATCCTGTAATAACCACAGGCTAGCACTATATACAATTAGAGAGATCGCAATAAAATACGTCACGATTTCCGTTGAAATCTCAGCTTTATGCGTTACAACATCAACAGCAGCAGCCAAACCTGCACCCAATGCGGCAATACTCACGAAAATAAAAAAATGACCATAACCCCATGAGAATGCACGTTTGCGACTATTCAATCTTTCGGCAACATCGTGATCAAAATACGCCCACCACATCGTAAACATGATCAGTAAGCCACCAACTGTTAAAAACATCAATTCTTGGCTTAACAGCTGATTATTTAAAGCATCAGAAATTGCTGCAAAGCACCCGATGATAGATTCACCTAGCACAATGATCGTGAGCAATGCATATCGCTCTGAAATATGATGTGGATGCCACGGCGTCATATTGTGTGCTTCGGCAAAAATTGGTACACCGAGTTCTGCAATCACCAAAAGTACAAATAAATATAAGGTAAAATTAATCGGGGAAAAATGAAAAAGTAACCATCCAATTTGTACAATAATGATGCCAAAAGCATATCTTAAGGCTGTTTGCTTACGTTCAGGATCATTTTTCGCAACTCGAAACCATTGCGTCACCAGCCCAAGACGCATAATGACATAGCCAATGATAATCACATCAAAATCTTGCTGCTGAAAAGCACTCGGAATTCCAGCCGCCATAACCAAAGAACCGATGATTTGTACAAAAGTCATGATGCGATAAAACACATCATCATTATCATAAGCCGAGGCAAACCAGCTAAAATTCATCCACGCCCACCACAGCGCGAAAAACACCATAAAATAAAGCAATAAACCATGTGAAAGATGGTTTTCGATCATACTGTGATGTAATTGCTGTCCTGCTGTTGCGATCGCCACCACAAAAATCAAATCAAACAATAATTCTAAAGATGTTGCCACTCGATGTGGCTCATGGGGGTTACGGGGAGTTAAGGGTTTTAACCAACCATATTTTTCAAACAATGAATTTGGCATTATTTTTCACATTTTGAGATTATTTTCATGATTTTTTCAAAACTCGATCTATGATTCAAGTGGCAACGCCACAAGCACTGAAAAATCTTTTTTGTCGCTTCAAATGTTTTAATTTCAACTGAAAATAAACGCCCGAAAAAGGGCGTGTTTTTTACCACAATTTATTTATACCACTAATCTCAATTTTGCCTTGTCTTTTAACATAATGGCTTTGCCAGTCATCATATCAATTGGCATTGAGATATGTTGATGTACCACCAACCATTGCCCCTCTTTCTTCTGGAGACACAATGTGGTGCGACACCAAGGCATTTGTAATTTATCTTTCAGTGCCGTATTTTCCACTTTAGAATGACAATGCAGGATGGCCAAATCATTAGATGCATATATTTTCATATTACGTCGAACAATTTTAATATTCTCGCTAAAATAATGGCTGAACTTTTCCCATTCCTGTTTATAGGCGTGAATGCCATCCATTTGAGTACTGACGTCAAACATACTGACATCTTGTGCGCATTGATCTAAGAGGTGTTCAAGACTGTTACCAACAACAGCAGCATCCCAGATTTTAATTTGGGAAATAACCTCAGCAGCAATTTGTGAATTACCAGCGATTTCTATTTTCATCGAGAAACCTCACTTATTTGTGACCAATTTAACACTTAATAAATATTATGTGAATTATATTAATGTTTATTTAAGTGACTGCTCAATCTAAATCGAATCTATCCCTTGTGATTATTCCAATATGATTATTTTATGGAACATCTCCTATAATCTAGATACATTCACCCAATTCCATGGATATAATCCTTCATTACATTAGCAATATTTAAAAATACTCATTTAATCCACATATTTTCCGACAGGCATTTGATTAAATATTCAAACATACCTATCGCAAATTATTTACCAAAACTCAATAATACCAAACTGATACAACGAACTTAATTTGATAATAAATTGACCATAACATATTTAAATTTTAAAAATGCTTAAAAATAGTCATATAAATTTATGATAAAAACTCAATTAAGATTTACAGGTGATTACAAAGCCAACAAATATAATAC
>NZ_JADVOP010000037.1 GCF_016508585.1 Acinetobacter baumannii
ATATATAATTATTTCATGTGAATTAAATAATATATTTTATTTAATAAATATCAACATGGTTGAATAATACAATATTTACTCAACCATAGCGCTATTTTAAATTTTGCGATTACCCACAACTTGCTTGAGTAATTTTTTTAGTCACTGGATCGACAGTAACTGTCACACGTTCTACACGATAATCCATTGTTACACCTTGATTTGGAGCAACTTTACGAACTATTGTGGCTTGTGTAAGCTGTTTAATTTTAGCTTCAGACATATCATTTTGACCAATCAATTGCGTCGCACGTTCAGCAATACAGGTGCTTTGCATATTTTGTGCTGATTGATCTTGCACAGCATTGGTCTGAATTGAAGAGCATGCAGAAATTGCTAAACTTGCAATACCCAAACCTATAATAGCGATATTTTTCATAAAGTGATCACTCTGAGTTGTTTGAATTAAAGGCATAACATAACAAAAAAAGATAAGTTTAGAATATTTTTATATAAAACTCATACATTTATCATGCAAATAAAAACCAGTAATACATCACGTATTACTGGTTTTTTTATTCAAAGTTATGGTTTTGTGCTTAGAAGTTAATTACGGTACGAATTGATTTTCCATCATGCATTAAATCAAATGCTTCATTAATATGATCCAAACCCATGGTATGCGTAACAAATGGTGCAAGTTGAATATCACCTTTCATTGCATCTTCTACCATGCCAGGCAATTGCGAACGACCTTTTACACCACCAAATGCCGTACCTTTCCAAGTACGTCCTGTCACCAATTGGAAAGGACGGGTGGAGATTTCTTGACCTGCACCTGCAACACCGATAATCACAGATTGCCCCCAACCACGGTGAGCACACTCCAGCGCAGAGCGCATCACGTTGACATTTCCAATACATTCAAACGAGTGGTCCACGCCCCAACCAGTCATTTCAACAATCACTTCCTGAACTGGTCTGTCATAGTCTTTGGGATTAACAAAATCAGTTGCGCCAAATTCTTCTGCAAGTTTAAATTTTTCGGGATTGGTATCAATCACGATGATACGCCCAGCTTTGGCCTGGCGTGCACCTTGTACAACGGCAAGACCAATACCTCCTAAGCCAAAAACGGCAACAGAGTCACCTGGCTGAACTTTTGCCGTGTTGTGTACGGCACCAATGCCCGTAGTTACACCACAGCCCAACAAACATACATGTTCAGGATTTGCCTCTGGATTGATTTTCGCCAAAGACACTTCTGCAACTACCGTATATTCGCTAAAGGTTGAGCATCCCATATAGTGATAAATCGGCTCTCCATTATATGAAAAACGTGTCGTTCCATCCGGCATAACACCCTTACCCTGTGTCGCACGGACTGCTGTACACAAGTTGGTTTTTCCTGATTTACAGAATAAACATTCACCACATTCGGCAGTATATAAAGGAATTACATGATCTCCTGGTTGAACTGAGGTCACACCTTCACCGACTTCGACCACAATACCAGCACCTTCATGCCCTAAAACCGCTGGAAAAACACCTTCAGGATCATCACCAGATAATGTAAACGCATCTGTATGACAAACACCTGTATGTGTAATCTTAACTAATACTTCACCTTTTTGTGGTGGGGCGACATCAATTTCTACAATCTTTAAAGGCTGTCCTGGAGCAAATGCAACTGCGGCTCGTGATTTCATCGATAAATTTCCTTATGGGTTTGCATCTTAACAGTTAGACTACAGTAACCTTTTTCACTTTACAGATTCAACCATTAACTTGATGATATGATTTAGTAAAATACAAATGATATTTTAAGAATGAATCATTTAAGAACGTCTATATCTACTGCTGTATTGGCTTTTTTAATTACTGGATGTAGTTTGCCTATGAATCAATCACAAAAAGACCTCCAACATACCCAAGTATATTTAGACCATTGGATTAAAGAACCTCAAGCAAAAAATATGCTGAGTCAAGGTTTAACCGCCTATCTCGCAATGAATGACGCTTTTCAAAGCATCGCCTCACGCATACACCTAATTAGAAAAGCAAAGTACACACTTGATTTGCAATATTATATTTGGGCTGATGACTTTATTGGCAATCTCATGCTACATGAATTACTCAAGGCAGCTGATCGTGGTGTAAAGGTCCGTTTATTGATTGATGATCAAAATGGAACCAAAATAGATCGACAATTAAGCGCACTGCAGACTCATCCCAATATCTCGATCAAACTCTACAACCCTTATAAGTTCAGACACTTCCGTGTAATGGACTACCTTTTTAGAGCACAACGTATCAATCATCGCATGCACAATAAATTGATTATTGCTGATGGCGCGATCGCCGTGACTGGTGGACGAAATATCAGCAGTGAATATTTTGATGCCAGTGAGTCTTTTCAATTCACTGATATGGATGTTTTGTTTTTTGGTCGCTCAGTGAATCGCGCCAACGAAGTCTTTACTGAATTTTGGAATTTTGAGCTGAGTTATCCAATCGAGCAATTTATTTCAAAAGGCACTGCACAGGATTTAATTGATTTAAGAAAAAGTTTTGAAAAACTTGAACAAGCTGAACACTCAACAGATGAAAAGGTAAACTTGGAGCAGAAAGAACTTGCCAATGAGTTGAATCAAAACAAAATCAATTGGGCTTATGCTGATTTTTTAGCAGATTCACCAAAGAAAAGCCTGGGACAAGCACAAGGCAATGAATTGATTTCTCATCAAATCCATCAACATTTGGGTGATCCAAAGCAAGAAATGGATTTGATTGCTGCCTATTTCGTTCCGACTCAAAATGGAACAAATTTCATCAATCAATTTCCAAAGAAAAATGTCAATGTTCGGATCTTGACGAACTCCTTTGTCGCAAATGATGTTGCTTTAGTTCATGCTTTTTACCAAAAATATCGTGTTGATCTATTAAAAAACGGTGCCAAACTCTATGAGTTTAAGCCCTATATAGAACGAAAGCGACGTACATGGTATGAAGTGATGACTGGAAATATCATTCCCAAAAAAGGCAAGAATAAATCCAGTTTACATGCAAAATTTATCAACATCGATGACAAAGTTTTTATTGGTTCCTTTAACTTAGATCCACGATCATTCAATATCAATACTGAGGTCGGTTTAGTGCTCAAGTCTGATCCATTACAAGAACAAATTTCTGATTTACTAGATCGCACGCTACTGACTGTCGCCTATGAGCTTCAACTGGATTCTCAAGGGAAACTGATTTGGCTGGACCACCAAGCCGATGGTAAGGTGATAGAACATCATGTTGATCCGGAAACCACCAGATTCCAAAGATTTATGATGTATAGTGTCTCCTACCTGCCACTTGAATGGATGATGTAAGTTTCCTGTAATGACATAATCATTACCTCAACATCTACAAAAGTCACTTTTATAAATAGCATTCAAACAAACACAGCCCTTTAATCTCTTTGACCAGTTCGATATCCGTATATCCTGCTTGTTTTATACATTGAAAATGCTCATGTTTAGACATATACAGTTCATTGTTCTGCATAGCTTCCTCGGCAAAGATATGATCACAGACCAGATAAATTGCATCATACTTTAATAGTTTTTTAATTTGTTGATGAAACTGGCTGGCATATTCTTTGTGACGTAATTCATGTAAAGCCTGATGGATTATGACTGCGTCGAATTTACCCAGTGAATTGTTCCAGTCATCTTGCTTAAAATCCTGTATCAGATATTCTGTTCTGCCCAACTCATCAGCAGATAGCCTACTTTTAGAAAGCTCATGCATTGGTTCTGAAAAGTCTAAAGCAGTATATAGAATATCTGGGCACTGACTTAATAAATGCTTTGCAAAGAAGCCTGGACCTGAACCAATTTCTAGAACATGAAAGCTTGACTCTTGCTGACCTTTAAACTGCTTTTCTTTGTATAAGTTCTGAATAAGACTGACATAATAATCAAAAAACTCATATCGCCATGGGCGTTTCTGATTCACCTCTTCAGCCCATCGTAAAGCATCTTGTGGATTTCTTAAATCAATTGGGCTTGGAACATCCTGAACACTCATTGTCCCTATATCCTTAAAAAATATGCAATTACTTTTTATTTAGGCATATTTTTCAAAGATAAGAAAAATAATTCTAAATAAGTTTGTAATAGTTCTTATCCAAGCGATTCAAAATTTTCGAAGTTATTTATTCAGCCTGATGCCACTATGAAATCAACTGTTTAATATGAACAGCATGAGTTAAAACTTATGGTTCATTATTCAAGGTTTAACTTTGAGCCTAGTGAATTTTTAATTGCTGGATTGCCATTTCTAAAGTATCAAAAACTCTTTTATCTACACATTGAGTGACATTAAAACGCATAAATTGCCCTGCTTCATCCATCTGACTAAATGAATTTCCTGGTGCCAGGATTACACCATGCTTTAAACAAAGCTTGGAAAGTTCAGCTGCCTGTATGCCTTTGGGTAAGGTACACCATAGAAAAATCCCAGCAGTAGGAATGATCCATGGTCGTATTCCCAATCGGGATAACTTCGGAATCACCTCATTAGTTAATTTAAGCAAATGTTTCTTAAGCCAATCCAAATGCTTTGGATAACTGCTGTCCATCAGAGCCTGATAAATAATTTCTGCGTTTAAAAAACTATGACTAAAATTAGTGGCTATTCTAAGATCGATTAAGCTTTCAACCAATTTCGGGTCAGCAATGATATAACCACAACGGACTGCTGCTGAAAGTGTTTTGGTAAAACTGCCGATTTGAATGACATGTTTAAATCCTGCAAACGACGCATATCTTGGTGCAGGTGTATATTCAAAATCCGCAAAAATTTCATCTTCAATAATCATCAGATCTGTTTGTTCTACTAACTTTGAAATTTGATACACCGTTTGTAATGAAATCACAGTACCTGTTGGATTGTGTATACCTGAGTTGGTTAAATATATTTTAGGTTTTAGTCTTAATGCTTGTTCAAATTTTTCTACATCTGGGCCATTTTTTGTAAACGGAATAGCAACTGCTTTGAGATGATGTGCTTTAATTAAAGCTCGAAAGTTAAAATAGCAGGGATCATCAATTAAAATTACATCACCTGCTGTCAGTAGGTATCTGAAAATAAGATCAATGGATTGCGTTGCTGAATCTGTAATCATAATTTGATTCAGTTGAGATTTTAGTTGATAAAGTTCCTTTTTCCTTGCGATGAGTTTACGTAATTCAAGGTGTCCATGAGGTATCGCATAATCAATTAACATCACTGCATCAGACTTTGCCGCCTGTTTTAAAGCCTTACGTACAGAATGCTCAGGCATCCAACTGGTTGGCAACCAACCACAACCCGGTTTGAGCACTTCATTTTTTGCCTCAAGGGATTGCCTTGAAATCCATAAAGGATCTATCTCACGTTGGTATTGCGTTTCAGGTTCTACAAATAAAATTTCATCTGTTTTCCCCAGCACATAATAACCTGAGCCAAGACGTGATTCCAAAACACCTTCCGCAACAAGTCTTGCATAAGCTTCTACAATAGTTGAAACAGAACAATTGAGTTGAGCTGCAAGCTGTCGTACAGATGGCAGACGTGAACCTGCAATCAAACTTTTATTGGAAATTTGATCTTTAATAATTTGAATGGTTTGTTCTATTTTGGTTTTAGCCATTGAGTAACCATGTAATTGATAGATTTATATTCAATATCTTTAAAACTGTACTGCTTTAAATAGCATAACAGTTTTTTAAAATTGTATGGTAGTGTCTATGGGTTTATAGATTAAATCAGCGTTAAATCATCATAAACTTAGTGAGTGATTTATGATGGATAAAACAAATATTGGCTGGATCAATGGCTTTATCGGCGTTGCAATTTTCGCTGGATCTTTACCTGCTACACGTATTGCGGTTATGGGATTTAGTCCAGAATTTTTAACCACAGCCCGTGCTGCAATTGCGGGTTTAATTGGATTACTTTTTCTTTTGCTTTTACGCCAAACCAAGCCCAATTTTGAACAATTTAAATCTTTAATCATTGTTGCCTTTGGTGTGGTGATTGGATTTCCATTATTTACAGCACTCGCACTGCAAACAGTATCCTCAGCACATGCGATTGTATTTGTTGGATTGCTTCCCTTATCTACAGCCATATTTGCTGTAATACGCGGCAATGAAAGACCTGCTCTGCAATTCTGGCTATTTGCCCTTATTGGCAGCGCCATTGTGATTGGATTTATGTTTTATGAAAATCGTAATTTAAGTTTTAGTTTGGGTGATCTCTATATGCTGGCATCAATTATCACCTGCGGATTGGGTTATGCTGAAGGTGGTAAACTTTCTAGAGAATTGGGTGGATGGCAAGTGATTTGCTGGGCACTGGTTGTATCTTTACCATTGATGCTGATTGGCAGTCTATATTATTTACCTACTAGCTTTGAGAACATTCACTGGCCAGAAACGTTGGGCTTAATCTATGTTTCCTTATTTAGTATGCTGATTGGTTTTATTTTCTGGTACAAAGGTCTAGCTCTAGGTGGAATTGCAACAGTGGGACAAATCCAATTGGTACAACCTTTTATAGGTTTGATGCTTGCCGCGCTATTGTTGGGTGAGCATGTGAGCATTGCAATGGTCATCGTATGCTTCGCCGTTGTGATCTGTGTAGCGATGGCAAAACGCTTTGCATAAAAATGATATCAGGCTTACTTAAAGTAAGCCTGTTTCTTTAAATAAGCTTTTGTAAGCTTCAGCTTTTTTATCTAGTGCTAAAGGATAAGCTCTGGATGAGGAAGGCATTCTATACAAAGTCAAATCTCTACCACAATACTGAACTTTTGAAGAATGCCCAATCTGAGGTTTTTCAGTTTCCGATGGCATTGATAACATCAATGTGTCCGTTGCTTTATCTCCTGTTGTCATAATGTTGTGACATTCAGGAATTTGTAGCAAAAGTTGAGATAAATCTGTAGGCGTTTCAATCTGTAAAAATTTATCGGAAGCATTGCCTTTCAAACGAATCACTTGATAGGCTGTGTCAAAAATCGCAATTCCCTTTTCAACTAAAAAATTACGAATCAAAGGCTCTTTAAAATTTTTGTTAGGTAAATCTAAAAAGTGATCTTTATTTTCAAAGAAAATAAGCCCAAAAATACGCCACATGTCATTTTGATAGTTGGGATAATAGAAGTCCATTTTCCAACGTTCTTTGGGTGGTGGAAAGCTACCCAGCATCAACAGTTTAGCATTTGATGGTAAAAATGGTTTAAGCGGATGGGTTTCTATACTAGATTCAGACATTTATAGATAAATAATTAAAATTATATGGCTATCTTAGCATTTTTGCTGTGCAGCATAAATGTCAATTTATGGCGTTTATGTGAGAAGACAAGCATAAATAAATTGTTTATCGCTTTATGTAGACCTTATAAAATATAAGAAACCACTCTTATGAGTGGTTTAGGTCTAGCATTAGCAAATACATGAAAGCTCAATAACCATTCGCTTTTAACTTATCTCTAAAAGGTTCTGCTTGAGCTTCTACGACTTCTTTCAATTCAGGCGTAATTTCAGCCCCCATTTCTTGCAACATTAACAATGCAAATTCAGTAGCACTTTCTGCAAAATCCTTATTATCGATCATGGTCTTAGATAATTTTATAGTTTTAGGAAAATCTGGAAAAAATTCGTTAAAATCCTTTTTATCTTCAATTCCTAAATAAATAAATCTTCTCCAATCATTGGTTTTAAGATCACGAACAAAAATAACATCTGCTTGGGTCTGCATATTTTTTTTGAAAATTTGATCCTGCGATCGTATTGGAACAACACAAACTTCTCCAATACTCGAGATATAATTTAATTTTGGTTTTAGTAATGAAAAATCAATATTTTTATAAGAATCATCTTTAGCTAAATCCTGTTGAGTCTTTACATCTTCTCTATATTTAGCATCGCTGATCCATTCACCGGATGAAAAAGTTTGTCCTTGATGTTTAGGCTTGAGTTTACGATCATATTCAATCTGATCATAATAATGAATGACATCATCAAGTGAACCATTTTTTAAGATTTGTATTTCTTTATCGCCTTGCTGCTTAAAAATCTCATAGCTTTTTTCGCATTGTAAATTTTCTGCAAAAGAAAGACTTGATGCTAAAGTTGTTAAAGCAATCATCATTAATTTTTTCATGAAATATCCCCTCTGTCTTTTGGGGAATACCATACGCATAATTAACTCAAAAATAAACTTTTGCTTAGAGATTTCTTCATCAATGATGCTTTTGGGTAAAATTCAACCTCATATAAATCAAATCAATTTAACCCGTCACACTTTCATAAGATGAAATTTCTAATAAAATATGTAAAGAACTTGAATTTGTAACTTTTTCAAGTTAAGGTAATAAAAATCATTGCACAAATTGATAATTTATTTAATAGTTAAGTTTTTAAAGAATTGTCGAAAGGCAACTTAACTCAATATTTATCAATAATTTTTTATTCACATTAAAAATCAATATATTATGAACAGTAAACTCGTTATCGCACTATCGTTGATCTTTGTTGTTACTGCTTGCAGCAAAACACCGGATCAGAATATGTCTAAACAAACCGATCGCCCTACTGTGACAGCACAATTTGAACAATCAGATGAAATGATTAGTAAATATCTCGATCAGTTGGATGATCCAAATACGACATTAGATGATAAAAAAAGAATTGTATGTGTAGATTATCCTAAGGAATATAAATCGAATTACATGCCAAGTTTGCTTAAACTGAATCCAGAAAATTATACTGAAGCGAAATTGCTTTCAGATCTAGACATTGCTTTAAGTTATTATAAAGAAAAGGAAAATATTCAATGTCCTTAAACTTCTGGAGTTTTTAACACATTGTGGACTTAAATTTGGTAAAAATACGTGATGTAACCTCTTTCGCCCAAAGTTGATAAATTTCCTGACTTGGATGAAATCTATCACTCGCCATTTGCAGATTTAATGTATTAAAATGCGCTAAATCAAAATGAATTAACTGGTAATTTTTATTATTTTCAATAAATTGGGCTAATTTCTTGTTCATTGTGCTTGAGTATTGTCCAAACAACCACGCCAATGGATTTGGCAAAGCTGGAAATAAATTCATTGGCGGTACACCAGTGACCAAAATCAATTGTGGTGTAAATTTGGACTCGATGGCAGCATAAAACTGTTTTTGTTGTTTCATCCATTTTTGGGGTGAACATAGTTTTGTGACATCATTGACGCCAACAGATGTAATCACAACATCAAATTCTTGGTTTGGTAATTGTTGCATTCTCTCCAAAACTTGCAAAGTGGTATCACCTGTCCTTGCTTCAAGTAGATATGTCACTTCGAAATCTGTACATAGTTCATTTAAAATTGACCCCAGCAATGCTTGTTGTTGATTTTCAACACCAACGCCTGCTGCGGCTGAATCACCTAAAATCAAAACCGATAAAGCTTGACCAGTACCCAAAACGCCATGGCGAATCCCTTTGGCTTCAGGTAACCGTGGTGTATTTTTTTTAACCCGATAGCCTTGAATAATTAAAGCAGGTACCAATACAAGTGTTGAAAATTTTAAAAACATAAGAATACCCAATAAATTCAACAGGTTTAAGATTCGTCAGAGTCAAAGGTAATTTAAATTGGTCTTGATTGTTCACATCATTCAGAAAGTAAATCAATGTATGCTCACTGTGATGAACTATAGATTTTGTTTTGCTAATAAATCCAAAAGACCCTGTCGGGTCTTTTACAGATCAAATGCGAGTCTAAGTATAAATGAAATGTATCAACCTAATTTGTTCACCAATTTTAATGGCAATACTTTCATCGCTAATCCTAGAGGTAACCATGGCCATTGTGGAACATAAGCCTTAACTGGTTGTTTTTCTATGGCTTTCACCAATAAATGTGATCCGGTTTCCACATCGACTTCAAAAGGAAGTTTTTTGGCACCTTCATTGATTTCAGTGCGGATATAGCCAGGGAAAATCGTCGATACCTTAATTTGAGTATCTATTAATTCAGCACGAATTCCTTCTGCCAAGGCAGCTACACCTGCTTTACTCGCGCCATAGGCAGTCAAATGTTTAGGCATACCACGAATAGCACTCATTGAAGAAATCACCACCAAGTGCCCAAACGTTTGTTCACGAAAAATCTCGACAGCCGCCTCACATTGTGCCAATGCTGATATGAAATTGGTTTCAACAGTTGCGCGGTTAATTTCGAATTTACCATTTCCAATGCGTCGTCCTTCACCAACACCGGCATTGACAATGATTCGGTCCAATGTTCCAAAATCCTGTTTAAATTCACGAAATACCTGAAAGACCTGTTCATAATTGGTTACGTCTAGGATTTTAGTGATAACTTTGACACCATATTTAGATTCCAGCTCTTGCTTTAAACTTTCAAGCCTTTCTATACGACGGGCACATACCGCTAAATTATACCCTTTTTGCGCAAATTCTCGTGCCATTCCTGCACCGATTCCTGAACTTGCTCCAGTAATTAAAATCGTTTTTGCCATGATAGATTCCTTCAACAATTTTTATATTTCTAAGCGCGAGCTTAAATCCAAGTCAATAACTGTGGATCTTCAACCTTAATAAAATGATGTTCATTTAAACTGAGCAATTGCGGTTCATTACCGACCAAACGTAATGTGGTAAGACTGGTATTGGCAATTGCCCAATTGAGTGCGAAAGTTTTGTTAGGACTCAGTTCCAAAAGTTTGCCTGCAACAACTGAAATTACTCCACCGGAGGTAAAAACAATTGCATAACGAGGTTTGGTTTTGGCTAAATCATCACACAGATTTTGTAGTGCACCTTCAACACGGTTTTTAAAATCTGGCCACGATTCATCATATTCATGATGGTATTCACCCCCTGTCCAGCGATTGATGGCGCCTTCAAAAATCCGGGCTAAATAAGCACGAGGACTTTTTTCTTTAGTCACATCTTGTTTGAGCAAATGTGGTTCATTGAATCGAGGATCATATTGAGCAAAAACCTGTTGATGGTTAAACTCATTCCAATTGCGGTCAGTGACAACTGCAACATCTGCAAAACTTTCAGCCAAAGCAAAGTGAGCTGTTTGTTGATGCCTTTGCATTGAACCTGCAACGGCATAAGGTGCTTCTTTCAAAATTTTATCGAGATATTGACCCAATAATTTTGCCTGTAATTCACCATTAGGGGACAATTTATCGTAACTTTCAGCACCAAATGATGCTTGCCCGTGACGTACCAAATAGATTGTGGTCATTTCCCTAAAATTTCCTTAAACTTCTCAATGTATTTCTGGGCAACTTCATTGGCTTCAATTTTCTGAATACCAATCAATTTTAAAGCGCGAATATGTAAAGCATGGATGACAATCCAAAAATCTTTAAATGCTGGATTATCCGTCTGTTTATGGTAATAACGATAGTAAATTTGCTGCGCAATGACTGCTAAACGAAAAATCCCAAAGACTTCATAGAAAGTCCAATTTTCAGGTTTTAATCCTGTTTTTTCCAAGTAATAATCCACAACTTGTTTTCGGCTAAACATACCTTTAAGGTGTGTGGGTTGTCTTCGGGTAGACTTAAAAATTTGATTGTCAGTATCTTCAACCCAGTATGCCAAAGCAGAACCTAAATCCATGAGAGGATCGCCAATGGTTGCCATTTCCCAATCCAATACACCAATCACCTGTGTTGGATGATGTGGATCAAGAATGACATTATCAAAACGCCAATCATTATGAATCACGCAACTGGTTGAGTCAGCAGGGATATTTTCGTTCAACCATTTACGGACAAATTTAAAACTTGGCACATTGAGGGTATGTGCTTTTTCATAACGACCATCCCATCCTTCAACCTGACGACGACAGTAACCATCGCCTTTCCCAAGTTTTTCCAATTCAGTGCCCTTAAAGGGAACTTGATGTAATTCAATCAGCTTATCGAGAACATTAGTACACAACTCTCGAACCTGTTGTTCATTAAAATTAAGTTCAGGGGGAAGTTTGGCACGGGGAATGATTCCTTCAATGCGTTTCATCACATAGAAATCGCATCCAATCACGGATTCATCTTGGCAAAGTGCAACCATTTCAGGTAAGACTGGATAATAGGGTGCGAGCCATTTCTGTACATGATATTCACGTGCCATATCATGAGCAGATTTTGCTTTTGTACCTTTAGGCGGGCGACGTAAAATTAAATCTGCATTACTATATTTTAAGCGATAGGTCCAATTGGAAGCACCACCTGAATACTGGGTGACTTCAACGGGACCTATAATTTCAGAGCCATTCTCAATCAACCAATTGCCGACTGCGCGAATGTCTAGTTCTTCACCTTCACGTACTTTTCCACCAACATCAATAACTGACATGCTTTTTCCCTGAATCTTGTATGTTTTAAATCAAAAAACTGTAAATAGTAAGCTGAGTTTGATTTTATGTACCGACTGTTTTATGTATAACATTTTTAAGATAAAACAGTCAGCACCAAACTATTAAACTGTTACTTTTTCTTTGAACCATATCCCCGTTTTTTTAATTCTAATTTTGCAATCATTCCTTTATGAACTTCATCAGGTCCATCTGCTAAACGTAAGCTTCGTGCTTGAGCAAAAAAACCAGTTAAAGGTGTATCCCGAGAAACGCCCATTCCACCATGAATCTGGATCGCCATATCCACCACTTTTTCAAGGACAGAGGGTGCAACCACTTTAATTGCAGAGATTTCAGTAAGTGCTGCCATATTACCCTGAGTATCCATTTTATAGGCAGCGTATAAAGTTAACAGTCGCGCCTGATCGATTGCTACTCGCGCTTCCGCAACACGCTCTAAATTTCCCCCCAACTTTAAAATTTCTTTACCAAAAGCGCTGCGACTCATACCTCGATCAATCATTAATTCAAGTGATTTTTCTGCAGCACCAATACAACGCATGCAATGATGGATACGTCCTGGTCCTAAACGACCTTGTGCGATTTCAAAACCTTGTCCTGCTCCACCGATAAAATGACTGACAGGAACACGAACATTATTAAAGCTTATTTCGCCGTGTCCATGTGGTGCATCATAATCGCCAAATACGGGTAACATACGATCTATCGTTACACCTTGAGTATCCACTGGAACCAGAACCATCGAATGTTGATGGTGTCGATCTTTGCTTGCGTCAGGCGTATGTGCCATAAAAATAATGATTTTGGCATTTGGGTCACCTAAACCTGAAGACCACCATTTACGACCATTTAAGACAATTTCATCACCATCCACCACAGCAGTTGCCTGCATATTCGTTGCATCTGAGGAAGCAACAGCAGGTTCTGTCATACAAAATACTGAACGAATTTTACCTTCCAATAGGGGTTGAAGCCATTGCTGCTTTTGTTGCTCAGAACCATAACGCCAAATAACCTCCATATTACCACTATCTGGCGCATTACAATTAAATACGGTTGGTGCAATTAAACTACGGCCAGACAGTTCCGCAATGTGAGCATATTCCTGCACAGACAAGCCAGCCCCCAGTTCTGGATCTGGCAGAAACATGTTCCATAACCCTGCATCTTTTGCTTTATTTTTAAGATTTTCCAATTGTTCCGGCCATTGCCATTTTGTCCAATCACCGCCTTGATTAAGAGAATGAACTTCATTCCAAAATTCAGTTTCTACAGGTTCAATTTCATTTTCTATAAACGCTTTGGTCCGTTCTACATATTCTTTTGCACGTGCTGAAAGCTCAAACATTTTTATCTTCCTGTAAAATATTTTGATCACTATCTGAATAACGACCCTTTACTTTACATTAGCTGAAAATCTATTATGAACCAAATGATTTAATTCAATACTGAACTATGAATATGACTCATAATAATGACCACCTAGACATATCGATTTTTAATCATGTTGATATTAATTTATATCCGCTTTTTATCAGTATCTATGAGCAAAAAAGCATTTCTAAAGCAGCAAAAATATTGTGCATCACCCAATCCGCTGCGAGTCATGCTTTACAGAGATTAAGACAACATTTACAAGATGATTTGTTTGTGCGTACAGGCAGTAAAATGTTACCTACGCCATTTGCAGAACAGATTTATCCGACTGTGAAGAATGCTTTGTTTACTTTTCAAAATATTTCAAAACAAAAACAACAGTTTGATCCCCATTCCATACAAACATTAAAAGTTGCAGTACATGATGAAATAGAACCCATTATTTTTCCTCAGTTGATACAGCATTTTCAAAAATTGAATTTAAACATCCAATTCTTGAGTACAAAATTGGATCGTAAAAATGTTGTTATGGATTTGGCTACACAACAGGTTGATTTTGTAATTGATTTAGAACAAAAGTATGCTGAAAAAATTAATTATCAAAATTTAGTCCGCGATGAATTTGTGATTTGCACTCAACATAAGCAAATGAATCAAGCGCTTTATTTCTCATCTCCACATATCGGCGTGTCTTCCCGCCGTACAGGGGTACTAATCGAAGATATCAATTTAAATAAAGAACAGTTTAGTCGACAAATCTTTTTACGTTGTCAACATTACTCAACAGCCCTTCAAGTTTTAGCTCAGTATCCCGATGCTATTTTAACCATCCCAAAACAAATCTTGGCACATTTATATACTGAAGATTGTATTCATATTTACGATGTACCTGTTGATTTACCTGTTTTGAATATGGGGATTTATTGGCATCAAGCATTAAATGAGAATTCCAGGCATGCTTTTTTGAGAGATGAAATTTTTAAAATATTTGCTTAGGCTATTTTGTTGATTTTTAATTCTTAAAATTTAGATGTGTACGGTATTGAAAATACAGCGACTGAAATACACGTGCTGAATAGTATTTGTAAAAGCAGGCATTGAAATTTTGATCGATGTATCTCTGAGATAAATAGATTATGTCTGTATTATCAATATCAAAGATTATCTAAATCTTGAAGCGCCGTTTTTAAAATTTATGATCAAAGCTTGAGATTTATTTATTTTTAAATTATAAATTTGCTTAGGCTATTTATCTCTCTTCTCTTTTGATTATTATTATTCTTGTTTATGATGATATTTTTGATTAAAATGCCGATGAAAATTTAGACATTTTTAATAAAAACAACGTATAGGAAACTTATGAACCCTTTTGAAACTCAGACTTCTACGTCTCAGCCTCACCCTACTTCGTTTACCCCCAATAAAGATAACCCCTTCTCACCTAAAGGGCGTTTTGGCCGCCTGTCTTATCTGGCTTGGTTGTTTATTATCAGCATGCTTTACACATGCGTACTGTTTATTATTGCTGGTCTTGCCGTTGTCGCGCTCATGCAAACAGGAAGTCAAAATCCTGCTGCTTTACTGGAGTCTGGCTTAGGCTATTTTGTTATTTTCCTTGCTGTAGCTGTAGTTATCGCTTTTACCGTGGTCAATATTTGTATCGCAATCCGACGTATACATGACTTAAATAAAAGTGGTTGGCTCTGGTTGTTATTTTTGATTCCGCTTGTGAATATTTTCTTTGGCATATATGTAATGTGCGCCAAAGGTACTGAGGGCAATAATAATTATGGTCCGCACCGACAGACAGAACAAACAGAAAAGTTACTCGGTAGCTTATATGCTGTTTTCTTAGCTATTTTTATTGTGGCTTATGGTTCGATTGCAGTATGGATGATTTCAATGCAAGGCAGCATGCCACAAAGCATGGATAGTATGGAAATGGCTGAGTATGATAGCGCTAAGCTGGAACAGGAACTTGCGCAAGCAGCTCAAGAGCTTGAACAAACAAGCGATGAGATCGAACCATCAGCACAAGATGCTGAACAAAGTACTGAAACAGAAAGCAAAAATGAAGACAGTCACTCCAATACGCAAGAAGTCAATCAAAGATAATGCTTTATGAGTGCTAAAGAGGTCTGATAGAGACCTCTTTTTTTATTGTTCAATGCTCCAAGCCTGATCAATATGTTCAAGCAATCTTTGATTCAATGCCTGTTGGTGGATTTGCCACTGACTAATCTCCAGCTGACTGGGTTCACGCTGCCCATCGGACTCGCTTAAAAAGCGTTTAAAACGGTTTTGATAATGAAAAGCAGAAACATCACCTGTGATATCAGCGCCTATTAAATTACCTGAACAGGCTTGAATCAAATTAACTAAATGTTTTTCTAAAAAGTGTCCTTGATCCCAATTGGTCATCACGACATCTTTAGAAAGCACGTCCTTGTCTATAGACAGATAAATAGGCAGATCAGTTTTTTGTAATTCTTCACTTAAAAAATCTGACATGAGTTGCTCAGGTTCTGCATAACTATGCCATGATGCCCCTGCGCCAATCCATTTGGTCCAATTCGCACTTTGCTGAATACTCCAATAATGCAATTTACCTTTATATAAAGGTGACCAATGATTTTCCCAGGCATGTTTTAAACTGATATCGTCTGAACTGATACCAATCACATCAATTCGGGCAATCTGAGTTAACCGACTCGCCCAATACACCCACGAACCACAATGTATACCAAATGGATAGCGCATATTATCGGGATGGTTGTCACAGACAATTAAATGAATCTGTCTATTGGGTTTTAAACGCTTCAAAAGAAGTTGGGTAAGGTGATGGTAATCACCACTCCCCAACAATACACAACCGAGTTGGTCGGGATGCTGTAACTGTTCTGCTAGACTTTTTTGCAGCTGTTCAAAGTGCTTCCATCGGCATCCGAATCGAATCTGTTCTTGCCAAGAGCGAAGATCTATATTTTGAGCTGCAGTAGGAATGCCGGCAGAATCGTCAAAATTGAGTACAACGTGTTGTCGACTGTTACTCATTATTTTGGCTCCTGTATGCTTTCATGCCAATGTGCATCAGCCTCAAATAAATGGCGTAATTTTTTAAGAATAAATCTTAAAACAGGTTGTTTAATCCAGACCAGATGGCGTGTAAAAGTAAATTTAGCACCTAATTGAGCCTTTACTTCCGGGTCAGTCCAACCCGCAATATAAAATTTTAAGTGATGTAGTTTGGCATAATCTAAATTGATGAACCAACTGATAAAATACAGATTATATTCAATGGCTAAGGGATAATTTAAACCAATATATTTATCGACCAGATTACCTTGGTACTCAAAACAAATATTGTATCCAACCAGAATGTCATCTTTCCAATATAAAAAAACTTTGCCGTCATTTCGCTCATCTTGCAAAATTCCATCAAAGAACTCAGCTGTTAATAAATCAAAATGTATTTCACTCTGATGGTATACATTTAAAAAAAGTGTATATAGATCTGCCCTAAAAGCTTGATCGTGAAACTGCACTGAGCCGGTATCGAGGATCTCAACGCGTAAGTCATCCAAGCTTTTTAATTTACGTTTTAAGTTCTTACGGCGACTTTTGGAAAATCTTGACAAATAGTCTTCTCGGTCAGCAAAATCAATGGGGACATAAGCCAAAGCCTGACCGTCAATGGAGAGAAAACCTTCACGCTCAGCGGCTTCAACAAAAGATTGACTATAAATATTTTCCCGAGTACTCAACAATGGAGAGTTTATAGGTAAATCTTTGATGATGGTTAAGCTCTGATTGTTTACACGGTTTTTTAACTTTTGGACGAAATGATCGATCTCCAGAGTGCTTGTCAAAGGTGTATATTCGGTAACAGTCGTACCAATAAAGCATGTTTTTAGATGCAATAACCGACCCCAATATGGATAGCCAAACGTAGATTCGATCTTCTTCTTTACAGGAATATCCAATGTGGTCAGTAGATTAAAATCTGTAATAAAAAAAGGCAAAAAATCTTTTGTATGGTGTACTTCAAACCTTTCAGGTGGATGCTGTACAAAAGCATCCACCAATGACTGCGGTTCAAGTTGATTAAGGTCGGTGTGCATTGTCTTTATTTAACCTAATGAATTACATCTCTTTTTTAGCACGCACTAACAATTGCTCCAAAAGCACCATGGCTTGATCTATTTCTGCACGTGAGATTTCTAAGTTTGGTGCAAATGTAATGACGTTTTTGTAATAGCCGCCCACATCTAAAACTAAACCACATTTCTCACCTTGATATTCCAGAGTACCTGAAAGACCAATATCCACCATCTTGTCCAATAATGCTTTATTTGGTGTAAAGCCGTCCGCCTGGCAAATTTCTGCACGCAGTGCCAAACCTAAACCATCCACATCACCAATTTCCGGGTGACGTTTCTGTAGTTCTTTCAAGCCTTCAAGGAAATATGCACCACTTTCCATGATTTGTTTTTCATAATCTTTCTCAGCCAACATTTTCATCACTTCAAGACCAACCGCCGTACCTAACGGATTTGATGCAAAAGTAGAATGTGTAGACCCTACAGGGAAAACTTCCGGATTAATCATTTCTTCTTTCGCCCAAACCCCTGCAAGCGGATTTAGACCATTGGTCAATGCTTTACCAAAGACCAATACATCTGGAGTAATGCCAAAATGTTCAAATGACCATAACTTACCTGTACGGTAGAAGCCCATTTGAATTTCATCTACCACCAATAAAATGCCGTGCTCATCCAATACTTTTTTCAATTCAGGATAAAAATTCATAGGCGGAATGACATAACCACCCGTTCCTTGAATCGTCTCGATATAGAACGCAGCGAATTCACTTTCACGAACTTTTGGATCCCAAACACCATGATATTCATTTTCAAATAAGCGTTTAAATTCAGCAACAAGCTTTACTGCATATTCTTCAGCAGTCATGCCTTTTGGACGTCTAAATGGATATGGGAATGGAATAAATTGAGCACGTTCACCAAAGTGACCATAACGACGGCGATAACGATAGCTTGAGGTAATTGAAGATGCGCCTAGCGTACGACCATGATAGCCGCCTTCAAAAGCAAACATGCGGCTTTTACCATGACAAAAATTACGTACTAATTTTAAAGAATCCTCAATTGACTGAGAACCACCCACGTTATAGTGAATACGCCCTTTAACCCCGGTTTTTTTCAACATGTCTTCAGCAATCACCTTGCTTAATTCAATTTTAGTCGGGTGTAAATATTGGCTGGCAATTTGAGGTAAAGTTTGAATTTGCTGAATCAGCGCCTGATCTAAACGTGGATTTTTATATCCGAAATTGACTGCAGAATACCACATCTGAAGATCAAGAAAAGGCGTACCTTGATCATTGTAAACATAGCTGCCTTTACAATCTGTAAAAATATTTGGCGGATTGACATAATGAACTGTATCGCCATAAGAACAATATTTTGCTTCATCTGCCAAAAGTTGAGCTTCATCTATTGTATTACGTTTAGGCATGGACTGACCTTCTGAAAAAAGATGGTTCTCTTTGATATTCATGTTGTTACCTTTTTTGAGCTTTTAATTTATCCAGTTTTGTATTGCAACAAAATCTGAGTTGAAGGATCGTAAGCAATCAAAACTTATATTTGATGCCTATGGAGGGATAAAAATCTGTATGTCTGTCAACCATTGGACTATGGATTTGTTCCTTTGATAGAAAGTCGACATTTACCGTGCCAAAAACACTCCAGTGTTTTGAAAATTCATAATCTGACGCTAGACTCACATATGGATGAATACTTGAATCGGGTTGATACGTTGGAATTCCCGTACGTTGTGTTTCTTCCGGTGTTACACCAAAGTAATATTGGTTATATTTAGCATCATTCCATTGCAGACCTATTTCAGGATAGAAAGACCATTTACCCTGCGTGATCTCAGCTAGATAAGATGCTGTAGCAACTGTACCTTTACTTCGAGAAAGGACATCAGTACCAATTTGAACTTTAAAACCACCAAAAGGCGTAATTCTCATATAACTGCCCCCTGCCATAACTGACCACTTACGACGTTCCAATCCAGCTAATACGCCGCTTGGATCATAGCTGTTGCCATCATAAGCAGCATTAAGACGCAGTTCATTGTGATCATCATTGAGCAGATAAATACCTGCTTCATCGCCTTCTATATAGAATCGACCATTATCATAAAACCCCGTAGGAAGTACGCTTTGATAAGTTCGCTTGCCTTTATAAGGTTGATAATCAATCGTGTAATTAGCACCAATGCTTAAAGCAGGTTGTTCGGCATCTTTTGCATATACAAAAGACGGACTAAGCAGAACACCGATCAGCGGTGTAAGTTTCACAATTTTAAAATGATCATTCATATGTAGTTCCATTCAGCGCATTTTCGCAATAATTTCAAAAGATCAAATTGCTCAATCAGCGATGTGCGCTCAATATGGATTTGCTTTCTTATGCGAAACTTAAAAAAAAGTAAAATCCCATTAACATTGTTTATTTTTGTTACACCAAACTTAATTTAAATCAAATTATGAATTTTAAAATTAAATTATTTAAAGCAGAAAATAATTATCTATTTGTTTTTTATAGTTTTTAACAAAAACATTGGATTACATTTAATTACAATAAACCAATGTCATCTTGCTGCCATTAGTTTTGCATAAGATTGAATTAAGAATCCAAAACTAATTTATCTGATAAGTTTAATAAAATAACACTGGTAAAACTGATTATGTTTTTGATTAATCCTCAAGAAAATACGAGCTCACAAAACCTTTGGCATATATTATGTGATTTTGATGGGACGATTAGTTTAACAGATACCACTGACCAACTGCTTGAAACCTTTGGTCTGGCAGGTTGGCAAGATATTGAAAAACAATGGGAAAAAGGATTAATTGGTTCTAAACAATGTATGCAGCAACAAATTGCCTTGTTACATATGAATCAACAAGCGTTATATCAGTGCTTAGATCAAATTGAAATTGATCAGGGTTTTTTAGATTTGGTCCAGTTGACCACCTTACATAAAATTCCACTGACCATTGTGAGTGATGGTCTAGACCTGGTCATCCGCTATATCTTATCTAAATATAATTTAGCGCATCTTCCAATTATCGCGAATCACTTGGTACAAGTGAATGAATATCAGTGGCGACTGGAGTTCCCCAATAGCAATATGGCATGTAAAAGTGCCAGTGGAACATGTAAATGTAAAATTGCCCAGAATCATCATCAAGAACATATCATTTTAATTGGAGATGGTCGTTCAGATTTTTGTCTCGCTGAAACGGCAGATTATGTCTTTGCAAAAAAATCGTTGATTCAACATTGTCGTGAAAAGCAAATTTTACATACCCCTTTTAAAAGAATCACAGAAATTCACCAGCCATTGGAAAAATTACTCAAAAGTGATTTTGAACTTGATTCAACTGTTATGGTGATCGCATGATTAAAGATCACTCTTTTTTTATCCAAGGTAATCGTACAGGTATTTTATTTATCCACGGTTTAACGGGAACCCCAAATGAAATGCGCAGTATTGCCAAACCCTGCCAACAAATGGGTTATAGTATTTTAGCAGCGCAATTGGCGGGGCATTGTGGGACGATGCAGGACTTAGTCTCTACCCAGTGGGAGGATTGGTATGCGAGTGTTTGTGCCGCAGCAGATCAATTAAAACAACATACCGATGAAATTTTTGTAGTTGGGCTGTCTATGGGTTCATTACTGGCACTGAAATATGCTTCAGAACACCCAGTCTCTGGGGTCGTGTGTTATAGCCCGACATTTAAATTTGATGGCTGGAGTATTCCGCAATGGTCCAAAATCCTTGCTCCAATCGTATTGCCCGTGGTTTCTCATTTAAATATTTTTAAAGATCGTGCATTTGATGAAACTGAACCTTATGGCATTAAGAATGAGCAATTGCGCACACGTATTGTTGAGGCCATGAAAAGCAATGACAGCAGTAAAGCAGGTTTACCAGGAAATCCGTGGCATTCTCTTTACCAAATGCAGCGCTTATCAAAAAATGTTCGTCAGAATTTAAATAAAATTACTGCTCCTACATTATGTTTGCATGCATTTAATGATGATATTGCGGACAAGAAAAATAGTCAGCTCATCTATGATAACGTCTCTGGTCAAAAACAATTGGTTTGGTTATATGAAAGTTATCATATGATCACGATTGACAACGATCGAAAACAAGTTATCGAAGAATCCCTCAACTTTATCCAACATTACCGTAAAGTTTTGAACAATAGTAATACTGTCCAGCAAACTCCAAACTCAAATTCTTTATCTTTTCATACTCAACAAGGTGAACTTGCGTGAATTTGACGGTTATTGTCGTTTGGATCATTACGATCGTCATAGATACAGTTGGACAATTGGCATTCAAAGCTGCAGCATCGGAACATAACCATCACAATGGTCTTGCACATTGGAAAGCGATGGCTATGCGGCCGTGGATCTGGATTGGGATAACAAGTTATATCATTGAGTTTATTACCTGGTTGGTTTTTTTGTCACTGGTTCCTTTGTCTGATGGTGTAATACTTGGCAGTATCAATATTGTGGTCATACTGATCGCAGGACGTTTATTCTTCAATGAGAAACTAACATCGAATCGACTGATTGGCGTCATTTTAATCAGTTTAGGCGTTACAATTGTAGGATTGGGGACATGAGATTATTTTATATCGTGGGTTTTATCATATTGATGTCTTTTGATACCTTGGCCCAAATCAGTTTCAAATTTGCATCGATTCATGCAATGCCACTCACCTATGATATCGCTTGGTTAAGTAGAATTTTAACCCACTACTGGATTTATGGCGCAATTATCGGTTATATCGGGGCTTTTTTCACATGGATGACCTTACTGAAACATGCACCTGTTGGTCCCGCATTTGCTGCATCGCATCTCGAATTGATCAGCGTCACTCTCCTCTCCATTTGGTTATTCAATGAACCCTTAACATTAAGTAAAGTTATAGGTGCAACATTCATCTTGGTTGGTGTACTTTTTCTTGCAAAAGATGAATCTCAACAAACTCATATCGTTTCTGATATTTGATAGTCATGCTGATTTTTAAAAGCAACAAGGTAAATCAGAATAGGATCCACGATACTTAAGTATGAAAAAAGAAATCCCACCGACCAATGGTCTAACAGTCGAGTTAAGTGATCTTTTAAGTTTTCATTCATCCATGGATTTGGCTACTCGGTTAAGCCAGTTACTCAACATCCCAAAACCTGCTTTGACTTGTTCAGGAACAGTTGCGCTTATTGTTGCGTTACAAACCCTGCAAAAAAGACAACCCAACCGTCAAGAGGTCATCATACCCGCTTGGACATGCCCATTAGTGGCATTGGCCATTGAGAAAATTGGTTTGATCCCTATTTTATGCGACTTAGAACAAGCCAGTTTAAATTTGGATCTTTGTCACTTACAGCAACTGACGAATACCAATACATTGGCAATTGTTGTTACACATTTTGCAGGATTGGTATGTGACTTTAGCTTAGTTCAAGAAATAGCCCGACATTATCAAACCTTTATCATTGAAGATGCAGCTCAATCGATGGGTGCAACTGTGTCTCAACAAAGTGTAGGTTTGATTGGAGACATCGCATTTTTCAGTATGGCTTTTGGCAAAGGCTTGAGCAGTGCTGAAGGTGGTGTGTTGTTTAGTCGACACATCGATCTTCACCAAGATCTGATCAACAATGTGAAAAAATTGCCTGTTCTTCGCTCTTGGGAAATAAGACGCAGTTTGGAATTGATAGGTTATAGTTTTTTTTATCGACCTACTGCGTTGACATTTTTATATGGAAACCCTTTGCGTAAGGCATTAAATAATCATGATGAAATTGCTGCTGTCGGAGATGATTTTGACCTAAACAGTATTCCTGTACACCAACTGGGAAAATGGCGAAGTCAGGTTGCCATGCGTGCCAGTAAACGATTGCCCGAACATTGGCAACATGCCCGTACACGAGCAAAAAAAAGAATTGCACAGTTAAAACTCTTACCAAATCTGCATGTATTTGATGAGTTTACCAATACCCGTGCCACCTTTCCTTTTCTGATTTGCCATGTCGACAATCAAGTATTCACTGAAAAAATATTAGGTGAACTTTGGCAAGAAGGATTAGGCATAACACGGCTTTTTGTACGTTCAATTTCCCACTACCCCGCTTTATCCCACATTCAGGCCGATACACCGAATGCAATACAGTTTGCAGCACAAAGTTTTACCATCAGCAATTCTGTTTGGTTAGATGATCAGCATTTTCAAAGCATATTTAAAGTCCTAGAACGTATTCTTTCCTCATAAATTGATCCGAAAACCATAAAAAGAGATCAGATATAAATCATTTAAATAAAAATGAGGAATTTAATTCCTCATTTTGATCTATTGTATGTGTTGAAAATTTTAATATGCCAATTGAATCAGCATTCTAAAAAAACCAGCAATGATGGCTAAAGTTAAAAAACCACCCAACCATAACAAAATAAACCACTGAGTTTGAGAAAGTTTCAAAATTCACGACCTCGCTACTGACAATGCATCTGGTTAAAATCGACCAGATGATCAGTTTGATCACCCAGCCTTCAATGCTTAAAAGGCTACTGAATGAATCAGTGATAACCTTCATCTCCGATACGCACTTTGTCTCTAAACACCCAGTAAGAAAGCCCTGTATAAATCAAGATAATCGGGATTAAAATCAATGCACCTATCAAGGCAAATAATTGACTGCTTTCAGGTGCTGCCGCATCCCAAATCGTAACCGATGGTGGGATGACATAAGGCCATAAACTGATGATAAACCCGGTATACGCAAGGAATACCAAAGCCAGGGTATAGAGAAACGGACGAAGCTCACTGCGTGTTTTACATGCGCGCAAAATCAGAACCGTAAAGATCACCACCAAAATCGGTACAGGACTAAAATACATCAATTGAGGCTGGCTAAACCAACGTGCGGCAATTTCGGGATGAGCCATAGGTGTATAAATGCTCACGGCGCCAAAAATGACCAATAATGCAATCACCAGCTTGGGCATAAGCTGATACATACGATGCTGTAAATCAAGTTCAGTTTTAAAAATCAGCCATCCACACCCCAAAGCGGCATAAAGTATCACTACGCCTATACCGGTGAAGGCAGTAAATGGAGTCAACCAATCCAATCCTCCACCCGCATACATATGATTCTCAACTTTAATTCCTTGAATATAGGCGCCTAGAATCATACCTTGGAAAAAACTGGCAAGAATTGAACCACCAATAAAGGCTTTATCCCATAAATGCTTGGTTCTATTGGCTTTAAAACGAAACTCAAAAGCCACACCACGGAAGATCAAAGCCACAACCATCAGGATAATAGGCATATAGAGTGCTGATAAAACTGTGGCATAGACCATTGGAAATGCAGCATATAAACCTGCACCACCCAACACCATCCATGTTTCATTGCCATCCCAGACAGGTGCAACAGTATTCATCATTACATCACGTTCTTGCTGATCTTTAAAAAATGGAAACAGAATTCCAATTCCCAGATCAAAACCATCCAGTACCACATAAATAAATACGCCAATGGCAATAATGACAATCCAAATCAGAGATAAATCAATCATTATTTACCCTCCTGTTCATTTGAATCAACACTTTCATCGACACTTGTCAGTGGTCGTTTAGATGCAAGAATTACAGCTTCTTCACTATGCGCTGCACCTTCTGGTGTTGCGTGAATAAATTGCGGACCTTTATGCATCAGCTTCAGCATATAATAAATGCCTATTCCAAATACGATGCAGTAGACAACCACAAAAATAATCAGGGTTAAACCGACTTGTTCAGCAGATACTGGGGATAAAGCATCTTTAGTACGCATCACGCCATAAACAACCCATGGCTGACGACCCACTTCTGTGGTAAACCAACCAGCCAGCAAAGCGATAAAACCTGATGGCCCCATCACAAAGGCAAACCGGTGCAGCCATCTGTTTTCATACAACTTACCGCCCTTGCGTAAAAATAAAGCAAATGCTGCAAGTAAAATCATCAGCATGCCTAAACCGACCATGATGCGGAAACTCCAAAATACGACGGTCGAATTAGGACGATCTTCAGGGGCAAATTCTTTCAAGCCTTTCACTTCACCGTCCATGGTGTGGGTCATGATCAAACTACCCAAGTTAGGAATACCAATCGCATATTTGGTTTCTTCAGCCTGCATATCTGGAATCCCGAATAGATATAAAGGCATACCTTCCCCTTTATTGGTCTCCCAATGCCCTTCTATCGCAGCAAGTTTGGCAGGTTGATGCTTTAAGGTATTTAAACCATGGTTATCGCCAATCAGAACTTGTAACGGAGCAAGGATTAAAATCATCCACATCGCCATGGAAAATGAGGTTTTGACCAAAGCATCGCGGCGACCTTTAAGTAAGTGCCACGCTGCTGTTGCAGCAACCAATAATGCAGACACAAGGAATGCCGCAGCTGCCATGTGCGCTAAACGGTATGGAAATGATGGATTAAATACGATGGCGAACCAGTCTTGAGGAACGATAATGCCATTTTCAATCGTAAAACCTTGAGGCGTTTGCATCCAACTGTTTGAAGACAGAATCCAAAACATTGAAATACATGTACCTACTGCGACCATTGCAGTTGCAAAAAAATGTGCCCGTGGACCAACACGCCCCCAGCCAAACAACATAATTCCAAGAAAACCAGCTTCCAAGAAAAATGCACTGAGCACTTCATACGCCAATAATGGACCTGTTACAGAACCTGCAACACGTGAAAATTCACTCCAGTTGGTGCCAAATTGGTAGCTCATGACAACGCCTGATACAACGCCCATCCCAAAAGCCACGGCGAAAATTTTAACCCAAAATTTAAACAAATCTTGGTAAACGGGATTTTTTGTCTTGAGCCAACGCCATTCCAGAACTGCCAAAAAACTTGCCAGTCCTATTGAAATTGCAGGAAAAATAATATGAAAAGACACTGTAAAGGCGAACTGTATGCGTGCCAATTCTAAAGCCGTTAATCCTAAAGTCATGACATCACCTTATACATCGATAAAGGTTGAGTTTTGAATGCATCTCGCAATATTTTTTGTTTTGCCAGATCAGCATACGCCTGAAATTTATTCACAGTCTGTTGCTTTATGTTTTCATTTTGAACGGATAACCCTAAAAATTGCATGCAAGGGTCTGTTTCCTGCCATTTAAGGAAAACTGAATTTATCATGGTGATTCTCAACATCAAAGATTCTAAATAGCATGTCATTGTTTTACATGTCTAAAGTTGACACATGGAAGCAATGAATACATGAATGTGTTATGCAGAGAGAGTTGGTGGGGCTCGCCCCTGAGGAATGAGAAATAAACGCTGTAATTCAAAATAGACGTGCTGGAAGGCTTCCACATAAGCCAATAAGCGTATTTGGATACGCACCAATATTTCTTTTACGCCAATTTCAGGTGGCATCACTAAATTGCCATAAACCACACAATACTGGCATTGATGGTTCAGATCATGATGATCATGATCTGAAGATGCTGCCTGTTGTGTTTGGTCCAGATGTAAATAGTGATGAATAAAGCTAGAGTCTTGCTCGTGATGACTGTGCGCATGTGTTGGACGTAACAAAGATTGAGTGATGTCTTCACAGACCGGAGCAATTTGATATTGCTCAGGCAAAAGCGGCTGTAAAAAAACCGCAAGCTGTAAAAATACTGTTGCAAATGCCAGCAACAAACCACTGCGTCTTAACACAATTGATTGCTCATATTGAGAGAGATACGGAAAAGGAAAATGCTACTTGACTCGGTCATTCTTAACCTGTGGTCAATAATGACTGAATAAAAACCAAGCACATTACTCAACTTTTCTTATATTACTATAGTACATTTATTTTATTATTCAAAGTCTCTTTAGCACTATTTCAGCAATACTTTGCACTTTTTTTCATTTAGATTTTCTATATAAATCATCACTCAAATAGATACATTGATCAATTTTCAATCCATTCCAGACAAATGATCACTAGAGGTGCTGAACAGCGGATTCTAGCAACGGCTAAAACGGCGACGATACTCCAATGGAGTCAATCCTGTCTTCTTTCTAAATAATCGTCGAAATGAACTTGGATCAAGATAACCTACACTCTGCATAATCATATCAATGGATTGTTCGGTTTCCTCTAAACGCTTTTGAGCGGCTTCAATGCGAATTGCCTGAATATAACTGTTCGGTGGTAGGCCTAAAGCTGCTTTAAAGCGGCGAATCAATGTCCTCAAAGTCACATTAAATTGCTGTGCTAAAAAAGCAATACTAATCTGCTCTGAAAAATTAGCGTCTATCCATTGTTGTATGCGTTGCACCAACTCATCATGATGGTGATGAGAAATCCGAAGAATTGAATACGACAACTGACTACTGCGGCGATAATCAATCACAAAAGACTTCGCTGTTTGAAGCGCGATTTCAAAACCATAAAAATGTTCAATCAGATGCAGTCCGATATCGAACCACGCCAGTCCCCCACCGGCACAATAGATATGTTCAGCACGAGTAATCAATTGCTCGGTCTTTAAATTAACATTTGGATAACAGCGCTCAAATAGGTCTTTAAACCCCCAATGCGTTGTGGCTAGCCGATGATCTAGAATTCCGGCCTCTGCTAAGAAAAAATTACCTGTACACATGCCAACAATCTTCCACTGCTGTCGATCTGCATATCGAATAAAATCAATTACTCCCTGCTGTTGGCGAATGACCTGTTCAATAGCAGCACCAATCGTCGGAACAATAATCACATCCGTGCTTTGAATCGCATGAAAGGCAATATCCGTCTGAATCCGTATACCATTTATACATTGAATGGCGTTTCCATCCAAACTGGCGATTTGGACTTGAAATAGACGCTGAACATCTTGGTTTTGAATACGATTCCAACTGGCACCTGTCATTGAAAATAAATCAACAATACAGGTTAAAGCTGAAGCCAAAGCACCATCAAATCCAACCACGGTGATTTTAATCATGTCTTAAAAATGCGGTGACGACAATAATGTCATTTATAGCACTGTTGATGTCATTTCTGACAAGTCTTATGTTTACTTTTTTTGATTAAGCTCAATTCAGAATAAAACGATTTAAAAAGGAATTTTTATGTCTAAACTGATTCATACCAAAGATCTCAATTTTTTGCTCTATCAGGTTTTTGATGCAGAGAAATTGACAGAATTAAATCGATACAAAGAGCATGATAAAACGACATTTGACAGCGTTTTGAATATTGCTCAAGGCATAGCAACAGATTATTTTGCACCACATTATGCTAAAGCGGACCAAAATGAACCTATTTTTGATGGTACACGTGTAACGACTATTCCAGAAATTAAAACAGCATGGCAGCAATATGCTGCTTCTGGTTTATTGTCTGCACAGCATGATTATGAACTGGGTGGAATGCAGCTTCCTACTTTAATACATATGGCGTGTCATGCATTTTTTATGTCTGCCAACCCCTCTACAGCAGCATATCCGTTTCTCACTGCTGCGGCTGTAAACCTGATTCAAGCCTTTGCTGCACCTCTGTACAAGCAAACCTTTCTAGCGGCAATGCTTGATGGTCGATTTGCTGGAACAATGGCGCTCACAGAGCCAGATGTCGGTTCTTCTTTGGGGGATTTAACCACGAAAGCCACGCCACAAGCAGATGGCAGCTATCTCATCAAAGGTCAGAAAATGTTTATTTCTGGTGGAGATCAAGATATTACTGAAAATATTGTGCATTTGGTTTTAGCAAGAATTCAAGGTGCGCCGCAAGGTGTAAAAGGAATTTCGCTGTTTATTGTACCCAAGTTTAAAACGCTTTTAGATGGTTCTGTAGCGGAATCAAATGATGTCCATTTAAGTGGTTTATTACATAAAATGGGCTATAGAGGAACAACTTCGACTGTACTTAGTTTTGGTGAAAATGATCAATGCCAAGGTTTTCTTATTGGAAAAGCCGGTGATGGCTTAAAATACATGTTCAAAATGATGAATGAAGCACGTGTTGGTATGGGGCTAGGCGCAGCGATGATCGGATATCGTGGCTATTTAGAGTCTTTAGACTACGCAAAAACCCGACCTCAAGGTCGACTGATTGAAGAAAAAGATCCATTCAGTAAACCTGTCAATATTATTGAGCACAGTGATGTGAAGCGAATGTTATTGGCACAAAAATCTTATGTAGAAGGCGCATTGGCTTTATGCTTATTTGCCGCACGATTAATTGATGAACATCAGGCAGCTGACAATACCGACAGCGCTGTTCTTCTAGACTTAATTACACCAGTAGTGAAGTCATTTCCCTCCGCTTATGGTCCCAAAGCCAATGATTTAGCAATACAAGTACTTGGAGGTGCAGGTTATACAAAAGACTATCCTGTAGAGCAATGTTACCGCGATAATCGTCTAAATCCGATTCATGAAGGCACCCATGGCATTCAATCCTTGGATTTATTGGGGCGTAAATTATGGCAACATGATCAACAAGGCTTAAAATTACTGCTGCAGCGTTTTAATCAAACCCTAGATGAAGTCAATGATGATACTTCCCGAAAAATTGCCAATATATTCTGTAAACATTTAGCCACCATTGAAAAAACCACCAATATACTTGGCTCAGCACTTAAACAAGGCAAAACCAAAGAAGTACTTGCCAACTCAGCACTTTATCTCGACATGTTCGGAAAGGTATTGGTTGCATGGTTATGGCTGGAGATGGTCAATAAAGCACTAAAAGCTTTCAAAGATTCAACGCATCAAGAGGATATAAATTTTTTAGCAGGAAAAATTCAAGCAGCACGTTATTTTATGACGTGGGAACTTCCTGAAATCGAACATCAAGCCAAACGCTTGATCAGCTTTGATGATACCTGCTCAATGATGCAAAAAGACTGGTTTTAAATTCTGAAAAAAATCCATGAAAGCACCTTAACGGACCTGTCAAGGTGCTTTTTAAATATCCATCTAAGTCATTTAAAAACTTTAAAACGTACGGCATCATCCATATAAGTTTTTTCTGATGCATCAGCTTCAATTGAACCAAACACCAACTGTGCACGAAGTTTCCAGTTTTCAGGGATATCCCATTCAGCATGAACCTGTTCATCGACAATAGGATTATAGTGCTGTAAAGAAGCACCTATACCATCACTATTTAAAGCGGTCCATGTTGCAAACTGCGCAATGGCAGTAGAATGCTCAGCCCATACCGGAAAGTTATCGGCATACGAAGGAAACTGCGCTTGTAAACCTTTCACCACATCTTGGTCTTCAAAGAATAAAACTGTTCCAAATCCTGCAATGAAACTATCCATTTTCGATTCAGTTTTTAAAGCACTGGCTTCATCCTTAGCATAAGCTTTAAGTTGGGTTTTGACAAAATTCCAAAATTTTTCATGTTCAGCATTGAACAAAATCACTGCTCGAGAAGATTGTGAGTTAAAAGATGAAGGACTTTGCTTGATTGCTTGTTGAATGAGATCAGAAAGATATTCGGGAGATTGATGGACATGACGTCCAATTGCATAAATAGTACGGCGTTTATGAATTAAATCTAAAAAAACATTCGACATGACTTAAAATCCTTGGATATATCCTCGGGAAAATCCGAAAACACGAGAAAAATTATGAAGATATTTTAAAAAATCATTAATTTCAATGAATTGATAAAATCTAAAGTATTACAACATAAATAAGCTGTGCATGAATATCTGATTTCAATATAAGCTTTGAATTAAAACAAATCATCAACATGCAGTACTCTTGGATCGAATGCCAATGTTTTATCAGTCAATGAATTTAATTGTTTCAGAACAGCATGTTTGTTATTTACACAATTTTTCATGGTAAATACATATAAGTAGCGTATTTTTAAGTGGTGTCTCTACAACATTCTGCAATCAAGGCTTGTCAGCTTTTAAACTGTTTAAAAAAATCAATGAGTTATAAATGAAAGTCTTAAATTTAATGGGTCTTCTCTGTGCAATCTTTATTTTACTTTTTACAATCTATTCATTATAGCAGTTCAATCATAGCAAGCCACTGAAATAACGTCATTATAAGTTCAACAAGAACAGGGCTGACTGCCCTTGTGAACACTGATGCTGTTTCGACATTTAATTAAAAATGTGCATTTAATACCTTTGCAGAAACTGTATTTTTCCAAAGCTCACGTAATGTCGGCAAATAGAATTTTTCACCCAGATCAACCAACTCTGCGTCAATCAAGGCATGTATTTCATGCATAAATAAATAATCTAATTCGACTGTAGATAATTGCTGTTGCTGTTTGGCAAATTCTTTACGCTTGACTTGTGCCTGTTTCAACAGTTGATCTGCAAAATCTTTGGTTTTATATTGACTGATCGCTTGTAAACGCAGTTCGATTACTCCCCAACCTGTCAATAGTTTTTTGAAGGTTTCAAAGTCATCACTGGTCGATTCCCATGTCATTTTTTCTAGATCTTCATCTTCAGGAAGTACAGGAAGTAAGATTTCCATTACACTTGGAAAAATCTTTTTGAAATTTAAAATAAATTTAACAGGATGTTCACCAGGATAATCTTTAAACTGAACATGCTTCTGGACATCTGTTAAATAAATAGACAACATTAAAAAATCCTTAGTTAAGACGCTGTTTCAATTCAATTATTTATAAAAATACAAATAAGTAAAAAACAGCAAAAAATGCATTCTAGCAATTATAACAGCATATTCAATTCTAATTTAAGTAGAAAAAACTATTTCAGCTACTCTATAGGATTTAGAATCACGGTTTATTTTTAATCCCACCACATGCTCGCGCTAAAAATCGATCGGTTTGAACCCGCTCTTTCAAAAGCATGTTCCATGACAATTTAAGGAACTCTTCAAAAATCTTTTTCTCAATTAAAAATGCCTCTCTTCAGCTCAAGCAAAATATATTAAAATTTCACATAAAACATC
Organism: Acinetobacter baumannii; assembly: GCF_016508585.1. Classification (GTDB taxonomy): domain Bacteria; phylum Pseudomonadota; class Gammaproteobacteria; order Pseudomonadales; family Moraxellaceae; genus Acinetobacter; species Acinetobacter nematophilus. The sequence continues at coordinate 32,898 of NZ_JADVOP010000037.1, forward strand.
AATTATCTATAAGCATTCCCTATAATTTACTGTAAAGCTTTTTAAAAAATCACCTTCTGCATTGTTTATTTGATAAATAAAATTACCGCCTGTAGTTTTTTTAAAAACTTCTGACTCTAGTAAGTCATCTTTTTTACATATATTTTGTTTAATCAAACGCTGATATTTTTGTTGATCAAATTTTTTTGTTAAATCTTCTATGGACTTGATATCTTTCAAATCTGACTCAATCCATAATCCATTGCTAATCAGCATAATTCTGGAAACGATAAAGTCACGATCTGATTGATTCGTGGGAATGTTCTTAAAATTATGATTGATTGCTTTGACCAACTCATTATATAACTTGAGATTAACGATATTGAACTGCTCATCTACTGCTCCACTTTGCAAAAAAGGTTGATCTAATGGGCTCTGAGCTTTTAATTCAGCACTCATCAATAGCGCTGCCAAGAAAAATAGATAATACATTGTTTATTCTCATTATTTAAGTCATTGTTTAAACCAGTATTCTATTCCTATAAGGTCTATTATGGAATATTTATAATCCATGTAAAAGGCATGATGAAGCGATTTACATCCAGCCGCCATCATGACTTCTCCCCAGTCTTAGACAGCTATTCCAACTGTTTTACTGCGTTTTCTTTATTAAAGAACATCTGTATAGTATCTCTGACCATTGAAGAGAGTGGTCAACACGACAATAAAGAAAGTGGATACTGACCTGCAGGAAGCAGGTCTATTTTTTATCATTTATAAGAAAAGTAACATTAATTTCATTGAAAAAATCATTGATGTTTACATAAAAATATATGATTGAGATCGTTTTATGTAACAATCAACACTCCCTCCCGAAAAAAGAGAATCAAAGATGGAGTCTGTTCGACTTTTATATGTCAGTAAAATAGCTACCGTGGATTCCGGTTTAAAACAAAATTTAATCAATATCTTAGATGAAGCAATAGATTTTAATTATCGTAATGGCGTTACTGGCGTGCTCTATTATGGACATGGATATTTTGTCCAATGTCTAGAGGGAAATCAAAGCATCATTGATGATTTGTTTTATAATCGAATTGTCAAAGATAAACGGCATATCAATTGCGAAATCTTATATTATGCAAAAAATCAGACAAACTTATTTTCACAATGGACGATGAAATTTTCGCCAATCAATAAAAAGATTTCAGCGTTTTTTTTGCAATATCATCTAGAAGAATTCAATCCTTATTTACTTACTGCCGAAACAACAGAAAAATTTATATCTATTTTGGCTTGTGAACCTGAATATCATGTCAATGAGTTTGTCGCTTAGCTAATGTTTACAAGAGAACCACCTCATGATTTCTAATCATTGAGGTGCTTTTCAGACTGACCTTAAATTATTCTCTCTTCATCTATTTTGAGTTGTCGCTGTCTTTCCTCTCGATTGATTCGTTCAAGTACTTTGTCCAATATTGGAAGGCATATTGATATTTGGAAAAAAGCGGAAAACATTAAAACCAGCGCTGGTTTTAATTCAATTTGTTCTGCTGTGCCAAACAGCTTGTCATAGAGGCTTTGTCCAAACGAAAAAAAGTTAATACCGTAAACAGAATAAAACTGAATTTTAAAAAATTATCGAAACTTTTTCCATTGAACATTTTATTCATTATTATTAAGAATACATTTCACTATCATATTTATGAGCGATAAGGATAAAATATCCATAACTTTTTCAAGCTATTTAGATCTACAGCGCAGGATCTTTCAAAATTTTCTTCAAATTTAACTCGCTACGTAAAGTTTCATTCACTTACGCTTATAAAGCGCTCAAACAACATTTATTCACACAATAGAGAAAATATTCGTTCATCATAAAAACAAGTACTTAATTAATTTAGAGGTTAATTAATATGTCAATCGATAACAATCATTCTCCAACTGAAGAAAGAATTGAGAAAGCACAAGAAAAGCGTCGTATTCCGAAATATATTTTATTTATAGTTGCTCTATTTTTAGTTGCTATTATTGTTTACATGCTATCTACATGGCGTGGTTAACAGGGAACTGGACAGGAGTGCAATCTATTCGCAACATTGATTACATGTACCTATAAAAGTGGCTAAGCTGGCTTAGCCAATTTTATATCTTCAGCTGTTTATTTTACGTTTGGATGCACCATTTTTTCAGGTTGAACCACTTCATCAAATTGCTCGGCAGTCACAAATCCCAATTCTACCGCGACTTCCTTTAAGGTCTTATCCTGTTTATAAGCAGTTTTCGCCACTTTTGCTGCATTTTCATAACCGATCACAGGATTAAGGGCTGTCACGAGCATCAAAGAATTATGCAAGAAGAAATCAATTTTTTCACGATTTGGCTCTATGCCCACAGCACAATGCTCATCAAAACTGTTGCAAGCATCACCGAGCAATTGAATCGACTGTACAAGATTGTACGCAATCACTGGCATATATACATTGAGTTCGAAATTACCCGCCGCACCTGCAAAATTGATTGTTGTATCATTGCCCATTACTTGTGCCACGACCATCGTCATCGCTTCACACTGTGTAGGATTCACTTTACCCGGCATGATACTTGAGCCTGGTTCATTTTCAGGAATACGTAACTCACCCAAGCCACAACGAGGACCACTCGCCAACCAACGTATATCATTGGCAATTTTGTTAAGACTCGCAGCTAAAGTCTTTAGTGCGCCTGAAGCGAATACAGCAGCATCACGCCCTGCGAGTGCTTCAAACTTATTGGGATTGGTTATGAATGGAAGACCTGTCAATTTTGCTAATTCTTCCGCCGCTTTTTCCGCATAGTCAGGATGCGCATTTAAACCGGTACCCACTGCCGTACCACCCAATGGTAGCTCATACAACCAAATCAAAGCTTGCTGCAAACGTTTTAGACCATGATCAAGTTGCGATACATAGCCACTGAACTCTTGCCCAAGTGTCAGAGGTGTAGCATCTTGTAAATGTGTGCGACCAATCTTAACAATATCATTAAATTCTTCGGATTTACGATTTAAAGTATCACGTAAACGTTTGACTGCTGGAATGAGTAATTCATTGATTTGCAATGCTGCTGCTACGTGAATCGCGGTTGGAAATGAATCATTGGTAGACTGGGCACGATTGACATGGTCGTTGGGATGAACTGGTTTCTGCGAACCTAAAGGATTACCGAGTTTTTGGTTGGCAATATTGGCAATCACCTCATTACAGTTCATATTGCTTTGTGTACCCGATCCCGTTTGCCAAACCACTAGAGGAAATTGACTGTCCCAATGACCAGCAATGACTTCGTCAGCTGCTTCTACAATATATTGTGATAATTCTTGCGGAATTTGATTGAGGCTCGCATTGCTAATCGCTGCGGCTTTTTTAACAAGCCCCATTGCTCGAATCATAGGACGTGGCATATGTTCGGTGCCGATTTTAAAGTTTTCTACACTTCGTTGAGTCTGTGCTCCCCACATTGCCTCACCGGGAACTTCAACTTCACCCATCGTGTCGTGTTCAATACGTGTCTGCATTTTCAACCTCTTAATCGTCCGAATTTTATTTTCAAGTGACAGCTTATAATATGATCATCTTTAGACAATGAATACAAGCCGTTACCCCAGCGAAATCCTATGCTAAACAAATAGACCCTCAATGTAAATGATAATTATTTACATTGCTATATTTCTTACTCATCAATAATTATGCAGCGTATTTTGGTAAAAACGCCACTCATCTTGAATCATTTGTTGAAGTGGGCGTTTTGCCTCCCACTTTAAAATATCGAGGGCTTTATGACTATTCGAAGCCACCTGATCAAGCTCATCAATCTCGTAAACTGCATCTATTTGATGTATTTTCTGTGCAGTCACGTCCTCAATCGTATTGATTAAATCTTGGATTGAGCTTACAGTCCCTGAAATATCAAAGCTTTCACAGACATTATTTTGCTCATGCAACCAATAGATACTGGACTGAATAGCATCACAGACATCAAGTACATGTACAAAACTACGCTCAGTGGTTTTGTCTTCCGTATCGGCATGACGATGAACTTCAATCAAGTCACGCTGTTGTGCCGCGACCTGCAATGCTAATGGAACAATATTTTTTGGTAATGGCGTGACAAACTCCCCCAGTACACCATGCTCAAAAGCTCCAACCACATTTGATAATCTTAGAATCGCAATTTTCCATTCTTGATCAGTTCTAAACGTGTCCTTGATGATTTCTTCAATCATTTGTTGAGATTTGATATAAGGATTCGGATAAGAATAGTTAAAAGCAATTTCTTCGTTTAGATTTAAACTCGATTGCGCATAGACCATAAGGCTAGAAAGATGAACTAAACTTCTCACCCCTGTACGTTGCATGGCCCGCAAAAGGCTCATAATACAACTGACATTGTCGTTATAATATTCAAGTGGCTTGAGATTAGATTCTTCAATGGATTTGAACCCGGCACAATGTACCACGGTATCTATTGAATATTGTTCAAATACTTTATTTAACGCAGGGGTATTACGTATATCAATTTTAACAAATGGAATATACATTCCTGTAATAAATTCCAAACGCTCTAAACACTGCAGATTTGCATTGGCTAGATTATCAACAATGACGACCTCTTGCCTTTGAGCTAGCAAACTTAAAACCACATGCGAGCCTATAAAGCCTAAACCACCAGTCACTAAAATCATTGTATACTACCTATCATTATCAAGTTTGAATGTTGCAAACTGTCCATTCTCCAAGTGAATCGCCATCAAATGAGTACTTTATTACTAATCACTGCTGCTCCAAGTTCAATTCATGCATGGCATGCATTGGGGTTAGCTCAGGCTTTAAAAGCAAAAGATCAAGAATTTCGTGTGTTCTTCTATCAAGATGGTGTACAAGTTGCCAACAACTTGCAATGGATTCCTGATGATCAACGTAATTTATCTGTAGAGTGGCAAAAACTCGCAATTCGACTTCCTGTCTGTGTGAGTGCCGCCCTAGCGCGTGGAATAACAGATCAAGAAAATGCTAAACGCCATCAAATTCAAACACATAATCTTGCAAAAGGTTTTGATCTTGTTGGACTTGGAGAACTTGCAGATGCAGTCCAATCTACAGATCGTCTCATTCAATTCTAAGTTGATCTTCCCATTAGAGTGTTGCATTTAAAAGGTAATTTGTGTGAATACTGTACTCGTGGTTTTAACCCAAGCAAACTTAACCAATCTGCAAGTTTATGAAAGCTTGTCTGCAACTATGGTTCTTGCTACTTTTGGTTGCAAAGTCAAAGTGTTACTTAAAGATGCCGGACTAAGTTTGTTAAAATCCGAATTGGATTTTGAAGCTCTAAAACAGGCATTTAAACTTGCGTCGAACATGGTCGATAGCTTTGAATTTTATGATCTAACCCCAGTTTTAGTAGAGAATATGAATAAAAGCAACGCTTTTGTTACTCAATCACAACAAGAGTTAGCATTCATCGATCTGAATAGTGAATTTATTCAGTCCTTTGACCATGTTCTGTATTGGTAAAATGATTAAGGTAATTACGAATGTCTGATAAAACACTTTACTTAATTCAATCATGCTTTTCCCAAACAGATCGAATTTTAACCCAACTTGATCAAATGTATTCTCCCCATGATCATATCATTTTAATGGGGGACGCCGTGCTATACGCACATGACGATCGCTTAGAACAGAAGAAAAATATCTACATCATAGAAAATGATGCGGAAATTCTCCCAGAAAAATGCCCAAATCACATTCAATTAATCAACTATGCACATTTTGCAGAACTGGTTTTGGACTTCACACGCTGCATCAGTTTAAAATAAACCCTCAATGTGGTTTTTATTATCTTCCCTGTAATTTTTTTATTTATCATTTAAATTACATCATTTAGGTTGTTTTATGGGTTTAGAATTAGATCAAGACGGTCACTTAGTTGATTATACGATTTGGAATGAAGAGGTTGCTCAAGCGCTGGCACAAAGTTTAGAACTCAAGCTTACTCCCTGGCATTTCGAAATTTTATATGCGGTTCGTCAATTTTACACTCAATTTGGCCACTCTCCTGCAACTCGCCCATTGATTAAATTTTTAATGAAAAGCGTAAGTCCTGAAATTGATAATGCTGTGTTGCAAAATAAGTTTAATACAGGACTGGTTGCTCGTCATTTAAGTCGCTTGGCAGGCATTCCTAAACCTGCAAATTGTTTATAAATCAATTTATATATTGATTCGTTCTACTTCGTCGTTAAGTAGAATGAATCATTGATATGATGTTTTATATCTTAGATAAATACATTATTTCACTCTATTTCTAAGTAAATCCCATTGGTATTTGAAAAAATATTTCAATGATAAATTGGGATTGGCTATAGCTTTAGACTTGTTATTATTCTTTTCATTATCATCACTTTTTCTATGATCATAATCTAAAAAATTAGCTGTTGTGCCTCGTAAAAACTGAAAACTCGATCCTTTGGCAGTTAATTTCTGTGCTTCAAATATATGATCTAGTCCAAAACGATGTCCCAACTCATGTACGACCACTTGATTAAATATATTCTGTGGGCATTTTAATAAAACAACACTTTCTCCCCCACTACCAACGCCTTCTTTTTTTGAAACATTTGTTACAAAAACATAGTTTTTTATTGCTAAATTTTTATCTTGATATTTTTTATAAAATTTACTTAAATCACTTAAAAAATAACTGGTTTCATTTATATTTAGTTTATTTATAGAAATATTT
>NZ_JADVOP010000038.1 GCF_016508585.1 Acinetobacter baumannii
TGTAATTTACTTATGAGGCATATCAAAAATGACCTGTTTAGGATGTGAGAAAAGACGTGAATGGATCAGTGAACAACTCGAAGCGGCAAAAAAATCTTGGCGAATGCTCGTGCAACGAAACAGTCCTCAAGTTGCTGGAAGCAATGACAGCACAGAATCAAGTGATAGCCACACAAAACCAAGTGATGAGCACACAGAATCAACAGCTGATTTCAATCGTGGATCAGAACAGTCAATTGATGAATCAGGTTCAAAGTCTGATTGATTTGATTGGCGAAGAAGAGCAAGAGCAGGAACCTAAACCACAATTTCGGGATGATTAGTCCATGCAAGCTGGAAAATTACGCCATAGAATCACGATTCAAAAACTTGTTTCAGGTGGTCGTGATGAAGCTGGTATGCAAACAGGTGATGTTTGGGAAGACTTCATAACAGTATGGTCAGATGTGTCTGATTTATCTACCCGAGATATTATTGCGGATCGTGCTGTACAAGGCACAATGCAAGCTCGGGCACTTATACGTTATTCCTCAAAATCTGCTCAAATTGATACAACAATGCGAGTGAAGTTTGACGGGAAGTTATACCGTATAGATGGTGCTCCAAAACATGACTTAGAAAGCCGTCGTGAATATCTCACTTTGAATTTAGCTGAAGGGTTAAAAGAATGGGGGTGATTGATGGCAGAACAATATATTCACGGTTTGGATGAAGTCGAAGCCAAGTTAGAGCTTTTATCTAATGGTAAGGCTGCTAAACGTGCAGCCACTCGATCTGCTCGAAAAGTTATGGCGGTTGTTAGAGCAGCTGCAATTGCTCAAGCAAAACAATTGGATGATTTGGAAAGTCCAGAACGGATTTGGAAAAATATTGTTGTGAAAGCTGGGAAAATTTCTGGCAATGACGTCATGATGAAAGTCGGAATTCGTGGTGGTGCAAAGTCCTATGTGAAATCTAAAGATAATGTACGAAAAGGATTAGCAGGTAAAAAATATAAAACTGATGGGGATAAACAAAACCCTGGTGGAGATACTTTTTATTGGCGATTCCTAGAATTCGGCACACAGAATATGATTGCTCGACCATTTATGCGTCCCTCATTGCAAAACAATGTAAATACCATCACCAATGATTTTGCGGGCATTTTTAGCACTGAAATCGATAAGGAGTTGGCGAAGTTATGATTCCTATTTTTAATGTGCTGAGTGTAGAAAATACCCTTGTAGCTGATCGAATTTATCGTGATCTTGCGCCCGAGGAAGTTGCTTATCCTTATGTCACATGGTTTTTAACTGGTGGCGAAGCGTTAAACGATAAAGATGAGCCATCAACAGTGGACCGCATTTATTTTCAAGTCAATTGTTATGGTAAGTCGGAAAGTGAGGTGTATAAGGCATATGTTGCGGTCCGTTCAATCTTAAAAAAGCACTGTAATATTTCTGGTTTCTTAAATACCGGCATTCCATCTCAAGGTTCAAGTTCAATGAGTTTTGAGGCGGTCTGGCTCATCGATTCTGATTAAATTTAAAATTTTTCTAGGCAGTCTTTAAGGCTGCTTTTTTTATGCCTGAAAATAATTGAGGAGTAGCTACTCATGGCACGTATTAAATCGCAAGGCACTAAAATTTATGCCTTGGTTGCTGGAGCAATTGTACGTTTCAGTTGTTATAAAGATGTGGATTTGGGTCAAGACTCAACTTCTAAAATTGATGTGACTTGTCGTGATGCAGATGAAAAGTCTTATGAAAAGGGGGTGACTGATCCAGGTGAAGGGAACTTAACTGTTCAGTTGGATGATGAAAATGCATCACATGCCAATATTTTAGAACTTGCTGAATCAGGGCAAGAGTTGAAATGGTTTGTGGGTAATAAAGGTGATGGGGCAGAACCGACTGTTACAGCAGGTACTGGTGTCGTGACATTGCCGAAAACGCGTAACTGGGTGACCTTTACAGGCTACTTAAACAAAGCTGCTCCGACAATGGCAGATAATGATGTTTGGACCTATGCATTTCCATTGGTTCGCACAAGTTCAGTCACTACAATTTTGCGTGACACTACCCCTTAATGCATAGCCCCAGTTTTGGGGCTAATTTTTTTTTGAGTATAAAATGGCTATAGTAGATTTTAAAAAAGCGAAAAAGATCACCAAAGCGGGTGCTCCAGTCGAGCACACACTCAAATGGTCGGTTATTGCGAATGAGCAAAATATTCTTGATCTGATTGATTTAACCCAAAATTCTGCGTTAAAAGTTGATGAGCAGGTTGATCTTGAAGGTCAGGTATTCATCAAGCGTTTGAGTTTTAAAGCGGGTCGTGATGTTGCCAAAGCCTATGAATGGGACATCAATTATGATGACATTGAAAAGTCAGAATTGAAGTCTGTTGATTCAGATCGTTTACAAGCTTCTCAATTGATTGGCTGTGTTTGTGTAGATGCAAAAGGTTCCCCATTTTTTGAATCGGTTCAAGATGTTTATGACTCTGATCCAGCCTTTATCGCTGCACTTTATAAACTTGCTGATGATATTAACAACTTTATGGGAAAGTCTCGGACGAAGAACTCGACCAGTGTGAACTCCTCTGCGAGCTTGTCCTCAACGGAGTCGGTGGACGAACCCTTGAAGAAGCATCCGAAAAAATAAGTTTAAAAGAAATTGCGATTTGGCGAGCTTATCGGCAACGTCGAGGTAGCTTCAATATTGGTCGTCGTGTCGAGCAGGCAATAGGTGATCTAATGGCTTTCTATCATAATGGCAAGGTTGAGGCAAAACATCGTATTAATCCGATTACCTTAATGCCTCATGAGGAACAGCCTGAAGAAGTCGAAGTTGATTTATTTGAAGCATTATTCGCAATCGCGCAATAAATATTAATTTTAGTTAGATTTTATAATTAAAATTAAGTAAACTTTGATTCACATAGGTGAATTGACATTGTGATAAATCCAAGCTACTTTAAAAATGCATTAGCAAAATCTGATGCTTGGATTAGCCTCCAATCAATTCTCTAGACCAAAAGACCGCTTGGCGGTTTTTTAATGCCTATAGCTTTTTACACCCTGTTGAAAGTGCCTGCTATGGTGGGTTAGGTAGGAGCACTTCGGTGCGCCAGATTTCCTAGAGACTGGTAAGGCTAATCCTACTTAATCCGCCACCCAATTTTTTAGCCTTAAATTTGGTGGTGAAGAATTCCTTTTCTCTGGGAGTATTCATTATGAGTACACGAATTTCTACATCTAATAATCAGGTTATTCTTTTTAAAAATGTTCCTGTTGTAACTACAGAGCTTTTAGCACAGTTGTATGAAACTGTAGCGGATAATATTAAGAAGAATTTTAATCGTAATAAAACTAAGTTTATTGAGGGAAAGCATTTTTTTAAAATCGAAGGTGCTGTATTAAAAGATTTTAAGGACAAGGTAACTCAAAGTCACTTAGTCAGTCCAAATGCAAAGCACTTGATTTTATGGACTGAACGAGGTGCAGCACGTCATGCCAAAATGTTAGACACGGATCATGCATGGGAAGTATTTGAGCAGCTTGAAGACAGCTATTTTCACCAATCAACAAAGGCACTGCCTGAACCACAGCAATTTAAACCAAATCAAAATATGATGTACTTGCCTAAAGCAGAGGGAAAGTATTTTATTGAAAATAAAAAAGATGGCACCTTGATTGTGCGTGATGCCAATAATGTGACTGCGATTCGTCGTAGAGATCTGGATGTAGTTAGGCGTGACTGTCAGACCATCCGTCAAGAGTTAGAGCTGTTTTTGCGTCAATTGGACAAGATGGAAAAATCTTTGGAGCTTGATGGTGAGTTATTGCCTATGCTTGGTCAGTTAAGTTGGCGAGGAATTTGATTTTACTGTCTTAAGTTGAGTATATTCTAACCTCTTATAATTAAGGGGTTGGAATGTGAAAGAATACATGAAGAAATGCAATTCATGTGGAGAATCAATTCATCGTTCATCAAATGTGTGTTCTTATTGTGGTAATGAGCAAAAAAAATTTAATGAAAAGATTTTAAGTTTAGTGATTACAGGTGTTCTTGTTGTAGTTTTCTTAATTTATATATTTAATAAACCTGTTGATAAAGAAGATCAAAAAAAGCAAGCAAAGTCACGAGAATTAATTGAGTTGCAAGTTAAAGCTGAAAACACTGTCAAGAAGATGATGAAAGATCCCGAATCAGTTAAATTTAGAGATCAAATAGGTCCATGTGGCTATTACAATGGTAAAAACAGTTTTGGAGCATATACAGGTTACAAGCGTTATATAATTTTTCAAGAAATGAACGCTGTAGAAGATATAAATGTTGGAGCGGAGGATATGAACCGACTTTGGCAAACAGCATGCAAGTATTAAATCATTTATGAAATGAATTAAAAATATACAATTTGTTTGATTTGAAAACCCGCTTAAGCCAAGCGGGTTTTTTATTACCTAAAGGAAAGTCGTTATGGCAACAGCATCACTTGGGCGCTTGACACTAGATCTTGTTGCCAGAATTTCAGGTTATACAGAACCATTAAGTCGTGCAGAACGTGAAACTCGTCGTTCTACCAAAGCGATTAGTGAATCTTTTGATCTTGCAAGTCTTGCAGTAAAAGGGTTTGGTGTGGTGATGGGGGGCTTATCTGTAGCAGGGGTGATTGCATATAGTGAAAAAGTCATTACCGCTGGGAATGATATTCAGAAATTTTCCAAACTTGCCAATGCTTCCACGGCACAATTGCAATATTACGCCAAAGGAGCTGAAACAGCAGGTATATCATTAGAGTCTTTTGCAGACAAAATGAAAGATATGCAGGATCGTATTGGTGATTTTCAACAAACTGGTGGTGGCCCACTCGCAGACTTCTTTAACAATATTGCTCCACGAGTAGGTGTAACGATTCAACAATTTCAAAAACTGTCTGGTCCAGAAGCATTGCAGCTTTTTTATAATTCATTGGAGAAAGCTGGCGCTTCTACCAATGATATGAAGTTTTATATGGAGCAGATCATATCTGATTCATCATTGCTTATCCCATTGTTGGAGAAAAATGGGCAAGGTTTTAAGTTTTGGGGGGATGCTGCACAGAAAGCAGGTGCGATCATGTCTGATGATATGGTTAAAAGTTTAGCTGAAGCAAAATCTAACTTACAGCTTCTGGATTTACAGTGGCAGGGACTTCAAGCAACATTAGTTAATCAAGTTGTACCTGTTGTTGAATTGGTTATTGAGAATTGGGACAAAATTGAAGCAGGCGCAATTGCATTAAGTGCTGTAATTGGAACTCGTTTAGCTTTGGCATTCGTTATTGCTGGGGGGCAAGCTGCGGCAAGTTTAATACAATATACAAGGTATCAAATCGCTTTGGCACGTATGGCGGGTGAAACAATTACCTTGACCACAGTTACCCGAGGTTTGGGCGGTGCAATGTTAAGCCTTGTTGGTGGTCCATTGGGATTGATTGCGTTAGGTGTACAGGTTGCCATCGCAGGGGGAACGTATTATGCGATGACACGTAAAACTCAAGATGCAACTGAAGCATTTGATATGCAAGGTAAGTCAATTTCAGATTTGATTGGTCATTACAATGGACTAAGTAGGGCAAAGCAACAAGCATTTGCTTATGATGCAACTAAAGATTTGCAGAACGATGTTGAGGCTTATAGTAAAGCAAGAGAGGCATTTTATGATTCTGCTGTAAATATTGCATATGGTTCAGCAGATAGTGAGCAGGCTGTTAAAGCTATTGATGACCTTGTTGCAAAGTTTAAAGCGGGAAGTATTTCAGCTGAAGATTTTGCAAATGGTATGGTTAAGTTAGGTCTTTATACAGATCAGCAAATTTCAACAACAGTTAAGTTTGCAGAAAAAGTAGACCTTGCAAAGTCCAAAATGGATGCACAGAAAAACGTTGTTGATGCTTTAAAGATCGCAACAGATTCTGTCAATAAATCGCAAAAAGATCAGACCAAAACAGTCAATGATTCAGCAAGTGCTTGGCAAAATCTCACTGAAAAGCAAAGAAAATATATCGAGCAAGTAAATACTGATCTATTGCGGGATAAATATATCTCGGAATTGGTAGGTCGTGGCTTTACGCCAGAGAAAGCCAATGCCCTTGCAGATGCACAGGCCAATACCAATGAGGGGAATGCTTATAAAACGCCACTTCAGCAGGATGTAATTGATGCTACTTTAAAAAGATATAATTCTAAAAATTATACTTTTGGTAAACAGGATCTGGCAGCTATTGCAAAAGTTCAAGGTATTGCCAAAGCTAACAATTTTGCACAAATAGAAAGTTTATATGGTCTTCCTAAAGGGGCATTGGCAGCCTACGTGTTAGGTGAGTCTGGAGGCAATTTCAATGCTAAAAGTCCGACAGGTGCAACAGGATTATTCCAGACAACTGGAATTTTCCGTAAAGAATATAAACTTAATTCTAGAAGTTCAATTGAAGCTCAAGCGACAGCAGTAGCTGATGCTATAGCAAAAGGGATAAAGGAGTTTGGAAGCTTAGATAAGGCAATGATGTCACTTAATGCTGGTATTGAAGGTACTAAACAGTATTTAGCTGGAAACATTGGAAACAAAGCTGGTCAAATGTCACCCTCTAAGGCGAAAGAGGTTGCAGGATATTTCCCTAAATTTGCAAAATATTTTGCTGGTGTAAATGATAAAACTACTTTTGATGATTCATTTATGATGCCAACACAGGCTGATATTCTCCAACAAAATGCAAATATAGCTCAGGCAGCATTTGAGCTTTCCGAGAAGCGTAAAGAGGTTGATAGCCAATATTATTCAGAGTCTGAAAAGCTTGCTAAGGAGCATCAAGATCGTATTGATAAAATCACGCAAGTTTATACAGGTACTGATCAGCTTAAAACGAAATTAGCTCAAGAAGATGTACTTTATAAAGAGCAAGTTACACAGCTCGAAGTAAGTCGCCAACAAGAGCTTAATCAGCTCAAAGCATTTGAAACAGATCGAATTTCACAGATTCGTGAAAGTTATGATGAAGAAATTCGTTTAATGCAGGTGAGTACAAAGTATGTTGGGGCTGAGCGCAGTAAGCGATTAGAACTTTTAGAGCGGGCTAAGCAAGCAGAAATTGATGCTGTGAAGCGTGAGGAAGAGGAGCGTGTTCAGTCTGCATTTGAGTCATATCTCAATGAAACTGATATTGTTGTTAACCGATATAAGCGTGAGCGTGAAGAAATTCAAAAAAACTATCAGTTGACCAAGGAAACTAGAGAAAAGCTTTTACAAGCTAATCAAATGGGAGTTGATAGCGTTCTTCTGAAAAATAGTCAAAAGATAGATGATATGTCATATCAAAGTCTTGATTATGTTTATCGGAAACAGCAACCAAATCAAGCCGCATGGACTGATTTGGAGAATCAATATTATGGTCAACAGGGGGCTTTGAATAAGGCTTATTCAGAACAACGTGGAGGTATTTTTTCTGCTGTTGATGATGAGAATGAGCGTAACTCGCAGTTATTGGCAGCACATGAGCAATATTTGCAAGCTAAAGCAGCTTTAGATGATGAATATTCTCAAAGAGAAAGTGATTTGATTAAGAGCCAGCATGAAAATCAACTTTCGATCTGGGGGAATTTATTGGGTCAGGCACAGAATACTTTTTCGCAACTCACTCAAGCTGTCAAAGACGCCAATGGAGAACAATCGGCATCTTTTAAAGTTATGTTCCTTGCTCAACAGTCATTTGCAATGGGTTCTGCGTATATTTCAGCAGTATTGGCAGCTTCACAAGTAGCAGCTGATGCTACGATTCCATTCTTTGGGGCAAAAGTTTCTGCTTCAAAAGCTATGTTAGCAATGGGAATGATGAATGTTGGATTGATTGCATCTCAAGCATTGGCTGGTATGGCGCATAACGGTATCGACAATATTCCGCGTGAAGGTACTTGGCTTTTGGATGGCGGTGAGCGTGTGTTAAATCCTCAACAAAATAAGGACTTAACTAACTATCTTAATCAGCGGCAAAGTGCAGGGAGTGGCGTCAATGTCGTTATTAATAATTACGGCAATGACAAGGTACAAACATCTACTGGACCCGATGGAAGCTTATTAGTTGAAATTGGAAAAATGGTGGATGGGGCTGTTGATCGTGGGATTCAGCGAAATATGAAACAAGGATTTCCATTGGATAGAGCTTTTCAAAGAAAGTGATTTTTAAGTCATTTGCTTTATTAAATATTTATAGAGGTTGTATGAGTGATAGAAAGCTTCTGATATGCCCTGATTTAGCCAATAGTTCACAGACCAATAACTTTAAGGTATTGACCAGTAAATTTGGTGATGGCTATGAACAAAACGTGTCCGTTGGAATAAACAATAAATCTGGGGTTTGGCAATTTGCTAAAACTGGTAATGAGGCTTTAATTCGAGAGATTAAAGCCTTTATTGATGACCATAAAGGTGCTGATTCTTTTCTGTGGGACGATCCAATGGAGGGAGAGGTTCGGGTTAAAGCGGGTGAATATCAAATCACCAGTTTGGGAGCTGGCATGTGGCAAATCTCAACAACCTTCACCCAAGTTTTTTACCCTTAAATTAAATATTCAAAAGCCGCCGAAAGGCGGTTTTTTATTGCGAGAAAATCATGACATATCAAACAATTAATTTAGGCACAGCACCGAGTGGTGCAGGTGGTGACACGTTCCGTTCTACAGGCACAAAAGTAAATGAAAACTTTACGAACAATACGCATGCAGCAAGTCGCTATGTGGGCACAAGTGCTGGCAATGTAATGGAGGTTGGAGCATTTGGTGTGGGTTCGAAAGTAACCGGCTTTGAAAATAGCAATAAAAAAGAATTTACGGGACGTTTCTTTGCAATCGGAGAAGTAGATCCGGGTGATACGTCTAATATTCAATCTTATCGAATGGGAATAAATATTCCATGGGTTGATAATTCTGCTTTATCACAAATATTATTTGGGCTTAACCAAACAAACCAAGTTGGTTTTAGAACATGGGATGCGAATAATGGATGGGCACCAGGAGGGCATCGTTTATTTTATCATACTGGAAATGTGATTAAGGATAGCAATGGTTTCTTAAAAGGAGCATCACCAGTTATTCAATTATTTGCCAATAAAATTGAATCAAATGAAGAAGCTTCTGAACAAAATCCAATATTTGATAAAGTGGGTATTGGCCATTACTTAATAAAAAATACATTAGGTTTTGCAAAAGAAGGCTGGTGGATTGAGGTTCCGACAGACAGTAATGGGAATCGTATTTGCGCAGTAGAATATCAAACATTAGAAAATGGTGATCTTGAAATCAAAACTTTCAAGAAAAAGCTCAATGATGAAGGTGATATTGTTGCGAATTTAGATATGCCTATTGATATACCAAACAACGCAAATGGTGAACCGCGCTGGATTGATGTTCGACTTCATTCAATTGCTAAACCTGTTGTCAGAAAAGTACCTCGCACTGAAAAACAGCCTCGAATGGTTCAACAAGTGAAGTATGCACCGCAACTGACTTATATCACCAAATATGAAGATCTATTTGATGATGCAGGAAATCCAGTCATTGTAGATGGTCAGAAATATCAAAAGCCTGTTGCACACATTCAAACAGATAAAAATGGTACTCCAATCTTGAGCAATCAACCTGTTATCAATGATAAAGGCGAGCCAGTATTTGAATGGGTACAAGCTGTAGACATTGAAGGTCAGCCGATCTTTGATGATCTGCCTGTGCTCGATGACAACGGCAATCCTATTTATGATGAGGTAACTTATGAGCCTCAGCAGTGATTTTCAGAAGCTATATGCAGATGGAATCGTAACATTATTTGAATTAGACGCCAGCAAATTAGGAGCTGGCGTTTTACGTTTTCATGGGCATATCGCTTTTCAGGATTGGGAAAAAATTTATACGACCATTGGTTCAAGCGGATTGATAGGGACCGATACTGGCTCAATTGGAAAAGTTTTTGATGTTGGCACAGAGAAAGTTTGGCAGCGAAATATTATTTGGCAAGGTCAAACATTTTCTGCAATGTCCATCCAAGCAACAGGATTGGAAATGAATTCGTCAGGGAAGGCTTCAAGTCCAACATTATCAATGGCAAACAATATAAATGGGCTACAAAATGCGGTATCAGCTTATTGTTTGCAGTTCAATGATTTTGCAGGTGCAAAGCTAACCATCATAGAAACATTGGCTAAATATCTTGATGCTGAAAATTTTAGTCAGGGTAATCCAACTGCATCAAATGAAGCTGAGAAACAACTTTGGTTCATTGAACAAAAAACCTCAGAAAACATGGAGCAAGTGACATTTGAATTGTCGAATCCAATCGATTTCGAAGGTCAACGAATTCCTATGCGCCAAATCAGTAGTCAGTGCCATTGGTGCATGATGGGTGATTACCGTGGTGAAGAATGCGGTTATACGGGTGCAGCCATGTTCACTGAAAAAAATGAACCAACGGACAATCCTGCCTTGGATAAATGTGGTGGACGTTTAAGTTCATGCAAAATTCGAAGAAATGAAGGTAGTTTTGGCGGTCAACCTGCCGCTAACATGATTGGGTGATTTATGAAGCTATCAGCAAAACTAAAAAAAGAGATCCATTTGCATGCTGCTGAAATGTTTCCGGGTGAATGTTGTGGGGTGATTGTGGATAAGGAATATATCCGTTGCCATAATATTTCAGGTCATCAGGACCAGTTTGAAATAGATCCTGTGGATCTTGCACACGCTGAAGATATAGGTGAAATCCAAGCCTATGTGCATTCACATCCGAATGCTTCAGCGAGGGCTTCTGAACTGGATTTAATCCAAATTGAATTGCATAAAAAACCTTGGGTCATATGTGCTTATCCAGATATTGAATTTCAGGTCTATGAACCTTGTGGCTATCAAGCGCCATTGATAGGGCGTAATTATCAGCATGGTTGGCAAGATTGTTATTCACTGGTTCGGGATTTCTATCAGCGTGAATATGGCATCGCATTGCCTGATTTTGAGCGCTTAGATCGTTGGTGGGAATCTGCTGAAAATGCTTCTTTGTATTTGGATAACTTCAGTAAAGCAGGTTTTAGTGAAGTGAAAGATTTGCAATATGGTGATGTCATGTTATGTCGGGTAGGACGCACTGAACATGTGAATCATGCAGTGATTTGGCTTGGCGAGAATGGCACCTTGAAATCAGAACAAACTGAGCCTTGTGTGGGATCTTCGCTGATTTTGCATCACCCATACAACCGAAAGTCTGTGCGTGAAGTATTTGGCCAACAATGGCAAGAACGTGTTGCCATCAAAGTGAGGCATCGAGATGTTAAAAACAATTAAGCTCTATGGTGTACTTGGTCAAAAGTTTGGTCATCAATTTAAGCTCGATGTTGCAAGTCCGCGTGAGGCAATACGGGCTTTATCTGCCCTGATTGATGGATTTGAAAACTTTATGCTTGGCGCACATGAGCATGGTTTAGCTTTTGCAATTTTTACAGATAGTAAAGCCAAACAGCGTGGCAAGAAAAAAGCAGCATGTTTTGATACTTCAACGGGCAGAACGATTACAGGTCACAATATTGGTGTGTCTGAATTAGATATGCTCACAGATACATCAGAAATCAAGATTGTGCCACGGGTCATGGGTGCAGGTGGAGATAATGGGGCATTACAACTGATTTTAGGTGCTGTATTGATCGTTGCAGGCTTCTGGACAGGTGGGACAACCTCAAACATGGGAGTTGCCTTGATCGGTGCAGGTGCAGGCATGGTGATGGGTGGTGTTGCACAAATGATGGTGCCTAAAGTTGATCCGAATGCCAATCAAAACCAAGACGGCAATCGAGCCAACTTTGGTTTTGGTGGTGCAGTAACAACCATTGCTCAGGGTAATCCTGTTCCTGTTTTACGTGGTAAACGCGAGATCGGTGGATTTATTGTTTCAGCAGGACAATATCCTGAAGATATGATGTAAATAAGGTTGAGTCCTGGCGCATTAAGCGCCTTTTTTTATGCTTGAGGAATTTATGACGAATACAATTAAGGGCGCAAAAGCTGGGGCACAACAGCCACGTCAGCCAGTGATTGATCTTGACTCAGCACAATCTAAAACTTTTATCAAAATTCTTTATGGTTTGTCTGAAGGAACCATTAAGGGATTATCCAAAGGTTATCAATCTATTTTCTTGGATGACACACCTTTACAAGATGCCAATGGCAATTGGAACTTTGAAAATGTCAGTGTTGATTTTCGAGAGGGTACAAACGATCAAACTTATATAGAGGGTTTTCCAGACATTTCATCTGAAACTGCCATAGGGGTTGAGTTAAAGTCTGAAACGCCTTGGGTGAAAGCATTCAATAATACAGAGCTTGATGCGGTTCGTTTACGCTTGCGTTGGGGACCATTACGCCAACAGAATGAAAGCAATGGTGATGTGAATGGATATACCATTCGTTATGCGGTTGATGTGCAAACTGATGGCGGTACGTGGACAGAAGTTTTAAATACTCAAATTTCTGATAAAACATCAGCGAACTATGAGCGTTCTCATCGTATTGAATTGCCAAAAGCTGACACAGGTTGGCAAGTGCGAATCCGTCGTTTGACACCAAACACCAACTCAGAATTTATCAGCGATAAAATGTATGTTCAGGCAGTCACTGAAGTGATTGACGCAAAGCTACGTTATCCAAATACCGCCTTGCTTGGTCTGCGATATGATGCGCAAACCTTTTCAAATGTCGCAAAAATGGCAGTTGAATGTGAAGGTGTAGAAATCCTTGTGCCAAGCAACTATAACCCAGAAACACGTATTTATACCGGATTATGGGATGGTACTTTTAAACGTGCTTATACGAACAATCCTGCATGGCATTTTTATGATGCATGTACTGCGAAACGTTATGCTTTAGGCAATCGCATCAATTCATCCATGATTGATAAGTGGTCTATTTATCGTTTAGGTCAGTACTGTGATCAACTTGTGCCAGATGGTAAGGGTGGTCAAGAACCACGTTTTACATTGAATGTTTATGAACAATCGCAAGATGATGCCTGGTCTGTTTTATCGAAAATGGCTGGCGCATTTAGAGCTTACGTGTATTGGGATGGTCAATCGATTGTTTGTGATGCTGATATTCCTCAAGACACCGTTTATACATTCACAAGTGCCAATGTGATTGATGGTCGTTTTGAGTATTCAGGCACACGTGCACGTGATCGTCATACCATTGCCAAAGTGGCTTATGACAATCCAGAAAATCGTTATAAAACTGAATATGAAATTGTGCGTGATGAGGCAGCCATTGCAAAATATGGTATTCGCATCTTAGATATTTCTGCCTATGGTTGTACTTCAGTGGGTCAGGCACAACGTGCGGGAAATTGGGCATTAAAAACTGAACAATTTGAAACTCGAACTGTGACATTTAAAGTCGGTCTAGATGGTTTTATTCCGCGGCCAGGCAAAGTGATTGAAATTGCTGATCCAATCTTTGCAGGTCGTGCCAATGGTGGGCGTATTTCTTCAGTCAGTGCAGATTTAAAAAGCATCACTGTAGATCGTGATGAAGTGGTCTGTCGGGCTGGTGATCGTCTTGTTGTAAATGGTGAGGATGGCAAGGCACAAGCGCGAATTGTTCAATCAAAAAACGGTAGAGTGATAACCGTTGTCGCTGCATTTGACTCAGTTGCAGTGCAGAACGTGTGGGTTGTTGATGCTCAAGATTTGGCAACAATGAAGTTTAGAGTGGTGTCAATCACACGCGATGAAACACATCAATTTACGATCACAGGTTTACAATACAATCCTGCTAAATTTGATGCGATTGACCAGGGCACGTTTATTGATGATCGACCAATTACGACCATTAATCCAAATATTCAGTCAGCTGTTGAATCAGTTTCAGTATCTTCTGATGACATGGTGCAACAGGGTTTAACTGTAGCGACAATGTTGATTGCTTGGCCACAAGCGACCAGTGCTGTGAAGTATTTGGTCGAATGGCGCAAAGATGATGGTTCCTGGATTAAACTTCCAATCACAGGAAATAATTCTGTTGAAGTTCAAGGGATTTATTCAGGAAATTACCAGGCAAAAGTCACAGCGATTAATGCGTTTGAGGTGTCATCTTTACCTACATTCTCAATCATTACTGAATTAAAGGGTAAACAAGGTACACCGCCTGCATTGGCGTTTATCAATGCAACGGGGATTTTGTTTGGTATCAAACTTGAATGGGGTTTTCCTGCCGTTGGTGCGTTGGATACCGCCTATACAGAGATTCAAGTTTCACCTGATGGTGTAAGTAATATTGCGCAATTGGGATTGTTTGCTTATCCAACAACGACTCACACATTGCAAGGATTACAGCCGAATCTAAAGCAATATTATCGTGCACGATTGATTGATCGAATTGGAAATATTGGTCCTTGGTCAAGCTGGACCAATGCAACTACTTCAGCAGATGCATCCGATATTTTGGATATCTTGGAAGGTAAAATTACTGAAACGCAACTGCATCAGGATCTGCAAACTAAAATTGATCAAATTGGTGAGGTTGTTGGGGATGTTGATGAAGTTAAGCAGCAGATTCAAGATACTAAAGAGCAAATTTCTCAGGAAGTTGAGGACCGAAAAAATGCGATTCAAGCAGCAGAGGATGGTTTAACTCAGAAAATTACTGATGGTGATAATGGTGTTTTAGAAGTTGTAAATACCGTTAAAGAATCTAGTGAAAATGGAATTGCCGCTGTTCAAGATCAAGTTGAAATTGTTGCGAATGATTTAAAATTAACGGCTGAAAAAACCAATGGTGTATATGCTCAATTGAATCCACCATTGATCGGGTCCTCAACTGATTTAATCGGCAATGATCAAGGTTTTGCAGGCACTTGGTCACTTCAGTCAGCAATGATTGAGGGCGATTTAGTTGTTAGTAAGCGTGTAGATACGACTGTTGCTGAATTAAATAGTTTACAGGCATATACACAGCAAGAAGTCCAGGCACGTATTGAGGGCGATAAGGTTACAGTTCAAAAAATTGATAACTATATTGCAAGCAATGATGGTGCACTTGCAGCAGTAAGAGAAACAGCTTCAGCCGCTGCCACTCAATCCTCTGCAAACGCAGAAAGAATTGAAGGGATTTATGCTCAGGTCAATCCGCCATTGATTGGTTCAGAGTCTGATCTCATTGGTAATTCTGGTGGGTATGCTGGCGTATGGTCTGAACAATCAGCGAGAATAGAAGCGGATATGGCGCAAGCCATACGGACTGATACAGTACAAACAGAATTGAATGGTAATAAAGCTGCCGTTCAGGAGGTAACACAATCTGTTAATGGTCTTTATGCACAGAAATTTATCAAGCTCGATGTTAATGGAAAAATCGCAGGGTGGGGTGGTGCAAACAATGGTGTTGAATCTCAATTTATTTTAAATTTTGATTCATTTGCCATTGGTAGTGGAGGAAATGGAACGGTTTCTTATCCATTTATTTTTCGTACTACACCATACACAGACCCGTTAACAGGAACGGTTTTCCCTGTTTCAGCTTATCTTAAATCTGCAATGATGGATTATCAGTCAGTGAATACATCACACATTGTTGATTTATCAGTAAAAGCAGCCAAAATTGACAATCTAGCGGTCACGACTGCAAAAATTGATAATTTAGCTGTGACAGAAGGGAAGATTGCAAATCTTGCAGTTGATACACTAAAAATCAAAGATAATGCTGTAACTGTTCCTGTTTCGGCATTTGCGGAAGCGAATCTAACCATTGGTACAGGTTATACCACTGTACAAACTTTGGCTGTACCGGCTGATATGGGGCATACGATATTAACTTTTGGAGCGGTATTTAGCTTTGTAAGTTATACATCCAGTCAGCGTTTACTGTGTAGAGTCCTCAAAAATGGTTCAGTCATTTTTGAAGATTTGGAAGTGCATTTTATTGATTATGCTTCTGTGGGTACAACGACTCAAAATAGTGGTCAACACAACCATGGAATAACAGTCAATGTAAGTGGCTCAATGACCGATTCAGGGAACCATTCGCATTCATTCAATGGTAATACGCAAAACTCAACAGCAGGAACAATTTCGGGTTCTTCTCACAATCATAGTTATAACGGATCGACCAACACAACTGGCTCACATAGTCATAATTTAAGTCTTTCTGGCAGTGCATCAATGGGTCTAGACGGTATTCACAATCACAATGTGGAGATCAGAGGAAGTGCTCGAAGCGCAGGAACTTTGAATATTTCAAGACATGATTCAACTTTAATTGCGGGAACCTTTGAGCTTCAATTGCGCTCAGATTCGGGCGGTAATGTGAACGTGTCACAACGCTACATCCACGCGATGACGATGAGGAAATAATGGCATATTTTGCAGTTTATTGTATTGAAACAGGTGTCATTCTGAATGTTATTGAATGCCCTGAATTTTTAAAGCAAAGAATACATTTTGATCCAGGTCAAGATGTATTACAAATAGAGGACCAGATAGAGCAACTGCGTTATCTCGTCAAAAATCAACAGCTGGTTGAAAACCAATATTATTTGAATTGAAAGCACCTTAAATGGTGCTTTTTTATTATCTGGAGAAATCGGTCATGGCGGAACCAGCAACATCAAGCACAGCATCATTCGGTTTGGCAACAAATTTAGCAGGGGGATCAATGGTTTTATATGCAGGATTATCAACAACCGAATGGATGGCCGTTGTAGGGGGGATTTGTGCTGTAGTGGGTTTAATCATTCAGCTATGGGCAGCTTATCGCAAAGATCAGCGTGATCAGCAATTACACAACAAACGTATGCATGAGAAAAACTATGAACAAGATTAAATATTTAGCAATAGGTCTAGCAGCTTCGGCTGCTTTTTTTACGTCATTGATTAAGTATGAGGGCTATGAGCCAAAGCCGTATTTGGATAGTGCTAAAGTGGCAACGATTGGTATCGGGTCCACATCATATGAAAACGGTACAAAAGTCAAAATGACTGATAAGCCGATTACAAAAGAACGAGCTGTACAAATTGCAAAGGCTCACATTGCCAAAGATGAAGTAGCATTTCGCAAATCTTTATCAGGCGTAAAGCTTACTCAGACTGAATATGATGTGTATTTGGACTTTGTTTATAACTACGGCCAAGCTAATTGGAATAGTTCATCGATGCTCAGAAATCTTAAAGCAGGGCAATACAAACAAGCATGTGCTTCATTACTGAAATACAAATACGTTGCAAAGCGTGATTGCTCAATACGTTCAAATGGTTGTTATGGCGTTTGGACTAGACAACAGGATCGCTATAACAAATGTATGGGGGTGCAGTAGATGCCAATAGCCATAATTCTTTGGAAGTATAAAAAATGGATCGCAATTGCGGTCTTTATTTTTTTATACCTGGTGCAAATTGCTTACACCAATCATTTGGCCACGAAGCTTAAAAATGCTGAATCAGCTTGTAGTGCAAAGATTCAAAAACTTAAAGATGATCAGCAAAAGTCATTGATCGAGAAACAAAACAAAATTAACAAAGTGAGCGCAGATTATGAGCAGCTTAAGTCAGAACAACGTGTCAAAGTCGAAACAGTTACACGTGAAGTGCAAAAGATCATTGAGCGCCCTGTTTATAACAACGTTTGTATTGATGATACTGGGTTGCAGCACATCAACTCACTTATCTCCAACGATTCCAGCTAATTTATTAGAGCCTTGCCCAGATCTCCAGCAATTAGAAGATGGAATGGGGCGTACTTTATTGCTTTGGTCTGTTGATACGGTTGCAAAATACAATGATTGTAAAGCTCGTCATTTAGCAATAATTGAAGTATTAAAAGACTAAAGCCAGCATTCTTGGACTACAGCATTTTTATAGAAAGATTTTTTCCAATTCTTAGCAAGAAGATCTTGGGCTTCTTGCTTTGATAAAAACTTATATGCTTTATCTTCATCATCAGTCCAAGAATAATTTATTGTTATTGCAGTATCAATATCTGAATAATCATCATAGTTGTAATGCATCTCTTCAGTAATCATCAAATATAAATTGTCTTTCATAATTCGAAATGCCATATCAAAAATCTAAACCTTAATGTTGGTTTAATTTTACTCAAAATATTTCATTGTTCATAATTTGTCTAATGAAGTCGTCATTTTAATGATTTATCCACATAGTTATCATCATCTTGTAAATAAAGAAGAATTTTATAAGTATTTGTATATATGGTATTTATAATAAATTGGTTTTATTAAAAATTGAAAATGTAAAAAAAAGAACTGTTTATAGATAAAACATTGTTGGAATGTCAATATTGATTAAACTTTTAAAAACATACAATATGGTTGAGAGTTCAAGGTTAAAGACTAACTTTGGAGAGGGACTGCTCTTAATCTAACCGTCTAAAATCAAATTAAGAGCAGTGTGTTGATAGTGTATTTCTACACTATCTAAATATGCTGATCTTGATGTGCATATTTACTCTTGTACTATTTAACAGTATAGGGGAAGTAATATCAAGTGATGCTCGATTACGGAGAGCTACAATGAGTACAGTTGTATTCTATTGTTTGCAATTTATCAGCTTGTTAGCTGATTTACTGCAAATCGCTGATTTCATCCTGAGATAAATATTAAACCGCCTTTAGAGGCGGTTTTTATTATTCATTTTAAAATTAATCTTCACAAAAATTGCCACATTTTTTGCCACAGATATTTGAAACCTAGTGATATACTATCAATCTTAAAAGTTCTAAATAATTGATTTTAATCACTATGAATCTGATAGGGCTTTACTGAGAATTGTTCTATCGGGTTCAACTCCCGTCACCCTAACATTTATAGTGTTATTGTGGGTTAGATTTTAAATATATATCTAAAAAGACATATGTCGCATAAATAGAAGCCGCAGAAAAAAATGCCAATTGCTGGAACGTATCATATGTATTCGCCTTTTTTATAAGCTTATCCACTTCTTGAAATGCCAAATCAATAAACTCTCGGGGAGCATTTAGTTTCAAGGCATTAGCATTCGATTTCAATACTCTTGCCATAATGCTTAGAGCCTTGCAACCGCATAGGAAACTGATACCTAATAGAATTAAGGTTCCCATTGGGAAGTAAATCAGAGTAGTCCAGCCTAGACCTTTTAATTGGGTTAGAACAAAAGCTATAGAAGCAGTTGTTGCAGTTAAGAGCATAAAGTTAGTTTTTTCAATTAAAGAAACGTTTAATTTTAGCAATTCTGTTTGCATACTTTGATTATTAGACATTTTTAGATTTTCATAAGAGAAGTAACTATAATCATATCTTAAAACTCAAAAACAATAAATTTAGAAGCAGATAAGCATTTTAATGGTGTGCAACAAAATTGCAGATTAATTTTATAAATATATGAATTTAATAATTATATTATGCATCTTCTGATGCGTTTTTTTTATATGAAAAATTTTGTTGTGTATTCTGCTCGTCATGAAATTGCCATTAAAGCTTCACCCTATTGTCATTGGGATCGTATTGACTATGGCTACCTTTATTTCATGGACAGGACAATGCGAAATTTACTCTTGATTGCAATTATGAGTCTGAGTGTAGTGCTCAGTGCTTGTAATGATGATAACAACGAAACATCAACGACGAATCCGCCAGCACCCACCTGTAAAGTACATTGCGCACCATAATAAAAATATAAGGATACTCACATGAAACGTCGCGATTTTTTAATCAACTCAACAAAAACAATATTTGGTACAGCTGCATTAGCCAGCTTTCCAGCCAGCATTCAAAAAGCCTTAGCGATTGATGCCAAAGTTGAAACAGGCACAATTAAAGATGTAAAGCATGTCATTATTTTGACTCAAGAAAACCGTTCATTTGATAATTATTTTGGAACCTTCAAAGGTGTTCGAGGCTTTGGCGATCGTTTTACGATTCCACTATCAGACAACCGCAAAGTGTGGGAACAATATGACAAAGATAAAAATAAAATTTTCCCTTACCATTTAGACAGTACTCGTGGCAATGCGCAACGTGTCAGTGGTACACCCCACTCATGGACCGATGGTCAGTTTGCTTGGAACCACGGAAGAATGGGGAACTGGGTACAATATAAACAACCTCAGTCGATGGGATATTACAAACAGAAAGAAGTTGAGTTTCAGTTTGCACTTGCCAATGCCTTTACCTTATGTGATGCATATCATTGTGCCATGCATACAGGTACGAACTCTAACCGAATGTTCTTGTGGACTGGTTCGAATGGTCCTAAAGCTGCAGGTGTGGCAAGTGTGGTGAATGATTTGGACAGTATCGGTCCATCAACCACGGGCTATGATTGGACGACATATCCTGAGCGTTTGCAACAAGCAGGTGTAACCTGGAAAGTTTATCAAAATATGCCTGATAACTTTACCGATAATCCATTGGCAGGATTTAAGCAATATCGTCGTGCCAATGAGTTGTCGGGTAAACCTGTCAATAATGATACTGTATGCCCGGCTTACGATCCTGCAGTTGATGCAACACAGCCTTTGTATAAAGGGATTGCCAATACCATGCCTGATGGAGGATTTCTGGGTTCCTTTAAAGAAGATATTGCCAAAGGTCAATTGCCACAAGTGAGTTGGATGGTCGCTCCTGCAACCTACAGCGAACATCCCGGACCATCAAGTCCTGTCCAAGGTGCTTGGTATATTCAAGAAGTCCTGAATGCTTTGACAGAAAATCCCGCAATTTGGAGCCAAACCGTTTTATTGGTGAATTTTGATGAAAATGATGGTTTCTTTGACCATGTGCCTTCACCAAGTGCACCATCTAAAGACAGTTCTGGTCAAATGCAGGGTAAAACCACATTAACCGATGAACAAATTTCTTATGAATATGCAACGCATCCTAAAGCCTCTACAGGGCAACCGAACTTTACTGACCCCAAAGTCAGTAATGGTGTGGGAGTATATGGTCCAGGGATTCGCGTGCCGATGTATGTGATATCGCCTTGGAGTCGTGGAGGCTGGGTAAATTCACAGGTGTTTGATCATTCTTCAGTGATTCGCTTCTTGGAACAACGTTTTGGAGTGCAGGAACCGAATATTAGTCCATATCGACGAGCAGTGTGCGGCGATTTACTGACAGCATTTGACTTTAAAAATCCGAATACACTTGCGATGGAAGAATTGATGGGTAAGAAAAGCAAAAGTGAGGCGGATGCGATTCGTAATGCACAAGCCTTATTGCCACAGGTTTCCCGTCCTTTGAGTCAGGTTTATCCGATTCAAGAGTTAGGAACACGTCTCTCACGTGCCTTGCCTTATATTTTACATAGCAGTGCTAAAGTCGATTTGGCTGCAAAAACCGTCAAACTGATGTTCTCCAATACAGGCACACATGCAGCAGTATTCCACGTTTACGACAAGTTGAATCTTGAAGCGATCCCTCGCCGTTATATGGTCGAAGCAGGAAAGCAGTTGGATGACCTGTGGAACACCAGTAATGGAAAATATGATTTATGGGTATTGGGACCCAACGGTTTCCATCGTGGTTTTGCTGGAGATCTGACTAAATCTGTACAGGCAGAGTCGTTGGCAGAAGTACGGGTGTGTGTTGAAGAGTGTAATCCAAAGATCTATTTAAAAGTTCGTCATGATGCAAGCAAATCTGCAAAACTGATTGTAAAAGCCAATGCCTATTTGCCAAATAAGACATGGAATATTGAAACAGCATCTACGGAGAAAGAATTGAACTGGAACATGTCTGATTTTGGTGGTTGGTATGATTTTACCGTCATGGTCGAAGGCGACAGTTCCTTTAAACGCCGTTTCGCTGGACGTATTGAAACGGGTAAAGACTCGTTCTCTGACCCATATATGGAATTTATTGAGTCTTAATCTTTTCAGTATTTGACTGTTCAGCTTGAAAATAAGGTGCGCTTTGCACCTTATTTTTTGAGTTGATCAAAGACCACATCATTTGCGAAAAATTACATGTTTAAGCTTCCAATCATCTATTTACGTCAATAGATACATAAATCAGCACAATGTCCTGTGTTTTATCTACAGAGTGTTCAAGGATTTTCAAAGAAGTCTTTTTAGAATGGTTGAAATTTTATTGAGCTGTCGGGGCATTTTATGAAAATTCTGATTTTTTTATTTGCAGTGATTACATTTATGCTGATGGCTGGAGATCCTCGCCGTGAGGATTTTGAAAGCAAAGAGTTTGAAGTCAAAAACAATGATCAACAACAGCAGATTGAACAAAAAGTTGATCAGAAAGATTCAGCACAATCTTCCTGAACCGACCATCAGCTTTCGGCTTTCGATTTTAAAATCTGGTAAGTAAAGTTCTTGCCATTCAAGACATCCATATTCATGTCTTTATACTGCTGTAAAATCTCAGCCTGATTGAATTCACAAGATTTTTGTGTCTGTATTCCAGTTTGATGAACAGTGCGATAACAAGAACTGACATTGTTCACAAAGCGATAATAGGGTGAAAGAGGAACATGTGCTGCTTCAAGTACTTTAGGTGCAAGGAAGTGTGCAGCAACAAAAGGTCCTTTAAATTGCTTTCGGTCAATTGGAAAGTTCGCCCATACAGCAAGTGGGGTTTCAAAGAAACGCACATCTTTCTTTTCAGCTTTTTCTTGCTCGGATTTGAAAAAGCCATATTCATCATACACTTTCTGTAAGTTGGGTAAGTGATCACCAAAGAATACAACAATCGTAGGACGCTCAAGTTGTTTAACATTTTCAATCAGCATTTTCAATTTATCGTCAGCACGCTGCATTCCTGTTAAATAGGTATTCAGTGCACGTTTACTGTTATCGCTGATGCCATCTTTGGTGATTTTAAAATGGTCTTTGCCAAAACGATCATCACTATACATCGGATGGTTTTCAACACTGATGGCATAGATAAATTGCGGTTTATCGGTATTCTCCAGTTGATTTTCAATACTGCTATAAATCAAATCATCTGTTGCCCAACCTGCAGCATTGATATATTTGGCACGGTCAGCCATGTTGATCATATTTTCAATCGAAGTAAAACGGTTGAAACCGAGATTTTGATAAACAGCGCTACGGTTATAAAAATATTTACCATTGTTATGCATAGCTGTTGTTTCATAACCCAAGCTATTTAAATACATCGGCAACGAGTAGGTCGGTCGTTTGAGTTTCGATACATAAGCCAATTCATTGTGGTTCAAATAGGTATTTAAACTGGTTAAAACCTCAAATTCAACATTGGCAGTCCCGCCCCCAAAGCTAGGGGAAAGTACAGTAGAGACCTGATTTTTATTGATTGTTGGGGTGATATTGCGAGGAATGCTCTTGTCTAATTTTGTGGCATCCCAATGCGACTCACTCATGACAAAAATAATATTGGGCAGTTGTTGCTGAGGCTGTTCCTCGGATTCTAGAGTCGGTACTGCATTTTGATGATCTTTATTCGGCATTGCTGAATAGAGCGCGGCAATCCTTTCTTCAGGAATCACCTGTGTTTGGAAAATTTTATTGTTTAACCCATCCACACTCTTTGAAAAGAAGAATGTTGGAAAGCCCAAATATCGAATGGTTAAGTGATCACCAATCCAATCACCACGTGTGTTGGGTAAGTACTGTGCATACTGACAAATCGATTTTTTTTCAGCATTGGTACAGGATTCACTGAAATTATTTTTAAAATTCGCAGTGATAAAAAATCCAAGAATCGCAAAGGAGAGAATGCTATTGGTCAAAAGTAAGGGTTTGCTGCCTAACTTCTCTTTGCGATATAAAAAAACAAACAATGCAATAAACACCGCAATCGCAGCAAAAACAGCAATTTTTAATAACATCGGTGAGGCAATAAAAGTTTCTTTTACCAATAAAAAATCGCTAGGGACTAGGCTGGCTGAAAGATACTGCTCTTTTTTAATATTGATAAAACTGAGTAAAAAAATAATAAACTGGCTCAGTAAAATCGTTGCAAAGGTTTTTCTTAAAACCAAATAGAATAGACTGATAAAAGCATAATTCAATAGGATAGAAAAAGCATATTTATACAGGCGTGACTTAAGATAGATGTCACCTAATTGAAAGAAACGCGTGATATCTTCTTGGTACAAGAAAAAAGCAAATACTGATAAAAAAGCGACAAGCAAAAACAAAACTTGTTGTTTCAACGTCTTCATCGGCCTAATTTTAGCGAAGTTTTGGAGAGCCAAAAATTATAGGCTGATTCCGCCGATTTTTCTATGCAAACACCGCCTATTTTGTAAGCAAATTAGACCCGATGGATAAAAATAGAGGCGATAAAATCGATAAAAAAGCCCAAAGAGGTTACTCATTCTTTGGGCTTAAGCTTTAACGACTTACCCGTTGTATTGCCTGATTGTAAGTCTCACTTGGCTTATATTGATTTGCCAATTGATAATGGTATTTGGCCTGTTCAAAATCTTGATTATTTTCATAGATTTTACCCATATTATAATGTGAATATGCTTTGGTATTGTCATTGGTTGCCAAAGCAATTGCTTTTTGATTTGCCCATAATGCTTCAGAAGCGCGATTTAACTTTTGATAAGCAACAGCAAGATTACTATAGGTTTGTCCGACATTTGGATTATAATCAATCGATTGCTGATAAAGCATGGCTGCTTGTTCAATCTGATTGTTTTTATAGGCTTTATCTGCATTTAAGTTAAGTGTTTTAGCTCGCTTCTGTGCATCCGCAGAAACAGGTACAATATTGACCTGTGTCGTTTGATTCTGATAATTTGAGACACTTGAACCGACTTGACTGGCATTTACTGTGGTTCCAGAAATGCGGTTGATATCTTGGATTTCACCTTCTGGACTAATTCGGAATACAGTCCATAGATTGCCTGTTTGACCTGTCGGGATATAATAGGAACGAATCAGCGACTCACCAGCATAGACCATAACTTTGGCTTGGCTATTGGATAAATTGTTTGTGCTGGGTCGATCACGATCTGAAAAATCATGCACTGAATAAACGTAATATTGACCTTCGAGACGCTGATCAATGGTGACGGTTTCTGGACCATAGGAGTCAGTATCATCGACATCTAGATTTGCTGATAAGCCTTGTTTACTGTCCCAGTAAACATGCTGATTTTTATAACTTAAGTGTGAATCAAGATCTAAAGGGTTTTTCCCCCAATTCAATACAATCCGCATACTGTTTAAATTTTTAAGCACAGGGCTGAGTGCGTAGGTCATACCATCACATGGGCATTTTGCCACAAGTGTTGAATAACCTGATTTTTTGATAATCAATAAATTATCAGCACTGTCAGCAGCATTGCTATTGACTGCACTTCGACCATCGGCATTGGTAGAGCTCGAGGCAGAGTGTTCACCATTCTTTTGTAAAATCACTTCGGCATTGGCAATATTTTGATCTTTGACGGTTGCACTTAACACATGAACATTGACGGTGTCTGCATGGCTGAAAATCGGAATCGCTAAAGCGAGGAGTGATGAAGATAGAATATGTTTTTTCATTGTTTATCTCTTATCTTTACAGATGATTAATGATTATTTGAAATATTATGAGAATAAAAGTAGCTGATTATTTATTCACTGATCGTTATATTTTGTAATAAAAAAGCAGTACCGTGGTACTGCTTGATCAAGGCATATTCCGAGTGTTTAACCATTAAAACGCATTGATAAATCAATAGCTTTAACATCTTTAGTTAAGACACCCATTGAAATATAGTCCACGCCCGTTTGCGCCACTTCAGTTAAAGTCTCTAAGGTGATATTGCCTGAAGCCTCTAATTTACAACGTCCTGCAACATGCTTAACTGCATCGATCATTTGCTGTTGGCTAAAGTTATCTAACATCACAATGTCAGCTTTAGCTTCAAGGGCTTGATTCAGTTCATCCCATGTTTCAACTTCAACTTCAACGGGCTTGTTGGGTGCAATTTGACGTGCTTTTGCGATCGCCTGTGCAATTCCACCTGCTGCCATGATGTGGTTTTCTTTAATTAAGAATGCATCGAATAAGCCCAAACGATGATTTTGTCCACCCCCTACACCCACCGCATATTTTTGTGCAATGCGTAAACCGGGTAGGGTTTTGCGTGTATCCAAAAGTTTGGTTGGCGTACCTTCCAGATATTTTACATATTCTGCAGTTTTGGTTGCGACAGCAGATAGCGTTTGCACAAAGTTTAATGCTGGACGTTCTACAGTCAGTAAGCTACGTGCAGAACCTGCCAATTGATAGATCGTTTCATTGGCTTTGACGACATCACCATCATTTTTCAACCACATAATTTGTACTGTTGGGTCGTATGCCTTAATCAAGGCATTCACCCACGGTTGTCCAGCAAGAACCATGTCTTCACGAGAAATAATGGTAGCAGTTGCTTGTTCATCTTCTGGCGTGAGGAGGGCGGTGATATCCGCATCGCCAATATCTTCTCGGAGTGCTTGTTGAATATTAATTTGAATCGATTGTTCAAGCAAAGCTTCAGGTATGCTCATGGATATCCCTATGGTTGTTGCCCTTAAAAACTGAGCGATATATTAGCATTGTCATTGCAAGTTTGAAGAAGTTTTTATTTTATATGGATAAGAGTACACTAAAATATTGAAATTCGCTTTGTTGAAAATAAACAAGCCCGGTAGGAATAAGATATGCAATCGGCATCAAAGTTTCAGGTTGTAAATGGTCAATTGACTGGCGCAAGACAGGTCCCATCTCCTAATTATAATCAACGTCCTGAAAATACTGAGATTCAGCTGATTGTTGTTCATAATATCAGTTTACCCCCCTCACAGTTTGGTGGAGGCTATATTGAACAGTTTTTTCAAAATCAACTCGATTGGTCACTACATCCTTATTTTCAAACCATCCAAGGCATGCAAGTTTCTGCACATCTATTGATTTTACGAACAGGTGAGATCATCCAGTTTGTTAATTTTAATGACCGTGCTTGGCATGCAGGACGTTCATCATATTTGGGAAAAGTGGAGTGCAATGATTACTCCATTGGCATTGAATTGGAAGGAAGTGACGATCTCGACTTTGAAGAAGTACAATATCAACAGTTGGTTGATGTGGTGATGGCTTTGCAACAGGCATATCCGAAAGCTGATCATCATTTAGCTGGGCATTCCGATGTTGCGCCTGGTCGAAAAACTGACCCAGGAGCACATTTTCAATGGCAACGCTTTCGGGAAGAATTGACGCAGAAAAAATTGAGTATAAAAAATTGAGTATAAAAAAATAAGACTAAAATAGATTTCTGTTTATGATTTAACAACGCAATTTTGAGAATATTTAATTACAATAGCGACTTTATTTTAACTAGGTGAATACGATGGCGCTGTGGCGATCCACCTTTATTGTTAGTGCAATGACCATGCTGTCAAGAGTCTTGGGTCTGGTACGAGATATGGTACTGCTCAATGTCTTTGGTGCAGGTAAGGATTTTGACACCTTTGTGGTTGCTTTTCGTATTCCCAATTTTTTCAGGCGGTTGTTTGCTGAAGGGGCATTTTCTCAAGCATTTATTCCCGTTCTCACTGAGTACAAAACTACAAAACTGCATGCTGAAGTGCAAATTTTGATTAGTCGGGTGTTTGGTTGTTTGTTAATGGTGATGTCATTATTAACGCTGATCAGCATGATTATTGCGCCAGTCATTTTGTATATTTATGCACCTGGTTTTCATAGCGATCCCGCCAAATTTGACCTTGCTGTCGATATGTTCCGTTTGACGATTCCATATCTGATGTTTATGTCACTGACCGCGTTTGCCAGCAGTATTTTAAACAGCTATGGATCATTTGCATCACCTGCATTTTCGCCTGTATTGCTCAATGTTGCAATGATTGCAGGGGCTTGGTGGCTAACGCCTTATATGGCACAGCCAATTATGGCGCTGGGTTGGGCTGTGGTTGCTGCAGGGGTTTTACAACTTGCGATACAAATTCCTGAACTCTGGAAGAAAAAATTACTGATTCCACCTAAAGTTGATTTTAAACATGAGGGTGTAGATCGAATCTTAAAGCTGATGTTGCCTGCTTTATTTGGGGTATCCGTGACACAGATTAACTTGTTGTTGAATACAATCTGGGCATCGTTTATGCAAGATGGCTCTGTATCATGGTTATATAGTGCAGAGCGAATGACTGAATTGCCGCTTGGGCTGATCGGAGTTGCGATTGGTACAGTGATTCTTCCTTCTCTTTCGGTGAGTAAAGCTGAACAAGATCAAGCCAAGTTCCGTAGAATGTTGGATTGGGCGGCACGTGTGATTGTTTTGGTGGGTGTTCCTGCCAGTATTGCATTATTCATGTTGTCTACCCCCATTATTCAAGCGCTTTTCCAACATGGTGCTTTTGATGCACGTGATACACAAATGACTGCATTGGCTCTGCAATGTATGAGTGGTGGTGTACTGGCATTTATGCTGATTAAAGTCTTTGCACCAGGTTTCTACGCCATTCAGGATACCAAAACACCGGTACGAGTGGGATTAATGGCCGTTGCTGCCAATGCCATCCTAAACGTGATATTTATTGGAATCTTTAAACTGATTGACTGGCAAGCAGAGCATATGGCTCTAGCAATTGCGTCATCAGGTTCTGCTCTGGTAAATGCTGGGATGTTGTATTTTTATTTGCATAAAAAAGACATATTCCGTTTTGGTGCACATTGGAAAAAACTTTTCATTCAGTTTGCGATTGCCAACATTGCCATGATTGTAGCATTATGGTGTGCTTTGACTTGGTATGATGGTAGCGTTTCTCAATGGATTCGGATTCTTGAGGTGGTTGGGCTCTGTCTAGTCGGTGTGATTGCTTATGCTGTTGCTTTACTGGTATCGGGTTTTAGACCAAGACATTTAAAGCATTAACGATAAGATTGATGCTTATTAGAAATAAAAAACATCGCAATTTAAGCGATGTTTTTTAATATTTATGCTGAAACTAAGGTAACACTTTCAACAGCTCTACATCAAAGATTAAGGTACTGTCTGGTCCAATCGCATCGCCTGCACCCATGTCTCCATAGGCGAGTTTTGCTGGAATAAAGAAGCGATATTTAGCACCTTCTTTCATCAGTTGTAACCCTTCAGTCCAGCCTTGAATGACTTGGCTGACTTGGAATTCAACAGCTTCGTTGCGTGCAAAAGAACTATCAAAAACGGTGCCATCCAGTAAGCGACCTTCATAATTGACAGATACTTTAGACTTTGCTGAAGGTGATTTTCCAGTTCCTTGTTGCAAGATACTGTACTGTAAACCACTTGGGCGTGTAATCACACCTGCTTTTTTTGCATTTTCAGCAAGAAATTTTTCACCAAGTTGAGCATTTTCATCAGCGACTTTTTTAAATTCTAGCAACTGTTTAGCTTCAGTCTGTTGCTTGTATTGGGCTAATGCTTTGGCCATTTCTTCATCGGTCAATGCAGCTTTTTGACCTGTAGATCCTTCTTTAATTCCTTGAATAAAGGCATCTAAATTGATCTGTTTAAGGGTATCAGCATTGCTACGTCCCATGACATAACCATAGCTGTAGCCAAGTTGATCTTGCTGAGCGCTTTTATTGTTAATGGGTGCAGCAAAAGCAACGCTACTTATTAAACCCATACTGAGTGCAATCAGTGTCTTTTTCATAATTAAAAATCCAAAAAGGAGAGTAAACCTCTCCTTTCTTTAACTGTTATTTCACTTGAATCAGTTCAACATCAAAAATGAGTGTACTGTTTGGAGGAATCGTCCCTGGAACACCTTGTTCACCATATGCCAGTTTTGCAGGAATATACAAGGTTGCTTTGCCGCCTTCTTTCATCAGTTGTAAACCTTCAGTCCACCCTGGAATCACTTGATTTAAAGGGAATTCAACAGGTTGACCACGGTCATAAGAGCTATCAAACACTTTACCGTCTAAAAGTTGACCTTTGTAGTGTACGGTCACTTGTGAGGTCGCAGATGGCTGTTTGCCTGTGCCTTCTTTGGTGATTTTATATTGCAATCCTGATGCAGTTGTTTTAACACCTTCTTTCTTTGCATTTTCTGCTAAGAAAGCATCACTGGATGCATTAGACTGTTTTGTTTGTTGCAATTGCTTTTGTTGCATTTCTTTTTGAAACTCAACATAAGCCTTTTGTAGTTCTTCATCAGTATAGGCACGTTGCTTTTTCGCATGACCGTCACGGATACCGTTAATAAATGTATTGACATCAACTTCTGGTGGAGTTTGGCTGGCAACTTCATAACCAAGCGCATAACTGATTTTTTCTACAGGTTTTGCGTCTTTTGACATTAAATGACTACTGTTTACATCAGCAGGGTGTTGAGATGCATAATAAACAGGAACAAGTGCAGCACCACCTAAGATTACAGCGATTGCGATGGGTAAGGCTTTACTCATAAAAAATTCCAAATTTTAATCTTTTAACAAGTTCATTTACAGAATGAACAGAAACTGCACAAGCATATAACTTCTTTAGTCTAAACGATATAGTTATCTGAGCTGAACAACTAAAAATATACAGTTATGTTGTCCATTGCCCCAGCATAAAAAAGCCAGAATAAATCTGGCTTTTTGTCTTATTTGGAATTAATCATCTTTGGTCGATGTATAAGCATAGGCGTAATTATAGCCATAATTACCGCCAGCTGTTGCTTGAACATCGTTGAGAATAATCCCGTTCACTTTGCTTCCCGCCTGTTCAAAGCGATTCACAGTCAATTCCAATTCTTTCATCTGAGTTTTGGCATAGCGTGCAACCACCAAGTTAACACCGGCAAATTGTGAAATGATGATTCCGTCTGTCACTGCCAAGATCGGTGGCGTATCAATAATAATATGATCATATTGCTGAGACAGTTGGGATAGTAGTTCACTAAAACGTGGTGAACTCAGCATTTCAGCTGCATTGCCTTGGTTCTTACCACGAGGCAGAAAATCCAAGTGGTTTACACTGTTTGAATGCACAATACATTGTTCTAGCGAACTTTGATTGGTTAGATATTCAGTTAAACCTGGTGCTGTATCATTATCAAAGTATTTATGTAAATAGCCACGACGAATATCGGCATCAATCAAAAGCACCTTTTTATTGCCTTGCGCAAAAATTGCAGCAAGATTGGTTGAAATAAAAGATTTCCCAATTTCTGGTGCAGGTCCCGAAATCGCAATAATATTATTTTTGGCATTGTTTAATGCAAAATGGATGGTTGTACGAATACTGCGTAAACTTTCAATCGCGATATCTTCGCCATTTTTAACCGCAAGGATAGGAATCGATTTTTTCTTTTTCAGCAATTGCACACGACTTTCTTGGATTGGAGAACGAGGCACAGTTGCATAAACTGGTAAATCAAGTTCATTTTCAATACGACTTGCATCTTTAATGCCCGATGAAAGCATATTACGAAGTAGAGCAATCATTACTCCAATAAATCCACCTACAAAAATAGAAAGAAGTAACACAATCAATTTTTTAGGCTTAATTGGTTTTACGGGTTCAACTGCGGTATCAATGATACGTACATTGCCGATTTCACCCGCTTTTACAATTTTTAATTGCTGATAGCTATTTAATAATGATGTGTAGAGTTCAGTATTGACTTTAACATCACGGTAAAGTTGTAAGTATAGACGTTGGGTTTCAGGTAAACGTTTAATTGCTTGATTCAACTCAGTTGATTTTTTCTGAATTGCTGCAAGTTGCGCATTGATCTCTGTCATCAGCGGATGATCAGGAGTGTATTTGGCAGAGTATTCAGCTTGTTTCTGCTTTAACTCAATACGCATTTTCTCCAATTCAACATTTTGCTTTAACATCAACTCTGATTCTTGAGTGACGTCCACAGTATTATATTGTTCACGGAATTTATTAAATTTAATTTCGGATGCTTCAAGTTGCTGTTTTAACTCAGGAAGCTGCTGATCAAGAAAACTTAAAGTTTGTTTTGATTCTAAGGTTTTACGTTCAATGTTTTGTTGATGGTAAACACCTAAGATATGATTCAGCACCTGAGTGATATGTTGCCGATCACTTCCACTATAGCTTAGACCAATCACACCTGTCATTTTGCCCTTTTCAGCAACTGAATAAGTTGCTTGAATTATTTTCATCGCTGAAGGAAGTGCAAGTTTAGTAATGGTAAAGTCTTGTTGAAATGGATGGCTACTATTAATTTGAATAGACCATAGACCGTTATTATTTTGAAATTGGTTAATTTGGTTAAGGACACCTTTAAATACAACTTGATCTTTATAAGTTAAACTAAACTGATTTTTGTCTATAAACTTTAAGATGAGCGGTTTATCATAATAATATTCTGGGATATCAAACTTTAATATGGAGAAACCAGACTGATTTTCTTGAAAACTAACGGCTTTGGCACTATAGCTTAGTTGTGTTTTATCTTTAGAGATTAGTCTGTGTAAGAAAGTATCAGCATTGTTCTTGATTCGAATATTTAAATTTAAATTATTGATGACTTTTCCAAGTACAAGTCGTGAATTTAAAATTTCCATTTCAGCATCAGCTGGGGATTTTTGACCAAAGCCGCCAGCAATATCTTTTAACCCACCCATTAAGGCAGCTGAAGCGGCACTCCTACCATCTTCAACCTGAACTAAGGCATCTGTGGAGTAGATAGGTGATGTTACACGTAAGTAAAGTAGAGCACAGATCAAACTTAAAATGACACAAAGTGCAATCACTTTCCATTGGGCAATTAAAGAGAAAAACAACTCTTTTAAGTCAATCGTATCATCATTAGTTTTTGAATTTTGATTCATAGGTAAACAACTAATTAAAATTTATAGATGTGATTGCCAGTCAGTGGCATAAGCTTGGATATTTTTACATGTTTCATCAAAAAAAGCTTGATCATGTTGGTATGGATCAGGCACATTTTGATCTTGCCAATGACCTAAGCGAAACACCTTACCTTTGGCAAAGGGCCATTTCTGCTCAATATGTTGAGACTGATTTTTACTCATTACCAAGATTAAGTCTGCTTTTTTGATCAGATCTGCATTAATTTGTCGTGCAATATGCGAACGCATATCAATACTTAAAGCATCCATACAGGCAATCGCTTTATCATCTGCAGAATGACCAACCATGGCAGCAAGCCCTGCGGATTCTATTTTTAGATTAGGATGGCTTTGTTTTAAAAAAAATTCTGCCATTGGACTACGACAAATATTGCCAACACAAACCACTAATATGTTTCGAATCTGCATCTTATTTACCCAATTGATCAAAGCTATATAAAGCACTTGAGAATGGAATAATTTGATTCATAATACGTTGCCAGCGTGTTAGACCGGTAGCATCAATATAAACGATATCATTTTTTTGCATGGCAAATTGATTGGCTAAAGCCAAATTACCTAGACTACTTAAGTTCAGATGATAAATTGTCGATTGTTTGGTATCCAAATTAGTACGCATCACATAAATTCGTGCAGCACTTGCAGAATAAGGACTAATGCCTTCACTCTCACCAAGTACATCACTTAAGGTCATCCCTTGATCACGCAATGTTAGCGCTTGACTACGACTTGACTCACCCATCACATAGAGTTTTTGATCTTGTTTGGTATGGACAAAAATGGTGTCATTCGGTTGAATCAACAGTTGATGTAGAGACAGTCCCTGTTTTTCGAGCTGAATGGTATTTAAGTTATAGGTTTGACCATTTCGAATCAGCTGAATGTTTGTGGTATCGCCTGTTTTTGTGTCGATACCACCAGCTTGACCTAAGGCAGTATAGATACTGATCGGTTGATCATTTAAAGTATATTGTCCGCTACGCAAGACTTGACCGTTAACAAAATAACGATGCCCTTCATAAGACAGTACACGAACAACCACATCAGGATGTTTTAAATATTTTGCAAACTGGCTGTGTAAAAAACGATTGGTTTCAGCTAAAGTTTTGCCTGCAATACGTACAGAACCCACTAAAGGTAATTGAACATTGCCGTTTGAATCAATTGGATAGCCTACAGCCTTGATGTTGGTCGCATCTTGGATGGGAGGTGTAATTTCAGGATAGGCCCAAAGTTGAATCGAAAGAACATCGCCTGAACTTAAACGATAAGTGCTTTGTTGATGATGAAATAATGAAGCAAGATCGCTGGATTGGGCTTGATCTACAATATTTAGGCTTGGAATAGTCGTTTGGGTTAATTGAACAACTGAGAGTTCAGCACCTTGATCAGTTTTATACTGTCCTTGCTCAGGTAAATCATAGGTTTGAAGCCCTGAAGTGATCGCACAACCAGAAAATGAAATTGAAATGGCTAAAATTGTCAACAGTGATGTGTACGGATACTTCACATTCAAAACCCTTATTTTATATTACGTTTTAACTTGAACTTAATCTGGAGGTAAGATTGTATGCTAAAATTAGCCTAAATCCTACTTTATTTGTGATGGATTGATTGTGGAATTTAAGAAGTTTTGTTTAAAATCTGCTATATAATCGTAGCATATTATTTCATTAGCAATAGTAGTCGATTATCCTGTTTGATGGATTTTATAATGATTAACTTTGGTTGGCCTAGGGAGATATTATCTGTGGTAAGCGAATGTCAGGTGAAATACAATAAAATTTTGTAAGTAAGATGTGATATTGAATGCTTATTATTGATTCTATTGTAGTATTTAAGGTGCTACTAGTTTGAGGTTTTGGAAATTTTTAAATCTATTACCCTGAAATTTTGAGATAATTTTTTGTTGAAGAACAACTTAGTTTGTACTAAATGGCTAAGAGTGATGATGTGAAATAGTCTTAATCCTTCCATTTTTAATAAGTTATGCTGTGTAATTTGATGTTTTTTTGTAAGTAGCCTTATATATGAGTTATATTTAGTGATGAATTTTTTTAAAGTTTCAAACTTTATAAAAGAATATAAAACAGTGATTGAAAATTATTTTTTTATGACAGTTTTACAATTTGTTAATTCATTTGCATATCTTGCAATTTATCCATATTTGATTTTGAAACTTGGTGTAGATCAATATGGTATATATGTCTTTGCATTGTCAATAGTAACTATACTAATAAATATTATTAATTTTGGTTTTGATTTACCTGCTTTAAAAGTTGTTTCTGAAAATCCGCAAGATAAAAATAAGAAAAAAGAAATTTTAGATGTTGTAACATCATCAAAGATATATTTAACAATTATTAGTACTATTTTTTTCTTCTTTTTGTTAGTTTCGATACCATTATTATATAACCATATAGAAATACTTTTGCTAACATATCTTCAAGTATTAGGTACCATTTTTTTGCCATTATGGTATTTTCAAGGCATTCAGAAAATGAAACTTGTTACTATTTTGCAAGTTATATTTAAAATATTATCTATTCCTTTAATTATTTTACTTGTAAAAGAGAAAAACGATTTTATTAACTTTGTTTTAATTGCATCATTAACAACTGTTACTTCTTCAATTCTTGCATTTGTTTTGATTCTATATACGGAGAAAATCAACTTTAAATTAAAAAGAATAAGTGAAATAAAACATATTTTTAAAGAAAGTTTCCCCTTTTTTTTAAACTCTATTACGTCTGTGATTAAGGATCAAAGTGTTGTAATTGTAATGGGGATATTTTTTGGTATGAAAGAGGTTGCATTATACGATTTGGCCATGAAAATAATTATAATACCAAGGACAATTTTTGTTAGTTTAAATGCAGCGATATTTCCCAAGATTATTAATAAAATAACAAAACAACGTATAAAAAATATAATAAAATTCGAATTTGCAATAGGTTTTTTTGTTATCTTTTTTATAACCGTCCTTGGATGGTATTTGGTTGATCTTTTAGGTCACGGTAAAATGGGAGAGGCATATATATTAAGTGTCATACTAAGTGTTACAGTGTTGACTTGGTTAGTTGTAGGTTGTTTTGTTAATTTTATTTTTGTTCCAAATAATAAAACTTTTTATGTAGCTAAAAATCAGTTTGTTGCATTGGTAGTATTGTGTGGTGTGATGCTTATAGGCTTATTTTTGATTAAGAATATAGTTGTATTGGCTTTAGCTGTAGCTATCTCTGCTTTGGCAGAAATTATATATTGTTATTTCGTAGTAAAGAAAGAGAAATTAATATGAAGCCATTAATAAGTATTATTGTCCCAATATATAATGTTGAAAAATATATTGGAAAGTGTATCCAATCTGTTTTTGATCAGACTTATGAAAATATTGAATATATATTTGTTAACGATTGCTCACCTGATAAGTCTGTTCAAATTATAGAACTAGAATTAAAAAACTATCCTAACAGAGTGAAAAATGTTCATATAATTCATCACTCTGAAAATAAAGGAATAGCTGCTACCAGAAATACTGGACTAAAACATGCAAGCGGCTTATATATTCTACAAGTCGACGGTGATGATTATATAGAAAAAGATACAGTATATAGCTTGGTTGAAGTGGCTTTAGCGGAGAAGGCAGATATTGTTACTTTTGATTATTTTTTAGAATGGAAAGAAAAAAACAAAATAGTTTCACATTATTATAGTGATAATAAAAATGAATATTTAAAATTTATTTTGGAGGGGAGATCTGAACCTGCGATTTGGAATAAATTTATAAAGAAAGAACTATTTTTAGAGGTAGGTGCAAGTTTTCATGATGGTGTTAATTATGGTGAAGATTATATGGTGGTGCCTAGATTAATATATGGTGCTAAAAAAATAATAAAAATAGATAAGCCATTCTATCATTATATAAGATGGAATGTTAATTCATACTCTTCAAATATTAAAGATAAAAATATAAAGGACTTAGTTTTTGTGTTAAATGAACATTTAAAGTATTTTGTGGATTTTAAAGGAGAAAAAGGTTTATATCCAAGCATTGAAAAAGGTTTAGAATTGAAAATTATAGAGTTATTGAGAGATGTAAGTTCTATTAGTCAGTATAATTTGATTTATAAGCTTTTTGTTGTTGAAGATAGGGTTTTTTATTCTAGCGGCTCTATGTATGGTAAGATAGTAATGTATTTATTTAAGAACAAGTTCTTTTTTATGTTGATGGGTATTCAGCGAATAATTAAATTTTTAAGAATGAATGTTCAATATATAAAAGGGAGAATGTA
The DNA here is from genome assembly GCF_016508585.1 of Acinetobacter baumannii. Taxonomy (GTDB): domain Bacteria; phylum Pseudomonadota; class Gammaproteobacteria; order Pseudomonadales; family Moraxellaceae; genus Acinetobacter; species Acinetobacter nematophilus. Next base: position 37,140 of record NZ_JADVOP010000038.1, read on the forward strand.
AGTGGGTAAAATTTCAATAAATATATTAATGTGTTTTATTTCTATTTTATTTTATATATCTGCTCCGCAAACATATTCTTATGAGTTTTGCTTTTTTGTATTTATTGCCTATATTTTTTTTAATGTGGTTTATTTTTTACAAGATATTAAAAATAGAAATTTATCGTTTGAATTTTTATTCATGATCTCCTTTCTAATGACGAATTTTATTTATCCGGTTTTTTATTATTTAAATAATCCAGCTATTAGCCTATTTGCATTTTCTTTTAATGAAAATGTAATATCAAAATCTACAAGTTTAGCATTGCTGGGTTATGCTTTTTATATACTAGGAAATTCTAATTATAAAAAAAATGTACGATTAAAATATAATGAAATAAAAATTAGTGATCATATAGTGTGGATTGTTTTTTTTCTATCTTTAGTGAATTTTATTATATTTTTTTCATTAGGAGGGTTGAGTTTTTATAAGGATATATATAGCGGTGGAAACGCTGAAAGTGGTGTTAGTGTTTATTTTATGCTTTTTTTAAGCGTTACTACTTATTTGTTAAGTGTATTAATTTTTAATAATAATAATAGACTTTTAAAAATAATTATTTTATTTTATATTTTGGGCCTGATTATAGTATTTCTTTCTACTGGTGCTAGATTATTTGCAATGAGTTTAGCGCTCTTATTATTAATTCAATATTCTAACTTTATAAAAAAGATACCTGTTGCTGTAGTTTCAATGCTGATGTTTATAGGGGCATTTTTGCTTCATGTTGTTCAAGTCTATCGTGAAATAGGTGTAGATAATTCAAGTTTTAGTGCTGTATTGGTTGAGTTGTTTAATGGGAAAAGCTCAGTCTTTGATTCATTTCTAGATTTAATTATTAATAACAGAAACCTATACGTTTTAACTGATTTTGTTGACTCATATGGCTATGTATACTTTTTAAATGTATCGGCTTCAGTTTTTGGTGTTTTTCCAGGAATTAAGAGTTTAATGAATTTTTTTAGTATACCAGACTATATGACGTCAGGTACATTGCCTACATTTCTAGAATTTGGATATAACGCAAGTTTTGGATTAGGCACAAATATGGTTGGTGAGGCATATTTATCTTTAGGTGTGTTAGGGGTGGTTTTTGTATTCTTTGCTTTTGGAGTCATGATTAATTATTTTAATAATAAAGCTAAAATTAATATATATTATAGAATTTGTTTTTTCTTTCTAGCAAGTCAAGCGGTTTTTTTTCCAAGGATTGATTATTTATGGGGAACAAGACTAGTTGTCTGGATGTTGGTGACTTATTTTTTAGTCAAACTTTTTTCTAAATTTTTAAAGAGTAATCATTAATGAAGGTAATCAACCTTTTATATTTAATACCATCATTAAAAAATTCGGGTGGTATGGAAAGAGTTTTAACAAGTAAAGTAAACTTTTTGGCAAACTCTAATAAATATAAAATTTTCATTGCAACAACTGAGATGAGCGATAGAGATCACTGTTTTTTTGAAGTTAATAATGATGTTGAAATTATTAACTTTGAATTGAATTTTAATACTTTATTTAAT
>NZ_JADVOP010000039.1 GCF_016508585.1 Acinetobacter baumannii
TTGAAAATTAAATATTAAAATTATTTCTACTGACGTGCCTTATTAACAAAAAGTAATCATTTCTATCCGTGGTTGTACTAAGCTATGGATAACACAATTAAAAAAAGAGACTGGGATGATCACACTTAAATACGATATCAAAATCCACGCAACTGCACAGCGAGTATGGAATGTTCTTTGGGATACCCATACTTATTCTAAATGGACACAATCCTTTTGTGAAACCTCACAGATGCAATCTGATTGGAAAATTGGAGGAGAGACATTATTCCAAGATGCCAATGGAGATGGAATGATTGCCACAATTACTGAGTTAGAACAATTTAGGAAAGTGGTTTTCAAACATTTAGGTATATTAAAAAATGGTATGGTGGATACCACAAGTACCGAAACCCAAGAATGGAATGGCACATTTGAGCAATATCATCTGGATGAACACGACGGTATAACCACTTTACATGCTGAGATTGAAACTGTGGAAGAGTATCGAGAAATGATGGATCGTGGATTTCAACAAGGCTTTGCTGTCGTCAAATCATTGGCAGAACAAGCTTAGTATTAATTCAGTCCTTCCTTATCCATTCAATAGCTTGAAGATGAGTTTATGTCATTTCATTTTTAGCTGCATGACATTGAATAATAATGGGTTGTTCGATAGAAAATGAGGTTAATACACCTGAAATATTGCGAGGGTAGAAGCGAATTTTTTTAAGTAATGGTTCTAATATGATTTTAATGTCATGATTTATGTTAGGCATATATTCCATTTTTCGAATCTGTCCTTCTGTGCCAACCAGAAATTTGACATTCAATGCGATATTCCCTTGTGAATCAAATCGTACATTAGGATTCGAGTTTGCACTTTTTGTATTTATAGGTTGGCAAAACGGTTCCAACAGAGTTTGTAATTGGGAAAAATGAGGCTTGATTGCATAATCAATCGACTTAGGAAATTTGATGAATAAACTGTATTTTCCATAATAATATGCTGTTCTTGCAATATTTTCTTCATCAAGATTGAGCGTTTTATTTTTAAAGTCATTACTGACCTGAGGAAGTTGTGCCAAGGTTATAGTGCTGGCGATTTCTAAAGCTCTTCTGTTGAGTATTCTTTGCGTGGGATGCGGATTCATCAATTTAATCTGAATCTGTCGAGTCTGCTGATTTGGACTGATTTCCAATTGCCAAATATAGTCTTGATTTGCAATGTCGGTCGATTCAATTTTTATTGGGAGATCTTTTCGGGTATTACTCATGACAATGATCTGTTCCGCTGCAATTTTGCTTGAAAAAGACAAAACATTGAAAAGAATGATACTTTGGGCGAATCTTTGCCAGTATTTATTCATGATTTTTAATTTTTACAGGGTTCATTGAGTTATATTCATACGCATTATGTTGTAAATCTGCTATGCTATGCAACTTCCGTTTTTTTAATATAATCGAGGCAGAGATGACGCAACATAACGCTCAATCGACTTCTGAACAACCCATTTCCGAAAACGATTTAATTGCACAGCGTCATGCCAAGTTAAAGCAAATCCAAGATCACGCCAAGGAAACTGGTGCTAGCCCGTGGCCAAATACTTTTAAGCGTGAGCATTACGCACAAGATCTACAACAACAATTTGCAGATCAAACAAAAGAACAAATTGAAGCAGGCGAACAAGTTCACGTTTCTGTTGCTGGTCGTGTGATGTTGAACCGTGGATCATTCATCGTGATTCAAGACATGACAGGGCGCATTCAGCTTTATGTTCCACGTAAAGAACTTGCTCCAGAAGTTTTAGAAACTGTAAAAAGTTTAGACCTTGGCGATATTATTGCTGTTCAAGGCTATATCGGTCGCTCTGGTAAGGGCGATTTATATGTTCATATCGAACATTTTGAATTATTGACCAAGTCTTTACGTCCACTTCCAGATAAGTTCCATGGTTTGACTGATACTGAAGTGAAGTATCGTAAACGTTATTTAGATTTAATTGTGAATGAAGAAACACGTAAAACTTTTGAAATTCGTGCAAAAGTTGTGTCTGGTATTCGTAATTACTTAACCAATGAACGTTTCATGGAAGTTGAAACACCAATGATGCATGTGATTCCGGGGGGTGCATCGGCACGTCCATTTGAAACCCATCACAATGCATTGGATATGCCATTATTCTTGCGTATTGCACCTGAACTTTATTTAAAACGTCTGGTTGTCGGTGGTTTTGAACGTGTGTTTGAAATCAACCGTAACTTCCGTAATGAAGGTGTTTCTACCCGTCATAATCCAGAATTCACCATGATTGAGTTCTACCAAGCTTATGCTGACTACAAAGATCTTATGGCTTTGACTGAAGGCATGTTGGAAAAATTGGCCCTAGATATTCTAGGTTCAACGGATGTGCCGTATGGAGATGAAGTATATAGCTTCAAAGGTCCATTCAAAAAAATCTCAATGTTCGATGCGATTTTAGAACATAACCCAAGTTTTACTGCTGAAAATGTATCTGATCGTGAGTTCTTGGCAACATTTGTTCGTGAAGAGCTTAAAGAGCAAGTAAAGCCTGGTTTTGGTCTGGGTAAGTTGCAAACGATTGTATTTGAAGAAACTGTAGAAACTCAATTACGCCAACCAACATTCATTACGGAATATCCTGCTGAAACTTCACCTTTGGCACGTCGTAATGATGACAATCCTCATATTACCGATCGTTTTGAGTTCTTTATTGGTGGTCGTGAACTTGCAAATGGTTTCTCAGAGTTAAATGATCCGATTGATCAGGCTGAGCGTTTCCAAGCGCAAGTTGCTGAAAAAGATGCAGGCGATGATGAAGCAATGCACTATGATGCAGACTTTATTGAAGCATTGGAATACGGTTTACCGCCAACAGCGGGTGAAGGTATTGGTATTGATCGTCTGGTTATGCTTTTTGCAAATGCACCAAGTATCCGTGATGTGATTTTATTCCCACATATGCGTCATAAAAACTAAGCGATGCAATTAAAAAAGCCACTGAATTCAGTGGCTTTTTTATAAAGCAGGTTATAGCAAATCAGAAATGGAATACACCTAAACCGTTTTTGATTTCATCTAAGGTATCTTGAGTAATAATGCGGCATTTTTCAGTGCCTGTTTTTAAGATATCCATGATGTAATCTGGATCTTTAGCAAGTTCCATACGACGTTCACGAATTGGGGTAATCAACTCTTTTAAAACACCTTCAAGACGTTTTTTCACTGTTCCATCGCCTAAACCCCCACGGCGATAGTGCGCTTTCAGCTCTTCAACTTCTTCTTTGTTTGGATCGAAAGCATCTAAGTAGGTAAATACAATATTGCCTTCCACTTGACCTGGATCTTCAATACGCAAGTGATTTGGATCGGTATACATCGCATTGACCGCTTTTTTGATGTCTTTATCTGTCGCATCCAAGACTATGGTATTGCCTAAAGATTTTGACATTTTAGCTTTGCCATCAAAACCAGGTAAACGGCTCATATTGGATAAAAGTGCTTTACACTCAGGCAAAATGTCTTGACCAATCTGACGATTTAAACGACGGACAATTTCATTGGTTTGTTCAATCATTGGAATCTGGTCTTCACCTACTGGAACGACAGTCGCTTTAAATGCGGTGATGTCAGCAGCTTGTGCAACAGGGTAGCACAGAAAACCGGCAGGAATATCACGTTCAAAACCACGTAATTGAATTTCAGCTTTGATGGTTGGATTACGCTCTAAACGAGACACAGTGACAAAGTTTAAATATAGCATGGTCAGTTCATTCAATGCTGGCAAGCATGATTGAACACAGATCGTGGTTTTAGTTGGGTCTATACCTACCGCTAAATAGTCTGTGGCAACTTCAATAATATTGCGGCGGACTTTTTCAAAGTTATCTGCATTGTCAGTTAGAGCTTGAGCATCAGCGAGAAGGAGATGTTGATGATGAGAATCCTGTAAGCCTACTCGTGAGCGCAAAGAACCTACAAAATGTCCCAAATGTAGTTGTCCAGTAGGACGGTCGCCTGTCAAAATCACAGGACGATTATCTTGATTCGTCATTATCGCTTCCAAAGTCTTTATAGAGACAGTCGTGTTTTATGAATGGGCACTATTGTACGAGATAATTTATTTTAATGTCAGCGAAAAATAGCCCAGAACCAATTTTTATGGATAAATGTGAAAATCTACAAAATTTTATATAGAAAAATGAAATTTCACTTTAAAATAGTGCGATAACTAAAATTTTGGATAAAAAATGGCAAGTAGTTTATTAATACTATTAGATGATATTGCAGCAGTCTTAGATGATGTTGCTGTCATGAGTAAAATGGCAGCAAAAAAAACAGCTGGTGTTTTAGGTGATGATTTAGCACTGAATGCGCAACAAGTCAGTGGTGTCCGCGCTGAACGTGAACTTCCTGTCGTCTGGGGTGTTGCGAAAGGTTCATTTATTAATAAACTCATTTTAGTACCATTGGCATTATTGATCAGTGTCGTTGCACCCTGGTTGATTAATCCATTATTAATGATCGGTGGTTTATTTCTGTGCTATGAAGGTGTAGAAAAAGTTCTTCATAGTCTAAAACATAAGAAAGCCAGTACTGAAGAAGCTGCACAAGAAGAGTTAACGCAGATTGAAAGCGATTTAGCAACTTTTGAAAAAGAGAAAATTAAAGGCGCGATACGCACCGACTTTATTCTTTCAGCCGAAATTGTGGTGATTTCTTTAGGTACGGTTGCAACAGCTGCTTTTGGTACAAAAGTCATGGTGCTGTCTGTGATTGCAGTGATTATGACTATTGGTGTCTATGGCTTTGTTGCGATGATTGTCAAAATTGATGATTTAGGTTTGTACTTGACACAACAGGCATCGAATGTAAAACAAAGTATTGGTCGAGCTTTATTGGCATTTGCACCGAAATTAATGAAAACCTTAACCATTGTCGGCACAATCGCAATGTTTCTGGTAGGTGGTGGAATTATCAATCATGCAGTATCTTCATTGCATCACTTAACAGAGGAAGCGGTGGATCATATTGAGCATATCCCAACAGTGGGAAGTATCATTGGAGCATTAACGCCAACTTTGATTAACCTTGTAATTGGCATTGTTGCTGGTTTGGCGGTGGTGTTGGTGGTTGGATTGATTCAAAAATTACGTGGAAAATCAACACCTGCATAATTTGAAAAAGTATTTTAAACTGATACCAATTTAAAAATAAAAGGACAGATCTATGCGTTGGAAAGGACGTAGAGAAAGCGATAATGTCGAAGATCGCCGTGGTGGTGGCGGTGTAAAAGCGGGTGGTATCAGCATTCTTGGATTGATTGTCGCTTTTGTGGCATGGAAATTCTTTGGTGTTGATCCACAACAGGCTTATCAGGCAACCAAACAGGTGACTTCTTCTGGAGCGAGTCAAAACTCTGCACCAATCAATATGACACCTGAACAGCAGGAAACGGCATCTTTTGTTAAAACGGTGTTGGCAGATACGGAGGATACTTGGAAGCAGGTGTTTATTCAGCAGGGTGCTCAATATACACCGCCTAAACTGGTCATGTTCAGTGGTGCCGTACAGTCAGGTTGTGGAACGGCTGAATCTGCCATGGGACCCTTTTATTGTCCAGCAGACCAAAAAGTATATATTGATACCCAGTTCTTTAAAGATATGCGTCAACAAATGGGCATTTCGGGCGAAAAAAATCAATCCGAGCTATCTGCACAAGATGAGGCCGGCGATTTCGCGCAAGCTTATGTGATTGCACATGAAGTTGGTCATCATATTCAAAATTTATTGGGTATTTCCTCGCAAGTGCAACAGGCTCGTCAACGTGCCAATCAAGCTCAGGGTAACCAACTCTCAGTACGGTTGGAATTACAGGCGGATTGTTTAGCAGGTGTCTGGGCAAATCGTACACAACAGCGTACACAGTTTCTTGAGCAAGGGGATATAGAAGAGGCAATGGATGCCGCAGAAAAAATCGGTGATGACTATTTGCAGAAAAAAGCACGTGGTTATGCTGTTCCAGATAGCTTTACCCATGGTACCAGTCAACAACGGATGCAATGGTTCAATACGGGGATGAAATCAGGCGACATCAACAGTTGTGATACGTTTAAATAAATTTTTAAGTTCAAGTATTTAAAAAAGGGCATAAAGTGTGCTCTTTTTTTCTGAATAAATTTTTGCAATCCAATTTTTTATGTTAAAAAATATAACGAAAAAAGTCAGGGTTCAGTTTTTTTTGTAAAATTATATAAATTGTTAAATGGTCTCTTATTCTATATTTAATAAAGAAATGATTGAGTATTTGATGTGCATTTAAATTAAAAAATCGAAAATAGGGTTCGAATGGGTAATTATTTCTTTCTCCAAGTTTTTACAGTAGTTTTTGCGCTTTCTATTGCGACGACCATATTTAATAAACGTATACTCGGTTTTCCTCAAGCGATTGGTGTACCTATCGTTTCTGCAATTTTTGTCTTTATATTGCAATGGGGAGCCAGTTTACTGAATGGTAACCAATTTATCTCGATTAATATCCATAATATTGAAGAGGCTGTACGCCATGTCGATTTTTATGATTTTTTAGTCAATGGTGTGATTTGTTTCATTCTGACCTCATCCGCATTGAAATTTAAAGTTTCCGATTTAAAAGTCTATTGGAAGCCGATCAGTATTTTAGCCACGATTGCATTATTGCTGTGTGCCGTATTCTTTGCAGGACTGGTGTTTGGTTTCCAGTTCTTGATTGGAAATCCTGTACCGATTTTAGTGCTGTTATTACTTGGTTCAGCGCTCGGGGCAACCGATCCAATCGGGATCAAAGGCGTACTGAGTTCAGTACGTGCACCCCATCATTTGATGGTCAAATTAGAAGGTGAATCCTTATTTAATGACGCAATGTGTATTGCGGTCTTTATGACCTTGTTGAATGTCCTGGAAGGTGAGCATTTCAGTCTGATTGCAACCCTGCAAACCCTATTATACGAAATTGTAGTGGCTGTAATCATTGGTTGGGCTTTTGGTTTGGGGATTTTACGCCTATTACGTGGCAAACATGAGATGGAGTCACTAATCTTAACCACAGCATTGTTGGCATGTGGTTCATATCTTGTGGCATTGTTTGCGCATGCTTCCGCACCGATTGCTTGTGTAATCGGTGGTTTGATTGTTGGAAATAAATGGAAAGAAATTTTACAAGACCGTGAAATTCGCGAGGTCAATCATTTCTGGCATACGGTAGAAGGGATCATTAATTCATTCTTATTCACTTTGATTGGATTGGAAATCTTTATTTTAGATCTCAGTACCAGTCTTATTTTAGGTGGTATTTTTGCGTTCTTTGCCTTGCATCTTTCTCGTTTTGCTGCAAATTTCCTTGCTTTTGCATTCTTTCCATCATTCCGTAAAAAGAGTTACAACGGTAGCCTTGCCATTCTGTCATGGGGAGGTGTCCGTGGAGGGATTTCACTCGCATTGATTCTTGCTGTGGCAAACGTACCGGAGTTGCGTGATTACAGCAGTATTTTGATTGGTTATACCTTTATCAGTGTATTACTTTCAGGGGTGGTCTGTGGTCTAGGTTTACCTGCGGTAATGAATGCTTTTTATTACAATCCAAACGAAGAAACTCAAGGTTTTAAAGGTTGGTACCAACGCATGTGCAATAAAATGAATCGTAAAGGCTTTAAGTATATTGTAGGTGAAGATGCCGCAGGTCACGAAACAATTACGATTTATAATCCAGAAGCATTGGTCGACAAGAAATCTGATGATGGTGTTGCTACAGTTCATCATCCAGAAAAAGCGCAGGAAGTGAAGCGTTTGGAAAATCCGGCAAACTTTTAATTTAAAAAATCACATTTAAATGCTGAATTGATGTGAAGCATGCTTAAAAAATACCCTCCAATGTGAAGGGTATTTTTTTTAATGTTTTGTAAATTGGCCCATCATTACTTTGCATTTTTTGCCAAGAAATCCAAATACGGCTTAATCAATAATTGTTCTTGTTCAAGAAGGGGTAAATGCCCAACACCTTTTAGAATAACGGGTTCTTGAGCATTTTTTAATAAGCCCTTTAATTCAGCCGCAGCTTCAACATTGATAATTTGATCTTTATCACCCCATGCAATTAATACAGGCTGGTCAATAGAGCGGGCAGCAATCGCAAATGAGTCAGGTGTAAACAATTTAGACATTACAATCAATTGTTCAACCAGCTTGGTGGTATTTGCAGATTGGCTGATCATCAATTTTTCTTGTGAGTCTTTTAATTCTTTTGGAATAAAAGGTGGAAGATTGGTCGCAATTTTCATTAAGCGATCAAAGTCTCCAGGTTTGCTGACAATCATATTGCGTAAAGTGGTTGGATCTTTGAGATATGGGGTATTGGCAGATTTAAAGACACCTGCACTGTCGATTAAGAATAATGATTTAGTATCGACAGGGTACTGAGCAGCATACAGTAATGAGATAGAACCACCCATTGAATGTCCTGCAACATTCAGACCATTCTCAACTTTTATCGCTTCTGCAAAACGACGTAATTTCTCAGTTAAATTAGGGAGTGAGTAATCAAAATCACTCGGAACCTTACTATCACCTTGACCCGGTAAATCTGGAATAATGACATGATAATATTGCGTTAAATAGCGTGCCACACGATTCCAGTTGTCTCGACTTCCTGCAAGTCCATGTACCAGCATAAGTGTCGGTTTTCCTGCTGGTCCACCTTCACTGTATGCCCAGTCAATATCACCAACCTTGACACGTTTGGTTTCCATTCCAGCCCAAGCGCGTTCCTGCTGAAGAACACTTTGAATATCAATCGTTGGGGCAGCATAGGTATTGGACAAACCGAGTGATGTCACAGTACCCGTGACCAATGCGGCAGATAAAAGCAGTTGATTGAAGATTCCTTTCATTTTTGCATACTCTTGTTGTTGTATTTCAGGTAGGATTCAAGATTAGAATATGTACTATTAAATTACATTTGCCTAAAATGTCCGAAGCTTATTTTCTAAGTCAATTTCGTTGAGTGATTTTCACAGTTGTTGCTCTTTTAAGTGTAAAGGTCCTATGCAGAATGATGAACTGGCACAGATGATTTTAAATGTCATTGTGCAGATTCCAAAAGGCAAAGTTGCAAGTTATGGTCAAGTCGCAAAGTTTGCTGGCTTACCGAAACATGCACGGCTTGTCGGGCGTGTACTGGGACAGCTTCCAGAAGATCATGATATTCCTTGGTACCGGGTCATCAACTCCCAGGGGCGCATCAGCCTAAATAAATTGGATGAACATGGCATGTGCATACAGACAGCGAGATTACGTGAAGAAGATGTAGTTGTTGTTGATGGCAAAATTAATTTAAAGAAATATCAATGGATACCTTAAATGAAAACCTCACCCTGTATTTATAGTGAGGTTTTCATTGTTCAAGTCATTTTATTTAATGACCAAAACAGGGATTTGTAATTCAGTTAATAAATTTTGTGCAACACTTCCCATGATAATCTTTTTCAATCCAGTACGCCCATGTGAGCTGAGAATGACCAAATCAGTTTTCAAATCATGCACTGCTTGATTCAGGGTGTGAGCAATATTTTCACCTTCAAGTAAACGTGTTTCAACTTGTACACCTTCTGCGGCGAATTGTGCTTTGGCTTCGTTGATGTTGGCTTGAATAAATTCACGGGCACGTTCGATCAGCATGTTGCTTTGACCGTTCGCCAAATATTCTGATGCAATATATGGGTCCAGTGTCATGACTTGTACAACCGTAATTTTACTGTTGAATGCTTTTGCAAATTCCACAGCATGTTTAACCACAGATAGGGATGTTTCTGAGCCATCTACAGGCACGAGAATGTTTTGATAAGCCATGACTATTTTCCTTATTTTAACAAAAAGCTGAATTGAATATTTATACGCATCACCAGTCTATAACCTGATCATAACGCGAATATGAAATGAATAAAACCCAGTAAAAGCATAGGGATAATTAATATAAATATCATAAATTTAAATCAATGCACCGGCATAAACTAACATTACTGAGCTGAGACGAAAAGCAACCAAAAATCAATTAAATTCACTTTATAAGGCGTCTGTATTTTATTGTTTTTTAAAAATTAAATTACTTTGATTCATAAATTATATAGACAATAAAATGCAGATAAAAAATCAATTGAGCCAATTGCTGAATTGTAAATCAAAAGCATCCGTTAGAATGAAGCTGAAACAAACTCAACTGAAACAAGACAGATCCACATGATTTATACAATAAATTTGAGGAAATGATCATGGAATATCAAACAATTATTATAGAAAAGAAAAATGGAATCGGTTACTTAAAGCTTAACCGCCCGGAACAATTGAATAGCTTAACGCCTGTGATGAGTCTAGAAATTCTGGAGGTACTCAGGCAATGGAAAGAGGATGCTGAAATTCGCGTTATTGTCATCGCCGCAGTTGGCAAAGCATTTTGTGCCGGGCAAGGAATAAGTCCTGAAGTACTCAATGGTGGCGTCATTGACTTGGGTGAGGTATTGGAAAAGTACTTTAATCCGCTATTAGCCCTCATCAATGATATGCCCAAAGTCATCATTTGTGCAGTCAATGGTATCGCTGTAGGAGCGGGGGCGAGCTTGCCACTGTTGTGTGATATTACACTTGCAGCAAAATCAGCAAGTTTCTCACAGATCTTTAGTAAAATTGGTCTTATTCCCGATTGTGGTGCAACATGGTTGCTTCCACGTTTGATTGGTTTTGCTAAAGCCAAAGCATTGATGTTGACAGCAGAAAAGATCAGTGCAGAGGAGGCAGAACGTATCGGAATGATTTATAAAGTCGTTGCAGATGATCAGTTGGAGCCAGAAGTTGTACGTTTAGCTGAGCATTTTGCGACACAAGCCAGTTTAAGTCTTGCATTGATCAAACAGGCCATGCGGGTCACCATGCACAATGATTTTTATACGCAAGTTAAAGTTGAACAGGATTTACAAAGAAAGGCAGGACAGTCAGAAGATTTTTTAGAAGGAGTCCGTGCTTTTTTAATGAAAGATCAAGCCCATTTTAAAGGACGATAAATCCCAATGCCTATCTTTAAAAGCCACTCCAACAGCATTGTTCAATGGATAGTAGTGGCATGGGGAGTATTGCTCCCTCATGCTACTGTTGCAGATCAAATTAAAGCCATTCCTTGGATAAAACTGAAAACAGAAACCTCACAGGCCAAGCAAATTTGTCAGGCATTAAAGGTCAACTGTGGAAAGGATGTAGATGTATGGAAAAAGCAATCAGGGGCAGACACTCATTTATATTTAACTGACGATAGACCGCAACTAATCGAATTTATAAAAGAAAACAATCAGTATACTGTTCTGAATTATTGGAATTTTCAGCATTATCAGCATCACGGTCATAACACTGATTTTGATGAGGAATTAAACAGTGATGGATTAAGGATTTATCCTGCATTTTATCCTTTAAATCGCCAAAAGCTTGCTATTGCAGTAGTTAAGCGTTGGAGCACGACTTACTCGGGAGGTGGACGGGCAGAAGAGATCGCTGATTTTGTCATGTTAGAACCAAATCATACATATAAACTGGCATTGGCTGATGTTGCTTTTCATTCTTATGAGATGATTCGAGCCTGTTTTTCTCAAGAGGAATATCAATCTTCTCCACACTGTCATGATGAAAGTGGTTCCAATTTGTCCATCCAATTTAAAGATATCGGTAAAACATATTATCAATGGACCTTAAATTTTACCGATTTTACTTGGGAAGCGTTCAAACCTCACTCATCAAAAGTTATAGAAAAGTCGCATAACATTGTGTTGCCTTTTCAGCAAAAATAGAGATCTGTGATTTTTGTAAATAATCAACAAAATTACACAATACATAATTTAATTATGTATTGCATAAACTGTTAATTTCTTATAGGATGAATTTAGAGTTCAAATTCACTGTCATCAAGCTGATTCTGGCTCAAGACAGACTGAATGACGGAAGGAAAGAACGGACTAACGGCGTATTTTGATTGGTGGATCAAAATAGCAGTGTGCTGTTCTCAGCATTAAAAAACGGATGAATTTATCTAAATAAGGGAAACTAGATGGATATTTTAGATAACCCATTAGAATTATGTGGTTTTGCTTTTATTGAGTTTGTATCGACGGAAAATGGATTAGATCAAATTTTTGAAACCATTGGTTTTAGCAAAGTCGCAAAACATAAGTCTAAAAAAGTGTATTTGTGGCGTCAGGGTAACATCAATATTATTTTGAACTATCAACCCGAATCCTATGCTTCATTCTTTTTCAAAGAACATGGACCTTCTGCTTGTGCAATGGGGTTTAGAACACGTGATGCAGCTAAAGCTTTTAAAAATGCGATAGCACTAGGCGCTGAACCCATGTATTCACAGGCAGGACCGATGGAATTGAATATTCCAGCGATCAAGGGAATTGGAGGAATGCCAATTTTTCTTGTGGATCGTGATATTTACGAAAATGATTTTGTTTTCTTCGATGATGTTGAAAAAAACCCACGTGGTGCGGGTCTGAATGAAATTGATCATTTAACACATAATGTTTATAAAGGACGCATGGAATATTGGGCGAATTTCTATGAAAAAATCTTTAATTTTCAAGAAATCCGTTACTTTGACATTAAAGGTGAATATACGGGGCTGACTTCAAAAGCACTCACTGCACCAGATGGTATGATCCGTATTCCATTGAATGAAGACTCAGACAAAGGCAATGGTCAAATTGCAGAATTTTTGGCTGATTTCAACGGTGAAGGTATTCAGCATATTGCTTTTATTACAGATGATTTAATTTCAACATGGGATAAGTTGAAAGGTTTAGGTCTGAAGTTTATGACCGCACCCCCGGAAACCTATTATGAAATGTTAAAGGATCGTTTACCTGGTCACGGTGAGCCAACCGAAGAGTTACAAAAGCGTGGTATTTTATTGGATGGAAATACCAAAGAAGGTGAGAAGAAGCTGTTATTACAGATTTTTTCTGAAAACATGCTTGGACCGGTTTTCTTTGAGTTTATTCAACGTAAAGATGATGATGGCTTCGGTGAAGGGAACTTTAAAGCATTGTTTGAATCTATTGAACGTGATCAAATCCGTCGTGGTGTATTAGAAGCCAAATAAGGTCAGCGATGTAAGCAGAAGAAGCCAGGAAAACATTTTCTTGGCTTTTTTATTACAATATGAAGAAAACATTTAACGCGTTTGAATGTACTGATTGATTGCAGCCACTTCTCGTTTAAATAGTTCAAGTTTTTCACTGCCTGTATGCACGGGGAGAAATACTTCACTATCCAAAGCAACAATACAGAACTCCACTGCTTGATGCGCATTGAAAACAGGCAAACCAATGGCATTGATGCCTGTAAGAAGATCACCTTGAGCAATTGCCATACCTAATTCTAAAGTAGTTTCCTTGAGTTGAATAAATTCGTCCCAATGGCTGGGTTTAATTTGATAATGATTGAGAGCGGCTTTTTCCCATTCTGCAAATATCAAAGGCTTGATGATTGGTTCAGGTAAATATGCGGCAAAAACTCGTCCAGCAGCTGAGTTGACCAATGGCATAATTGAACCAACTTTTGTGACGATTGAAATTGGATGATTGGATTCAATGGATTGCACGACCAAAGGACCTTTCGGTGACCATTTACTGATTTGAATGCCACAGCCGATTTTATTCTGTAATTCATAAATTCGATGTTGTACCAATTGCAGGGCATCGGTATGCTGGATACAGTTTAAGCCTAAACGCCAGGCCTGATCACCCAGTGCATATTGACCATCTTCCAGCTGTTTGGCATAGTTCATGCGAATGAGACTGACCAAATAGCGGTGTACTTTGGCCGGATGCATATCCAGTTTGCCTGACAGTTCTTTTAATATAATCGGTTTGTTATGTTCCAAAAGAGCATTGAGAACGGCTAAGCCCACTTCAAGTGATTGAACGCCACCAGATAACTTTTCTTCAATCATTCAATAACCCTTGATCGCATTTAATCTTGCAGCTTTGATTTGCTGTCGATATTTGATTTTACACTCAGCACATAATGCCTGAGCATGCTGCAAAATAGAAATCATCTTTTTAAATGAGATAAATAGATGAATAGCATAAGCATACTGTGCATGATGCACTTTAGTATGCGTTTACAAGGTATTGTATATCAACATACTCAAGTTAAAATAACAGACCTTGCTGAAAATTAGACAATAAAAATCGGGATCGAAGCTATTGGTCTTCCATCCCGATCACCTTGTACTTTAAGCCGCTTGAATATTTTTAATCCGAACAGCGATTGCTGCTTGAATGTCATCAAAACTGACATTTTCTGCCAGCTCAACCAGTACTAGACCATCATGGGTGACATCGAGCACAACTAAGTCACTGACAATACGGTGAACCACTTACGACCAGTCAGTGGTAGGACGCATTGGGATAAAATTTTAGCTTGACCTTCTTTGGTTGTATGCCCCATTAAAATCACAACTTTTCGTACCCCTGCAACAAGATCCATTGCACTGCCCATGGCTTTGATTTTTTACCCGAAATCATCCAATTGGCATGATCACTTTGTTCAGAAACTTCCAATCGGCTTAAATTTGCAGGGTCAATTCGACCACCTCGAACCATGGCAAATGATTCTGAGCTTAAGGAAAATGCATCCCCCGTTTTAGCGGTTACTGTTTGCTTGCCTGCATTAATCAAGCCAGCATCCACATTTTCTTCAGTTAGGAATTCATCACAGCCCTAAACCATGATCATCCACGCCTGCATTATTATTGATGCAGGTGAAATGTTTAACATCACTATATTTAAGGGCTTTGATCAAGGCTTCAGGAATACCGCAACGTCCAAATCCACCCACAGCAATGGTTTGACCGTCTTTCACGATACCATGCAGGGCAGCTTCGGCATTCCTGGCTACTTTATCGAGCATACGGATTATCCCAACTCGGCTTCATGCAAGAAATGAGTATGCTGCGGGGCACGTTTGGTTCTGCTCCATTCATCCAGCATGTCTACTTTCATTTCTTCAGTAATTTTTGAAATTTTTGCATCGGCATGAACATCGTTATACGTCAGTTCTAAGCGGTGTCCATTTGGATCAAAGAAGTAAATTGAATGGAATATCCCATGATTGGTAATACCGAGGACTTTGACACCATTGGCTTCAAGATGAGATTTTGCAGAAAGAAGCGCATCTAAGTCTTCAACTTCGAAAGCAATGTGTTGAACCCATTGAGGCGTATTTTCATCACGTCCCATTTCCGGTTGAGTCGGTAACTCAAAAAATGCCAATACATTGCCTTGACCTGCATCCAGGAATAAATGCATATAGGGATCAAATGCTTTAGTTGACGGAACATGGTCTTCTGCAAATGCCAGAATAAACTCCATGTTGAGCATTTTTTTATACCATTCCACTGTTTCTTTGGCATCTTTACAACGATAGGCCACATGATGAATTTTTTTAATTGCAAAACTCATGATAAAACTCCTTTTCTGTTTTATTCCCAATCTGGTTGTTGTTCTGGGGTTGCCTTTAAGAAAGCAGGCAGGGTTAGGCAGTACTGATCAATCGATTGAATCTTTGGAAAGTCGCTTAGATCAACATTGAAACGTTTGGCGTTATACACTTGCGGAATTAAACAGCAATCTGCAAATGTGGCTTGAGTGCCAAAGCAGAACTGCCCATTTGAGCTTTTTAATTGCTTTTCCAAGCTTTTAAAACCTTCAATAATCCAGTGTTGGTACCATTGATTTTTCTGTTCATCATTTACAGCAAATTCATGTTTTAGATATTTCAGCACTCTGAGATTATCTAAGGGATGAATATCACAGGCGATGGTTTGTGAAAAAGCTCGTATTTTGGCGCGTTCAACAAGATCAGTCGGCAATAAAGGTCGTGTTGGATAGCGTTCTTCCAAATACTCCAAAATATTCAGGGATTGTGTAAAAGGCTGATCTTGATCAGTCAAACTCGGTACTAATTGACTCGGATTGAGTGCTAAATAATGTTCTTGTTGTTGCTCATTTTTGAGCAAATGGACTGGCTGTATAGCATAATCCAGCTGTTTGAGGTTTAAGGCAATCCGTACGCGATAAGCCGCAGAGCTACGAAAATAACTATACAGTTTCATCACACAATTCCTTGTGTTGATTAAACTTAAACTGCTTGGCAGGTAAAATCGTATTCGTCACCTGACCAAAGCCCACACGAACAGCACCTTTTTCAGCGTAGCCTTTCATCACTACACGGTCGCCATCTTCAAGGAAGCCGCGCTTTTCACCATTGGATAAGCTAAGGGGTTTTGTCGTGTTCCAAGTCAGTTCCAGTAAGCTTCCGTAAGAATTTTCGGTAGGACCTGAAATTGTTCCAGAACCCATCAAATCTCCGACTTGAACATTACAACCTGCAATCGTGTGATGGGTCAGCTGTTGTGCCATTGACCAGTACATGTATTTAAAGTTGGTTTGACAAATCACTTCACTCTGCTGCGATTGTGAAGTCTGCAGTTCCACACTGAGGTGAATGTCGAAACTATTTAATGTATTTTCTTTTAAATAATCCAGTGGCTCTGGATGTTGTTGTGGACCTTTGACTTTAAAGGGTTCTAAGGCTTCCATCGTCACCACCCAAGGTGAAACTGTACTGGCAAAGGTTTTGGCATTAAATGGACCTAAAGGCACGTATTCCCATTGTTGAATATCACGTGCAGACCAATCATTCAGCAACACCATGCCAAAAATATGATCCCATGCATCTTCAATTGCAATCGGTTCACCCAATTCAGTTGTTTTGCCTACGATAAAAGCTGTTTCGAGCTCAAAGTCGAGTTTGCGTGTTGCTGAAAAGACAGGACGTTGCTCATGGGGGAGTTTGATTTGACCGGAAGGGCGGACAATTTCTTTACCGCTGACAACCACGGAACTGGCACGGCCGTTATAACCAACAGGTAACTCACTCCAATTGGGAAGTAAGGCATTTTTAGGATCTCTAAACATGGTTCCGACATTGGTTGCATGTTCTTTGGAGGAGTAGAAATCTGTATAGCCAGAGATCTGTATGGGTAAATGTAAGGTGACTGCATTTTGTTTGAAGAATACTTTTTGTTGTAAGTCAGGATGATCACGAAGGGTTGGATTGTCCGCAGAAAGCAAGTCTTGCAGTGCTTGGCGAACATAATGCCAATTTTGTTTACCTGTTTCTATAAATTTATTCAGACTGCTTTGGTTAAAACAGAGTGCTTTACAATTCGGGAGTAATCCTAATGTTTCTAAAGCAGCGAGGTCGATTACCCAATCACCAATCGCAACACCGACACGTTTATCTCCCTGTGAGGTTTCACTAAAAATGCCATAAGGTAAATTATGAATACTGAAATCAGATTGAGGTGCGATATCAAGAAAGGTAGTTAAATGTTGTGTCATGGCGCGCTTTCCTTGTCTCTCATGAATGAGAATTTATTTCGTTTTCTCTTTTCTGCTCAAGCTAATGAAAAACAAATAAATATTATTTTTTTATCCGTTTTCATTATGCTGATTAGCCCAGAATGTTCTAGCTGATGATTTCTATCATACTGAAAATTAATAATTACGCAATACATAATTTAATTACATAATTCATAATAATTGTTATTTGTTGAATTTTCTGCTTATATGCGCAGTTATGAGAAAAGTAAATCAATTATTTTTCGATTAGATATAGGCATTTTTGATTAACTTATGATATACGTAATTTTGAATATAAAAATTACGCGACAAGGATGAGAATAATCATATGTCAGAACACGAGCAAGGAAACCTGAAACATGGTTTAAGCAATCGCCATATCCAACTGATTGCACTGGGTGGTGCAATCGGTACTGGATTGTTTCTAGGGATCTCGCAGTCGATCAAGCTTGCGGGGCCTTCAGTAATCCTCGGTTATGCGATTGCAGGGCTGATTGCGTTTCTAATGATGCGACAGTTAGGTGAGATGGTGGTACAAGAGCCAGTCAGTGGTTCATTCAGCCACTTTGCTTACAAGTACTGGGGCTCATTTGCAGGGTTTATGTCAGGTTGGAACTATTGGGTACTCAATGTTCTCGTCTGTATGGCTGAACTCAGTGCAATTGGCTTGTATATCCAATATTGGTGGCCTGAAATCCCGACATGGATTTCAGCATTGGCGTTTTTTATTTTAATTAACGGCATTAATCTGTTGCATGTAAAATTTTTTGGTGAAATGGAGTTTTGGTTCTCTATCGTCAAAATTTTGGCAATCTTGGCGATGATTGGCTTTGGTTCCTATTTGCTTGCAACGGGTACAGCAGGACCACAAGCCAGTATTACCAATCTCTGGGCATTGGGCGGTTTCTTCCCATTTGGTGTTGAAGGACTGGTCATGGCAATGGCTGTAATTATTTTTGCTTTTGGCGGTATCGAGTTATTTGGAATTACTGCTGCAGAAGCAAGAGATCCTGATAAAACTTTGCCTAAGGCAGTGAATCAAATTATTTACCGTATTTTGATTTTTTATATTGCAACGCTTTTCATTTTGTTTGCCCTGTTTCCTTGGAACAAAATGGCGGAAGGTGGAAGCCCTTTTGTAATGGTCTTTGCCTCACTGGATAGTCAAGGCGTAGCGACTCTGTTGAACTTCGTGATTCTTACTGCAGCAGTTTCGGTATATAACGGAACAAGCTATTGTAGTAGCCGTATGTTGTTGGGCTTGGCTCAACAGGGCAATGCACCAAAATTTCTTCAACATATCAATAAACGAGGAATCCCAACCAATGCAGTGCTTGTTTCTGCATTCGTTACAGTTTTATGTGTTTTGTTGAATTATGCATTTCCAGAAAAAGCATTTGGTCTGTTAATGATGCTCGTGGTTGCCGCGATTGTGATTAACTGGGTGGTGATTTCATGGACTCACCTTAAATTCCGTAAATCTATGCTTGAACAGGGGCAAACCACTAAATTTCCAAGTATTGCTTATCCATTCAGTAATTATCTTTGCATGATTTTTATGTTCGGTATCCTTGTTGTAATGTCATTTACACCAGATATGCGTATCGCAGTGATGATGATTCCAGCTTGGATTTTATGTTTGATGTTTGCATACTATCTGAAACAACGAAAGCTAAAAAATGCACATCAAGATGTAGCCTTGAATTCAGATGCATAATCCAATATTTTTTTGAATCTTGATAAAAGGGTTAAATGAAAATTTAACCCTTTTGTTTTGATAAGATTGAACATTGATGTCAGTCATGGGCTTGATGTTTTAAAAACTGCATCAGTTGATCTGGGTCGTCGCTCTGTAATTGCGAACGCATTTTTAATATTTGCTTTTCATCAAGATCATAGAGTTTCAGTGAGAGTAGCTGTGCAATCTTTTGTTCAGGAAAGCGGTATTTAATAAGCTTTGCAGGAACACCACCTACGATTGCATAAGGTGGAACATCTTGAGTGACGACCGCACCTGTTGCAACAACAGCACCTTCACCTAAGCTTATTCCCTGCATGATCATGGCACGACTACCGATCCAACACCCATCACCAATGACCGTATCCCCAGCCGGTAAAAAACTGCGGGTATCAAAAGGAAAAGTTGAGATCCAATCCGGACGATGTAATTGATTGCCTCCCATCATGATCACACATTCAGCGCCGAAACAAACGAAGTTACCGATATACAATTGGTCAATTGGCTTTTCAGTAGTGGACGCTTTGTCATGTAAATAACGCACCACGCAGCGCTCAAAGCCTTGATCCCAATACGCTGAGTAATAGGAGTAATTACCTTTTATATGAATATTTGGATTTTTAACTGTTTTGGAAATAAATTCAAATTCACACCAGTGCTTTACTGGTGAATTTATCGAGTCAGACATTCTATAAGGTAACTTGATGTGCGGAAGGCGTTATGGCTATTTTATATGAGCTTTATGCAATTGGGCTATACAAATTCAATCTACAAGCCGAAGCAAATCAGTATCATCTTCATGTTTTAGCTGATTGATCAAGAAATACCTCTAGAATGTTTCATCTGCATTCGATTTAAATGAGTTTTAAATGGAGGAGATGTGTTGCATGGGTATGGCGAATATAATCGGCGCGATGGTTAAAATAGCGCTCAGTGATTTGTTGGCCAGATAAATCCTCCATGACTTTATATCCCATCGCAGTCACAGCTTGGTGTAATGCTTCCAAACGAAAAGCACCGATCAAAGGTTCTTTGAGAAATTGAGTAAATTGGATTAAAGCAAACGCTCCAAACCGTTCAATACCTTCGAGCGCCTTATAATCAATTGAATAGTCGAGTACGACTTCACTTTGTTGTGCTGCAATGGATGCAATATTTTTTAAAGTTGCTAAAGTGGTTTGTGGTGTTAAATAATGTGTTGTGCCCAGCCAAGAAAAAAAAGCAGGCTGGGCGGATTTAAAGCTGCTTCGTTTCAAAGCATCAGAAAGTTTTTCTTTTTCGAAATCAATGCTGACAAACTCTACATTTCCAGGGAGTTGTTGGGATGTGGAAATTTTCTTTAACTTTTGTATTTTGGTCTTCTGTGTATCAGGATGATCAACTTCAAATATTTTAAGTTGGGGATATTGGGTTGCTAAACGTAAAACAAAGGAATCTAGGCCTGCACCGACCAAGACATATTGTTGAATTTGATGGTGCTCAATGGCGTGTTGTAGCAGATCTTCACTATATCGTGAACGACCAACCACTTGTCCAGTCAATTTGCCAAAGGTTTGATTCATCAACTTTGAATTCAATGTCTTGCGAAACAATGCATTATTCAGTAATACGCGCCAGCGGCTATTGGTCATTGCAAAAGCATAGGGATCTGAAAATACAGGATCGCTTGCGTTTAAATGATGGTTGGCTCGCAGAGCAGCGGCTGCTTCTGCGGTACGACTTACACGCCCAGCTTTCATATTGTTCCTCAGGAAATTTTTATTTTCATCAATCTATTACAAATTGATTATTTAACAATGGCAAGAAATTTGGACAGGGTGATGATTATTGCTATTTTGAAGGCATCTGATCGTCCCTCTATATAGCCAAATTTGTTAAAAACTCATCCAGTAAAATATAATTTCTCTTGAGTAAAAAGATTGAAATTAATAGAAAGTATTTGAAGTATATAATATTTTTTTATTAATGGGTTTTAGCGCTAAAGTGTAAATTGATTGATGTAGGCGATGCCTCAGTTTGCGTAAATAACTTTTTTATTGAACTGTATCTTTGTGCCGACAGCCAAGCCGTGTTTTGTTTTTCCTCATATATTTCTGTCCAATATGGCGATGTTGATGTCATTTCACGATAGAAAGACCATAATGATTTATAAATATAAAAAATAGAGAACTAATCGTCGGTATCGAAGATATTAAATTTATTTGGAGTAAATTATTGAAAAAATGACCTGTATGAATAATCCGTGGTTTGACTGCAGGCGACAGCAAAATTGAACAGTATTCTTAACAATTGCATAGGATGGATTAGTTTTTACAGGTTATTTGAATTATTGTTGTTCTAGAATCAAATATTATTCTTGAAAAGAAAAAAGGGCTGAATAATCAGCCCTCAACATAATGAGTAGTTTTGCTTAGATATACTCAACACTGACTACTTCATATTCGACTTCGCCCTGAGGCGTGACGATTTTTACTTCATCGCCTTCATTTTTACCTAAAAGACCACGTGCGATAGGAGAGTTCACTGAGATTTTATTAATTTTAAAATCTGCTTCATCATCACCGACAATCTTGTAGGTTTTCTTTTCTTCGGTATCTAGGTTTTCAATGGTTACTGTCACACCAAAAACAACACGACCTGTTTGCTCAAGTTCTTTTACATCGATCACTTGGCAGGCACCGAGTTTACCTTCAATGTCTTGGATACGACCTTCACAGAAACCTTGTTGTTCACGTGCTGCATGGTATTCTGCGTTTTCTTTTAAATCCCCATGTTCACGTGCTTCTGCAATTGCAGCAGTAATACGTGGACGGTCAACAGATTTCAACTGCTGTAATTCTTTCTCTAAGGCAACCTTGCCTTCGGGAGTCATAGGATAACGTTGCATTGTTGTCCCTCAGTTTTGTATTTAAAAAAATACTGGTTTAGAAATGAAAAAATCCCGCCACCGATAAGGTGACGGGACTTATCGGAAACGAATTAACCTAGTGTTTGCAAATCTTGCAAGCGATATACATCCATTGGCAATTGAATTGCTAAAGCTTGGCAAACAGCATCAGCACCGTTCAAAGTAGTTGTGTAATACACTTTACCTTGCAGTGCAGAGCGACGGATTGAGAATGAATCCTGCTGAGCCTGTTTACCTTCAGTAGTATTGATAATGAGGTGAATCTCGCCATTTTTCAAGCGGTCAACAATATTAGGGCGACCTTCTGTGACTTTATTCACACGTTCACATTCAATACCAGCGTCTTTAATGACATCATAAGTACCGCCAGTTGCGATAATTTTGAAGCCTAAATCCACCAATTGCTTCGCAATACCTGGTGCACGAGGTTTGTCTGAATCACGTACTGAAATAAATACATGTTTCACTTCACCTTCAGTTGGCTTGCCCGGCAAGCGATCATTAGAGCCTAACACAGCTTTGTAGAAAGCTTCACCAAAAGTTTTACCTACACCCATAACTTCACCAGTAGATTTCATCTCTGGTCCAAGAATCGGATCAACACCTGGGAATTTGTTGAATGGGAATACCGCTTCTTTTACTGCAAAATGAGTTGGGATAATTTCTTTTGTGAATCCTTGAGATTCTAAAGATTGACCCGCCATACAACGTGCAGCAACTTTTGCTAAAGATTCACCAATACATTTCGAAACAAATGGTACTGTACGAGATGCACGTGGGTTAACTTCAAGAATATAAACATCGTTGCCTTTCACAGCAAACTGCACGTTCATCAAACCAATAACGCCAAGCTCTTTCGCCATAGCCACTGTTTGACGGCGCATCTCGTCCTGAATCTCTTGGGAAAGAGAATATGGGGGAATCGAACATGCTGAGTCACCAGAGTGAATACCCGCTTGTTCAATGTGTTGCATGATTCCGCCAATCACAACATCTTTACCATCAGATACACAGTCAACATCTACTTCTGTTGCATCATCAAGGAAGTGATCGAGTAATACAGGTGCTTCGTTAGATGCTTGAACCGCATCACGTAAGTAGCGCTTGAGTTCATCGTCATTGTAGACGATTTCCATAGCACGGCCACCAAGTACATAAGAAGGACGTACCACCAATGGATAACCCACTTTAGACGCTTCAGCCATGCCTTCTTCAGCAGATTTTACAATGCTGTTGCTTGGTTGGCGAAGATTTAAACGTTGAATCATTTGTTGGAAACGTTCACGGTCTTCTGCACGGTCAATTGCGTCAGGAGATGTACCAATAATTGGTGCACCAGCTTCTTCCAAAGCACGTGCCAATTTCAATGGTGTTTGACCGCCGTACTGTACAATAATGCCTTTAGGCTTTTCAGTACGCACGATTTCAAGTACATCTTCAAGTGTGATTGGTTCGAAGTATAAACGGTCAGATGTGTCATAGTCTGTTGAAACAGTTTCTGGATTACAGTTGACCATGATGGTTTCATAACCATCTTCACGCATTGCAAGTGCAGCGTGTACGCAGCAGTAATCGAACTCAATCCCTTGACCAATTCGGTTAGGACCACCACCGATAACCATGATCTTGTCTTTGCTAGACGGATTGGATTCACATTCTTCATCATAAGTTGAATACATATATGCTGTATCTGATTCAAACTCAGCAGCACAGGTATCAACGCGTTTATAAACTGGATATACACCCAAGTTCCAACGATGCTTACGGAATTGCTTTTGCGAAATGCCCATTAAGTTTGCAATACGCAAATCAGATAAACCTTTACGTTTAAATGAACGGATATTGTCAGCGTTTAAGTCACCGAAACCTAAAGTTTTGATTTGTTCTTCAGTCTTGATGATGTCTTCGATTTGGATCAAGAACCAACGATCAATATTGGTTGCGGCGAAGACTTCTTCTAAAGTGAAGCCATGGCGGAAGGCATCAGCAACATACCAAATACGATCTGGACCAGGTACTTTTAGCTCAACCAAGATTTTATCTTTTGCGCCTTCCGTTCCTACAGCGATTTGTTCGTCGAAACCACAAGTACCAACTTCAAGACCGCGTAATGCTTTCTGTACAGACTCTTGGAAGTTGCGACCAATCGCCATCACTTCACCCACAGACTTCATCTGTGTTGTCAATGTTGCATCAGCTTGCGGGAATTTCTCGAAATTGAAACGAGGAATTTTAGTCACTACATAGTCAATAGCCGGCTCGAATGATGCCGGAGTGGTACCGCCTGTGATGTCATTTTTCAATTCGTCAAGGGTATAACCCACCGCGAGCTTCGCAGCAATTTTTGCAATAGGGAAACCGGTTGCTTTGGATGCAAGCGCAGAAGAGCGAGATACACGAGGATTCATCTCGATCACTACCATACGTCCATCTTTCGGGTTAATACCGAATTGAACATTGGAACCGCCCGTTTCTACACCAATTTCACGAAGTACAGCTAAAGATGCATTACGCAATAATTGGAATTCTTTATCTGTCAGCGTTTGTGCAGGGGCGACGGTGATTGAGTCGCCTGTGTGTACACCCATCGGATCAAAGTTTTCAATGGTACATACAATGATACAGTTGTCGTTTTTGTCACGAACGACTTCCATCTCGTATTCTTTCCAACCAATCAATGATTCATCAATCAATAATTGTTTAGTTGGCGAAAGATCGAAACCACGTTCACAAATTTCAATAAATTCTTCTTTATTGTAAGCGATACCACCGCCTGAACCACCCATCGTAAATGATGGACGAATGATGACCGGGAAGCCAAAACGCGCTTGAATTTCAAGTGCATGTTCCATGCTTTCCGCAACATCGGCACGCGGACATTCTAAGCCGATCTTACGCATTGCAATGTCGAACAATTTACGGTCTTCAGCTTTTTCAATAGCTTCTTTGGTTGCACCGATTAATTCAACATTATATTTTTCCAAGATACCGTTGGCATCAAGTGCAAGTGCGCAGTTCAATGCCGTTTGTCCACCCATTGTAGGAAGAACTGCATCTGGGCGTTCTTTCTCAATGATGGCTGCTACGGTCTGCCACGTAATCGGTTCAATATACGTTGCGTCTGCCATCGTTGGATCTGTCATAATGGTGGCTGGGTTAGAGTTCACCAAAATCACACGATAACCTTCTTCACGAAGCGCTTTACATGCTTGTGCACCTGAGTAATCGAACTCACATGCTTGTCCGATTACAATCGGACCCGCACCAATAATTAAGATACTTTTAATGTCTGTACGTTTAGCCATGATCGCTTCCTTAATTACTTCTTAGATGCTTCAATAAGTTCGATAAAATGATCGAACAATGGGGCACAGTCATGTGGACCAGGGCTTGCTTCTGGGTGACCTTGGAAGCTAAACGCAGGTTTATCTGTACGATGAATCCCTTGTAGGGTTTGATCGAATAAAGATTTATGTGTTGCTTTAAGATTTGCAGGTAATGTCTCTGTATCTACAGCGAAGCCATGGTTTTGCGAAGTAATCATCACTGTACCGTGATATTGACTTTGTGCGTCAATATTTTGTACAGGATGGTTTGCACCATGGTGACCATGTGGCATTTTCACCGTTTTAGCACCAGAAGCGAGCGCTAGAATTTGATGACCTAAACAAATACCGAATACAGGCAGGTTTGTTGTTTCAACAATGGTCTTAACCGCTTCAATGGCATAATCACATGCCGCTGGATCGCCAGGACCATTTGACAGGAACACGCCATCTGGATTAAGTGCCAATACTTTTTCTGCAGGAGTTTGAGCAGGAACCACAGTCAACTTGCAACCGCGATCTGCAAGCATACGTAAGATGTTGGTTTTGACACCATAATCGTATGCAACCACATGAAATTTAGTTTCAGGTTGAGAGAAGCCTTTGCCCAGTGTCCATGAGCCTTCAGTCCATTCAAAACCTTCAGGGTCACAACATTCTTTAGCAAGGTCTAAACCGTTTAAGCCACCAAAGGCACGTGCTTGGGCAATTGCTTCTTCTTCAGTGATGTTTTCACCTGCAAGAATACAGCCGTTCTGTGCACCTTTGTCACGTAAGATACGTGTTAATTTTCGTGTATCGATATCTGCAATGGCAACGACATTATGTTGTTCTAAGTATTCGCCAAGAGATTGATTTGCGCGGAAATTGCTGTGTAATAAAGGAAGGTCACGAATGATGAGACCATTCGCCCAGACTTTATGAATTCGACCTGACTCAGTGTCTTCTTCATTACAACCAGTATTACCGATATGAGGATAAGTTAAAGTTACAAGTTGCTGTGCATAACTAGGATCGGTCAAAATTTCTTGATAACCAGTCATGGCAGTGTTAAAAACGACTTCACCAGTCGTACTTCCCGTAGCGCCGATCGATGTACCTTTAAAAACAGTACCGTCAGCAAGGGCTAAAATGGCGGGGGTGCTCAAACCATAGCTCCTGAACTAAAACCACAAAAATAGGGCTGTAAAAAAGCGAGTAGACGAAAAAAAAGGAAGGCTAATTAAATCCTACCCTCCTTATGTCTGCTCGCTTGTAACTTAACAGCGCATTATACGCATGAAGCGATTAAAAGTCCATTTTATTTATGTGGATATTGTGAGATAAATGCCTTGCTATTTCTTAGAAACTGTTGACACATCAGAGATGCTTGAAATGACTACAGACTCTATTAATTTTATTGTGCTTTTTAAATGAATTTTTTGAAATTGTAAGTAATTAATAATTGTCAGACAAATCAAAATCTAAAACTTATTTCTGTAGGCTATCTTGTTGGTTCGTATTCTAGGGGGAATCAATATGACAATATCTAAAGAAAGTGTGACAGAAAAAGTAACAAAAGACACAGCTGCTTTGAAAGAGGTTGCTGCTGAAACTGTGGAAAATTTAGAAAAACTGGGCAAAGATGCACAGCAAAAAGTAACGCAAGCTGTGGCTGATACTCAGAAAAAACTGGAAGCTGAAACAGATCAGCTGAATGAACAGGTACAAGATCAAGTTCAAAACTTCAAACAAGATTTGGTACAACGTCTTGATGTCATCAAAACACAATTTTCTAATTCACAAAAAGATTTGGTGGAATTGGCTGAACTGTTAAAATCTGAATTAAGCCTTTTGGTGAAAGAGTTGACTGAAGTCGGCAAAGAAATTCGTGAAGATGTTTCAAAAATTTCGTCTAAACATAAAGTTCAGCTTACTGAGACATTAAAACGTTCAAAAGAACATACTCTAGAAGTGTGGCACAAAGTTACAACCAAGCAATAAGTCGTTATCGGTTTTTGTCTGTATGTAAATATCTAAACCAGATAAATAGAAAAGTGAGGCAAAATGCCTCACTTTTTTATTTAAATGCAACTGAATTGAACAGTGACCATTAGAAGGTATGTAACCAGTCACGTTTGTTGTGAAAGTCAGCTTGCTGTCCGCTATGTTGCATTGCGAAGAAATGCTGACCTTGCGTGGTATTCAAAACAGCACTTAGTCCAATAAACAAATCAGACCACTTTAGTTTATGTGCCAGCATAAACTCAGTCAGGTCTAAACTAACATTCAATCCATAATGTGTGCGCTTAAGCTGATTTAACTCAATATCATACGCAGCAACAGGAGGCATGTTTTCAGGATAACGATATTCTTCAAATTGATAGGCTTGCCAAGCTTGAGAAGGGGAGAGATTTACTTCTCGGTATTGGTCTTCGCCATGTACGCCAATGAAAACTTCAAAACAGGTATTTTCCCAGAGAAAATCTTGACGCGGATGAGCTGCAACAGGTTCAGGATACACAATAAATTGATTGGGATCTCTTAACCAATAACCTACATTCAAGGTATAAGGATTGATCTGCTCAATTGCACCCACTAAAGAGATACTTTGAAAACGACGATCAAAAGCATTAAGTTCGTAACTTGCCATGAAAATAAATCTTAATTAGAAAGATGAGCGTGACGAACCAAATTAGAAAGTTTTTGATTTTGTTTGGCTGCTTTTTTGTAAAGCAAAGCAATTTTACCGATAGTTTGAACTACCTCTGCGCCAGTGGTATCCGCTATTTCAGTGATCGTTGCTGTGCGTGCTTCACGATCTTCACCCGCAATTTTAACTTTAATTAGCTCATGATCATTTAAAGCACGGTTTAATTCTTCAACGACACTTTCAGTCAAGCCTTTATCACCCAGCATTACAACTGGATTTAATGCATGTCCGATTTGACGTAAACGCTTACGTTCTTGGATAGATAGAGTCGCCATAAAAAATAACCTGATTTTAAAAACGGCTTAGTATAACAAAAGCCATATCGCTGCGCTGTAAATTCTGTAGAAATATTCGATGAAGCTTATTCAAAAAAACATATCAATATCTATCGATTTTAATCCATATGAATACTGCAATGAGAATATTTTTCACGTACAATCACAAGTTAGTTATCCGTTTAGATCAAGAGAGTTATGGCTACACGCATTACCAACCAAAAGTTATCCAAAAGTAGTCGTGCGTGGATGAGAGAGCATTTAGATGATCCTTTTGTGAAAAAAGCACAAAAAGAAGGATATCGTGCTCGCGCAGCATATAAACTTCTTGAAATTCAAGAAAAATATAAAATGATTAAACCCGGAATGACTGTGGTTGACTTGGGGGCTGCGCCAGGAAGCTGGTCGCAAATCGCAGGAAAACTGGTCGGTGACAAGGGTTTAGTGATTGCTTCCGATATTTTGGAAATGGATGCTTTGCCTGATGTTACTTTTTTACAAGGTGATTTCAGAGAAGAAGAAGTTTTCGAAAAATTGTTAAATATTTTAAATGGACGCACTGTAGACGTTGTAATTTCAGATATGGCCCCCAATACATCAGGTAATAGGGCTGTAGATCAACCTCGCCAGATTTATTTGTGTGAACTTGCGCTAGATTTTGCCAATAAAGTTTTAGGACCGAAGGGGCAATTTGTAGTCAAGGTTTTCCAAGGTAGTGGATTTGATGAGTTCCGAAAGCAAGTCGTGGACAGTTTTGATGTATTGAAAACAGCAAAACCTGCTGCTTCACGTGCACGTTCAAAAGAAGTTTTTTTAATTGGACAGGGTCGTAAAAAAGTTTCGCAATAGCGGGCATTTTTAAGGTATGTTCGTAGTTCGTAATGAATTGCCAACAAATGCTTGCCAAGTTGTTAAAAATTGTGCATTTTGTACTTTTTTAATCTTTATTGCGAAATTCATTACTCGCTTTTTGTTACGATCAAGCATGATTGAGCCTGATCAAAATAGTTATATATGGGAATAAAGCTTTGAGCGATTACTTCAAAAATGCCGTATTGTGGCTGGTCATACTGGGTGTGCTGATCTTAATCTTCAGCAATCTCAGTGACCGCAGTAAGCCTTCTGCGATGAATTATTCTGAATTCGTCACAGCGGTGAATGCTGGTCAAATTAGTAAAGTCACAATTGATGGTGAAAGAATAAGCGGCGAAAAAAAGAACGGTTCGAACTTTGAAAGTATTCGCCCAGCAGTTCAAGATCCTGAACTGATGCCTACACTCATCAAAAATAACGTTGTTGTTGAAGGTACTGCACCTCAACGTCAAGGTTTGTTGATGCAACTTCTCATTGCAAGTTTCCCTGTACTCTTAATTATTTTATTGTTCATGTTCTTTATGCGTAACATGGGCGGTGGTGCAGGCGGTAAAAATGGTCCAATGAGTTTTGGTAAATCCAAGGCAAAAATGCTTTCTGAAGACCAAATCAAAGTGACATTTACTGATGTCGCAGGTTGTGATGAAGCAAAACAAGAAGTTGTAGAAATTGTAGATTTCTTAAAAGACCCTGCAAAATTCAAACGTTTAGGAGCAACAATTCCAAAAGGCGTATTGATGGTTGGTCCTCCAGGTACAGGTAAAACTTTACTTGCGAAGGCGATTGCCGGTGAAGCAAAAGTGCCATTCTTTAGCATTTCAGGTTCTGATTTCGTTGAAATGTTTGTAGGTGTGGGTGCTTCACGTGTACGTGACATGTTCGAACAAGCAAAACGTCATGCGCCTTGTATCATCTTTATTGACGAGATTGATGCTGTTGGTCGTCATCGTGGTTCAGGTACTGGTGGTGGTCATGATGAGCGTGAACAAACTTTGAACCAGATGTTGGTTGAAATGGATGGTTTCGAAGGTAACGAAGGTATTATCGTTATTGCTGCGACCAACCGTGCTGACGTACTCGATAAAGCATTGTTGCGTCCAGGGCGTTTTGACCGTCAAGTGATGGTGGGGCTTCCTGACATCAAAGGACGTGAGCAGATTTTGGCAGTGCATTTAAAGAAACTTCCATCTGTAACAGGTGTTGATCTTAAAGTGCTTGCACGTGGTACGCCGGGCTTCTCTGGTGCGCAATTGGCAAATCTTGTCAATGAGGCAGCTCTGTTTGCTGCGCGTCGCAACAAGAACACTGTCGATATGCATGACTTTGAAGATGCAAAAGACAAGATCTATATGGGACCTGAGCGTAAGTCGATGGTGATCCGTGAAGAAGAACGTCGTGCGACAGCTTACCATGAAGCAGGTCATGCGATTGTTGCTGAGATTCTTCCAGGTACTGATCCTGTGCATAAAGTAACCATTATGCCGCGTGGTTGGGCGCTGGGTGTGACTTGGCAATTGCCTGAACATGACCAAACCAGTCATTACAAGTCTAAGATGTTAAATGAACTGTCTATCTTATTCGGCGGTCGTATAGCAGAAGAAGTGTTTATGAACCAGATGTCGACAGGTGCTTCCAACGACTTTGAACGTGCAACTAAAATGGCGCGTGCAATGGTGACCAAGTACGGTATGTCTGACAAAATGGGGGTAATGGTTTACGAAGATGAAAACCAAAATGGTTTCTTTGGAAACGTCGGTAGCCGAACTATTTCTGAAGCAACTCAACAACAAGTTGACCAAGAAGTACGTCGTATTCTTGATGAGCAGTACAAAGTTGCCCGTGATATTCTTGAAAATAACAAGGATATTGCCCATGCAATGGTGAAAGCTTTGATGGAATGGGAAACCATTGATCGTGATCAAATCCGTGACATTATGGAAGGTCGTGAGCCGCAGCCACCTAAGGTTTATGTTGCTGAGAATCCTGTAATCGATGTGACACCTACAGATGGTCCATCAACTCCGCCGCCATTACCGGCAACCTGATTGAACCAGGTCAAAAAGAGTCTCATGTGAGGCTCTTTTTTTATGCAAATACACTTTATTGTTAAAAGAATTTATCTTGAAATAGTGTGTAATTGGTAAACTAAAAGGAATTAATCATGGAGAAGCGACATGCAATTGGTGTCACTGCCAAATAAAATCTTGCGTTGTGGACGTTTGAGTTTGGATTTATCACAAGCACATGTCATGGGGATACTCAATGTAACTCCAGATTCTTTTAGTGATGGTGGGCAGCATAATCAAAAGGATCAAGCCATTGCTTATGCCAAACAAATGATTGAAGCAGGTGCAACTGTGATTGATGTAGGTGGTGAATCTACTCGTCCTGGCGCTTCGATTGTAGAAATTGCAGAAGAAATCCGACGTGTGATTCCTGTGGTGGCTGAACTTGCTCAATATGATGTAGTGATCTCTGTGGATACCTCTCAACCGGAAGTCATTCGTGCCGCAGTTGAAGCAGGTGCACACATTTGGAATGACGTACGTGCATTAACACGTCCAAATGCATTGCAAACGGCGGCAGAATTGGATATTCCTGTGATTATCATGCATATGCGTGGTGAGCCAACTACAATGAATCAATTGGATCAGTATCAGGATGTGACATTAGAGGTGATCAAAGAGTTACAACAGCGTATTGATGCTGCATTGCAGGCAGGCGTAAAGCCTGAAAATATTCTGATTGATCCAGGGTTTGGATTTGCAAAAAATGCCCAGCAGAATTTAAAGTTGCTCAATGAGTTTTATAAGCTTCATTGCTTGGGATATCCTATTTTATCCGCATTGTCACGCAAGCGTTTCATAGGGGAGACACTGGGTGGTGTGGATGCACAAAATCGCGCGGTGGGCAGTGTTGCTGCGCATTTGATAAGTATTCAGCAAGGGGCATGCATGGTACGTGCACATGATGTAAAAGCAATGTCGGATGCGATTAAAGTTTGGCAGGCAATGCGTACTGCGATTTAACCACAAGTGCTTTAAATTGGATGTAATTGTGGGTTTAGGAATCTTTCTTAAATGCATAAGTTTGGTGATTGGCGTGTATTCCTGTATCCAATGAGCAAACGATTTAAAAAATATAACCTTAAGAGCGCAAGTAGATTTGGCGAATTGTAGGGTTTGTGTTATATAAGCGCGTGAATTGCTGTTTTATTTTAGGTTGCTATGTTTAACGATCTACTTCTCCCAATGTTCGATGATGAATATTATCCCGATATTCTGGTTGCCGAAATAAAGCAACTCATTGAACAATTTGCTAAAAAGGTGGCTAAAACCAGCTTTAGCGATGCTGAAATTTATTCTTTGGCAAATCTGACTGTGACTGAAATTAATGAAATGAAGCCTCAGTTTGAAGACTTAGACTCCTCGCTAGATGATACTGCAGCAGATTATATTGCTGAAGCATTGATGATGGTGGTACAAGACCAAGGCTATCTTGATATTGAAATGGAAGAGCTGGTTGCAAATAGAGAGTGGTAAATCACTCTCTATTTATTGCTGGATCTGAATATTTAAAATATTAAAACGCCATGATTGCCATATTGTTTAATGGTTATAGAATAGCTTTGGTTGCTTGATTGTTTAAGTGCCATTTTATTGAAACACCTTCAATTAAAAAATTAAATCCTTGATTTAGAAAATATTCAATTGCCAGATCATTTGATTGCTTGAATGTGTCAATTCTCTAATGAAAATACAAATATGTATTAATTTTAAACATTTAAATATCAATTGTTTAAAGTGTGATCATCGGTTTATTTAAATGCTTGACGTAAGGTGTATAACTTTAGATAATGCGCACACAGTTTACGGCTATGTAGCTCAGTTGGTTAGAGCACCGCACTCATAATGCGGGGGTCACAGGTTCAAGTCCCGTCATAGCCACCATTTTTATAGACCATGCTCACCGCATGGTCTCTTTTTTTGTATCGTCAAATGTTTAAGTCAAAACCATGTCGATCGTATGGATTAAAAATAAAGTCAGGCAATGGGGCTGAACTCAATCAAAAATGAAATTTTTAGTGCCATATATACAGACCGTCAATCTGTAGAAAGCGCATACTGTAAAATATAATTTGTTTTTTAATTCACTAAATCCGTGATATGTCAATGTTGCTTGATGGGATTAAGCTTTTATTGGCGTGCTTTATGGTGATGGTTTAAATTGGTTTGGAAACATTGCTGCTAGAAAGGTGATCCACTTTACATCAATGCTATGCTTTCTCAGCAAGAAAACTTTCTATAAAGCGATGTGTTTGTGAATCTAGATAGAAGGGTGCAATCAAAGATTGGATGATGCTGTCTAACAGACCGTGTTGGTCTAATGCACCTAATGTATGCGGAATAAATCGCGCTGCTTCAATGTATAAGTCATTTTTATCTAGACCTACAGAGTGCAATAATTCCTGCAGACTATATTCACCAAAGTATTCATAAAATGCTTCTACAACATTGAGAATAACCTGCTGCATATATTCTGTTTCACGAAGCTCTTTCCATGTTTCGTAAACGAGAATAAAGAATTCCTCAAAATCTATCGACTGTAGTTGAGAAAATGTTTCTTTTAACGAACGCTGTTTGATTTCAGACCAGATGTGGGTCGCAATATCTGCCAAATCCTCATTGGGAAGCATAATGATATTACTGAGTTGTTTGCGTATTGCTGCCGCAAGCTGGTTTTCTAATTTTAATTCAATATTTTGTTGTTGGTCTTGGATAAAGCTCACGACTTTGGAAGCAAGACGATTTTGTTTAACTGTGTAGTGGCGAAGCTGATCAAGCCAAGGTGTATTGCTTTCAACAATCTGATTGGCAAGCTGTAGGCTGACTTGCTGAATCTGAGGATTGTGCTGTAAGTTTTCTTGAAGGTAGTTGCGGAGTTGTTCAAGTTCTAAAATCTTGAACATCCATAATTCAAAGGATTCATCAGAAAGTAAATCATTGATAACGGTCTGGCTACCAATTGCATATTGATGAATTTTTTGCGCAACGACACCAATAAACTCAAGAATATCAGCGCCCAAATTCAGTTCAAATGCGTATTTTTGAACAACTGAAGATAGTTGTTCGAGTTGTATCACGTTTTTTAAAAGAATTTTGTCAGCATTCTGATAAGTTTGAGAAATAAAATTTTGAATAAATTGAGGATTTTTTTGATCGAGTAATTGTTGTTTGGTATAGCGAACTTGCTCAAGCAAAAGTGCTTGAGCAAGTTCCTGAGCAAAGCTCGCTGGGAGTGAATTATCCACATTCACGGGGCTTATACACCAGGTTTCCAGCCGTTTACAATCGGATAGCGACGTTCACGACTGAATGCACGTGAGCTGATACGCGGTCCAATTGAACCTTGACGGCGTTTGTATTCATTACGGTCAACCAGACGAATCACTTTTTCAACAACTTCACGTTCAAAACCTTTGGCAATGATGTCTTCTTGGCTTTGTTCTTCTTCGATATAGGCGTATAGAATTGCATCGAGTATATCGTAAGCAGGGAGTGAATCTTGATCTTTTTGATCTGGACGGAGTTCAGCTGATGGCGGACGAGTAATCACACGTTCAGGAATCACAGGCGTTTCTGAAATGCTGTTACGGTATTTCGCCAATTCAAACACAATGGTTTTATAAACATCTTTAAGGACAGCAAACCCTCCCACCATGTCACCATATAAAGTACAGTAACCCACAGAAAGTTCTGATTTATTGCCTGTTGAAAGCACTAAATTACCAAATTTATTGGATAAACCCATCAATAATGTACCACGTGCACGTGCTTGAAGATTTTCTTCTGTTGCATCAGCAGGTGAGTTGCCAAAGAATGGGTATAGTGTTTGCATGAAACTATTTACAATCGGGTGAATTTCAGCGATGCCAAATGTAACCCCCATACGCTTGGCTTGTTCAGTGGCGTCTTCAACACTAATTTGAGAGGTATAGGTATACGGCATCATCACTGCTTGAACTTTATCCGCACCAATTGCATCAACAGCAATCGCAAGTGTTAAAGCAGAGTCGATACCGCCGGATAAACCAAGAATTACACCAGGAAAGCCTGAACGTTGAACATAATCACGTGTTGCTAAAACTAGACCTTGGTAAATCTCGGCCATCGTACTTAAAGCAGGTACAGTTTCGACAACTTGATAACTTTTATTTTCAACTTGGTATTCTGCAAAGTAAAGATCTTCAGTGAAACTTGGTGCCTGTAATGCAACCTCACCTGATTGGTTAATCACAAAACTTGTGCCATCAAAAATAAGATCGTCCTGTCCACCAACTTGATTGACATAGACCAAGTGCAGATTCAATTGTTTTGCTAATTCCTTGAGCGTTACGATACGGTGCTGAGGTTTGCCAACTTCATAAGGTGAAGCATTCAGTACCAGTACGCTTTCGACATTCAGTTGAGCCAGCTGTTGAACTGTATTGAGCGACCAAACATCTTCACAGATCAATACACCAAACTTATGCCCCAAGTATTCAAAAACGAGATGTTGATGACCTTCGTTAAAATAACGTTTTTCGTCAAACACACTATAGTTAGGTAAATTTTGTTTATTATAAATACCCAGTACTTGACCATCTTTCATGACAGCAGCAGCATTATAGCGTTGACCGTCTTCCGTAAGATTCACAAAGCCAAAGACCAAAACGATATCTTTGATCGCAGCTAATTTTTCAAAAGCCTGTGCTGTACGTTTAGCTAAGCTTGGGCGTAGAAATAAATCTTCAGCCGGATAACCGATAATAGAAAGTTCAGGAAAAACAATAATTTCAGCATTCTGTTTTTTTGCTTCATTGGCTTGCTCAATCATCTTTTGAACATTTGAATCAAGATCACCAATGAATGGAGAGAATTGCGCAAGAGCAATTT
Source organism: Acinetobacter baumannii (assembly GCF_016508585.1). GTDB lineage: Bacteria > Pseudomonadota > Gammaproteobacteria > Pseudomonadales > Moraxellaceae > Acinetobacter > Acinetobacter nematophilus. The sequence goes on from NZ_JADVOP010000039.1 coordinate 36,253, forward strand.
TAAAACTTTTCATTTAAACCAAATCCTATTCCAATAGGGTAATTTATATACATTTTGTTGATTTTTAAAATGTAGTTATTCAACGTATGTATATATAGACACAACAAAAACTGCCAAAGGGCGAAGCTATAAAATCATCAAAAAATCATCAAAAATCTTTATTTTTTTGCAATGCAAAAATTTCAGACATTGAGTATTTTAACTAAAAAAATGTCAGAAGCTAGTGATTCATCAAGTTTATTCAGTACAGCATCAATGACACCATGAATTTAGAGTATTTTATTTGTAGAAACTAGTGATTTTTCATTATTTTTTGGTTTTTATATCGGAATTGATATTCTTTTTGAAGAAATTATGAAATAGATCACAAAAAAGTTCGAATGAAACTAAAAGTTTCAAATTTTAGTTTGGATTTACTGCAAAATGATATTTTTGATCCGATTTAAATAGATATCTTTAGCGATGTCGCCTTGCTGTTCGATATTATAGTCAAAATAAGATTTTCCCTGAACCAAGGTATAGCGGTAAGGATTATATCGTCCAAAACTAAGATACATTGCAGACTGTAAAATTGCGCCTTTTAGCAGTACCTTTTCATGACGTTGATATTGATAGACGTGTGCCATTTCATGAATGAACACAGCTTGATAGGCTAAACTCATGCAGGAAAAATCTTCACAATAATCAGCATCTTTTAAATGTATATAGCCATTCGGTGCCATTAAGATGCCGACAGGTTGCCATGGCAGGTAGGGATGATTCATGATTTTAACCTGATCGTAATCAATCAGGTCACCAAACACAGTCTGGCTAATTCGGATTTCCCCATTCGTCAATGGGCGATATTTAAACTGATCAATTTTGAGTAGTTTTGCCAAACGCCAAAAATAATTCAACATTGTTATTAGAGGTGATTAAAATAAAGTGAGCATCAGTTTAGCATTGAATACAGAGTAGCCAAATAGGAATTGCTTGTGAATCGATCAAAATGTTTTAAGGGATATTAATGAAAGAGTAAACTTTTAATATAAATAACTTATTATTTTTTATAAGTTTCTACTCAATGT
>NZ_JADVOP010000040.1 GCF_016508585.1 Acinetobacter baumannii
GATAAGATATTATTGATATTATCCAAACACTTTAAAAAACTTTTTTTATCAATCGTTTGAAATGTCGATACGAAATTTCACTTGACTAAAAGCGTTTTTTTTAGTTTTATTTCTAAGATTTTAAACGAAGTTGCTTTAATTATATATATTTATAAAACATCAAAAGTAAATCTATTGAATAACTGAATCAAGTGAATTGAGGTTAGATTTTGAAGAATTATATCCCGTACATTTTAGTTCTTGGAGCATCATTTGCGAGCACCTTTGTTAGCGCAAACGATGAGATCAAACTAAAAAGATCATGTATCAAAGACTATCCAATGGTTGAAGGCGAGACAAATCCTGAGCTGCTTGGGATTTATGCGCAATTGTGTGATAAGAAGAATAAAGACTATAAAAACAAACTGTTGGTCTCGGCTGCGGAAAAATTCCAACAGCTTGGCAAAAATGAAAAAGCACTTCAGATCGTCAGTTATTTAGACACATTGAATATTCAAAGCAATGAGTTGACTGATGTTAAGTTCCTCGCAAGTCTTGGTTTAGCTTCAGATGCGCTAAACAAGATGCGTACCAGTGAAATGCGCTACTTAACAGAAGCCAAAACTTATCCAGTTGCGAAAAACTTTACTGATGCTGTCCGACAAGCAATGCCAGCTGCTGTTCTGGTTGAAAAAAATCAGGAAAGTGCTCCAGTTGTAGAGCGTGCACGTCCTCAGAAAGTGAGCCGTCCTCAGAAAGTGAACCGTACTTCGCCGACACGTTCTGCCCCGTCTTCATCTAAACCTGCAGCATCTAAACCTGCTGCTACTCCAGCAAAACCGAAGCCGACACCAGCAGCTAGACCGAATTTCCCAACATAATTTATTTGCTCAAATTAATGGATAAAAAAAATGTCAAAACGTGAAAGTGTACAGAAAAAATTACAGCGAATCAGACCACCACGTGTTCAGCTGACTTATGATGTTGAAGTGGGCGATGGTAAGGAAATTAAAGAATTACCATTTGTTGTTGGCGTGCTCGGCGATTTCTCTGCAGCTTCTGAATTAGAAAGAACCAAGTTAAAGGACAAGAAATTTATCAATGTTGATTTAGAAAACATTGATGAAGTGATGGAATCATTGTCTCCACGTGCAGCTTACCAAGTTGAAAATACTTTGACTGAAGAAGGTGGGCGTATGTCGGTTGATTTAACATTTAAGTCGATGGAAGATTTCCGCCCTGAACAGGTTGTGCAGCAAGTTGAACCACTGAAGAAGTTGGTTGAAGCGCGTGAGCGTTTAACAGACTTGAGAAATAAAATTTCTAATAGTGAGCGTTTGGAAGACTTGCTTGATGAGGTTTTACAGAATACGGATCAGATCCGTAAATTAAGTGCTGAGGCGGGTCCAGAAAATGAGTAATTTACAAAGCAATACTGTACAGGATACAGCTGTAGAAGAAGTAAGTTTACTTGATTCTATTGTGGAGCGTAGCCGAATTGCACGTAATGAAGAAGAGCATGATCGTGCGAAAAGCTTAATTAGTGAGTTGGCAAAAGAAGTCATGGCAGGAACAATTACTGTTTCTGAAAACATGTCCCTGTCTATAGATAAGCGTATTGCGGAAATTGATGCACTTATTTCGACTCAACTCAGCAAAATCATGCACAACGAGCAGTTTCAAAAAATTGAATCGACTTGGCGTGGTTTGTACTATTTTTGCCAAGAGTCACCATCTAATCCATTGATCAAAATTCGTATGTTAAACACAACGAAAAAAGAGTTGATCAAAGACTTCCAAGGTGCAACTGATTTCGATCAAAGTACATTGTTCAAAAAAGTGTATGAAGAAGAATATGGTTCATTTGGTGGTGCGCCTTATGCCACCTTGATTGGTGATTTCGAATTCGATCGTACACCATCAGATATGTACCTGTTAGAACAGATTTCTCATGTTGCAGCGGCAGCGCATGCACCATTTATTTCGGCTGCGAGTAGTAACATGCTTGGGCTTGAGTCATTTACTGATATTGATCGTCCGCGCGACGTTTCAAAAGTGTTTGAAACAGCTGAATATGTACAGTGGCGTTCATTCCGTGAAAGTGATGATGCGCGTTATGTTGCATTGACCATGCCACGTGTTTTAGGACGCTTACCTTATGATCCTAAAGAGGGATGGGCAACTGAAGGCTTTAACTTTGTTGAAGAAGTTTCAGGTCAAAATCACGACGAATATTTATGGATGAATGCTGCTTATGCTTTTGGTACGCGTTTGACCAATGCCTTTGACCTGCATGGTTGGTGTGCCGCTATCCGTGGTGTAGAAGGTGGTGGTATGGTAGAAGGTTTACCTGTACATACCTTTAAAACCAATGACGGTGAAGTGGTGTTTAAGTGCCCAACAGAAATTGCCATCACTGATCGTCGTGAAAAAGAATTGAGTGATTTGGGCTTTATCCCACTGGTGCATTGCAAGAATACAGACTATGCCGCATTCTTTGGCGCACAGTCTACGCAGAAGCCGAAAAAATATGACAGCGATACTGCGAATGCAAACTCATCACTTTCTAGCCAGATCCAGTACATCATGGCAGTTTCTCGAATTGCACATTATTTAAAAGCAATGATGCGGGATAAAGTCGGAAGTTTTGCATCGGCTGGAAATGTAGAAGCATTTTTAAATGAATGGCTATCACAATATGTATTGCTTGATGATGGCGCGTCTCAAGAAGCAAAAGCACAGTATCCACTGCGTGAAGCTTCTGTAAAAGTTGTAGAGAATCCTGCAGAGCCAGGGCACTACAAGTCTGTGGTCTTTTTAAGACCGCATTTCCAGCTAGATGAGTTGTCAGTTTCTCTGCGACTTGTCACTGAGTTACCTCAGTCCTCGAATTAAAATAGAGCGTGGCTAAATAATAACTTTAAAAAATAAGGGTAAATCCAATGAAAGACATATACGTTCAATTTCAAGGCAAGTACAAAGTTGATGGTGAGTCACGTGATTCTGAGCACAAGAACTGGCTAGAAGTTAATTCTTGGTCTCACAACATCCGTCAACCGAAATCTGCTACTTCTTCAAGCGTTGGTGGTCACACTGCTGAACGTGTAGAACATTCAGACATGCTTTTCGTTAAAGATTTGGATGCGACTAGTCCGAAACTTTGGGAAGCTTGTTCTGCTGGTTATACTTTTGACGAAGTTCAAATTGATTTTTACCGCGCAAACGGTGACAAACGTATCAAGTACCTCCAAATCAAACTTAAGCATGTTCTTGTTTCAAGCGTAACACCGACTGTAAATGAAGAAGGTGTTCCAACTGAAGCATTTGGTTTGAAATATGCTGCAGTTGAGTGGACTTATAATCAACAAGATATTAACGGTTCTGCTAAAGGTGCCGTTACTAAGAAATGGTCTCTTTCTAACAATACAGCATCTTACGCTGCTTAATTGTTGTTTGAGACGGGTAGGGGCTGAAAAGTCCCTACCTGTTTCATATCATTAGAATATCAGTTATGAACTTAGATCAACTTTATCCCTATGGATTTCGATCTACACTATTTGATCGCTTGATTGTTGAAGATGATTATGTAAAAGGGCTTTCCATACATGAGCTAAGAGAGTCTGTTGCTCATGATTTAGAAGATTTGTTAAATACCCGAATCGCTAAACTAGATTTGGATATTGATGATTATGCTTTAGCCAAAAAATCGATTGTACAGTTTGGGATTATTGATTTTGTTGGACTTTCAACTGCCAACCCCACAGATCGAGATGTTATTTGCCAGTCCATTGAGCAGTCGATCGCTGCGCATGAGCCACGATTAAAACAGATTAAAGTAGAAATGCAGCTAGATGATCAGAATGTTGGTTCTTTATGCTTAAGCATTCAAGCCTATTTAAATATTCATCCGCTTTATGAACCTGTAATTTTTGATGCCTTACTCAAGCCAACAACACAGCAATATGTAATCTCTGCCAGATCTTAAAAATGTAGGTATGTCGTGATAGAAGAACTTTTACCGTATTATGAAAAGCAACTACAAGAATTTGGTCAGCAGTCACGTGCATTTGCAGATAAATATCCTAAAATTGCGCAAAGATTATCTTTAAACCAAGAACAAATTGATGATCCACATATTGAGCGCCTGATCCAGGCTTTTTCTTTAATTGCGGCACGTATTGATAAAAAATTAGCTGATAGCTATGACATATTTACCCGCTCATTATTTGAAGTCATGTTTCCGCAGTATCTGCGACATTTTCCTGCCTGCTCCGTAGTGAGCTTTGAAGATTTAAATAAACAAAAACAATTAACGGATGTTCATGTTATTCCCAAAGGAACAACTTTAAAATCAAGAAGTTTTAAGGGGGTCCAATGTGAATTTAATACCAGTACAGCAGTAAAGTTACTGCCAATTCAACTGGAAAGTTTAAGTTTTCAAACGACACCAAGTGCGCATATTCATTTAAACCAGAATGCAACGTTGAGTTTAAAATTTGATTTATTCAACCCGTGTAAAAATTGGTTGAAAAATGAAAAACTGCCCATTTATTTAGATGCTATCTCCAATTTTCCGCTCCAAGTCTTGGACCATATTTTTCACCAGGATACCAGCTTTAGTCTGCGCATCAATCATAAAGTGACAGCGATTAAAAATCCTTTTGAAGTGATGGGATTTCATGAAGATGAAAGTTTATTGCCGATAGATCAGCATACCCATCATGCCTATCGTTTGTTGATAGAATACTTTTGTTTTCCAGAAAAATTTAGTTATCTGAATTTAAATTTAGATTTTTTAAAATTATTAAAAGATGAAAATTTAACTTTTGAAATTCAGATTCATTTGAAGCTGAATTTAAATGATCAAGCCATTATTCGAAATTATTCAGAATTAAATGTAGCGAACTTTAAATTATTTACCAGTCCAGTGGTAAATTTATTTGAAAAACAGGCTGAACCCCAGAAAATCAATCACAAAAACTTAGAGTATCCACTGATCACAGATGCTCATCACCCTGAATTTTATCAAGTGTATTCAATACTTGAAATGAATTTGATTCGTGAAAAAAGTAATCAAGATCAAGTGGTTTACCCAATTTTACCTTTCTTCGCAATGAGTCATTATCACGGTGAAGATATTCAGTTTTTTTATGCTTTGAATCCGACTGTTTTACAGAATCAATATGTTGAAACAGGATATTCAATTATTTCGAAACAGCTCGAGCCACAGAGTATCAAGTCTGATTTTGTCAGTTGCAGATTACTTTGTTCAAACCGTGAATTGCCGTATGAAGCTTTAGGTCAATCGAATAATGTTTTGAATTTGAATGACAGTACGGTTGCTCGTCGTGCCTTGATATTAAAAAGACCTACAGAGCCTTATCAATTTGAAATGAATAAAAACGAACAATGGCGGATTATTTCACATCTTTCTTTGAATACGCTTGCGTTAATGAAAGGGGATACAGTCAGTCATATCAAAGAGTTACTTGAACTTTATAATTTACCAAAATCGAAAGAAAATCATTTGATTATTGATGCGATCAAACAAATTGAATTTGAGATTACCCATAAACTTGTTGAAGCAAAACCTTTCCCGATGTTTGTGCGAGGGGTGAAGGTGCTGATGGATGTGGATGTTCAAGTTTTCCGTGGACATAGTCTCTATATTTTCAGTGAGTTGATTAGTCACATTTTTAATTTAAAAGTACAGATGAACAGCTTTGTTGATGTTTTTGTGAGAGATTTAAATACAAAACAGGAGTTATACCAATGCGTACAGAACGTTGGTGGCAAGAAGCTTCTGTAGTTGATGAGCTTTTCAAAACTCCTACAGCTTTTGAATTTGTTCAGTCAACCCGATTATTTAGACATGCACCCAGCATCACAACTTTAAAAAGCTGGTCAGATGATTTTCTTTTTGAAAGTTCACTGAATCTAAATTTCCCCAAGCATGAGATCGAGTCTTTAGAACAAGTTGAAGACAGGATTCACATGACCAATTTGGTGGTCGGTTTAACCGGTATGCAGGGTGCGATGCCTTATACCTATACCAATAAAGTCAAGCAGGCACCTCGTAAACAGCGTGTTGAAGTACAGAAGTTCTTAGGATTATTTAATCACAAACTGACAGCCCAATTTGTGGATGCAAGTCTGAGTTATAATCTGCCGGTACGTTATGAAATTGAAAAAGAAAATAATTACTTAGAAATATTACATGCATTAAATGGCTATATTCGAACCCAGCATCAGCAAAGTGATTTAGATGATTATTTTGCTGAGTTTTCGGGATTGATGCAGGGACAAAACAATACCGCACATGCATTGAAAACGATGTTGACCTGTGTTTTTCATCATCCTGTTGAAGTCAAAGAATATATTACTGAGAAGTTTAAACTAGGGGACGAGCAGAAAACCAAGTTAGGAGGAAAGCAACCCTTTCTTTTGGGAGTAAATACTTTTTGTGGGGAAACCATTCGACAAATTGATGGAAAAATAGAAATACAAATTGGTCCATTAACGCATGCCCAATATTTAGAGTTTTTACCGAAGAAAAAGTTAAGTCAAAAATTAAAAAAAATACTTCAGAGTTGGTGTAGTCCAACCTTACTGGTTGATTTGCGGTTGGTGCTTGCCAAAGAAGAAGTTCAGCCCTTACAGTTGAGTTCAACAGCACAAGTCGGTTTGGCACAAGGTGCTTTTGTGATGCCGAAGACGCAAAGTGACAATGATGAAACCTGTTATGCGCTGATTGGAGCTTCATAAATGATCAAAATAATTTTAGCAACATTGATCAGTGTCATTCTACTGGTCTCAGCGATCGTGGTATTTTATTGGCGCGACATTAAATATGATCCAAGCGGACAGGATTTTGTTATTTTCTTTGGATTGATTCCTGCTGCGATCACATTGTTGCTTCTAACCCCGATGTTGCTGAAAAAATTCTATCAAAGTCGCCAAGACAAGAAAGAGCAACAAAAACTTGAAGAAGAACAACGTACTGAACAGCAAAATAGTGTTGAAACGCATGATGCAGAAATTGAGTGGGTAAATTTAAAGGTCTATTCGACAACCAGTTTAAGTGCAATGGGGGAAAACGAAGTTCATATTGAGCAACTTCAAGATCCTATCAGCCCAGAACTAGACCAAGGACTCATCAATAGCTATGGTTTGCCCATCTTGTCATTGCGTATTCAATCACTTGAAGAACCAGAACAAGATTCATCAAGTTTATCGAGTCGTCAGAGACGGATCACCGCCTTAATTCAGCAGCAGCTTGAACAAAATATCGACATGCTTCACCAAATCGCGGAGCACTTAAAGAATTCAGCACTGTTCTATGATGCTAAACTTGCACATGAATATCGTATGCATCCTGCGTGGATTAACCCGCATCAAGAATATGAAGATGAATCTGTAGAACAACAGATTGCAGAAGCTGTCCCCCAATTAAATCGCCTCAATATTCATCTTATTTTACCTGAAAACTTATTTCACACATGGGATGAAAACTCAGGCGTAGAATTGATGGATCAATATTTTACACAGCTTGGCATCATTGATCAGCAGTTTCATACTGAATATCATTACTGGGGTGAAACAACGGCATATCATGATTGGATGAAGTTGTTGAAAAGAACACAGTCATTGGATGCAGAAGTTTCGTTATTTATTGTGGTTGATTCTGAAATTGATCAAGAAACCATTGATGATCGAACATGGATGACGGAAAAATATATTCCTTCTGAATATATCAGTACCTGCTGTATGACCAATGCAAAGGTTGAATTGCAAAATTTACAGCCAACCAAGTATATTCGAATTGCACTAAATTCTGATCAGGCATCTCAACCCTTAAAAGAGTTGAATCTGGCTCAAGCAGAACAATTTGAACAAGAGCAACCTTTTGTTTTGGTTTTAGATGATCCTAAAGAGGTCAAGCTTTTAAAAAGATTAGAACAGAATTTTGCAGAAACACCGATTGAAGCACATCACTATCTTTATTGTAAAAGTAGTTTAGGTCATACCCAGTCTTTAGCCAAAGTTTTTGGTTTTATGTTGAGTCTGCACCTTAAAGATGAGTTGTATGGCTATGTTTATAGTGCTGAACATCAGCAAACCCAAGTAGTTGTTGGGACTGAGTTTGCATAGAGATTACAGACAAATTTAGAAAGAAATCGAGAAAATGATACAAACAATTTTAAGCTATGCATGGCAATACATCACAAATCCAAAGCTTGTGATCGCGCTTTCAATCCTGGTTGCGATAATTTCTTCGTACAGTGTGGTACCGCGTCAGTACTTCTTTATGATGCTCGCTGCGTATATTCTGGGTCTGGTGATTTACGGAATTTACTGGTTGATTCAACGCCGTAAGCATGCAGAGCAAGGTGAAGCTCTGGCTGAAGCAATTGAGCAAGACAACACCGCTGAATACGGAAAACAAAAAGACAAAGAAGAATTAAACCTGATCAACCAGCAGATGAAAGAATCAATCCAACTGATTCGTAAATCTAAATTGGGTGACAAAAGCGGAAATGCTGCGCTTTACGAGTTACCTTGGTATATGGTGATTGGTAATCCTGCTGCGGGAAAAAGTTCTGCAATTTATCATTCGGGCCTAAAATTCCCATTTGAAGAAACCCACCAAAAAGTGGTGTCTTCAGGACTGAGCGGTACTCGAAACTGTGACTGGTTTTTTTCTACAGAAGGGGTTCTGCTCGATACAGCAGGGCGCTATTCTGTATATTCAGAAGACCATTCAGAATGGTTAGGCTTTTTAAGTATTCTAAAAAAGAATCGTTCTAAAGCACCGATCAATGGATTGATTGTGATTGTCAGTGTGGCTGAGCTGGTCAGTCAAAGCCCTGAAAAATCAATTAAATTAGCGAAAAGTTTAAGAGCTCGTATCCAGGACTTGACCGAACGTTTAGAGATCTTTGCACCCGTATATCTGGTTTTTTCTAAAATGGATTTGATTGCAGGGTTTACGGAATTCTTTGAATGCTATGAGGCAGCAGAATTTGATCAAGTCTGGGGTGCGACTTTACCCTATGACCCTGAATCATCACAAAATGCAGCTGAACATTTCGAAAAACATTACAACATTTTATATGATGGCTTAAAAGGGGTAAGTACAACTCATTTAAGTCGCCGTCATGCACAGAATATTTCTCCAAGTGTGATGACTTTCCCGCTTGAATTTAAAACTTTAAAACCGGTATTAAAAACTTTTATCGGGACGTTGTTTGAAGAAAATCCATACCAGTTTAAACCGGTATTCCGTGGCTTCTATTTCACCAGTGCTTTACAGGAGGGTGTAATTGAAAGTCCGATGACAGAACAGATCGTCGATGATTTTCAACTGACCAAGATTCCCAATAGCGAGCATGGTATTCCACAGAATTCAATTTCTCAGAATCATGGTTATTTCTTAAAGGGTTTATTCTCAGAAGTTATTCTGAAAGATAAGAATTTAGTTAAACAGCATATTAATCCCAATACAAAACGTAAGCGCTACTTGGCATTTATTGCATCACTATTAGGTGTTTCGATTATTTTAGGCTTGTGGGTTTGGTCTTATCGCAATAACCAGCAATTGATTGCGGATGTACAAGCCGATCTGAATAAAGTGGTTCAAATGGAACAAACCACAGGTCAAGAACTTTCAACCCAAATTGATGCTTTATTGATTTTGCAACAACGTTTGGAACAGTTGGATGACTTTGACCAGCATCGTCCGTTGAAGTTTTCATTTGGTTTATATCAAGGCAATGAATTAAAGGAAAAATTAAAAGCTGAGTATTTAAAAGGGGTGAGACAGATTGTCTTAGCACCAAGTCAGCAAAACATTGCGCAGTATTTGCAACGTGTTAAAGGTAATGAGCAAACACTCAAACAAAATCATGTCAATGTAGAAATCAAACAAACCTCTTCTACACAGATCGCATCAGAGCCTTCGGATACAAATCCGCAAGATGCTTATAATGCCTTGAAAGCTTATCTCATGATGAGCAATCCACAATATATGGATGCAAGTCATTTAAGCGATCAAGTTACCCGTTTCTGGCGTTCATGGTTAGATGCCAATCGTGGACAAATGCCGCGTGGAGAAATGATTCAAAAAGCTGAAAAAATCTTGAGCTATTCAATGACTTTAGCCAACGATAAAAAATTCCCAGTTTTAGAGTCGGATGCTCAGTTGGTTGATCAAACTCGCCAGGTATTGCTCTCGGTTGTTCGCGGTATGCCGGCACGTGATCGTGTATATAATGAAATTAAAATGCGTGCAGCTGTTCGTTATCCTGCCGTGACTGTGGCGCAAATTGTGGGTGAAACCAATCGTAATGTGATGCTGGGTGGTTATGCTTTACCGGGAATATTTACTCAGAAAGCATGGGATGAATATGTTGATAAAGCCATTGAAGAAGCTGCAAACAAACCAACAGATACCAAAGATTGGGTATTAAATAGCACACAGTCTGATGATTTAACATTCAGTGGTAGTCCAGATCAAATCCGTAAACAGCTGACGCAATTGTATAAGCAAGAATATATTGCTGAATGGAAAAAGTTTATTAACGCAACCCATTATGCAAAAGGTCCCGATTTTGTTCAGCAAGCGAAGATCATGGACGTGTTGGGTGAACCACAAAACTCTCCAATTCGTACCTATATTGATCGTGTAGCGAAAGAAACCAGTTGGGATAATCCTGTGGTTCAAGCAGAACTTGCTGCCCCGCAAACAGGTTTTATTGCTTGGTTTAAGCGTAAAGTACTCGGTCAGGGTAAATCGGATGAAATCCAACGTGCCTCTAATCAGACTCAAGGGCAAATCTCTCAACAGTTCCAAGTGTTCTATCAACTGGTTCGTAAACGTGATGATCTACAAAATAAATCATTGCTCGATGACTATTTACAGAATATGGCTCAAGTGAGAAGCAAGCTGAATGACCTTCGTAGCGCAGGTGATTTTGGTCCAAGTGCTTTGGCTTTAGCAAAACAAACCATTAATGATCAAAGTTCAGTTTTTAATGCAACCCAAAAGGTTGTTGATGAAAAACTTACAGTAGGTTTAGGTGAGCTGGATCAGCAAATGGTTCAAAAGCTTTTGGTCAGCCCATTGACACAATCATTCGATAGCTTGTTGACTCCGGCTCAAGATGAGATTAACAAACTCTGGACATTACAAGCGTATCAACCATTTAATCAAACACTTTCTCAAAAAGTTCCGTTTAATTCATCTGGCACAATTCAAGCAACCAGTAATGAAATTAGTCAGATTTTTGGTGATAACGGAAGCATTTCGAAGTTTGTTAAAGAGACACTAGATCCATTCGTGATTCGTCGTGGTTATACCTTATCTTCAAAAACTTGGAAGAATATGGGTGTAGGCTTGAACCCAGAATTTGTGATGAATTTTGAGCAATATACCACACCGATCAACGGTGCATCAGCGGGTGCTGCAGGTGGCGGCGCCCCAGCTGCGAATCAGTCTAACTTCCAATTCTATCCAATTCCAAATAACAAATTGCTGTCGTATACCATTGATATTGATGGACAGCGTTTAGTCTATGAAAACGGTATTCAACAATGGGTGAACTTTATGTGGCCAAATCCTGGCGCAATTCCGGGAGCCCGAATCACAGCAATTGACTTAGATGGTCAAACTCATACGATCTTTGAGGAACCAGGCGAGTACGGTATCAACAAATTAATTGATAGTGCGCAACGTAAGCCACTCAATGGTAGTTTTGAAATGACATGGACCAGCAAACAAAACAGTGATTTGTTTGTAAAACTTCAGTTCCGTTTGATTAGTGGAAATGCTTCTAACCCAATCGGTTCAAATCGTGGTTATGTGGGGTTAAAGCTGGTGGATCGAGTGACTAGCCCTAAAGCGGCATTGGTAGTTGCAGCACAGCAGGCACCTGCAACAGGATCAAATCCACAAGCGGCATCACCATTTGGAGCAGCAACGCCGTCGGCGGCACAAACAGCGCCTAAACCGCAGACACCAGCAACGCCAAATGCAGCAGCTCAAGCTGCAACAAGTGGGGGAGCTCAATGATCATTGGGAACGATTTAGTGCGAGGGATGAAAGTATGCAAACATTAAAGTCTACACCATTGTATTATGGAAAATGCCCTGCGCGCGGTGACTTTTTAAAAACCAAAGGACAATATGCGTTGATCCAAGTGATTGATCAATGGATTACCGAAGCGCTAGAACTGGCGATGCGAGAAGAAAATTTCAATGAAGCCTATCAATCTTTAGCGCCATTGGATTTCTTTATTGCCAATCCGAAAGAAAAGATGTTTCTTGCCGCCAATATGGTGACCAGTGAAGACAGTTCAGGGCGCCAGTTTCCAATGGTTTTGAGCCAATTGTTGGAAATTGAAAATCCTTTTCAAAACTTATTGTATGCACCGTTTAAATATAAACCTGTACTGATTGATCTTTTTCAAAAGAACCGCATGTTTAGAACCATAACTGATCCTGAGTTATTGGTGAATAAACTGGGTTTGATTGATCGTGAGGTTCAGGTGCTGCCTGAACTGAAAACACAGGATTTCTTTGAACACCATACAATGCATTCATTTGCACAAATGATGAAGATCACGCCTTATGAATTGGCGCAAAGTATGTTGGGTCTAGGTTTATTGCTACAGCCCGTACTGAAACATGGCACCAGTAAATTATCCAAGGTATTAATTTTACCCATCAATAACCAAAGTTATTGCTATGAAATTGCTGCGTTTTGGGTCAATTTAATTGGACGTTTCTTGGAAAAAAACAATACAGAGATTTTGATCGGTATTTTGCACCAAGAATCACCGATTTTACTGTTTGGTTTCCAAGGTGCTGATATTACCGCATTAAGTAATATTTTTACTCAGAATATGCAAAATGATCATTGGGTTTCTTTGGTTCAACCTTTATGGATTGATGCCTATCTTGAACAGAACGCAGGTCTTGCGGCCCTTGAACAATCTCTCTGTCAGCGTCAATTGAGTTTGACACAAGGGATGAAAATTTTTCGGCAAACCTTTATAGATGAATAATGATATGAAGAATCAAAAAGTAAAAATATTGAAAAAATTTGCGATTATTTCAAGCTTATTTTATTCATTTCAGGTATTTGCCGCTCCTATCGTGGTTGAAGGAGCAGTACCCAATGATATGGCCAAACAAGCAATTCTAGCCAAGTTAAAAGCGGTGTATGGCAATGATCAGGTGGTTGATAAAATTCAAATTCGTCCTGTATCTGCACCGAATGGTTGGAGTGACTCAGTGACTCGAGTCATCACCCCAGATTTGAAAAAAATTAGTCAGGGTAAATTGTCCGTGCGGGGTACACAAGTTGAACTGACGGGTAAGATGGGTGTTCAAACAGATATTCAACCCACGACCACATTATTTCAGTCATTGGTTCAACCGCCGTACCGATTTAATGCTCAGATTAGTGTAAATGCAGCGGAGCAATCCGTAATTGATAATGCCTTAAAAAATCGAATCATTGAATTTGAATCTGGTAAAGCAGTTTTAACCCCAGCAGGCACACAAATCTTAGACGAGATGGTGGTTGCATTAAATAAGGTTCAGGGTAAGAATGTTAAAATTGTTGGGCATACAGATAGCCAGGGTGATCCACAAAAGAACCAAGCATTAAGCTTGCAACGTGCTGAAGCTGTAAAACAATATTTAACCACCAAAGGTATTGCACCCACTCGCTTGAGTACGGCGGGATTAGGTTCGACTAAACCTGTAGCAGACAATGCAACGGATGAGGGTCGTAGAAAGAACCGCCGTATTGAGTTTGATGTTTTATAAAATGCTTTCTGAATAACAATACAATAAGAGGTAGGAATTATGGCACTTCCATATATTACATTAGGATCTCCAACCACAGGCGGTGGAAAAATCATTTCTGCCCAAACTTCTTTCCTGATCGATGGAAAGGCAATAGCCTGCGTTGGTGATAAAGCAACTTGTCCTAAGCATAAGTGTGTTGCCACGATTGTTGCCGGTGATAATCATATGCTGGTGATGGGCAAGGCTGCGGCACAGCACAATTCACCTTTATCATGTGGCTGTAAATGCATTGGTGATCAATCATTAACTGTTGGGCAGAATTGATAATTTAATGAATGGTTTAGATGGTTAGGTAATGATGTGGAGGGAATTTTTACAGAACTTACTTTGATAATGCAATTATAGTATTTGTAAATTTATTTACTCTAAAACTATTTTTCAGGTTTAGAGATTTCTTTTTGTCGTAAAGCGAATGATAGAACTTTTTTATGGTCGCTACGTCTCTATGTTCGATTAAATCTGTTGCAAAAAATGCAACAGAATAAGGTCATAGAAAAAAAACGATGTATTGATTTTGATGTTTTTATAATGATTCAACTGAATAACAGAACAATAAAAGGTAAAAATTATGGCAAATCCATATATTAGATTAGGCTCTCCCACGACAGGTGGTGGGAAAATCATTTCGGGTCAGTCCTCTTTCCTGATTGAAGGGAAAGCGATTGCATGTGTTGGTGATAAAGCAAGTTGTCCTAAGCATAAGTGTGTTGCCACGATTGTTGCTGGTGATAATCATATGCTGGTGATGGGCAAGGCAGCTGCACAGCACAATTCTCCATTATCGTGTGGCTGTAAGTGTATTGGCGATCAAAACTTAACCGTTGGTGATAATGGTGGGGGTTTAGGGATATCTTCAAAAATAGAAAGTTCAACAGCAATGACGAATGGATTTGCTCCAACTAATTCAAAACAATATGGTCATCAGTTCCAATTAAAGGATGAGTTAACAGGTGAGCCACTGGCTAATGTTTGTTATGAAATTACTAAAAATGGTGAAGCCATTCATGGGACTACAGATGAAAATGGTTTTACTGAGTTAATAACTGGAAATTCTGCTGAAAAGATTGAAATTCATCTTTTATTTGAGGAGCATACTCATGGGTAGAAATGAATTTGATAGAAAAAATACAATTTTTTCTGATGAATATGATTTAAGCCAGACGAATAAAATATTGTTAGCTAATGCTACATTAAGCCTTATACCTAAAGATAAGCCATCTCCTTTTTCTCAAATTAAAGTTGAGTTTAGACGTAGATTAACAGAAAGAGAAATTATAATGTGTCGAAGTGTTTTTAAAGATTCGATTGATTATACGGATGTTTGGATAATTATGGGTGGTCTGTTACAAAGCATAACTGGTAATGCAATTACACCATTTGGTCACATTACCTTACCAAGAAGTGACTATATTAATTATAAGGATTTTTCAAAAGCACCACCAAATGTAAAGCATTGGTTTATGCATGAAGTTACACATATCTGGCAGCATCAAATGGGCTTTTCAAACCTTAAGGCAGGAAAAAAGCTAGCTTGTAATTTTGGATACTCGAAGACTGTTGACTCACCTGATTCACCTAATGGAGAAGACCTATTAGCTTATAAAACTGATCTCTCTGGACGAAATATTTATAAAAGATTTAGTGAGTTTAATATGGAGCAACAAGGCAGAATTATAGAATTATATTTTGATGGTAAATTTTTAAAATTTAATAATCCTGAAAGAAAGCATCATAAATTAAGTATTAAATTAGAGCGACATGTAATGTTTGCTTTAGAATTTTTCTTGAAAGATCCAAAGGATAAATCCCAGTTGCCAAGGATGTGAAAATGAGAATATACATAGGGCTATTGTTGTTATTTTTTACAATGAACTGTTACGCTACCCCAGAGTCAACTTTGTTTGCTTCAGTAAAGGGTAATAGTATTTGCCTATTTACTAAGGGTAACTATAAAAAAATTACGGATAATCAAATAGTGTTTTACATGGGAGAAATTATTCAAGATCAAGAGTTTAAAAGCTCATTTGCCCAAACATATACAAATATCCATGATATGCCAACTTCCGAAAGTCATTGCATTCTCATGGACTCAGCAAAATTTAAACATAAAGTGCCCTATTATTTATATTTAGAATCTGACAAATCTTATTCTCAACGCATCTGTGTAGATCAGCAAAATAATAAAATTATTCTGACAAAAGTGGAGGATGTCTTTAATTGTGGCTCGAAGGAATATGATTATTCAGGTAGAAGTTGGTGGCAAATCATTTTATCTTGGTTTGGATTAAATTAAAGCTATATCTATTTTTGGATTGTTTTTATCCGTTCGATCACTTTTGATGACAATTGAATTAGATGATAAAAAAAGCCCCATCATCCTGACGGGGCTTTTTCGTATTGGTTCGTTAGGTAAACTCCTGTTCTACCTCACTTCCTGATGCTCAGACCGATTATTGTTGTTTTGTGTCTGGGAAACTTCCTGTTCCCTATGACGATAGAATAGATAAATTCTTTGGATCGACCAAGTCGTAAAATCAAACAAGCGATGTAGGCCAAAACGTACAACAATCACTTAGACATTGGCATATTGAATCAATTTATTGACTACGGATTTTACGGCTTTATTATCAAATTCATTGCCTTCAAATACTTCGGTCTTACCACGTTGACCAATATCGCGAATTTCGATGACTGCATTGGAGTCAATCATGCCAATAAAGGCACACACCTGTTTAATTTGATCAATCGAACGTGAGCCGTTCGTTCCACCATAACTGACAAATGCAGCGGGTTTGCTTTGCCATTCCTTGTATACATAGTCAATTGCATTTTTCAGTACAGGACTGTATCCATGATTATATTCTGGGGTAATAAAAATAAAGGCATCACCTGAAGCGACTTTTTTTGCCCATTCCTGCTGTTTGGTTTGGTCATAAATACCCGAAGCAGGTGAGTTTTTTCCTGCAAAGAAAGGCAGATCCCACTCTTTTAAATCTACGATTTCAACATTTAAGGTACTAAATTCAAGTTGATTAATTGTTTTGAGTAGCCATTCTGCAACTTTGATTGCAACACGACCTTCTCGGATACTGCCCACAATGATTTGAATATTCATTTATTGTCGTCTCTATTTATGTATTTGATCATTATGAACAATCAAACTGTAGAGTATCGTAGTGATTTGTATATGATTTTAAATTGAATGTGAGGGGGAAGAAGGTTTAAAAAGAATTAAATTGATCTGGAATAAAAATTCAATTTTAATAAGTAAAATTTTAATTTTGAACAGTAATGAAAGATAATTTAGCATTAATCATGGCTTTACCCAATGAATCTAAAGGTTTGTTTGAACAAGCAGGGATTGCCATCCATTATAGTGGAATTGGAAAGATCAATGCAGCATTCACGGCTTATGACGTCATTCAAAAGACAGGCTGTAAAACTGTATTGAATCTTGGTAGTGCGGGAAGCTCAACTTTTAATGCCCATGAATTGATTGAAGTAAAAACCTTTGTACAGCGAGATATGGATGTTTCTCCTCTTGGCTTTGAAGTGGGTGTAACGCCGATGGATCAGCATTTTCCTCAAGAAATTCATTTAGACAGTTATTTTCCTGATTTGTTACAAGGCATCTGTGGTACAGGGGATAGTTTTGAAACAGGGCAGCCGAAGGTCAATTGTGATTTAGTTGATATGGAAGGTTATGCATTGGCGAAAGTATGTAAAAAGCTCGGTGTGCGATTGATTTCCGTAAAGTATATTAGCGATGGTGCCAACGATACTGCGCATTTAGATTGGGAAGAAAATTTATTATTAGGCGCGCAGAAATTATTAAAACTTTATCAGTCTCTAGATTAGAAAAACAGCAAATTGAATATCATCAGGATTTCAATTTAAGTTTAGGCGACCATAGGGGGCTATGGTCGTTTGCCAAAATAACCAATATTGTTATATTGGATGATTAATTACGCGGTAATACACCATATAAAGTCATATGGATTGTATGTTCGATTGCACGTTGACACATACTTTTATTACGTAAAGTTTTACCTGTAACCATTTCGATTTGAGTACTGAAATCAGCATAGTTTTGAGTCAATGCCCAAATATTGATAATCAGTAATTCAGCATCAATTTGATCTGAGATTTTACCTTGAGTTTGCCAATTCAAAATGACCTTTGCTTTGCGTTTAAATAACTTTTTAAGCGG
The DNA here is from genome assembly GCF_016508585.1 of Acinetobacter baumannii. GTDB lineage: Bacteria > Pseudomonadota > Gammaproteobacteria > Pseudomonadales > Moraxellaceae > Acinetobacter > Acinetobacter nematophilus. The sequence goes on from NZ_JADVOP010000040.1 coordinate 18,065, forward strand.
ACCTTTGAGAATGGATAAAATATGTGGCGCACCTTGAATCACCTCTAAGGCAAAAAGCTTAGACGCTTTGGGCTGAGTTCTTGAGATTTCAATCTTTGTCATAATGTAATGTGACAAAGCTTCAGCTGGTTCCAATTCTGATTCAAGCGATTGTAATGGTGCTAACCATTTCTGCATGACCGTTGTCAGTACTTCAACGTATAAGGCTTCTTTATTTTCATAATAATAGAAAATATTCGACTTATGCATATCTGCTAACTGCGCAATTTCGTCTAGGCTTGCACCGTTGAAACCATAGACAGAAAATACATCAAGTGCAGCACTAAGTAACTGCTGCCGTTTTTGAGCACTCTTTTTTTGTTCCATCGCATCTTTAAATCAAATAAATGATTATTAAATTGTACGGTAAAATGTTTGATTTGTGCACAGAAAGCAAGATTATTTTGGTATATTTCTGATAAATAATTATGAAGTTTTATTATTAAATCAATCGCAATTCACTATTATCTAAATTTGCACTAAACTAGAGCAAAACCAATATAAAAATTATGTCAGTTATGGCTTATTATTTAAATTTTGTGACATTTTTTAGTATAAGACTATTTTTTGAGTAACTTACAAAATAAATGAACCAAGAATGCTGTTATTTAATTTTAATTTAAGAAAGTCATTTTGATTTAAAAGCATCCGATTATATTTGAATGAAGAATCTCTATGGATGATTTTATTTATTTAATAATGAAGTTTTAGTCGATAAAAATGGATGAAACTTCGACATATTGATAAAAGTACAGGATTCAAGCTGGAATAAGGGCAAGAAATTTTATGCCCTTATATTTTATAGATAAATCCTCAGCGTGCTATGTTTTTAAGTCGCCAACACAGCAGCCAGCACTTGCTGTTCAAGTTCAGCAAACACAACTCCTTTTTGACGTGGGCGGGCTAAATCAACTTGAAACTGTTGTGCGATATGACCTTTATCCAAAAGAATAATACGGTCCGCCAATTGCACAGCCTCGCTAACATCATGGGTGACTAAAATGGTGGTAAATCCTTGTTCCAGCCACAGTTTTTCGATCAGGTTTTGCATTTCTAGACGTGTTAATGCATCCAGAGCTCCCAAAGGTTCATCCAGCAGCAATACGCGTGGTGTATGCGACAGCGCACGTGCAAGTGCCGTTCTTTGACGTTGTCCACCTGAAAGCTGTGAAGGCCATAATCCTGACTTTTCCTTTAACCCGACTTTTTCAAGTAGTTGCTCAGCTTTGGGAAATTGATCTTTGGCGAGACCCAATTGCACATTTTTTAAAATGTTTTTCCATGGTAAAAGGCGTGGGTCCTGAAACATCACCCGAATATCATCTGCGATAATACCTTCACGGAAATTCAGCAAAGACTTAAATTTGATTTCACCGTAACTGGGTTGTTCTAAATCGGCGATTAAACGCAATAGAGTACTTTTACCGCAACCACTGCGTCCGACGATTGCAACGAACTCACCCGCTTCAATGTGCAAGTCTAGATCTTCGAGAACTTTAACTTCACCATAGTATTTATGCAGCTGTTCAATCGAAATTTCTGCACCAATTTTTGCCTGGTCTTGTTCAATTGCCTCTGGGCTTGGAAGAAGATCATTGGCGTATTGGCTTATGCTTAAATCGGTCATTTCAAGCTCCTATTTTTGATAACCTGCGTGCCAACGCAATAGATATTTTTCTAAGAATTGTGCGAAGACATCGGCAAGCTTACCCAAAAGGGCATACAGTAAAATACCGACGAGGACGATGTCTGTCTGTAAAAACTCACGGGCATTCATGGTCATATAACCAATTCCAGATTGAGCAGAAATGGTTTCTGCAACAATAAGTAATACCCAAACTAAGCCCAATGAAAAACGTAAACCAACCAGAATAGATGGCATTGCACCAGGTAAAATAATTTCTTTATATAATTGCCATTGGTTTAAACCATAGCTTTTCCCCATCTCAATCAATTGAGGATCAACTGAGCGAATGCCATGATAAGTATTGATATAAATAGGAAAAAATACCCCAACTGCCACCAAAAACAACTTTGCTGATTCATCAATACCGAACCATAAAATCACAAGTGGAATGAGTGCTAAAGCAGGAATATTTCGAATCATTTGCAAGGTCGTATCCAGCAGGTTTGACGCAACTTTTGAAGAGCCGTTGAGCAAGCCTAAAATCAAACCTAAACCGCCCCCTACCAATAGCCCGAGCAAGGCACGACCTGCACTCACTTTGACATGCTGCCAGAGTTCACCGCTGATCAATAATGTCCAAAAAGCCGATACCACTGCTGATGGTGCAGGAAGGACACGACTTTCAAGCCAGCCCGTTTTCGAAGCGATTTGCCAAATGACAATCAATAAAATCGGAACAATCCAAGGCAGCAAACGCTGCCCCAATTGATTTGTTCCACGTGAAACGACATGACTTTCCTTGGTAGGACTTCGCCTGACTATGACACTCATGCGAACTCCTTTAAGGGCTTTTTATTTTCCTCGGGTGTGTAGTTGTTGGCTACAATTTCTCCAAATGGTCCAGTTAAATTTGGTTGGGTGAGTTTTTTACGTGTTTCCAATGGAAGCAAGGGGAATACCAACTCGGCAAAACGAATCGATTCTTCCAAATGTGGGTAGCCAGAAAAGATAAAAGTATTGATCCCCAAGTCAGCATATTCTTGGATACGATCTGCAACCGTTTGTGGGTCACCCACCAATGCTGTACCCGCACCACCACGAACTAAGCCAACGCCCGCCCAAAGGTTTGGAGAAACCTCAAGCTTGCTACGATCACCATTATGTAGTTCTGCCATGCGGCGCTGACCGACAGAATCCATTTGTTTAAATTTCTTTTGAGCAGCAGCGATGGTTGCATCATCCACATATTGAATCAATTCATTGGCTGCTTGCCATGCTTGTTCTGTAGTTTCACGAACAATCACATGTAAGCGAATACCATAATTTAACTGACGTCCTTTGGCTTCTGCCCGTGCTTTAACGACAGCAATTTTTTCTTTCACCGCAGCAGGTGGTTCACCCCAAGTTAAATAGGTATCGACTTGCTCAGCTGCCAATTCGATGGCATCTTCGGAAGAGCCACCAAACCATAGGGGCGGATAGGGTGCTTGAATAGGTGGATAAAGCAGTTTGGCATCATCAACACTCAGGCGTTCGCCATGAAATGTAAAAGATTCCCCTGTGTGTGAGCGCTTTAAAATTTCACGCCAAATCGTGGTGTATTCAGCTGCTGTTTTATAACGCGTGGCATGGTCTTCATATAAACCATCACCTTTTAATTCTTGTTCGTCTCCACCCGTAACGAGGTTGAGTAGAACACGGCCATTGGATAAACGGTCAAACGTAGCTGCCATCCGTGCTGCAAGGGCAGGTGTGGTTACACCCGGACGCAAAGCAACCAAAAATTTTAGATTTTTAGTGGCGTCAATGAGGCTTGCCGCCGTGATCCATGGATCTTCGCATGAACGACCAGTCGGGATGAGTACACCTTCATAACCCAGATTATCGACTGCAACAGCAATTTGTTTCATGTAGGCATGATCGACTTGTCGCGCGCCTTTGCTGGTTCCTAAATAACGACTGTCACCGTGAGTGGGAATAAACCAGAAGATTTTCATATCATGCATCCTTAAAAAAATTCAAATACTATTTAGCCGTCCAAACAGCCTGTTTGATGTCAATGCTGTTTGGAATAATTTTGAGTTCGCTAAAGCGATTTGCGAGCTGTTGTTGGTCTGAAATCACTTTGGCTGAAAGTGGGGCAGCACCTGAAGGGCGAGGACGTCGATCGATAAAGGTCTGACTGACCTGTAGTTTTAACCCCGTGCTTTGACCAATTGATTGTGCGGTGGCAACACGGTTGGCCTGTACCCATTTATCTGCAACATTGATTTGTTGAATAATGCCTTTGACTGCCTGAGGGTATTTTTTAACAAATTCAGGTGATGCCAAGTAAAAAGTATAATTTGGACTTAAACCCTGCCCTGAAGCGAGTACACGGGCTTGATCTTCAATTTGGGCGGAAGCAAAGAATGGGTCCCAAATCGCCCAGGCATCGACAGCTCCTTTTTGAAAAGCGGCACGTGCATCAGCAGGAGTGAGCCAAATGGGTTGGATGTCCGACCATTGCAAGCCAGCTTTACGGACAGCTTGGACCAATAAATAGTGAGCACTTGAACCTTTTTGTAGCGCAATACGCTTACCTTTTAATTCGCTGAGTTTGGTTATCTTGGAACTTTTCGGTACTAGAATGGCGGAGGCGAGCGGTTTGGCAGCTTCGTAGGCAATATAATACAAAGGCTTATTGGCTGCTTGCGCGTAGACGGGTGGCGTATCTCCCGTGACACCTACATCCAGTGAACCAACGGCAAGTGCTTCAAGAATCTGTGGTCCTGCCGGGAATTCATTCCAGGAAATCTTGGCATTGGGAAATTCTTTTTCATAGAGTTTCTGTTGTTTGGCAATCGCAAAGTTAATCGAACTTTTTTGAAAACCAATACGTAACTCTTTTACGGTGGGATCAATTGCCCACACTGAAGTTGACCCAAGCATTGCACTACAGATCAACATTGTTGTCATGGCATGTGTAGGCGCATTGAACCATGATGATGTTTTGTGTTGTACAAAGTGTTGGGTCATTGTGATGTCCTCATTGCATCGCATTATGCGAAATTATTGAGCGAGTACAGCCGCTTGAATATTGATCTTGTTTGGAATAAGTTTTTGTTGATAAAAAGCATCAGCGACATCCTGTTGCTTTTTCACCACATCGTTAGAAATTGAACTTACGCCAAAGCCCATCCGTGAAATGGATGTATTGAGTACATCAAGCGGTAAGCCTGTCGGTTTTTCTAAAAGTTTGGCAGCATCAGTTTGATGTTGAGATACCCATTGTGTGGTGGTATTTAATTCATTCACTACGATTTTTAAAACGTCGGGGTGCTGTTCTGCAAATTTTCGATCAGCCAAGTAGAATTGATGGTTATTCACTAGGTTTTGACCTGTAGCAATGACTTTTGCATTGAGTTGTTTTTCCGCAGCAGCAAAGAACGGATCCCAAATCACCCACGCATCGACAGCACCTTTTTCAAAAGCAGCACGTGCATCAGCAGGCGGTAAGTAGACCACTTGAATGTCATCTAGCTTTAAATGGTTTGCTTCCAAGACTTTAAGTAAAAGGTAATGTACGTTAGAGCCTTTATTCAGGACGACACGTTTGCCCTTGAGGTCTTGCACCGATTGAATCGGCGAGTCTTTAGGGACGATCAGTGCCTCAGCCAAAGGTGCAGCAGGCTGATTGGCAACATAGACCAGATTGGAGTTCGCTGCCTGAGCAAAAATAGGAGGTGCTTCACCTGATTCACCAAAGGACACGCTTCCCACATTTAAGCCTTCTAACAATTGTGGACCAGCAGGAAACTCAACCCATTTGACATTGACCCCTTTTTGTTTAAGCGCTTTATCCAAGTCGCCCCGGGCCTTGATAATTGGCAATACGCCATATTTTTGAAAACCGATATTTAAAGTCGTGGTCTCTTGCGGTTTAGAACATCCAGTCAGCATCATGATGGTGGCAAGACTTGCACTTAGAAAGGAGATTTTTTTCCATGAAGGTTGAAATAAGTGCGCCATGAGTCACGATGCCTGTGTAATGTAAAAAGGATGAGCATCAGCTTAAAAGGCTTTGTATTTTCAAAAAAATAAGTTTTTTATGATTGCTAATGAAAAAAAAAGATAAATTATTAAATGCTAAAGTTATCGTTAAATCAGAAATATAAAATAAATATTCTATAAAAATAAAAAGTTATAAGAATATGAAAAGTATAAATTTATTGCTGTTATTTAGATCAGGAATATAGATTCCATGATCATGCATAAGCAAAATCTCTCAGTCATGGAATCTATTTAGATAAGTTTAGATGTAAATGTGATAATTCATGGAACCCAGTGTGTGTTGAAGATCAGGTCATGCTTTTTTTAAATACCATTGAATTACGTTGATAGTTATATAGAGCTTGGCGTGCTTCGGGTAAGTCGTCAACATTTGCCAATTCAAAACCATGCTCTAAGAACCAGTGTGCCGTTCGTGTAGTGAGAACAAACAGTTGTTGAATACCTTGCTGGCGTGCATGTTCTTCTAGAAAATGTAGAATCTGACTGCCCCGGTTCGATTTACGATAGCCAGGATGGACAGCAACGCAGGCGATTTCAGCGGAACTTACTTCATCGTTTGAAGCAGGAATTGGGTAGAGTGCGGCACAGGCTAAAATCGTACCGTCTCGCTCGATGACAGCAAATTTATCAATTTCAGTTTCAAGTCGTTCACGTGAGCGATAGACCAGAATTCCTTCTTCTTCCAAGGGACGTAATAAGTTGATTAAACCGCCTACATCACCGATATTTGCCATACGCACTTCTTCATAATGCGCATCAGTAATCATGGTGCCATGCCCATCACGGGTAAAGAGTTCTTCTATTAAAGCACCGTCATGCGCATATGAAAGCAGATGTACACGATTGACTCCTTTTAATGATGCCTGTTTGGCATTGTGTAAATGCAAGGCAATTTCAAAATTTGAATCTTGATATTTTTCAATGTGCTTATCAAGCTGATGTGGGGTAATTTCACGTTTTAATTGTCCGTATTCATCCATTAAGCCCTGCTGACTGCCCAAGAAAATCAATTTATCCGCTTGCAGGTGGATGGCAGTTTTTGTTGCCACTTCTTCTGCCAGTAAATTAAAGACTTCCCCAGTGGTTGAATAGCCTGTTGGACCTAATAGCACAATATTCTGATTGTCTAAGTGACGTTGAATCGCCTCGGTATCAATGGTTCGAACTTCACCTGTGAGCTGAAAATCGATGCCATCTCGAATGCCGTACGGTTTCGCAGTCACGAAGTTACCCGATACAACATCAATGCGAGCACCAAACATCGGCGAGTTGGCGAGTCCCATTGACAATAAGGCTTCAATTTGTAGTCGAATTGATCCCACAGCGTTCATGACGCAAGGCAAAGACGCACGCGTTGTAATGCGACGATTGATATGGATGGGGCTCTGGATTTTATTTTGACGTAAATTCGCATTGATTTGAGGGCGTGCGCCGTGGACCAGAATGAGTCGTATACCTAATGAATGTAATAGCGCAATATCATGAATAATATGTTGAAAATTGGCGTGCTCAACAGCTTCACCGCCAAACATCAATACAAAGGTCTTACCACGATGGGCATTGATATAGGGTGCAGAATGACGAAACCAATGCACATATTCTTGCGCTGTGCTTTGTGTTGTTTCTGGGCTGTCAGTTTGCATACCTATCTCAGTATTGTTGATTGCTATGTGATGATTCTAAACAAAAATAACTGATAAATAATAGTCAAAATAAAAAAAGCACCCGAACGTGGGAGGACGAGTGCAAAAGGGTTATACATTTCACGATTGAATCTTGAATATAAGATGAAAGTTCATGGATTAAAAAGGAGTGATGATCATTGCATTTGAAGCTTCAATATCAACACATTTCCTTTCGATCTGTGAATAAACTTAATCCTGAAATATAGAGAAATAATGAAGATATCCATGAAAATATGTAGTTGAAAGCATGATCAAATCAATAGAACTGTCATACGCTGCTCAGAATATTAAAAAACCCAAACACAGTTGGGTTTTGCTTTGTTTCAAAATCATCAACCGATGACACGGATGATGCGATGATTTTTCTGATTGACCAGTACATAGTCTCCATTGATTCTATACCACTGTTGATACTTTCCTGGTTTGGACAAATGGCGGTAGTTTTTATAGTTGACGTGATAACGCGAAGCGCCAAACTGAGAAGGTAAATACTGACCTGAACGCCAATGACGGCTTGGTATGACTGTATTGCCATAATGTTTGTTATCGTTCCAGTGGTGTTCATTTCGATGCTCCCAACGCTGCTGTTCATAACGGTGATGTTGATCTCGGTGATCTACATGAGGTGCCGCCATAGTCGATGTCGTTATCATTGCCGCCATCGAAAGTGTGATTGTGGTTAAAGTGCTTTTCATTTGATTCACCTGAATTTAAATTTTGTCCTTTGATGCTTTCAAATTACGTAAAAATTAGAGATAAATGGTGAGGATGATTTAGTTGAATTGTGAAATGTATGAAGATTTGATGAAGACGGACAACATACTCATTTTCTCAGTGCTTAGAAATCTCAAAGGCGTATCCCTGCTGCGGAAATCAACTAAATGAGAAGCTTGATAGGCAAAATGATCGATTGCTCAACGAGCTTGAAAATAAACCGAACAATCTGAAGTTAATTTTAATAAAAAAACCCTCCTTGGGAAAAGGAGGGTGAGGAAGGCGTTGAGTTTTAATGGATGGGTAAAGCAAACAGAATAGGGACTGTGCTTTTGATCATTTTAATATTAACGGACGACTCGAATAATATGGTGGGTACGTTCGTTAACAAGCACATAACGTCCATCAACTTTATACCAACGCTCAAATTTGGCTGGTTTGTGGAGGTTTTTATAAACACGATAATCATTCACATAGTAATGATTGTCATGGTAGCGTTCAGGTAAAACCACACCTTCTCGCCATTCAAATTTTTCATGACTAGCCATAGGGCGATGATCACGGCCATGATCCCAATCTGCCATTGCTGAGGTTGCGACTAAAGCACTGAGAGAGAGCGTGATTGCGCTGATAACTTTTTTCATTTGAATTGACCTTATAAAACGGATGATCTATCCGATGATTGAAAATTACTCCTGAATTTAAGATAAAAAATGAAGAAATATCATTGAATTGTGAATTTACATACCAGTTCTATACATTATTCTCATCGCTTGTAAAAGCTGAGATGGAGCAAAAAAAAAGCTCAAACGAAAAAGGTGTTTGAGCTTATGAAATTGAAACATTGATCACGAATACCTGGCTACATGCCACGAATACTCACAATATTGTTATTGTCAGAATCAACTAAGATATAGTCATTATTAATTTTGTACCATTGTTGATTACGTGAAGGTTTTGGTAGGTTCTCATCCCTATAATCAACTTTATAGCTGTTTCCTCTGTAATGTTGTGGCATTACATAACCCATTTGCCATTTATGTTGCTGTAAACGCTTTACACCACGTTCTTCTCGCTCCCGACGTTGCTCTTGAATATTATCATCGTCATTCCCACGAAAATTACGTCCACGCTCACCGCGATCACGTTTACCTTGATCATACCCATGATCATTGTCAAAATGAGGACCTGCAATGGTAATTTGAGTCGTCAGCAGTGTTGATAGAGAGATTGCGATGATCGCTAAAATCTTTTTCATAATCATCCTCGCTTATCCAGTGTGTTTATTTTGACCTCACTACTGTACTGCTAAATTGCAGAGAAACTGTGAAGAAAATTCAGTTTTTCATTAAAAAATACAGACATAATCAAAACATATTTCTGAAAAAGTGAAAAGGGTTATCGCAATGCTTTGAATCACAAACCCTGATGTGCTTTTCTTTAGTGCACATTTTATGATTAAAAAAATGTAAATATTTATAAATATTGTTTTAAGCTGAGCACCAGAGTAGCAATATTCCAGCTTTGATTAAGCCGCTTTAGTACCATTGCTCATTTATATCCTTGAGACAATTGACCACCTTGATGATATTTTCTGCTTGATGGGCATCATCAAGTGCTTGAATAAAATGATGGGGCAGTTGTAATTGTTCGATTGAACGGATGATCTCTACTTTATATTTTAAATCAGTCATGGCTCATTCCTCAAAAGGTCTTGTTTCCTTGAAGAGAACTATAAAAGATCTTATTGGATTTGAAAAACTGGATAAAATTATATTTTTTATTGGATAAAACGATTTAAAAGAATTTTGAAATCTCAGATTTTGATGATATGTATAAAAATTCGCTGAAAAAATTTCCCCCCACCGACCATGATCAAAGTAAGGGGAAAATCAATTAATCCTGTGCGTCGATACTTTCACCATTTAATGAAAGACTGTCATCACCCATCAAGTAAAGATATGCTGGCATAATGGATTCCGGTGATGGTAACACTTTTGGATCTTCATCAGGATAGGCTTTGGCACGCATTGCCGTACGCGTACCACCAGGATTGATGCAGTTATAGCGAATATTTGGATAAGTATTTTCTTTGGCAAAAATTTTACTTACCGCTTCAATCGCTATTTTTGAGACCGAGTATGCACCCCAGTGCGCACGTGCTTCCCGCCCAACACCTGAGCTTGCAAAGACCACTGAAGCATGTTCAGATTTTTGTAATAACGGCAGAAGCTCTTGGGTCAGAACAAAAGGAGCCCGTAAATTCACTGCCATCACATCATCCCAGACTTCTTCGGGATAGTTTGCCAGTTCCACGCGTTCACCTAAGATACCCGCATTATGTAAAATGCCGTCTAAACGTCCAAATTGCTGTTCAAGGGTATCCACCAAAAGTTCGTAATCTCGAGCAGAAGCAGTAGAAAGTTGTAAAGGTAAAATCGCGGGCTGCGGTGCACCTAATGATTCAATTTCATCATAAATGACTTCAAGTTTATTGAGCGTACGACCATGCAAAACGACGGTTGCGCCGTGTAGGGCATAGCTGAGTGCTGCTGCACGCCCAATACCGTCTCCCGCGCCCGTAATCAGGATAATTTTATCCTTCAATAAATCTGGACGAGGTTGATATTCTGAATATTTCATGGGAGACCTCCTGTAGTTTTTATGATGTGATTTGAATTTCAATATAAAAACATTGAAACACCATATTCAAGATGTTTCAGTGTCTTTTTATTAACTTATTAGACCAGTTAAATAATCTTCTATGCTTCTAAATTTTGACCAACTTCTTGATAACCTGATGTAATTCATCAACATTATCCACAATACAATCTGCTTGCCAAGCATTGAGATCATCTTTGTACTGTAATGGTAAATAACCATAAGCAGCAAGGATGGTATACATCTGCGCATTTCGTCCAGCATCAATATCCCGAGGATGATCGCCTACATAAATGCATTGTTCTGGAACAATATCAATCTGTTTTGCAGCTAAATACATCGGTTCAGGGTCCGGTTTGGTCTGAGTCACATCTTCGGGGCAAACCAGCACGGCGCAACGATCTGTTAGGTTAAGTGCTTGAAGTAGCGATTCACTTAGCCAGCGAGGCTTATTGGTTACAATACCCCAAGGAATCCCATGATTTTCCAACTCTGCTAAAAGTGGATACATGCCTGCAAAGAGATCAGTATCTACAGCAATGTCTGCACCGTATAAGTCTAAAAAATGTTGGCGATGAGCGAGAAAAACCGGATCATCAACTTCAAGTTCCGGATAAACCAGTTTGACCATCGCACGTGCACCTTCAGAGACCTGGGTCCGGATTAAATCTGCATCGACGACAGCACGTCCTTCATTTCTGCACATGTCTTGGATGATACGTATAAAATCTGCGGCAGTATCGATCAAGGTGCCATCTAAATCAAAAAGAACAGCTTGCATCAGACACCTTCATTCACGGTATATACCATGTAGTTCACATCAACATTTGGTGCGAGCCAATAATGTTTGGTGAGAGGGTTGTAATGTAAACCTGTCATATCTTTGAGTATTAAACCAGATTGACGAATGTCATGTGCTAACTCTGAGGGTTTAATGAATTTATGATAGTCATGGGTGCCTTTTTTCAACAGACGTAAGACATATTCTGCGCCAATAATCGCAAATAGATAGGATTTGGGATTACGGTTGATGGTGGAGAAAAAGACATGACCGTTAGGTTTTACCAATTTTTGACATGCTTGAATAATCGAAGCAGGATCAGGCACATGCTCCAGCATTTCCATACAGGTGACAATATCGTATTGTCCTGCTTGCTCTTCAGCCAATTGCTCTACAGGGATTTGTCGATATTCAATATTCTGTACATTTTCTTGTTCGGCATGCAAGCGCGCTACATTCAAAGGGGCAGCACCCATGTCAATACCCAAAACATCTGCACCACGGCGAGCCATACTTTCAGCCAGAATGCCACCACCACAACCCACATCGAGGATCTTCTTACCCGTAAGACCATTGGCATGTTCATCAATCCAATTTAAACGTAATGGATTGATTTGATGTAAGGGTCTGAACTCAGAGTGTTGATCCCACCATAAAGCAGCTAACGCTTCAAATTTAGCAATTTCCTGTGGATCAACATTAAGTTGCGACATGTTCGTCACCTCTAAGTAAATTGTTTTAATCAAAAATTAATTTCAGTTATGCTAGTGTAACCATAAATCCAAAAAAAGCGATGAATCGTGTAAAAAACTTCACAGAAGGAAAACGATTTTCTCATATTTGTTTTATAGTGAATGCATATGCTATGCAAGACGACTTAGAGGACAATAAAGTCAATGAAAAAATTTATTTTAGGTGGCATGACCGCAATGGTGATGGCATTTTCTGCAAACACCATGGCTGCTGATTTTGTTGCAGGTAAAGATTATACCGTTGTTCAAAATCCTGGAAAAGTTGCAGTACCAGGTAAAATTGAAGTACGTGAGTTTTTTTGGTACGGATGTCCACATTGCTTCAAATTAGAACCACATATGCAAACATGGTTAAAGAAGATTCCTAAGGATGTTAACTTTATTCGTACACCAGCAGCCATGAATCCATTATGGGAACAGGGTGCGCGTGCGTACTATGTGAGTGAAGCATTGGGTGTTCGCAAACGTACGCATTTACCTTTGTTCCATACTAACTTTTCAGGCAACCAACAAGTACTTCAAAAAGATGCATTTGCTAAATTTTTTACGCAATACGGTGTACCTGAAGCAAAATTCAATAGCATGTATAGTTCATTTGCGATCACGGCAAAAATTGCTGAATCAAATCAATTGGCACAGCAATATCAACTTTCTGGCGTACCCGCAGTTGTCGTGAATGGTAAATACGTAGTTCAAGGTGAAGATGCCAAAGTCACACAGGTTGTTGACTATCTTGTAAATAAAGAACGTACAGCAAAATAAGCCTGCTTCATTCAGGAACCCGCAAATATTTGCGGGTTTTTTTACATGAAAAGAGGGTACAGGATATTTAAGTCAGCTTTCGTTGACCGCTTTTGAAAGCATGTTGATGACTCAAGCCCACGATCAGCAGCGCGACAATAATCATAGCCAGCATGTAATGTGGAAACGTGGATGCTCCTGAGTGATTCAGGATCATTCCACCCATCCATCCACCGGCTGCAACTGCTAAATTAAAAACAGTGACCAACATGGATTGTGCAACATCTGCATCTTCCCGGGCTGCATCGGCAAGTGCTGTCTGTAAGAGGGTAGGTGCTCCACCAAAAGTCACTCCCCAAATTGCGATACAGGCCAGAATGATCAGATCGTTATGGATAACAGTGAGTAAGATGCAACTCAAAGCAAAAAAAATCAGACTGATTAGGGTGAGTATTCTTAAATGGCGATCTACCCACAAACCCACCAACCAAATGCCAAGAATGGATGACAGACCAAACAACATCAGCACAAGATCAAGAGGTTGGTTTAATTCCGCCTGAGTTAAATAAGGTGCAATATAGGTATAGAGAATATTATGGGACAAGATCCAAAACAGTAAGACAGTCAGGATAGGTAAAATCCCTGCGCTCGAAGCGACCTGCATAATAGACTTGCTGTATTGTTGAGGCTGACTTTGAAAGTCTGGAATCATGACGCGTATCCAGATGATGAGGACCAGTGCGAGTACAGACATCGCCCAAAAGATTTGATTCCAGCCAAACAAATGACCAAACCATGTGGCTAAGGGCACACCCAGAGAAAGTGCTAAAGGTTGACCGACACTGGCTATCGCCAAAGCTTTGCCTTGTAAATGAAAAGGAACCAAACGCCGTGCATAACCCGCCAATAGCCCCCAAATGACGCCTGCTGACATACCTGCAAAAAAGCGTGCCATCAAGATAAAATAATAATGTGTTGAAATTGCAGTGAGACTGTTAAAGATCAGTAAGCCGATAATTGCATATAAAAATAAAGGGCGCCTGTTCCAGTCACGTGTCATGGTGATGATGGGGATTGCTGCCATAACAGAACCTAAGGCATAAAGTGTAATGAATTGACCGGCTTGAGCTTCTGTAATATTTAGCCCTTGGCTGATTTGAGGAAGTAATCCTGCGGGTAGGGTCTCCGTCATGACGGCAAGAAAGCCTGCCAGTGTAAAAGCAAGCAGTTGAAATACCGGTAATTTTTCAACAGTATTGTGGGGTGTTGATTGCTTTTGATATTTTTGATGATCAGACATGCAGGATTTCCTGAGCTGTAAAAAGGGGGGAGATCTGTCCACACAATTGAGCTTCGAATGGACTTGCTGTGACTGGTCCCGCATGACCGGTTGAAGTCAATAAATTTAATCTATTCATATATTTGGATATAAATATTTTCATCATATTCAATTCTCGCTGCTTCAAGATAAGCATGTTGTCGTGTATTTTGGAATGATTGTTCCAAAATAAACAAAATAAAAAGCCAAAACCTTGAAAGCATTTTGACCTTTAAAATTAGAGAGACAGCATTGTTATATCAATGACATACTGTAAAATTTTTTGCCTTTCAGCTAAATCACTGCCTTTACCCAGTATTCTCATTCCTTGAATAGTGTTGACCAAAAAATAAGCCAAGGCTTCAGGATTTTTATCAGATGAAATTTCACCGCTAAGTTGTCCATAAACAATTAACTGCATTAAAGCTTGCTGTAGACGTTGAAAATTATGTCTTACATGCTGAGCAACATGTTGGTCATGTGCCGCAAGTTCCAAGGCAGCATTGGCAACCATACAGCCTTTCTGCTGTGGATCTTTTAATTCATCATCAAGAATTGAAAGCAATAATTGACGTATGCGTTCTTGAACAGAATCATCACCAGTCAATCTTTGAATGTTTGCAGTCGTGATGGCCTGATAGCGTTTTAGCGCTTCCTGATAGAGTGTGTGTTTATTTTCAAAGGTATTATACAAGCTGCTACGTGACAGCCCAGTGCCATCTACCAGATCTTGTACAGAAGTTGCGGCGTATCCTTTTTGCCAAAAGACCTGCATGGCTGCATCTGCAATTTCATCAGGTTCAAATTCTTTGTTACGCATAGATTGTTTGTATTGGAATGAGTGTTCCATTAAATTTTACATTAACTTGAATCACTGTCAACAATCCTTTAGAAATTTAAGTAGGGGAGGTTTAAGATGCTTTGACTTCCCAATTTTCAATCCCTTTGAAAATGAGATGAATTTGAGTCACAGCTTGCTTTTTTAAGACCATTTTCTGTAATTCAAGTTCGAGACCTGAATATTGACGGGAGAGGTTAATCCAAGACATTGCCCAAGTAAAAGATAGATTAATCAGAATATTGGTGATCACTTTTAAGTCACTCTCATCTCGAAAATTCTCAATGACTTCAAATTTTTTTAAATCACTGGCGAGATCATCATTTAAAAAGTCGATTTCTCTTGAAATGGCGCGACGAACAATTTCTGAACCGCCCCAACGTTCTGCAATCATAAAAATCCACTGTTGAGGACTACTGTCTACAGCTTCAAAGAATAATTCCATACTGGTTTTGGTCTTGGCTTCAGGATGAGCGAGACCTTTGCCCAATTGATGTAACACATTTTTGAGATATAGCGACACTTGATCGACCAGCTCTTTACCCAACTCATCCATATCTTGAAAATGGCGGTAAAACGCAGTGGGCACTAAACCAACCTCACGTGCAACTTCTCTTAAGCTGATACTCGAAAATGAACGACCTGATGTGCTTAAGGTTAAAGCAGCATCAAGTAAAGCCTGACGGCTTTGTTGTTTACGTTCATCGCGTATCGACATTTGGACATCCATAGTTTTTGGTTGTGATGAGTCTATCAAAAAAAATAATAAATTAAACGACGAATGTCAGTGTACAGGTGTTGACTGAATTAAAAAAATGATTATAGTGTACATATGTTCACTAAAAGAACGTTTGTTCACTCAATAAATAGCAAGCACAAAGAGGAACGTCACATGAGTAGCTATATGCAGTATCAGCCAGAATGGGTTCGTGAGGATTTTGTCGATTTTATCGCAGAAAAAATCAATCCTGTTTGGGCTTGGAAAAAGGTCAAAGCCACTGTTGTTAAAACACGTGCATTGAGCGCTGACTTCTACCAAATTCAATTAAGACCAAATCGTAATTTTAAACATCAGCAATTTAAAGCAGGGCAAAGTATTCTGGTTACCATTGAAATTGCAGGTGTACGTCAACAACGCAGTTATTCTGTAGTGAAATTTTTGAATAATGGCGACATTATTATTGCTGTTAAACAACAAGGTAAAGTTTCCACTGTATTAAGTCAGTTGGCTTTTGGGAGTGTGGTTGAACTTTCTCAAACTCAAGGTGATTTTGTTTTAGACCAAGATCATACCCCATTGCTATTGATTGCTTCTGGCAGTGGAATCACAGCAATTTACTCGCTGTTGCTTGCGGCATTGGCGATGGATGCAAACCGTCGTGTAGATTTGATTTATTTTAGCCGTGATGAAGCCTTTCATGCAGATTTGGAAAAACTTTTTCAGCAATATCCAAAGTTTAACTATCATTACATCAACACCGTTCAGCAGAAACAGCATTTAACAACTGTTTTACTGGAAAGTTTAGTTCCGGATTTTCAACAACGACAAACTTATGCCTGCGGTGCGAATGCCATGATGCAAAGCATCAATCAAATTTATCAGGATTTGAATATTACAGCGCGCTTAAAACAGGAATATTTCCAGATTGCAGTAGACGAAAGCCTAGAAGCACAACCAATCGTTTTTTTACGCTCACAACAAGAGTTTGAAGCGCGTTCTAACCTTCTTGAGAGTGCTGAACATGCCGGATTGAAACCAACACATGGTTGCCGTATGGGGATTTGCAATACCTGTACGTGTACTAAAGTGAGTGGTTCAACCAAGAATATACTCACGGGTGAAATTGACCACGATAGCAATACTCAAATTAAATTGTGTATCAGCCAGGCAATCAGTCCTGTGGTGATTAACCTGTAAATTAAAGTAATCATTTCAATAAATTTAAGCAACTTCTTGCTCTGTTGAAGCTAGACGTAGGAAGTTGTACCCAAAATTCAGCCAAGGCTTCTAAAAATGAAGCGCTGAGGAGTAAAACAATGAATATGTCAGTCAATTTTCCAAACAGTAAATCGAAACATTTAAACCCTGAACAAACAGCAGAGTTTGGTCGTCGGGTGGATGAAATCCGCCGTGAAGTGATGGACAGCCTGGGTGAACAAGATGCCAAGTACATTTATAAAATCCGAAATTTTGTGCGTTATAGTGAAATTGCATCCCGTGGAATGTTGATGTTTGGCGGTTGGATACCACCAGTTTGGGTCATTGGCACTGGCTTGTTGGGTATTTCCAAAATTGTTGAGAATATGGAGCTTGGACATAATGTCATGCACGGACAATTCGACTGGTTAAATGATCCAAGTTTGAATGGAGCAAACTATGACTGGGATACCATGGCAACAGGAGATGATTGGAAATATACCCATAATTATGTGCATCATACCTATACCAATATTGTCGGGAAAGACCATGATGTTGGCTACGGATTGCTTCGAGTCAGTGAGTCACAAAAGTGGGAACCGCGCTTTTTATTCAATATCCCATTGGCGATTCAATTGATGGTGTTTTTTGAATGGTATGTCGGTGTTCAGAATCTGCATTTAGAAGATGCTTTGGTCTACAAAACCAAAACTTGGAAACAAGTTTGGGCTGATGCTACAAAATTTCGTAAGAAAGCGCGCCGTCAGATTTTAAAGGATTATGTATTTTTTCCATTGATCGCAGGACCAAATGCACTGCCAGTTTTGGCAGGGAATGCAATAGCCAATGTGATTCGTAGTCTATGGTCTTCAGCCGTGATTTTTAATGGTCATTTCACTGAGGATGCTGAAACTTTTGAAGCAGATAATGTTGAAAATGAAACACGGGCGGAATGGTACTTGCGCCAAATTCGTGGTTCGAGCAATTTTACCGGAACGGATTGGTTGCATATTTTAAGTGGTAATCTAAGTCATCAGATTGAACATCACTTATTTCCAGATATGCCTGCCAACCGTTATGCAGAAGTAGCACCTAAGATCAAAGCCTTATGTGAAGAATATGGCATCAATTATAATGAAGCCAATTTCTTTAAGCAGTTTGGTAGTGTGTGGATGCGTCTAGCCAAGTGCTCTTTACCCAATAATTGGACGACAGCGATTACACAGTCCGTGCAAAGAGTAAAAGGTATTTTTGCTTAAATGATATTTTACAGGTAGTTTTATTTAAAAAGTTATAAGCTCGAAAGAACCTTGTTGAGATTGGCAAGGTTCTTTTGTTTTTAAATCGCTTTAAACTTCAAAAATAGAAATAAAATAATAAAATTGAAAAATAATAAAGAGATTATTAATTTTTCAATGTAAAAAGTAAAACTAGATTTCAGTAAGATAATTAGCTAGATTAATAATATAATTTTTGTCTAAATTTTGAGTCGATATAGCATATCTGTATTCATTTTTAATAAACCTTATGCTGTATATTTTCGCATGATCAAACGTTTCCAAAGTTGCTGGTATTTTATTAAATTATAATTTAAAGTTTCTTCTATAATTAGTAGTTTCATTCCATCTTTAGATAATTTAGTTTGGTTGATTTCAATTCTCTCTCCATTAGGTGCTTCATATAAACGATATAGAGAATCAAACCCTTCATTTTTAGTATATCCTCCAGAATAATAAGAACCTGTTAATTCTAAAGAGAGATCATTTAATGGTAAATCCTTTGGTGAAAAACTAACCTTTTCTTTAATATTATTGTACCCATATTTCTTTTGAAAATTTCTATATTTTTCTATATTTGAGAATTCATGAGTTATTTTTCCTCCACTTAAGCTTCCAAATTT
>NZ_JADVOP010000041.1 GCF_016508585.1 Acinetobacter baumannii
ATAGAATATAGAAAATCATTATAGTGGTTATCAATACATCTGATACATCAAGCTTAAACACACATTTAAGCCAGAAGAAAGGCAATTGAAATGACCAGTTTAAACCAACAACATTTTTCCGAATTAACTCAAACACAAATTCAAACGATTTTTGAACAAGCGCAACAACGTGTCGAAGACCATTATTTAGAGTTTACTGGCACGATTTTACCTCACGAAGCTTGGGCATTGTTTCAAGCGGGTCATGTCGAAATTGTCGATGTTCGCACCAATGAAGAACGAAAATTTGTCGGTTTTGTTGAAGGTACCATTCATATTCCCTGGGCGACGGGTACTGCATTAAACCGTAACCCGCGTTTTGCCAAAGAACTCGAAAGCAAAGTTGGCAAAGATAAAATCATTCTCTTACTGTGCCGCAGTGGTAAACGTTCAGCTGCAGCAGCCAATGTCGCCTTCAATGCTGGTTTTGAAAATATTTACAACATTGAGCAAGGCTTTGAAGGCGACTTAGATGAACATAATCATCGCGGGGCATTTAATGGTTGGCGTTTTCATGGATTGCCATGGCGTCAGGAATAACTTTTGAACTTGTGCTTTATCCATATTAAAAAACTCGAGAGATAAAATATTTTAACAAACCTCTGATTTTACTGGAGAGGATAACAATAGAGATCTTATTCAAGCAGTAATCAATCATCAATTCATATCACCAAGGATTAAAACATGGCTAAGAACCAAGAAGTGACACGCCAAGCACTGAATGATCAGGCTGCTCGCCAACTGGCAAATGCAACCAAAACAGTTCCTCAACTTTCAACAATTACACCGCGCTGGCTGACGCATTTATTACAGTGGACACCGGTGGAAGCCGGTATTTACCGAGTCAACAAAGTCAGCAATACAGATGATATTCAGGTTGCCTGCACCCAACGTGATGAAGCAACACTTCCACAAACCTTTGTGGACTATGAGCTTAATCCCCGTGAATATTTCTTAAACGGTGTCTCAACCGTACTGGATATCCATACTCGCGTTTCTGACTTATACAGTAGTCCCCACGATCAAATCAAAGAACAATTACGCCTCACGATAGAAACCATTAAAGAACGACAAGAAAGTGAGTTGATCAACAACCCTGAATACGGGCTGTTGGCGAGTGTTGCAGATGAACAACGTCTTTCAACCTTGACAGGCGCACCAACACCCGATGATTTTGATGATCTATTGCGCAAGGTTTGGAAAGAACCTGGGTTTTTCTTGGCGCATCCTGATGCGATTGCAGCATTTGGTCGTGAATGTACCCGTCGTGGCGTACCACCACCAACAGTCAGTTTGTTTGGCTCACAATTTATTACATGGCGGGGTATTCCACTCATCCCTTCCAATAAAATTCCAGTTGAAGATGGTAAAACCAAAATCATCCTGTTACGTGTCGGTGAGAAACGTCAAGGCGTTGTAGGGCTATTCCAACCGGGGCTTGCAGGTGAACAAGCACCAGGACTCTCTGTACGCTTTATGGGCATTAATCGTAATGCCATCGCTTCGTATTTGATTTCCTTATATTGCTCACTTGCCGTACTTACAGATGATGCTCTTGCTGTACTTGAAGATGTGGAGGTAGACAAATACCATGACTATCCAACAACCTATAAATAATTCATCTGTCATCAGCAACACTGCCGCACAAGAAGCGCCAATCAATGAATCTGTGATTGCACAGTTGGCAAATGAATTGTTTGCCGCACTGCCAGAGCAGAAAAAACAGGCTCTAAATTTTGAGCTGCCTGATCAGGCGTTTGGACAGAGCCATCCCCCACAACCCAAGGATCCAATAGCAGCCTTATCAGGTCGTATTCCCGCTATTGTGCAACAAGCACATTTAAATCCGAGATCAACGCAACATTATGTAGAACCTACTTCAGATCATCCTGAACGTCGGATTCTATCTTCAGCACCAATCATTGGAGGTGCGCATACGCCAGACCCATTTACAACCACACCAGATTTGGATTTAGCCTTGAATTCGGCGTTTACACGACCTTATAGACCACAAGCATTAACACCATCGACAACACCAGTACAATCGCCTTTTTATTTTTTAGATTTCACTCAAGCTGAAAGCGTCGATGCTGAAAAGATTCAACATAACATCAACCAAACAGAAGGAATTAAAAATCCCTATGCCTTTGATGATTATCATGTGACAGATGACCATCATCTAAAAAGCTTAATACAGGATCGCAACGATAAACCTGCCACAACAGAATCGGGCTATTACTTTCTTCAATCATCCACCATTGAGACGTCTCGCTCTCATCCAGATTGGCAAATTCCGACTCAGACTCGGAATGATCAACCATTGGATATTCTGCAGATTCGAAAAGACTTTCCAATCTTGCAAGAACGTGTCAATGGTCAACCATTAATCTGGCTCGACAATGCTGCCACCACCCATAAACCACAGGCAGTCATTGACCGAATTGCTTATTTTTATCAGCATGAAAATTCAAATATTCATCGAGCTGCCCACGAACTTGCAGCACGTGCCAGTGACGCCTATGAACATGCACGTGATGTGGTTGCCCGCTTTATTGGTGCTGCTTCCGCTAAAAATATTGTTTTCGTGCGTGGTACAACCGAAGGCATTAATTTAATTGCAAAATCTTGGGGAAAACAAAATATTCAAGCGGGAGATGAAATCATTGTTTCTCATTTGGAACACCATGCCAACATTGTCCCCTGGTACCAGTTGACTCAAGAGACAGGTGCCAAGTTACGGGTCATTCCTGTCGATGATACGGGGCAGATTCGGATTGATGAATTTATTAAGCTCCTCAATCCAAAGACCAAGCTTGTTGCAATTACCCAAGTATCCAATGCTCTTGGTACGGTCACGCCAACGCAAGAAATCATCGCTTTAGCACATGCTGCTGGCGTGCGAGTCTTGATTGATGGCGCTCAATCTGTTTCCCATGTTCCAACCAATGTTACCAGTCTGGATGCCGACTTCTTTGTGTTCTCTGGACACAAAGTGTTTGGTCCTACGGGGATCGGTGCTGTATATGCCAAATCAGAATTACTCGACAGCATGCCCGTTTGGGAAGGTGGCGGCAATATGATTCAGGATGTCACCTTTGAACAAGTGGTTTATCAACCTGCTCCGAATAAATTTGAAGCGGGTACAGGAAACATTGCTGATGCTGTCGGCTTAGGCGCCGCCTTAGAATATATTGAACGAATCGGCATCCATAATATTGCACGTTATGAACATGATTTGCTCGAATATGGTCAGCATGCATTACAAAGCGTTTCAGGCCTGCGTTTAATTGGCACAGCACTAAATAAAGCAAGTGTGATGTCCTTTACCCTTGCAGGCTATGAAACAGAAGAGATCGGGAAAGTTCTGAATCAGTATGGCGTTGCTGTTCGAACGGGGCATCATTGCGCACAACCGATTTTACGCCGTTTCGGAGTTGAACGCACAGTACGCCCATCGCTGGCGTTTTATAACACCACTGAAGAAATAGATGTCTTAGTATCTGTCCTGCATCAATTAAGACGGGCTAAACCGCTTCGGTCTGCATTTGCAAATTGATGAATATCCAAGCAGCTCTTCTAGCGAATCACATGCTAAATATTTAGCATGTGATTGTTAAAATTTTTCAAACCAATCCCCCTCTCCAAGCCGATCTATAAATCCTCTTCGATTGAACTCGTTCAATTTAAAAGCTGGGCTGTTTTAATGGTCCTCCAGTACAAATGCTGAGCGTTTAATCAATAAAACAGTATTGCAGTTAATTTAACAATCATGGACTTGAGCTTAACACCGCAAACCCAGATACTGTCTAAAAGTTAAATCTTGTACCACATCTATGTTTTCAATCAAAAAAATTCTTATTTTAAGCAGCTTAGTTATCACAACTCAAAGCTTTGCACTGCCACAAGACTCACGTCGTGCAGGTGGTATTGCGGTGATTCCTGTTGCTAAAACAGTTTCAGATGTCCGTTATCAGGATAAGCCCGTCTTAGTCGTTGATGGAACCGGTTCCGTAAAGCATATTGTATTTGGCATCCCACTCTCCGCTCCTCTTGGCACCTTGCAGTTGCAAAGCGCCAGTGGTCCCATCAACATTGACGTTCAGCCATATAAGTATGCCGAGCAGCGACTCAATGTAAAGAATCAGGATTACGTTAATCCGAATCAACAACAGCTTGATCGTTACAGCCAAGAAGCCAAGGAGCAAAATGACATCTACAGCTCATTTAGCCCGGCACAATGGAAAGATTTCCCAAATTTTATCCGACCTACAGCAGGTAAGTTCAGTAATTCATTCGGTCGCAAACGTTTCTTTAATGGTGAAGAACGTGCACCACATTCTGGATTAGATATTCCTGCACCAATTGGACAAAAAGTCATAGCACCTGCTGCTGGAAAAGTGGTTGCCACTGGCAATTATTTCTTTAATGGCAATACTGTCATGATTGATCATGGACAAGGTCTAATTAGTATGTTCTGTCACCTAAGTAAAATAAATGTTGAGAAAGGACAAATATTAAAACAAGGTGATTTGCTCGGTCTGGTGGGTAAAACAGGGCGCGTAACCGGACCACATTTACATTGGGGAATGAGTCTCAATAATGCACGTGTCGATCCACAACTTTTTCTTACACACTAATTTGCTCAAAAAGATCAGGAAATTAAGTTTATTTGATCCCTGAAAATAGCTTTTTGGGAGGAAATACACATTTTGTAATAATTTATTTTATTTAATTTTGACTCCACTAGTCACGTTTTATAAATGCTAAAAAATAAAAAAAAGCCAATAAAACTATTGGCTTTTTTTAGATTTATTTTGCTATTCAGCAGCAATAATTTCATAATCGTGGGTAATTTCAACACCCCCATCAGATAGCATTTTACTCGCTGAACAATATTTTTCAGCTGATAATTCAACAGCTTTGGCTACTTGCTTGTCTTTTACATCATGCCCTGTCACTACAAAATGCAGATGTATTTTAGTAAATACCGCCGGAATGGTATCTGCACGTTCAGCCTTGAGCTGACAAACAACATCCGTTACATTTTGTCTCGATTTCTTTAAAATGGTCACAATATCAAATGAAGCACACCCACCAAGTCCCATTAATATCAATTCCATAGGACGTGGTCCACGGTTTTCACCACCATATTCGGCAGAACCATCCATAATAATTTGGTGACCACTTTCTGAATTTGCTTGAAAAGCAACATTCTCTAACCAATGAACGCTAGTTTGCATTGCAACTACCTAAAAAAAGCTATAAATTTACAGGGTACCTGTACACTAGCATAAAATGAGTTGATAAGGAATTTCATCTCTACTGCTTCTACGTGACGAGTTCAATTTAGATCAAAAGATCTAGTTATTATCCAATTCGGAATTTTTAAGCATGTCTTCTAATTTTGCACAACTTAGTACAGATGCTTTGTCGCCTGGTCAATTACCTGAGTCAGTCAAAGCTTTGCTCAAGAGAGCCCACATCAATCGTTTTCCTAAACGCTCAACAATCATTGATGCAGGTTCAGAGTCAAAATCACTGTATTTAATTTTAAAAGGTTCAGTTTCAATTATTTTACGCGAAGATGATGAACGTGAAATTGTTGTTGCTTATTTGAATCCTGGGGATTTTTTCGGAGAAATGGGTTTATTTGAGCAGAACCCACAACGTACAGCCGAGGTCAGAACACGTGATATATGTGAAATCGCTGAGATTTCATATGATAACTTCCATGAAATCAGCAAACAGTATCCTGACCTAAGTTACGCAGTATTTGCGCAATTGGTTCGCCGTTTAAAGAATACAACACGCAAAGTGACGGACCTTGCATTTATTGATGTATCTGGGCGTATTACACGTTGCTTGATCGATCTTTCTGCACAACCTGAAGCGATGATTTTACCAAATGGTCGTCAGATCCGTATTACCCGCCAAGAAATTGGTCGCATCGTAGGCTGTTCACGTGAAATGGTGGGGCGCGTATTAAAAACACTTGAAGAGCAAGGCATGATCGAGACTGATGGTAAAGCCATATTAATTTTTGATGCATCTTTAGAAGAGTCAAAATTCTCTGAAGATGAATATAACAATGACGATGAATAAAATTTAAAAGTTGATTTGAGAAGTTAACATAACCAGTTTTTTGGCTTTGATAATGATCAAAACTCTCAAAATAGCACCATCTCTATATTGTTTAAAAGCAAACTTTCGAGTTTGCTTTTTAAGTCTGAACTCAACAGTTTTGTCCATCTTGCCTATACCCTGTTGAAATGATTATCTAAATAGCAGCATCTGTAGCCCTTTCATACATGACTGATGTTTGTGTTAAAATTCAGCAGTCATGAAAAATATAGCGCAAGCAAATGAAGATAATAGTGAGACTATTTTCAAATTTTCTAAGCTATGACGAGAGCATCCCCCAAGCAAGAACCCACATGGCTTAATTTGCAGCCTAAAGTGCAGTGAAGAACTTTCGTCATTTTGCCGCTTCGTCTTAATCTTGAGAAATAATGTTTCTCATCATTTAGAATGACTAATTTGCTATTTCACACTTAGCATTAGCTAAAAAACACCTGTAGCCGCAAACACAGCCGAATTTTCAACAGCTCCTACTGGTTTATAAGATTTTTAGATAAACTCATCTTGTTTTAATCATTAGAAAAAATAATTTCAACAGTTTATCAAATTTTATTTCGTTATTATTCTCATCAGAGATTAAACACACTTATAAAGGATCTGACATGAAATCAAATCGCCTAGGTCATTCTGATTTGGTCGTACCTGAAATTTGTTTAGGAACCATGACTTTTGGTGAACAAAATACTCAAAATGAAGCATTTGAACAGTTTTCCTATGCACTTGATCAAAATATTCATTTTTGGGACACAGCAGAAATGTATCCCGTTCCTCCTAAACCAGAAACTCAAGGTTCAACAGAAACCATTGTTGGTAATTGGATTGCCCAGAATGGTCAACGCGACAAACTGATCATTGCTACAAAAATCGCCGGACCACAACAAGGTGGCAGTCAAATTCGTGATGGACACACTAAATTTATTGCTTCAGAAATCAGTTCAGCAATTGATGGCTCATTAAAACGCTTGCGCACCGATTATATTGACCTATATCAGCTACATTGGCCACAACGCCCAGCGAACTTCTTTGGTACATTAGGCTACGGCAACCAGCAAGCGGCATTGACTCAAGACATTACCCCACTTGCCGAAACATTAGAAGCACTTTCAAATGAGGTTAAAAAAGGACGTATTCGCCATATTGGCTTATCTAATGAGACGCCTTGGGGAACCTTAAAATTTTTACATCTCGCAGAGCAATTGGGATTAGAAAAAATTGTCAGTGTACAAAATCCATATAGTTTGTTAAATCGCACTTATGAAGTCGGTATGTCTGAAATTGCACAGTTTGAAAATGTTGGATTACTGGCTTATTCACCGCTTGCATTTGGCTACCTGACTGGGAAATATCGTCATGGTGCACGACCTGCTGATGGGCGTATTAGTTTATTTTCGCGTTTCAGCCGTTATACCAACCCTCAAAGTGATTGGGCAACAGAACAATATGCCTTACTTGCAGAGAAACATGGTTTAAGTCTAACTCAATTGGCTTTGGCATTTGTTAAACAGCAATTCTTTGTTCATAGCACCATTATCGGTGCAACACAGCTTTCTCAACTCAAAGAAAATATTCATGCTTTTGATATTCAATTGCCTGAAGAAATATTAACGGAAATTGAAAATATCCATAAACAGCAACCCAATCCAGCACCTTAGTTTGATTAAGATTTTAATACCCATAGTCAATCCAATCATACGGCTGATTGAGAAGCCAATAAAAAGGATGCCTCAGCATCCTTTTTAATCAGAGATAAAGACCACTCAGTCTTATTTTCCGCCACGTGCGTTATATACTGCCATCGCAGCCGGTAAATTCTTTTTCATCGCATTGATACGGTTCGCATCTGATGGGTGTGTTGATAGCAATGCAGAGCCTTGGGCACCGCCCTGTTTTGCCATTTTTTCCCATAACGTGATCGCTGCTTGCGGATTATAACCTGCTTTTGCCATCATCATTAAACCACCTTCATCCGCACGGCTTTCCAAGTTACGGGAATAAGGCAAACCCACACCTACCTGGCTTCCCAAATCAATTGCAGCGTTACCCAGTTCACCAATTTGGCTACCCGCATAAGATTTACCAATGTTTACTGCAAGATTGGTCAGTGCTTGCGCGCCTAATTTCTGTTTCGAATGCTCTTCTAAAGCATGCGTCATCTCATGCCCCATCACAGCAGCCACTTCAGCTTCAGATAAATTAAGTCTGTTGACAATACCTGTATAGAAAACAACTTTACCACCTGGTGCAACATACGCATTGATCTGATCTGACTTAAGTACAGCCAGCTGCCAATCAAATCGTTGTCCTGTTTGGTTCATCTGATCTGCATAAGGCTTTAGGCGGATAAATGCTGCATTTACCTTTTTATAGGTTGCAGAGGTTGTGTCTAAAGTTTTATTTGCACGTGCTTCTTGCACAGTTTTATTAAAACCGAGCGTCGCATTTGAATTCAATGTTGCAGAATCTGCACCTGCCATATCAGCAATAGTTGTACATCCAGAAATTGAAATCGCAGTCGCAGCACATAGACTAAGTATTAATTTATTGTTCATTATAATCAACTCCATAGAGAACAAATAAAAACGTTGTGAATTATATGCAAATGTTACATGAGGATAAATCAATAAATTCCATTAATTCATATTAATTGTGTAAGTAAAAAGCCTACAAAAACTGTACCATTAACCAATATATGAGACAGATTACATTCAATGCCAAATATATATTTTTTAAAGGAATAATTCTAGCTTCCAACCGCGTGTCATTGCGTTTGATAAATAAAAATCCATTCTGAAGCAAAATTACAGGTACCAGGATACAGGCAATCATTACGCTCAATCCCAACAGGGCTTGAGAGACAATATTTGGATCGTTGGTTTGAGCTTGAATGATGAGCATGGCGATTGTCGGTGCACCGCCCATCGCGAAAATCAGCGAATAAAATATCGTTGAGGATATATTCTTTTGCATTCTACAAACTCAATCTGTCTCTAAACCTACATTCTATCAAGCCAGGTATAAAAACCTAACCTAAATCATTTTCGACTTTAGTCTTTTATTTTAAAGAAAAAGCCTGAATAACTTCAGGCTTAGATCTTTTCCACTTTTCAATTATTTTTTGATTGCAGCTTTATACACCTGCTTCGCTTCCACCATGCTCTTATTTAAATCTGAGATACGGTCATTATTCGATGGATGAGTAGAAGTAAATTTTTGAACACCATTGTTACTGCCACCATCAATTTTGTTCATTTTTTGCCAAACACTGATTGCGGCTTCTGGGTTATATCCTGCTTTTGCCATTAGCATCAAACCACCACGGTCTGCAGAAGATTCCAAACTACGTGAATAAGGTAGACCCACACCGTATTTACTACCAATATCCAGCGCTTGCGAACCCATCGACCCTAATTTATCGCCTGCATAGGTTTTACCCATCTTCACTGCAAAATCAGTGATTGCCGTAGCTCCTGCATCACGTTTAGAGTGCTCTTCTAAAGCATGCGTCATCTCATGACCCATAATGGCAGCAATTTCTGCATCTGTTAATTTAAGCTGATTAACGATGCCTGTGAAGAACACCACTTTTCCGCCTGGCATGACAAATGCATTGAGTTCATCAGATCTCAACACGCTTAACTGCCAGTCAAATTGCTGTCCTGTTTTATTTGCCTGATCTGCAAAAGGCTTCATTTTTAGAAAAACAGCATTCACACGTTTATAAGTTGATGATGTTGTATCCAGTGCTTTTTGTGCCTTTGCATCTTCAACCAGCAACTTATAATCCGCTGCTGCATTGAGGTTTAATGTTGCAGAGTCATTACCCGTTAACTCAGCAACCGTGGTGCAACCTGATAAACCAACCACTAACCCTAATCCAAGTAATACATTCTTGTTAATCATTATTTTCACCAAAGCTCATTAGTCTTTATGTAAACTCCAACACGGAGTTCAACGTTTAGCGCCCGAATTATGTTGTATTTTGTTAAAAAAATCAAAATAAATCACATTTTATTTAAACCTCCAAATATATGTTTATAAAAAAAGCTCCCGAAGGAGCTTTTTAAAATATCTGCATATTAAGCATCAAATGGGTGACGCATTACAATCGTTTCATCACGGTCTGGACCCGTAGAAATGATGTCAATAGGACATTCAATTAACTGCTCAATACGTTTCACATAATTAATTGCATTTTGTGGCAATTGATCGAGTGATTTGGCGCCGAAAGTCGATTCAGACCAACCTGGCATTGTTTCATAGATTGGTTTTAATGTTTCAAATGCAAGCGCATCTGTAGAACCCACACAACCTGAATCTGCAGCTTCATAGCCTACACAGATTTTTACTTCTTCCAAGCCATCTAAAACATCAAGCTTGGTTAAGCAAATACCCGACAATGAGTTTACATCTACAGAACGACGTAGAATTTCTGCATCAAACCAACCGCAACGACGCTGACGACCAGTAGAAGCACCAAACTCTGAACCTACAGTCCCTAAGTGTTTACCTATCGCATCACCAACATCATTGGCAGCATCATAAACAAGCTCGGTTGGAAACGGACCAGCACCTACACGCGTGGTATAGGCTTTAGTAATTCCAAGAACATAATCAAGATGCAATGGACCCAGACCTGAACCTGAGCTCACACCACCGGCAGTAGTATTCGATGAAGTTACATAGGGATATGTACCGTGGTCAACGTCCAATAATGAACCCTGAGCACCCTCAAACATGATATTTGCACCATCTTTACGATAGTCATGCAAAGTCGTGATCACATCCAATACTAATGGTTTAATCACTTCACGCCATTGGTCACAAAGCGCAAGTACATCTTCTACTTTAACCGCCTCAACACCGAAGAATTGAGTTAATTGGAAGTTATGGTACTCAAGAAGTTCCTCAAGCTGCGCTTTAAGATGGTCACCGCCACGTACCAAATCCGCAACACGGATTGCACGACGGGCAACTTTATCTTCATACGCTGGACCAATACCACGACCAGTTGTACCAATCTTAGCATTTCCACGTTTTTTCTCACGTGCCTGATCAAGTGCAATATGATGCGGAAGAATCAATGGGCAGTTTGGAGAAATACGTAGACGTTCACGAACAGGTACGCCCTCTTTCTCTAAAATATCCATTTCTTTGATCAACGCTTCAGGTGAAAGTACAACACCATTGCCAATTAAGCAAAGTACGTTTTCACGTAAGATACCTGATGGAATGAGGTGAAGAACTGTTTTCTTACCACCAACGACGAGTGTATGACCCGCGTTATGTCCGCCTTGATAACGTACTACCGCAGCTGCTTGATCTGTGAGCAGGTCAACGATTTTACCTTTACCTTCGTCGCCCCATTGGGTACCGAGTACCACAACACTTTTGCCCATAATAGCCTCATTACATCATGCTGTTAAAATAGAAAACCAAATAAAGTGACATGAACACTCTATTCGATCATTAAATTGTTTCGACTTTCCACTCACCTGCAACATTGACCAATTGGTGTGTTGCGTTTGGAACTGAGTTTAAATCGTCATTACCCAATAACTGAATTACACTTAAACCTTGTTTACGAGTCGTCTCGATCGCGTCAAGTAAATCAGCAGCTGTTCCCTTAGGCGCAACCACTTTTTCAATCTGTTGATGTTTCCCTGCACTCAAGACATACAAATCACAGGAAAAACCTGTTGCTGGACGCGCACGTCCAAAATGCTCACCAATACCATCATAACGACCGCCTTGCGCCAGTGGTGCAGCACGGTTTGGTGCATAAACCGCATACATTAGACCGGTGTGATAGTGATATGAACGAAGTTCTACCACATCAATCCCAATATTGAGATTTGGCCAACGTGCTTGAATTTCGGTAAATGTGGTTTTAAGCACATCAAAAGCGTGTTTGAATGCGTCATCCGCAAAAATTTCTGCACTGATATGCGCTTGCAAAGCATCTAAATCACTTGCATAACGACCTAAAGCGTAAAAATCAGCACCATATTTTAATTCTTGAGTAAATTCAGCAAGTTCTGGTAATGCCTTGCGTTGGTATAAGTCTGACAACTGACGTTCTGTTGACTTATTTAAACCTGCAAGCTTAACCAAGCTTCTAAATAGCCCAACATGCCCTAAATCAAGATGGATACCATCCACCATATCCGCTGTTTTAATCAGATTAAGCATGACGTCAATCATTTCAACATCAGCATCAATACTGTCTGAACCAAATAATTCCGCACCAAGCTGTAAAGGTGCTCTCGTGGTATTAAAACCTTGTGGTTTAGTATGAAGTACTGTTCCTGCATAGCAGTAACGCGCCACACCCTGTACTTGATGTACATGGGCATCGATACGAGCCACTTGTGGTGTCATATCGGCACGCACACCAAGCAAACGACCAGAAAGCTGATCGATGACTTTAAAAGTGGCTAGGTCTAAATCTTGATTCGATTCGGAAAGAGAAGAAAGTGATTCGATGTATTCGATGAATGGCGTATACACCAGCTGATAACCTCGGGATGCGAGGAAATCTAAAGCTTTACGGCGCAATTGTTCAATTACTTGCGCTTGCTCTGGTAATACATCAGCTACACCATCAGGTAATAACCATGTCTCTGAAATGGGCATGTTGTAAACCTAAATCCTGTCAGCGCGGAAGTAATCCGCATAAAAAAATCGGGAACACACCCGATTTCTCTTATTTTAGCACGATCATTTAGACCATGCATTAATAAAATGACGTTTAAGGATCGGATTATTGATTCATAGCACCCCAATTTGTACAAAAAAAATTATTTCTGTGTTTTTAAGAAAACAAGATATTGTATTTATTTAAATTTTCATTATTAAAGTGATTGCTATTCATATGCTTCAAAATATAATTTACCTGCTTATAAAAGCAGCACCGCCATAAGTTAACTATTAGAATTGGGAATAACATGGAACTACATAGCAATCTCTATTACACACATTCAAGTCCACAGATTAGATTGAAAATCGATGCTTTGTTTCAGCAACATCGTGGGGATCAGGATAAGTTTATTGCTTCAGCTATCACGCTCAACCCAGAATTGGGACGAGAACTTGCAGCAGACCTTTTAAACACAGTTGATAATATTGAGTTTGATTTAGGTCCTGAGTCCATTCATGCTGTGGATGACTATTCAATTGCGCATTTTGTTCATGGATCTTCAGGTGACGAGTTTATCGAAGCAATTGTACTGTTCTTAAAATCACTCCTACCTGAAATTGATGTACGCGCATGGGGATGTGGTGATGATGACCCTTGGGAGTTTTGGTTTAAATTTGAACAAGATGAATTAATCCGTGAAGATGATGAACCATTTAATGATCCAGAAGAAGATCAAGAAATTCAATCCTCAATATATACATGGTGGCACGAAGGCTTACCTGAAAAAATCAAAGAAGGTTTTTTAAATCAGGAATAGAAGACATTTTGATTTAAAATGGGAAGTGCAACAGTGCCCATCGTTTTGCACTTCCCTTTATTTTGACTATTTTAAATAATCATCAATACTGGTCACCCGTGAAAACATCTGAAATGCAGATAAACATGCTGTCTGCACATCTTCAGCCTGCACTGTTTTACCTGCATAGCTTAGCTGGCGTGTTGCTGTTGCCTCTGCAATGATAATCGGTTGATAGCCTAGTTCAGCAGCCGCACGAGATGTTGCGTCGACACACATATGTGTCATCATTCCACTGATAACCAACTGATCGACATTCAGCTGATCAAGCACTTGCTTTAAATCTGTTTGGAAGAAACTATTGGGATAGTGCTTTTCAATGATGATAGAGTTCTGATTGATCTGTAAGCCAGAATGCAATTCAGCACCTTCTGTACCCTCTTCAAAAAAACTGGCTTGCGCTTGTTTGGCAATATGCTGAATATAAATGATCGATTGAGCTTTCTTGATAAAATCAGCTTCCAATCGATTGATTTGTATTAAAGCCTGTTGAGCGCCAAACAATTCCATCTTTCCTTGTGGGAAATAATCATTTTGTACATCTATAACCAATAAGGCAGTATGGCTCATTTTCATTCTCACAGTTTGTTAAAGTTTTTATAAGATTAGATCAAACATCTGGCAGTTTGCAGTCTATCGTGAAAGAATAAATCCCAAGAAACTTTCAGATTGAAAAATTGTCAAAATCATTATGCTATCCAAAGACCCTATCGATCTAAAAATCTTACAGATCCTGAAAACTGATTCTCGCCTCAGCAATAAAGAAATTGGGAAACTTGTCCACCGCACTGGACAAGCAGTCGGAAGCCGTATTGCTAAAATGCAAGATGAAGGTACAATCCAAAAATATTCGATTGCTTTGAATCATCCCTCAACTCAGTTTATACGGGTAATGATGCAAA
Organism: Acinetobacter baumannii; assembly: GCF_016508585.1. Taxonomy (GTDB): domain Bacteria; phylum Pseudomonadota; class Gammaproteobacteria; order Pseudomonadales; family Moraxellaceae; genus Acinetobacter; species Acinetobacter nematophilus. Next base: position 14,573 of record NZ_JADVOP010000041.1, read on the forward strand.
ATAATGATTTTGAAAAATTTGAAGTATTTGTTATGCAGTTTGCTGCAGTCGAAAGTTGTTATAAAGTCTGTGGTTCTGCTTGCTATATGTTAGTGGCTCATTTTGACAGTCAAGCCATCAATCACTTTATTGAACAGCTGTCTGAATGGGGGCAATATTCAGTTGATAGTGTTGTCAAAACAATAGAACCACAAGCTTAATTTTTAGTATCAAAATTATGTTAGAATAAACAGATGAAATCTCTAGAAAAACGCCAACAACACAGCAAATTATTAAGCTTAGTACTTAGGCATCAACCAGAAAATATTGGAATCCAACTTGATTCCGAGGGTTGGACTGACGTGCATATACTTTTACAGCAACTGATCAAGTTCAAAAGACCGCTTAGCCTTATCGAATTGACTGAAATCGTTGAAACCAGCGATAAAAAACGCTTCCAGTTTTCATTGGATCAAAGCAAAATCCGTGCGGTACAAGGTCATTCAAGTGCTCAGGTTAAACGTGCTTATACTGCTATCCCTCCGCCTGAAACACTTTTTCATGGGACGGCAACACGCTTTGTAAGCAGTATTTTAGATCAAGGTTTAATTTCAGGTGAACGTCATCATGTTCATCTGTCTACCGATCAAACGACTGCAGTTAAAGTCGGACAACGACATGGCAAAGTGATTATTTTTCAGATTGATGCACATAGAATGCATCAAGACGGCTATCATTTTTATCAAGCAGAAAATGGGGTTTGGCTCACTGAGCATGTTCCAGCAAAATATTTACAACAATTAGCAAAGCCGACTAATCACTAATCCAAGGGCAAAGCTGTGGTTTGTTTAATTTTTTGCAGCGGGATTTCAGTTTTTACATTTTGTATTCCTGAAATTTTATTTAAATGATTGATTTGAAACTTTCGATATGCTTCTAAATCAGACACCACAATACGCAAGAAAAAATCACAATCACCCGCCATCAGTTGACACTCTACAATCTGTGGAATATTCATAATCGTGTCGATAAAACAGTTTACAGTTTGCTCATCCTGACTTTTCAACCAGATCCGTGCAAATACTGTCAAACTGAGATTGACTTTTTGTGGGTTTACCAGTGCCACATACTGGTCAATCATTCCCTCATCTTCGAGCTGTTTTACCCGTCTCAGACAGGGTGAAGCAGATAACCCAATCTGTTCAGCTAACTCATTATTCTGCAATTTTCCATTCTGCTGTAAAGCACGTAAAATACGACGATCTGTTTGGTCTAATTTCATAAAGAAAATTCTAGTACATAAATTTAAAAAACAACATATTTCAGCAATATTATTGCAAAATAACATTTGTAAGCAGAAATTTTAGCGAAAAATAGCCTATCAATTGGCATAAAATAAATAAACACCGTATTTTTCAACTTTGAGTCTTTCATGTCAAGTTTTAAAAACTCCGCAGCAGAGCTGAATGATTCTATTGATTTCAGAGAATTTTTACGCGGGCTTAAAACATCTATCCCCATGTTGTTAGGGATTATCCCTTTTGCATTGGTTCTGGGAACTCAAGCCGCTCACAAAGGCTTCTCCACACTCGAAGTTCCGTTACTGACTGGTCTCAATTTTGCCGGTGGTTCGGAATTTGCCATTATTGAAGTTTGGACTCAACCACCGCAGCTTCTTTTTCTGATTTTAATTACCTTTTTGGTCAATAGCCGGCATATTTTAATGGGTGCTAGTTTAGCACCTTATATTCGACACTTACCCAATCACAAAGCCTTACCTTTATTGTTTTTTATGTGTGATGAAAGTTGGGCTTTAAGCATTACCGATGCCCATAAGCAAAATCCTCGAAATCCATATGCTGGATTCAGTGTGTTCTTTTATATCGGACTGTGCTTTGCATTGTATGTGATGTGGGTTGTTTTCACTACAATGGGCGTTGGAATCGGCTCTTTTCTTGGAGATGTCACCAAATTTGGTTTTGACATGGCATTTCCCGCTGTATTTTTAGTGCTCTTACGAGGGATGTGGAAAGGCTTTAAACCAGCATTACCTTGGTTGGTTAGCCTCATTGCCGCAGCTTTGGCCTATTCATTTTTACCCAAAGGCTGGTACGTTTTGGTGGGTTCTATTTCTGGAATCATTGCTGCTTTCTTGTTTATTGGAGATGAAGAATGATTCATATGACCACCTTTATCGCAATTCTATGCGTTGGTTTGACCACATATCTCACTAGAGTTATAGGCTATTTGTTGTTAAAAAACCGACAGCTCAGCAAAAGAACCACACGTATTTTACAAGTCATTCCAGGTTGTGTACTGATCTCAGTCATCGCGCCATATTTTGTCTCAGATGATCCAGCCAACTTGATTGCAATAGCCGTGACCATATTGGCTGCCTGTTATTTGTCCCTGCTTCCTACAGTCATGATCAGTATTGTTACCACAGCTATATTGAGATACTTTATCGTATAAAGAATCTCAATGGATGAGGATGTTGATTGTTTATCAATCTATACTTTTTCTGTGTACCTTTAGGGTTGCTTATTCTGTTGCAGTATCTTAATCAGTTCAGCATTTTGAAACTCAACCTGAGTCAAGCGATTAGAGGTATTGTCCAAAACTTCTTGTTGTACATGCATCTTTTTGGCTAAATCCTGCATAATTTGCAATGTCTGCTTAAGGTGGTTCTCCTGCGATTGAATCAAATGCTGTTGATGATTTGTGCGCTCAAATAAAACAATATTTTGCTTATTGAGCTTCCCCATTTGCCAGACAAGAAAAATAATCGCCAGATAAATGACCACCAAGGTGATATATATGAAAGACATCAACTTCCCCTAAGTATAAGATGTGAATCAGCTTTATTTTAACAATGATAGAATAGTTTTAAGGTGATAAATTCTGATAATCATGTATTCATTTTCATCACTGTTGACAGCAGATATGCATCAATAGAATGACTCGCATAAATCCAATAAACGGTTGGCATACCCCCATTCATTGTCATACCAAGCAAAAACTTTGACCTGCTGTCCCACAACAAGTGTTTGTGTTAAATCAACAATCAATGAATACGGTGAATGATTAAAATCACTTGAAACCAGCAGTTCATCCGTCACTGACATAATTTCAGCATAATCATATTTTGCAGCTTGGACTAAGGTTTGATTAATTAAATGTGCCGTTACTGGTAACTTTGCGATAAAACTTAAATCGATCGCAGCCACATTAATCGTAGGAACTCGAATTGAAAATCCATCAATTCGATTTTCCATTTTTGGCATCACCTGTTTCAAAGCACCCAGTGCTGAAGAGGTCGTTGGAATAATGTTCTGTCCTGACGCTCTTGCGCGGCGCAAATCTCGATGGGCATGATCCAATACAGATTGGTCCGCAGTGACAGCATGAATTTCTGTCATCAATGCACTTTCTATGCCAAAGGCATCATCAATGATTTTAACCAATGGAACCAGTGCCTGGGTGGTACATGAAACACTGGAAATAATCTGGTCGGTGGCTTTTACTTCATGATGATTGACACCATATACAATTGCGGCATCAACCGTATCAAACGGTGCAGCGCCAATAATGACACGTTTAGCGCCTGCAGTTAAATGCTGTGTAGCAGCAACTCTCGAGCGGAATAAACCTGTACACTCTAAAACTACATTGATCTCTAAATCCTGCCAAGGTAACAATGCTGGATTTTCTTCTCTTAAAATAAGGACTTTAAGTTTTATCTGACGGGCATCAATGGACATATAAAGCTGTCCATTCTCCTCAACAATATTGACAGCCCCATCAAAACGTCCATGTGTCGTGTCATATTTAAATAAATGAACCAATGTTTCAACATCTGCAATATCATTGATGGCAACAATTTCAAAATGAAAGTTTTTCGGATTTTCAAACCAAGCTCTTAATACATTCCGCCCAATCCGCCCGAATCCGTTTATTGCCACACGTTGCATCAGATATCCTTTTACAGCCAAACTACCATAATCAGTTATATGGTATAAGATTTACAGTCACTACTGTTAATATATAACTGACTTTATCAAGAAAAAATTCGAAAACAATAGATTTCAAAACATCATTGGATAAAAAAATGTATTCATCTTTACTCACCAGAACTTTTAATCGAGGTTTATTTTACGCTGGCTGTATTGCGATATGTGGTTTTATATTCATCCCTCTCAGTTATGCCCAACAGACCAATGTTCAAAATACTTATTCACGATGCAGCGAAACACAGACTCAGCAATTGGTTAATAAACTTAAAGCGATTTCCCCACAACAAAAAGATACGCGTTATCCAACATTTGAAAGCTGTATAAATCTGGATCAAAATCGGCAATTAATCGCAATGAGTCAACCCATTCATATGCCCTCTGGCTATGCAGATTACAACTTAGATCTTTATTTGATTGACAATACATCTGAAAAAATTCTAAATCACTATCATTATCCGATGAAGATTACTTCAGATATCGGTCAGTATGAAAACCTACAATTTGATATTCACCGCTTTTCTACAGACAATGCGATACCCGTTATTGGTCTAGCCTTAACCCACAGGCATTTAGGCAGGACCGACATAACAATACGTGAAATAAAGTTGTTCAAAATCAATAATCACCAACTGCATTTAATTTTAGATAAGTTTATGACCAATTACTCAGCTAGCGAAAGACCGTCGATGTGTGAAAATAACAAACAAATCGAGACTCAAATTTTACTTCATCCTTTAAAACAGAACAGTCATGGTTTAGCTGACCTCCAACTCACTGAAAAAACAGAGCGCATAACACTTGACGAAAAAAATTGTAGTACCCAACGTATTGTCAAAAAACAACGTCATATCATGAAATTTGATGGAAAAACATATCGTTTCAAACATCTTAAATTTTTAGACGTTGGAATTTAATTGGATTTTGAACTTTTAGAGGTGATCACATGAAAAGATTACAGATTTCAATTGGCATGATACTGATTTTCATAACTGGTCATGTGCTCGCAGCTTCCTATCAACGATGCTCAGCGCAACAGCAGCAACAATTGATTGACCAATTTAAATTGGTCAATCAGCGTTTTGCCCAAACAGATGCAAAAACATATCAAAGCTGTATCAATTTAGACAGTGAACAAAAAATTCAGCTGATCGCCATTAGCCAACCGATTGCTTATAAATCTTATGATGATATGGAACATGATCTGAATTTATATCTGATAGACACCACTCAGCATAAAATTCTGCAAAAGTATAAAGCACCCGAAACTTTTTACTCCGATGCAGATCATTATGATGGTGCCCAACTGCATACCACCCGTTTTTCAACATTAACTGATATGGATGTCGTGGGTATCGAAACGTCATCGTCGCATCAAGGTGGCTTCACTTATAGTCACAGTAATTTAACTTTACTTAAAGTTAATCCTAAACTACCTATTAAAGAAATCGGGGGCATCAGTATGAATGATAGCGGTGATGAACGAATTGGAAATTGCCCAGAGAATAGCAATTCAGAGGTCAGACGTATCCTGATTTTATCAAATAAAACGACTCATGGCTTACAGGACATCATATTAAAAGAAACTAAAAACCAGACCAAAACCGACTATAAAACATGCAAAGCCGTAAAAAAACAGTATAAACAACAACAAACGCTTAAATTTGATGGTCAGGCATATAAATTCCAGCATCATAACTTTTTAAGTATCGATCCATTTTAATTTGCGTTAAATATTGTAATGACAATCTACGGGAGTATAAATTTTATAGATTATAAAAACCATTTGGACCAAAGTCGCAATTGTATAGAAAAACCAATAATTCACCTTAAAATCATTGGTGGAGCGTGTATTTTCCGTTATACTTTGGCGTTTTTAAAAATTAAGCCTGTGTGCAGACTGAGCAATAAAATTAGACTCAGTGACACACTTTTAGCCAATATGAAAATTGAGGAGTGACTTGGTTGTGAGTACTCGTTTTATGACTACTGCTGAAATACGTGAAGCATTTTTGCGTTACTTTGAATCGCAAGGACATACACGTGTCGCGTCGAGCTCACTTGTACCCGCCAATGACCCTACTTTGTTGTTTACCAATGCAGGCATGAACCAGTTTAAAGACTGTTTCCTTGGTCTAGAAAAGCGTGACTATGTTCGTGCAACAACCTCACAAAAATGTGTCCGTGCAGGTGGTAAGCATAACGACTTGGACAATGTGGGTTATACAGCACGTCACCACACTTTCTTTGAAATGTTAGGTAATTTTTCTTTTGGTGATTACTTTAAGCATGATGCTATTCGTTTTGCTTGGGATTTCCTAACAGGTGAAGAATGGTTAGCGCTTCCAAAAGACAAACTCTATGCCACTGTTTATCATACAGATGACGAAGCTTTTGATATTTGGAACAAAGAAATCGGTCTAGATGCGAGCCGTATCATCCGTATTGGTGACAATAAAGGTGAAAAATACGCATCTGATAACTTCTGGGCAATGGGTGATACAGGTCCTTGTGGTCCTTGCTCAGAAATTTTCTTTGATCATGGCGATCATATCTGGGGTGGCTTACCTGGTACACCAGAAGAAGACGGTGACCGTTTTATTGAAATTTGGAATAACGTCTTTATGCAGTTCAACCGTACTGCGGATGGTGTCTTGCATAATCTTCCTGCGCCATCTGTCGATACAGGTATGGGCTTGGAGCGTATTTCTGCTGTTTTACAACATGTCAATTCAAATTACGAAATTGACTTGTTCCAAAATCTATTAAAATCTGCAGCTGAAATTATCGGCGTAGATATGAGTCAAGCACAAGCCGAAGCACAGGCACAAAATAAACCGATTGAGTACCCTGCTTCGCTTAAAGTAGTTGCAGATCACGCACGTTCATGCTGTTTCTTGATTGCTGATGGTGTAAACCCATCAAACGAAGGTCGTGGTTATGTATTGCGTCGTATTATTCGTCGTGCTGTACGTCACGGTAATAAAATGGGCGCAACGGGTACCTTCTTCTATAAAATGTTGCAACCGCTTATTGATGTCATGGGTGAAGCTTATCCAGAATTGGTTGAGCGTCGTCAGGTGATAGAAAATGCCTTGATTCGTGAAGAAGAATTGTTTGCAAAAACACTCGAACAGGGCTTGAAACTGCTTGAAGGCGAATTAGCCAATCTTAAAGGCAAAATCATTCCAGGTGAAACTGTCTTTAAACTTTACGATACCTACGGCTTCCCGACTGACTTAACTGCAGATATTGCGCGTGAGCGTGAACTTGAAATCGATGAAGCTGGTTTTGAAGTTGAAATGGCTGCGCAGCGTCAACGTGCACGCGAAGCGGGTAAATTTGCGGTTGACTACAACAGTATCGTAAAAGTAGACAGCGAAACTCAATTTGATGGTTATGACGCAACTCAAGGTCAGGGGCAAATTGTTGCAATCTATAAAGATGGCATACAAGTTGACGAAGTCGTTGAAGGTGATGAAGCATTGATTGTGCTTAACCAAACACCATTCTATGCAGAAAGCGGTGGTCAAATTGGTGACACGGGTATCTTTAAAAATGAAACAGGCATTTTTGAAGTTCAAGATACCAAAAAATCAGGTAATGCATTTGTTCATCAAGGTATTGTCACTGTAGGCAGTCTAAAAGCAACACAGAGCGTTGAAGCTATTGTGAAAGCTGACATCCGTGACGCTACTGCACGCAATCACTCTGCCACTCACCTATTACATGCGGCATTGCGTCAGATTTTAGGTGAACATGTTCAGCAAAAAGGTTCATTGGTTGCCTCTGATCTTTTACGTTTTGACTTCGCCAATGACCAACCAGTGAGCTTCGAACAACTGCAACACGTTGAACGTTTAGTGAACCGTGAAATTATTGCCAATACCGCTGTATCCACAGAACTTCTCGGCATTGAAGCAGCCAAAGATAAAGGCGCAATGATGTTGTTTGGTGAAAAGTATGGCGATGAAGTTCGTGTACTGTCTATGGGCTCACTCAAAGATGAGAAAAATTTCTCGATCGAGCTGTGTGGTGGTATCCATGTAAAACGTACAGGTGACATTGGTTTATTCAAAATCACTTCTGAAGGTGGTGTTGCTGCGGGTGTACGTCGTATTGAAGCTGTCACAGGCACTAAAGCACTGGATGTGGTACAAAAAGTAGATGCCGATATTTTACATATCAATGATCTGCTCAAAGCTCAAAAAGACCAAACTGTTGAAAAAGTAGAAGCAGCTGTTGAACATGCACATCAACTTCAAAAACAAATCGAACAGTTGAATCAAAAATTGGCGAATTTCCAAGCGTCCGACTTGATCAATCAAGTGACTGAAATTGCAGGTCGTCAAACATTAATTGCCACAGTTCAAGGACAGGATGCGAAGTCAGTTCGCCATCTTCATGACAGTGTCAAATCCAAATTAGATAATGCAGTGATCGTGCTTGCAGGTGTTGAAGGTGACAAAGTGAGTCTGATCGCATCTGTAGCAAAAGATTTCACTGCGAATCTAAAAGCAGGTGACATCATCAAACACTTAGCAAATGAGCTTGGTGGTAAAGGTGGTGGTAAACCTGACTTAGCACAAGGTGGCGCGCCACTAAACGAGAAGTTTGAACAAGTAATGACAGATTTAACTGCGTGGCTTGCTCAAAAATAAAACTTCACCTTTTGTGTAACTGACTCTAATGCCAATTAGAGTCATGGCTTATATGGAACAACTATGGCATTAATCGTTCAAAAATATGGCGGTACCTCTATGGGTACTCCCGAGCGCATTTTAAATGTTGCTCGTCGTGTAAAGCGTTGGCATGACCACGGCCACAAGGTTGTAGTGGTTGTATCAGCAATGAGTGGTGAAACCAACCGCTTATTGGCTTTAGCGAAAGCCATTACCGAAACCCCTGATCCTCGTGAATTAGACCAAATGGTGTCTACGGGTGAACAGGTAACGATTTCAATGTTAGCAATGGCGCTCAATTCAATTGGTGTTGAAGCTAAGTCACTTACAGGTCGTCAAGTAGGGATTAAAACCGACAGCGCATTTACCAAAGCACGTATCGAATCTATTGATACTGATGTCATGACTGAACATTTAGATGCAGGTCGTGTGATTGTTGTTGCAGGTTTCCAAGGTTTTGATGCTGAAGGAAATACCACAACCCTAGGTCGTGGTGGTTCAGATACTTCTGGTGTTGCATTGGCTGCAGCATTAAAAGCAGATGAATGCCAAATTTATACCGATGTTGATGGTGTGTATACTACTGACCCGCGTGTTGCGCCTAAAGCCAAAAAAGTTGATCGTATTTCTTTTGAAGAAATGCTTGAAATGGCATCTCTTGGTTCTAAAGTCCTACAAATTCGTTCAGTTGAATTTGCAGGTAAGTACCAAGTGCCTTTACGCGTATTATCAAGTTTTGATAATGACAATGATGGCGCATTCGATGAAGACTTCAAAAAGAATGTCGGAACACTAATCACCACTGAAGCGGAAGACAGTATGGAACAGCCAATTATTTCTGGTATCGCATTTAACCGTGACGAAGCTAAATTAACAATTTTAGGTGTACCTGATGAACCAGGTATTGCTTCTAAAATCTTATCGCCAGTTGGTGCTGCAAACGTTGAAGTGGATATGATTATCCAAAACGTTGAAGAGGATGGTACGACTGATTTTACCTTTACGGTCAATCGTAGCGAGCTTAAAAAAGCCAAAGCAATTTTAGAAGAAACCGCAACCGCCATCGGTGCACGCGAAGTTGCAACACGTGATGATATCGTGAAAGTTTCGATCGTAGGTGTGGGTATGCGCTCACACGCAGGTGTTGCGAGTAAGATGTTTACTGCACTTGCAGATGAAGGGATCAATATTTTAATGATCTCCACTTCTGAAATTAAAATTTCTGTGATTATTGAAGAAAATTATCTCGAACTTGCTGTACGTTCTCTTCATACTGCGTTCGGTTTAGACCGTGAACATGGCGAATCGAGTGCACGTGCGTAATTTTTGATCAAATATAGCAACTTATTCGCTGTTTTGACCAAGAAAAAATCGGAGCCACTATAGTGTTTTCTATAGTGGCTCTGTTATATTAGTTTTTGAGGTTTTAAAAAATTTCAACAGAGGGGTGAGAAAGTGAAAAACTTGTCACATTATTCTGTTAAAATTATCGGTGCTATTTAAAGTTGTGTTTTCTATTTTTTGTAGAAATTCATCGCAGGTTTAGCGTTTAAGCAAGGAGATAAACATGCTGATTCTGACCCGCCGTGTCGGAGAAACTTTGATGATTGGGGATCAAGTCAGTGTTACTGTGCTTGGTGTTAAAGGCAATCAAGTTCGTATTGGTGTTAACGCGCCAAAAGAAGTTTCTGTACATCGCGAAGAAATTTATCAACGTATTCAACATGAACGTGCTATGCACGAACATTTGCAACATATTGATCAAGATTATCAACCTTCCTATGAAGATGATAATTCACAAAACACTTATAATCGTTAAGATTATAAATGTTTTGAAATATAAAGCGGCTATATAGCCGCTTTAAATTTATTTAAACCTTCGGTAAAAATACCATTGCTTTCATTCAAGACCTAAAGCTCTTTTAACAGGTGCATAACTACGGCGATGTTGATCAATGACCCCATGTTCAGCAATCGCATCAAAGTGTGCTTTGGTTGGATAACCTTTGTGTTTTGCAAAGCCGAATTGAGGGTGCTGTTTGTCTAAATCCACCATCTCATGATCACGAGTCACTTTTGCCAAAATACTTGCTGCACTGATTTCAGCATGGAGTGCATCACCCCCTACCACAGCCTCACAGCTCATGATCAAGCCTTTTGGAACTTTATTTCCATCGACGAGCACATGTTCAGGAACCAGCTTTAATGCTTCTACAGCACGGCGCATCGCCAATAAAGAAGCCTGCAAGATGTTTAACTCATCAATTTCTTGGTGTGTCGCCTCCGCAATCGCCCAAGCAAGTGCTTTTTCTTTGATTTCAACAAACAACTTTTCACGTTTCTTTTCAGTCAATTTTTTAGAATCATTTAATCCTTCAATGGGATTATTTGGGTCTAAAATAACAGCTGCGGCTACCACAGATCCAACCAATGGACCTCTGCCCGCCTCATCAACACCAGCAACTAACATACTCTTCCCTATTATCTCATTGCTTCAGCAACACAGGCATTGATTGTTTTTGTCACTGCGTTGGACACAATTGCTGTACGCGCCTGTGGATCCAATGCTGCAGTTGCTAAATCTACGGCAGTGACACTTTGTGGAGCTTTCTCGCTGACACATCCACAAATTTGACTTTGAACATTACTCTTTTGTTCAGCCGTCATCACTTTGGTGGCTACTTTCCATGCAGGTAAGTTTTCTAATTCTGTTGTACATTTTGCATTGATTGCAATTTTCATGGCAACCGCCCCCAACTGCTGTGTCGTAGTTCCTGCTACTGTGGAATCCATCGAATCTGTTGTCACACACCCCGTAAGAGCTAAAATAAATGGAACTATAAAGGCAGCCGTTTTTTTCACAATTTTTCCAGTTTGTCGAATAAAGATCGTATTTTGCCTAAACTTAGAGTGAGATTAAACTAAAAAATTTTGTAATCTTCAAAACTATAAATAAATGGATAAATATTTCTCATTTTTTACTTTAAGCGTTGCAAATTTAAAACAATCCGTTGAATTTTTAGCGCTGATTTTCTTGGATAAACCCCCTATCATAATTCTTAAATTAAATTGGAATTTGTATTATGCAACAAAAATCACAATACTATACAAGGACGGCACAGTGGTTACATTGGGTCATGGCAATCATTTTTATTACAGCATGGGTGATTGGTTTTTACAGTGGTAATTTTTTAAGTTATGACGTAGATGGTCCATTCAAAGGTGATGTCATCACCTTGCACAAGAATATTGCTTCAGTCATTATCTTCTTGGTCATTATTCGTATTTTCTGGCGTTATACCCATCCTGCGCCGGAGCTACCAGCAACCATGTCACCATTGATGAAAACCTTAGCCCACTTAGGACATCTAGGGCTTTACTTCATGCTTTTAGCCTTGCCAATTACTGGTTGCTTGTTTAGCTGGAGTGCAGGTCATCCTGTTCCTGTATTGTATTTATTTGAGATTCCAAGACTGGTGCAGGACAACCCGGATTTAACAGCCATTGTGAAGCCATTACATATTTATATTTCATGGGCAGCCGGTTTATTGTTGGTCGGACATATTCTTGCAGCGCTAAAACACCATTTCATTGATAAAGATAATGTTCTAAAAAGTATGACTCGTCAGGGTTAAGTATCTTGACAGCATGACTTGATCGAAAAAAATTTCCTATTAAAAGCATATCCAATTGATATGCTTTTTTATCGACAATCTAAACATCTCATCCATAATTTAAAGCTTGTTTTGCACAGCCTTTCAAACTATTCATCACCGCTTTCTGAACCAAGCGATCTTTGGCTTCTTCACTCACGGTTGCCTTAAGCAATTCTGCAGTTGGGATATCATTTAAAGCATTGTCACCCACACAAGCACAGATTTTTTCCTGAGCATGATCCCGCTGGGTATTTGACCATAAAAATGCTGAAGCTTGCCAAATTTTCAAGGACTTTAATTCACTTCCACATTGTTGTTCAATTAAAGGTTTCAGTATTTTTTGCGTCATCGTTTTATTGGAATCCGCACAAGCAACAGTGATGGGTAAAATCAACATCAATGCCGTTAAAAGTTTCAAATCATTTTCCTCATGAAAAAACAGTGCTCACACACTGTTTTTAATAGGGATAGGATATACCTTGACTTAGCTTAATGCATCTATTTGATGGTTCCACTTCTGTTTTTCTTCAGCAGAAATAAAAGCAGCATCAAATGAGTTTTTTGCCAATTGTTTTAGTTCTTGATTGGATAAATCCAAAGCTTCTGCAATTGATATGAAATTATCATTCATATAACCACCAAAATACGATGGATCATCTGAATTCACAGTCACATGAACACCCTGTTTTAATAAGCGTTGAATATTATGCTGCGCCATGTCGTTGACCACACATAACTTAAGGTTACTGAGCGGACAAACTGTCAAAGGCATTTTTTCAGCAATTAAACGCTGTAAGAGCACAGGATCTTCCTCAGAACTCACCCCATGGTCTATACGATTGACCTTGAGTAAGTCTAAAGCTTCCCATACATACGCTGCCGGACCTTCTTCTCCTGCATGTGCTACAACCAAAAAGCCAGCTTCACGGGCTTTGGCAAAAACACCTTCAAATTTAGCAGGCGGATGCCCAACTTCACTTGAATCCAAACCAACAGCGATAATCTGATCTTTATATGGCAGTGCCTGCTGCAAGGTTTCAAATGCTGCATCTTCACTTAAATGACGTAAGAAGCACATAATCAGATGTGAACTAATTCCAAGCTTGGTTTTTGCATCATCACATGCACGCTGTAGTCCATTGATCACCGTTGCAAATGCGACACCGCGGTCGGTATGTGTCTGTGGATCAAAAAACATTTCGGTATGCACCACACGATCTTCTGCACACTTTTCAAAATACGCCCACGCCAAATCGTAAAAATCCTGTTCTTTAACCAGTACATTTGCGCCAGCATAATAGATATCAAGAAATGATTGTAGGTTATGAAAATTATACGCCTGTTTCACTTCCTCTACTGATTTATAAGGAATATCAATCTGATTACGCTGAGCAATCGCAAACATGAGTTCCGGCTCGAACGTGCCTTCAATATGTACATGGAGTTCCGCCTTTGGCAAAGCACGGATGAGTTCTAACCTATTCACGCTGTATCCTCAAATTTCTTAAATTGAATCAAAAATATCCAAATATATTGGACTTAAATCTATATCTTACAATAAAAAAGGGTGCAAACTTGAGTTTACACCCTCTAACCATTTCTGGATATTAACCACCAAATGCAACGAATTTAATCACCCAAAGTACAGCAATAATCCACACCATATAAGGTACGGTTCTAGCTTTACCTGTAAACAATTTAACCAATGCGTAACTGATGAATCCCATTGCAATACCATCTGCAATTGAATAAGCAAATGGCATAAATACGATGGTTAAAAATGCAGGAACAGCTTCTGTAATGTCATCCCACTCAATATTGGTAATCCCCTGGATCATCAATACACCGACAAATAACAATGCAGGCGCTGTTGCAAAACCTGGAACAGATTGGGCAAGTGGTGCCAAGAATAAGCATGCAAGGAACAATAGACCAACAACAACCGCTGTTAAACCTGTACGACCACCAGCGGCAACACCTGCTGACGACTCAATATAAGGCGTGGTTGAAGAGGTACCTAAAGCTGCACCAGCAACAATAGCCGTTGAGTCTGCAAATAATGCTTTTTTCAAACGTGGCAATTTGCCATCTTTCAATAAACCGGCACGATGTGAAACACCAACCAATGTCCCCGTTGAATCGAATAAATCCACCAAGAAAAATACAAAGATGACGCCCACCAAACTTGCTGTAAATAAATTTTCAAAATTCATTTGCATGAAAGTTGGTGCAATTGAAGGAATTGTACCCACAACACCCTTAAATTCGTTTAAGCCTAGTGCTGTCGCAATTCCCGTTACTGCTAAAATGCTGATAATAATTGCACCACGAACTTTATAGTGATGCATAATGACCGTCAGGAAAAAACCCAATAAAGTCAATAGAACAGTCGGCTGTTTTAAATCACCCAACCCCACAAACGTTGCTTGATTTGCAACAATAATGCCTGAGTTTTTCAATGCAACCAGTGCAAGGAATAAACCAATGCCGCCCCCAATTGCAAATTTCAATGACATTGGAATGGCATTTACAATGGCTTCACGGATTTTAAACATACTGATTGCAATGAATACCAATCCAGAAACAAATACAGCAGCCAATGCTGTTTGCCATTCAACCCCCATACCCAAGCAGACTGAATAGGTAAAATATGCATTCAACCCCATACCAGGTGCAAGTGCAATTGGATAGTTTGCCACCACCCCCATGACCAAACAACCAATTGCAGCTGCCAAACATGTTGCGACAAATACTGCACCATGATCCATACCTGTTTCAGACAGGATCAATGGGTTAACAATGATGATATAACACATCGTTAAAAACGTTGTTAAGCCTGCAAGTATTTCAGTTCTAAACGTTGTTTTGTTTTCGCTTAGTTTAAATAAGCGTTCGAGCAAACCCGCTGAAGGATTTGGATTCGTCATTGTTGAGCCCCTGTTATGTTTGAGCTATTCGTTGATAAAATCGAGCTGATTTAGAAAATGATACATGGCATCAATTTAGCCGTAGTTAAGCATTCAATAAACATACCAAAATGACATTTCCGATAAAAAAAACTTGAATTAAAAAAGCTGCGAATGCGCAGCTTTAGTGTTCTAGAATGTTTTAAACGGACTTGGTCGGTTACATTTTGCAAATTATATCATACTGTTTATGTAATTTTATCAAACTGAACATCCTGTCCGTTCATTTCATCGGAACTGATAATTTTTAAACATCTGTATAACTATCATCAGAACTAAATCGGTGAATGATTACCTTTTAGAACACTCTGATTGTTAGGATTAGCTTCAACATTTTTAATGGTTAAATTTGCTTCTTTAATAATATTCAACATTTCTTGTTGTTTTTTCTGTTGCGTATCCACATAGGTAAAATAACCAAGAAATATGATGCCAACAAAGACTGTCAAAGTTATAAGCTTTACCATTTCAAAATCATGTCAAGTGATAAATTCTGGCGATTATACATATATTTTGTGACTTGAGTAACATTTTTGTTTAAAAAAATGAATTAAAATGCATTTTTAAATTATTGCACTTGAACGGTGCATCTTATAGGATTTTTCAAGCTGCCCATATGGCTGTGAACAGAAGCACAACGAGAAAAAGAACGTTCGTTCTTTTCTAAGCTACCTATGCGGTAGTGAACCAACAGGGCTTTTATCAAAGGGTTTATCCGATTTTCTAAGCTGCCTATGTGGCAGTGAACAAATACAAGTTGTAGATTATCCACGTCTTACATTTCTAAGCTGCCTTATATTCAGTAAATTTTTGAAGAAGCTGTTGTCTAAACTCCTGCTCTGCCATCCCCTCTTTTGCACAAATAAAAGCCCAAGGTAAAACCACAGCATCTTTAATCAAATCTGCGACATCAAATACCAAAGCGCCACGACGTGATTTTCCGTGCATGACTGCAAATGAATGACTGATACCTAAAACCCAAAGTGTGGTTGCACTAAGGCCATATGCTAAATAATTACCATGATTTAAAAAATCATTCGCCAAATCACCATGTTCAGGATTTCGCTCAAATTTAAGCTTACAGCGTGTCGCAGCGATTTTATAAAACTGCTTGGTGGTCTGAGCTTCAGCGAGAAGTAAATCACCAACCTTAGACATATTGGGAATCTTCTTTTCAAAACCACTTAAGCTTGTTGAATATCCTGATCATCTAAATAAAAGCCTTCCGCCTGTAAATCCCGATCTTTTGCCCAAATTTTACGAATGTACTCAATCCGTGCAACCTGAAACTGTTTTGCAACCTCTAAGCGTTTCTTCTCATCAAACCAAAAACTCATCCAGCCTTGCATATATTCAGTTGGGCGATATTCACTTTGCGGTGTTAACCACTCAACTTCACTGCCTGAAAATAATGGCGTACCACCACCGCCACAAAAACCAACCAAAACCCCTGCACTACATAGCATTCGCATTGCAGCTTGTGTGATTGATGTACCAGTTCCCAATAATATAACTGTCGTATTGGCAATCGGAATATTCCAATACTGATTTTCATTTTTCGCTTCGGTAAGATATAAAACACGACCATCTTTTTGCATCACACGTGCGTGTTCTAAATAATAAAGAGTTGCGCGTTTTGAATGTGATATTGCTTTTAAATCAGAGGGATTGAGTTGTTCCATATGTTATACTCTTCTTCTCACAAATAAGATTTTACGTTTATCTGCTAACTCACTTGATATAAAGTTTTCCAGCAACATTTTTTTAGAAATATTTCAATATGAATCTTTTAGATGAGTTGCTGATCTATTCAACTATAGGCTAGTTTTCAAAATTTTTCTTTATTGAATCTCTGTTTTTATAGAAATTATTTTATACTTTTTGATCAAATCCAATAAACGGATTACACCAGTCAATGCTAAACATCGCAAGGCAATTGTTTATAATAACTTTAACTTATTCAGAAACTAGCTAAAAATATACTTCCGCAACAAGTCCCATAAACAACAATTAAAAAGATGGATGATTTAAGATCAAATAAATTTATATCATCAGTTATGTGAGTCACAAACATCGATTTTTTACAGCTATAGAAATTTAAGCTAACTTTAAAAAAGGTATAAACACCTTACAAGTCTTTGAAATGACATTTCAAAACTTGGATGTATATCCTCATCATCAGGTGTAATATTTCAAATTTGAATGACATTGAGTAATTGCAAAGTTATGATCAACTGTAGCCTCAATAGCGTATTTGATTTCGAATTGTTCTTTTACACTGATATTATGTTTAAACACAAATCAGCCAATAAAAAATAGGCAAAAAATTATAAGTATTAAAATAAAAACAGGTTAAAAAAGCATTAAAAATGCTTTTTTAACTTTTTAACGATTATAAAGCTACAATATTAACAGCAGTTGGTCCTTTTTGACCTTGCGAAATACTGAACTCAACGGCTTGACCTTCTACAAGAGTTTTGAAACCAGAGCTTGTAATTTCACTAAAGTGTGCAAAAACATCAGGGCCTGATTCTGGTTGAATGAATCCGAATCCTTTAGTCTCATTGAACCACTTCACAGTACCTTTAACAATTTTAGCGTTTGACATAATAAAACCTACTTATTTAAAAAAAATTTAAGCCATTTTACAGACTATATGTAACATCGAAATAATAAAGAATGGAGCTTAAAATCTGAAAAAACGAAGAATTATTACTAAAACTGCGGTACTTAGAGAAAATTTACCAAACATGACTTTTTCTAGTTATGCTCACAATATCTCAAAACAACAAAATGATCAAGTTTCCTTATAATTATATGAGCTCTATCTATAAAAGATTATATAAATGTTTTTTAATTTATGAATGTTGTGCTGTCTAAAAAACATTAGTTAAATTTAAGTAAAACGAAGAAATAAGATTTAACCAGCAAAAAAATAGCCCCAATAATATGGGGCTATTTTTATCATGGATTAGCGCGTTACTCTATCCCATGCATCTTTAACCGCGTGTTTTGCTTCTTCCCATTTTAAACGAGACTCTCTTTTAGTCTTTTCCCATTGAAGTTTTAAATCCGCTTCAACTTCTTCAAACTTTGTTTCATAAGGATAATTGCTTCTAGAAGTGTACCCTAAATGGTATGCGTCACGATAATCACGATCGTAATCCACATCGTCATATAGGGTAATTGTTTCTTTGTAGTATGGGCGAGTATTATAAGTTTCACGCCAATAGACATCTTCGTCTGTTGGATTAACAGCCTCAGAAATGCTTTTCCCTGCTAATCCTCCTACAACCGCACCAACTACACCCCCAACTGCAACACCGACGGGTCCCCCAACGGCCCCAATTGCTGCTCCACTGGCCGCTCCACCTGCTGCTCCGACACCAGTACCGATGGGATGTGCACCTGGCTCACCAGAAATAGGATCGGCATTTAATTGTTTACGTTGCTCTTTATTCATATTTTGAACAACTTCATTATCTATATTAGAATTCGACATGTTTAATCCTCTAGTTTGATAAAAAATATTAATTCAATTAATCATTCAACGATAATCATCCTAGAGCAATTGTTTCACTCCAATATTACTATTTGTTATATTTTCAAGAAAAGTTTGTATAAAATAAAAAACATGAAATAAATTTAAAAATCATTCAAAACCCCGCCAGTATTGATCAATATCTTTTTCAAAGTATTTAAACAGATAATATTGAATTACAATACGACATATTATAGACTTAATTGTTATAAATTAAACACAAATCTCAATAAAATACGTACTTATGGTGATAAATCCCAACAATCCCACTCAAATGAAATACACACAAAACGATCACTTTATTATCAACAAATGAATTAAATTAAAACCAATCAATAAATTCAGTAAAAATACAACTTAATAAAAAAATAATGGGAATAAAATCACAATATCTTTAAATTAATCACAGCTATTCAAGTATTACATTTTTAAAAATTTTAAACTGAATAATGCTTTAAATCCGAAATAGTTAACTCAATATAACTTAAAGCTTAAAAAAACTTACATCATGTGTTTTTTGCCATGCACAGAGATCTCAAATTAAGAAGTAAATGGGCAAATATTATGAGGAAGGTTAATGCTAATGATATTAAATAATCGCTTCAGTGATTGCTTCATATGGTATTTGGATTTGTAAAGTTGATCATCTGCAAGGGAGGATTCAATCAAATTGACTGGTAGTGATGATCAACATGCTCCGACACTAAGATGGATAAACGTCTCATGTTTTAGTTTGTTTAACTTTCTTCCGCGTTTAGTGTTCTGCTGACTTTAGTCAATCATCAGACTCTACTCTGCTTGAAAAACAAAATATTAAATAGTGATTATTTAAAATAACTGGTTAACTATAGAAGTACAGACAGTTACGATGATCATTTGCGACTTTGAGCATATATGCTGTTTTCTCAATAACTTACCTTTCAATCTCTCCACAAAAACAACTATTTAGGTACTTTCCTATCTATTTATCGCTGGAAGTACAACGCCATTTAAATTTGTATCTCTTAAAGAAGCAAAAAGCCTATCTTTTCGATAGGCTTCGAGGGTGATGAAGTTTATTTAGATATAGCATAACAAATGTTTATCTTACCTGACTCTTGTTTGTAACAGTCCCATTGACCTTTCTTGTATTTTTTAGCGGGAAGAACATCTTCAGGAGTTGTACCTAAGTAAGGCTTACAATTACCCCCACAACTGGTCGATTGTTCAACCAGATATTCTTTTTGACCAAGCTCTAAATATATAAAACCACCACCAGAGCTTACCCCTCTTTGGATTGAGCACGATTCCGCTTTTTTCTCATCAACCGTAAAGCACTTACCTGAATAATCAGTAGTTTTATAAGCAAAACTTGATGTAGATAATATTGTAAGCGTTAATGGTAATATCCATTTCATTTCTATTGCATCCATATAAAAAAAACCCCGCAATGCGAGGTTTTAGACGGTAGTATTATAGACAATCATCAATTTGACATAAATTTTGCCCTACACTGTATGTACAGTCAAGTTGGTCGGAGGTCAATACAAATCATCCTTGAAGCTCAAAGATATTTTTTAATTCAACCTGATGAATAGCTTATTTGCTATTGAGTATATTTTCTCATTGGTCTGCTTATTCAATTTATAGAAATATGCAACCAGTCCGATAAACAACAAAGCATATATGATTACAATCCACAAATAGTGAATCACACCAATTAATAATGAATGATTAACAGCAGCGGCATCAATGTTAAATCCGAAGGTGTTTGCATAGCGACTCCCAAAAAGAAATAGACAGTATATGAGAACAGGAAGCGCTAAAAGCCCTGTTCCCCAATTTGCTAATTTTCTTTTTTCATGAAGGCTACGGAATTCATTCTCTCCAAGATACTTTTCAATTTCAATCACTTGATCATTTAGATCATCTTTCGAGCTTATTGGAAGACGATGTTGATCAATAGCATGATGTAATTTTTTTAATAATTCAGCGTTATCTAATGATTCACTCAAAATTTGAAAATTATTCATAATATCGTTTCATTTTTTGCGAAAATGCAATGTTATTATCTAATCTCCAAATTATCCTATATTTTTACAGAACAATTACGGTGATATTACGCAGACTTCATTGATTTAAAAAATTAATCTAAAAAAAGTTCAATAAAAATTGCTAATTTTTTCTATACTGTAAAGTAAAACGGCGTTTGGCATTATTGATCCCATCTTTTAACAGTGAATTTTTATGCGAACTTATAAAATAAAATACTATATATTGATAATGCTTTGTACAGCAGTAAGTAACTTTGTTTATGGCTGTGAACCTGCTACCCCAGATTGGCTCAGAATTTTTCAAGCTGCTGATAAAAATAAAAATAATTTCATTGAAAAAAAAGAGTGGTTGACTCTAGACCTATTAAAAGAGCCAATCCCTTGGATAGCTCCACCGTCAAAAAATGACCCCAAGAGGTTGAGTATATTCGATAAATTAGATGATGATAAGAATGGAAAACTCAATAAAAATGAGTTTGGTGAAGGTGTTTATAGCTACTATTTTACAAATCCGTGTGCTGAATTAGACTATCAAGACCAAATTAAACCAGATTCTATTTGGTATAAATTTAAGAATCTTTTATTTAAAAATTAATTACGACTGAATATAAATAGTAAGTTTGAAAAATCTAAACTGTGCGGTTTAGCCTAACTTCATTCACCATAAAATGAAATAGGCTATATGCCTTATGCAAAGTCAAATAAAATATTTAAAACTTTAATTTTCCGAAGGCTCACATGTCTTTCCAAGCTTGGAAAGTTCTTCTGAATACTCCACATAATCTTCAACATCTTCTAAACTTGCCTCCACTATGGACTCCTTGGTTTCATTAAAATTATAGGTCCTGTTATATTCATCTATATTAGCCAGTAAAAATTCGAAATGCCTCAAGATACTTTTTTTCATTGCACAATTATTCTGAATTACCCAGATACGCTGTGACTCATTCAGATCGTCTCCTTCATGGGAATCATTAAATTCGACTAGTCTGTCAATGATAGATGTATATGAATAGACAGATTTATTCATCTTCTTCTCAAATTCAGATGCTTTGGATTCACTATTCGAGATAATCAACAATGGGATTATAAATATATTTTT
>NZ_JADVOP010000042.1 GCF_016508585.1 Acinetobacter baumannii
GATTATAGTATAAATTTATTTATCTAATCATATTCATATGTAGAAAAATTTTTTCACCTTTCGTAATGGTAGGCTCAAAAAATCTTTTAGGATATTGAATGCTTTGGTAATCCCCCCTCAAAATAATTGAACTCAAAAGTAGAAAATCGAATAATCCTGTTCAAGGAGATTTTTTATGAAAACATCTAAATATTCAGACAGCTTAATCATGAGCATTTTAAAACAAGCTGAATCAGGAACACCTGTGCCTAACTTATGCCGTGAACATGGTATGAGTTCCGCTACATTTTATAAATGGAAAGCGAAATATGGAGGTATGGATATTTCAATGATGACACGACTTAAAGAATTAGAAGCTGAAAATGCTCGTCTGAAACGTATGTATGCTGACGAACGTCTTAAAGCAGATATTCTTCAGGATGCACTGTCAAAGAAGTTATAAAGCCTGCACAACGTAAATCTCTTGCTCAGCGAGCCGTTGAACAATTTAAGATTTCAGTGAGTAAAGCTTGCTTCATCTTTCAACTTAGTCAAACCTGTTATCGTTATAAAGCTCAATTAGATGAGCAAAATAAGATGATTGCAGACTGGCTACTGAAGCTCACCAACGAGAATAAGACTTGGGGCTTTCAGCTTTGCTTCTTGTACCTACGTAATGTCAAAGGCTATTCATGGAACCATAAACGTGTTTACCGAATTTATAAGGAGCTTGAGCTTAACCTACGAATTAAACCAAACAAACGCATTCAGCGAATAAAGCCTGAACCGCTTACAGTCCCATCAACACCAAATGAATCGTGGTCAATGGACTTTATGCATGACCAACTGAGTGATGGTCGCAGTTACCGAATTCACAATGTTATTGATGATTATAACCGTGAGTCACTGGATATATTGATTGATTTTTCTTTGCCAGCTCAACGAGTGCTGAGGGGATTGGATCAATTAATTGCATGGCGAGGTAAGCCAAAACGTATCCGTAGTGATAATGGACCCGAGTATGTTAGTGATTTGATGGAAGCATAGTGTACTCAACATGGAATTGAGCATGTATTTACTCAACCTGGTCATCCACAACAGAATGCTTATGTAGAACGCTTCAACAGGACGGTTAGATATGAATGTTTGAATCAATATTTATTTAGAGAGCTTGAAGAAGTTGAAGACTATACAACGATATGGCAACACTTTTATAATCATGAACGACCACATATGTCAGTTGATGGTAAACCACCTAAATTTAAACAATGATAAGAACTTTGGCTTTCTACTTATAAAATCAATTAAAAATGGGAGTATTACCCTTTGGTTATAGCTTTTGTATGCAGTGTGCTTTGCTGCACAAACCTATCTCTAAAGGCTTTTCCCACAATATAATTTCCAAATGAATAAGCCTACACCTAAAATTTATCGTACAACCAATTGGTCTTCATACAACCAAGATCTCATTAATCATGGAAATATGCCATGTGGTTTGATCCTAATACTTAGTGTTATGAACAACCGCAAGGAAAACAAGGTAGAAATCAAACATACTCTGACACAGCAATCCAATGTTGCATAATCATTAAATCTTTATTTCGTCTATCTTTAAGTACGGTCACTGGCTTTGCTCAAAGTCTCATTAAACTTTTGGCTTGGAATGGACTAAATATCCAATAATTTTGGACTGCACCCCTATCCTAGACAAATATGATCTATTCTTTTTGCATAGAAGAAAACATTATGAGTGGACAACGTTATACCCCAGAATTTAAAGGTGAAGCTGTAAAATTGATTACTAAGTGCGGATATTCTATCACTCATGTCACAGAACATTTAGGTGTACACACCCCCAACACAGTATTCATAAATAGCTAAAGGCAGTACAGCCTTAACACAATAATACTGAGGAACATGAACTGCCAGAGGCTAAGAAAGAAATCCTTCGCCTTAAAAGTCATCCCAAACAAACTGAAGATGAACGGAGTTTTCTAAAAAGGCAACAAGTTACTTTGCAAGCCTACCTGACTAAAGTATCAGTTTATCCTAAAATACAGCCATCAATTTAAGATTAAAACTATGTGTCGGATTCTAAAGATTGCTCGTTCTGGCTACTATAGTTTGGATGCCTGAACCCGAATCAGGCAGGACCATTGAAAATAAACGGTTATGCCACATTACGCTGGATTTTAAAGAGCTAGGTGAAAGCTGTGGATCTAATCGTGTGCTGAAGATCATGAAACACAATGGTATTGCCGCTGTTCGAGGATACTCAAGTCTTTTTAAATCATATTCTATGCAATTAAACTTCTAACTAGTTGATAAAATCCTAATGAGTTTAGCAACTAGTTGTCTTGTATTCGCTTGCTCCTGACCATCCAGTAAAGACTGAACAAGATTGACTAAAGTATTTGTTGTTATTTCTACATCAGCATTGCTATCACTTACATTTTTATTTTGCATATAAATATTCATACATTGAATTAAAAGTGTACTCGGTGGAGATATAAATCCACTTTCATACTTTGATATTAATGACTGTTTACTGCCTACTCTTTTCGCAAAATCTTTTTGGTTTTCATTAAAATATTCTTTTCTAGCAAATTTTATCAGTGATTTTGCTTGAAGATTATCAGCATTAATTTGCATATAACGAGCCTTTTTGATAATATTCATATATTGAATATTTATGCTATCTATAATTATAGTCAAGGTCAAGAGTAGTTAGCTTTAATAGATGGCTTTTATTAATGATTTAACCTAAAATTTAATTAAGCCAAATAGTTTTGAGGAGATCTCAAATGGCAAGTGCAGAACAATTGAAAGCATTATTAAAATCACACATGGATGGTGATGATGCTCATTTTTATTCAGTTGCAATGCAAGTCGCTGCTCGTGAAGCAAAAATGGGGCATGGTAAGTTAGCTCTTGAACTAAAAAAAATTATCGAAAATGCAAAGAAAAAAAACTCAATAGAAAATACGTTAGAAAAAAATAAAGCTGTTATTCATATCGCTCAGCCTAGAGGAGAAGTAGCAAACTTATTAGAAGTTTCTTTTCCTATTCTTAAAATTAATGACATGATTTTAACTCCACCAGTAGCTAGACAGTTAGATCGAATAATCTTAGAACAAAGAAATGTGCATAAAATTAAAAATCATGGTCTTCATCCTCGTCGAAAACTACTTTTAGTAGGACCTCCTGGGGCTGGGAAAACTATGACAGCATCAATGCTTGCTGGGGAGCTTGGTCTTCCTTTGTTCATTGTCCGCTTAGATGCTCTTATTACAAGATTTATGGGTGAAACCTCAGCAAAACTTCGTCAAATTTTTGATGCTATTAGAGATACTAGAGGGATATATTTTTTTGATGAATTTGATGCTATAGGCTCTCAAAGAAGCTCAACAAATGATGTAGGAGAAATGCGGCGTATTCTTAATAGCTTCTTAATTATGATTGAACAGGATATATCGAATAGCTTAATTATTTCTGCAACAAATCATCCTGAAATTTTAGACTATGCATTATTTAGACGTTTTGATGATATTATTGAATATGAATTACCGGATATTGATCAAATCGCCGATGTCTTAAAAATTAGACTAAATAACTATATGAATAATCGTATTAATTGGAAAAAATTAGCAGTGCATGGCGTTGGTTTGAGTTATGCTGATATCACTCGGGCGTCTCAAGATTCTATTAAAGATGCTGTAATTCGTGATCTTAATAAAGTATCAATTGATGATGTAATCTTTCATTTAAATGAAAGAAAAAGTGCTAATTTCAATAATTTTGTAAAATAAAGAGCATATTTTATGCAAGATAAAGTTAATAAAAAGAACCCCCACTTTTTATTGCAGAATAGAGTACAAAGTAATTCTTATATATCAGCTTTAGATGGAAGATCACGACCTATCAGTCAAAAAGATCGATATTCCCATGGAAACGCTCTTATGCGACAATTATTACAGATTGAAGCAGATGCTCCTGGTCAAATTCTAAATCAGCTTGACAAAGAATCTAATCTGTACAATGAAGGAGTATTGTTGTCAGTTAATGGATTTTCTGGAGAACCATTAAAAGCTGAGGCTTTAGAGTCTTCAAAAACAAAAATTGAATTACGTAATATTAGAAAAAGTTTAGAAAATGACGAATTATCAGCAACCCTTTTTCTTCCAAATGCAGATATACCGTTCATTAAAGAAAAAATTTTAAACTACACAAATGATGTTAAATCAGCTAGCGGTAGAAGACTGTTTAATAATGATCTCTTTAACTCTATACAGAATATGGGACTAGCAACCTTTTATTCTTTGTGGAACGATGATCCTAAAGTCTTACCAATTAATTTTGATGACAAAATCTGGTGGGAGGTGTGGTTACCTGTTGAAGAAGATAGACTTTATGCAGTTGACCAATTCTTAAGAATATGTGAAATATTGAAAACACCAATTTCAAACGCACTTGAATTTCCTGAACGGACGGTATTTCACATTTATTGTAGTAGAAACGAACTTGAAAGCAACTCCAACTTATTAAATGTTATTGCAGAAATTCGTAGGCCAAAAGAAACGACTCATTTTTTTTCAAAAATGTCTTCAATAGATCAAACTGAATGGATCAAAGATTTATCAAGTCGTATAATTAAATCATCAGACACACCTGAAACACCTTATATATGCTTGATTGATGGTGGTGTGAATTTACATCCTTTTCTTAATCCTTTTTTAGATGAAAATGATTTACATACAGTGAATGAGTCGTGGGGATACCATGATGAATATGGTCATGCGACTGGTTTAGCAGGCTTATCATTAATTGGTGACTTCACAGACCATCTGATTCACAACAAATCAGTAAAAATTAACCATAGAATTGAATCAGTTAAGATTATATCAGAAAAAGAAAGTAATAATTCCAAGTTATACGGTAACTTAGTTAGAGAAGCTATAGCAATTCCAGAAATAACTAATCCTTATCGAAAAAGATTGTACAGTATGGCTGTAGCCTCTATGGACGGGCGTGATCGAGGAAGACCATCTTCATGGTCTGCTGCTTTAGATAATGCCATATGCGATAATTTAAACAACTTCAAAAATCCTAAACTTTTTATTGTTTGCGCTGGTAATCTTGAACCAACTCAAGAAAACTATGCTAACTACCCTAGTAGCAATCAAGTGAATGAGATTCATGATCCAGCCCAAGCTTGGAATGCTTTAACAGTTGGAGCTTGCACTCACAAAACTACAATTGATGAATATGGTACTGAATATTGTACCGCAGTTGCAAAGTCTGGATCATTAAGCCCTCATAGCTCAACATCACTTGTATGGATGAATACTCAATGGCCTTATAAACCAGATGTAGTCTTTGAAGGTGGTAATATCTCACATGATAGTAAATTCGGGGCTTTCTTTGACACAGAAAGTTTAAGTCTTCTCACCCTTAATCATGAACCTCATATTGGAAAAAATTTCACTATTACATCTCAGACAAGTGCAGCATCCGCATTATGTGCAAAAATGGCTGCTGAAATTATGGCACATTACCCTAATTACTGGCCAGAAACTATCCGAGCTCTCATTGTCCATTCATCTGAGTGGACGGAAAATATGAAAAAAGACTTCTTAGGGGGAGATGAAAAGAAATCTGACTATGTAAAATTACTACATCACTGTGGATATGGAGAACCTAACTTAAATAAGGCTCTTTGGAGTGCTTCAAATTCACTAAGCCTAGTTTGCCAGGAAAGCCTTAAACCTCTCAAAAGAAATGGAAGTAAAATCGATTTTAATCAAATTAATATCCATAATTTACCTTGGCCAAAAGATGAACTTTTAGATTTAGGCCACACTCCTGTTGAAATGAGAGTAACACTTTCTCATTTTATTGAGGGAAATCCAGGAGCATGTGATGCATCTTTTTCTGGAAGTAAATACCAATATGAATCTTTAGGTTTAAGATTCGAAATAAGACGCCCCGCTGAACAAGTACCAGAGTTTTTAAAACGTATTAACCGCTACGAACGAGAAAAAGGAGTGAAGTTTGAAAGTACAACAACTGATAGTGGATGGTTAATAGGTCCCAAAAAAAGAGTACGTGGATCAATTCACTCCGATATATGGATTGGAACAGCAGCTGAATTAGCGAACCGAGGTATGTTAGCTGTTTTTCCTATAACAGGCTGGTGGAAAAATTCCATAAATAGAGAACGATACAATCAAAGTATTAGGTATTCACTTATCGTAACCATTACTACACCAGAATCAGAAATTGATTTATATGCAGTAGTACAAAATCAAATTTTAAATGAAAAATCAATTGACATTTAAATGTCATTATTTTTAATATAAATATTAGATTTCTAGCGTCAGTCAAAATCTGAGCAGACATGAGATTTGATCTATTAGGTATTATATAAAGCTTATAAATAAGCTGAATGAAATATTAGTATTGGATGGCTTTGTTGCAAAAGATTTACAAGTTAATACTTCACCAAGCAACTCAAATTTAAGGCATAACTTGGATATATGGTCGACTTAATTCCGTAAATCTATTGAGGACTGCTATAAATTCATGAATCTTATTGACTTGGCTTTGAAAGTTTCTCGATCTGAGTTTATCCCCTAATAATTTTATGCAATGCATCTTGGTTTCGACCAAACTTCAGCGATGATAACCAGATCACTTTTCCCAAAAGGCTCTGCCTAAACGTTTGACTATTTTTAATAATTCATTTCTCTCTAAAGATTCTGTTTTGTGATCTTTCCAAGGTTTTGCATTTTTTGGCGGAATAACAACATGTGCTTGCTAATCTTGAGTCATCAAGGAGTTGATTTAGAATCGATCTATCAAGCTTTGTGTCCGATTCATTTTCTACGTACTCTTTAACGTCACTTTCTATGGAAAGGGCGAATTTTTTTAAATCATCCAATGCCCTTTGTGTATTCTGGTCTTTAGTACTTACTCGAACATAAATTCTTGTCGTAATTTATCATTTAACTACTAATTTCAAACTTCAATGCTAATGCTAATGCTATCATTAAATTTTAATAAATAGTCTTATGATAGTCAGATTATCGCTTAATCTGATTCTATTTAAGGTATAGTTCAATGATAGGTTGATTTTAATAAAAATATAAATTGACAATAAAAATTAAATTTACTAGCATCAATATGGATCAATATGTGATATCAAATATCCAAATATGTTGCCTTAATATCGACATATTGATTTAATATTGAAGTCAACCAAAGCTGTATCAAATCATTTTGACGAAGGATTGATACAACCTTGATTAACATTAGTTAACCCTAGACAGGATCAACTGTTATGAATAATAGCATTTCAAACCCTAAAGCTCTATTAGAATGTGATTTAGTCGTACTAGCCCAGTTTTTTGATTTTATTAAAAAGGCTGGTTTTGAAACTTTTGAGGAATATTTTCAGTTTACAATGGATGAAAGTGCTAAAAATGAGCTAATTACTCTAAGTAAAATAGATATTTCTCAAATTATTAATTATTTGAGTGAATATCTATTAGATGCTGATAGCTCATGGATAGACAACTTTAATCCATTTAAATCAACGAATTCCTTTACTTTTGTCTATCTATACAAATCTGCTCAGAAGAATGATGAGAACTTCCCTTTCGCAGATTGGAACTTAATAAGTAGGCACAGTAAAATTACTTTAGGTAAGGAATTCAAAGAGTTCGTTCAGAAAACTGAAGATAGTGCTGAAAAAGGTGAGTGGTATATTAAAAAGGATGGCTTGAATATGAGTAGTGCAGCACTGTACAAGCTTATTCAAAAATAACTCTTAGATCGTACCAAAAAGAAAGCTCTTAGACAGAGCTTTTTTATTACATAAATATCAACTGTATAAGTTATCAATTTTATAGTCAAATAAGATGATTTAATTGCAAACATATAAGGAAGACTTCGTGGAACTTAAAGATAAACTGCAACTTAAACCTGATGAAAAGTTGGTGGAAGTGAGTCATCGTATGAAAGGATCAATGCAAGAAACGGATATTTACAAATATGAAATTATAAACTCTAATGGGGATGTTGTTGGCTATGTTGATTACACTGACCATACTTCAATTAGAGGCTTTAGTAGAACACGGACTGCTACTCAGTATGATGTTAATTATAAGAAGATTGTTGATATTGATTGGTAGGTTATCTTAAATCATACTTTGGATGAGATATCTCAAAATATTTGGCTATATCTCATCTACTCTAAATGGAAGGTCGCATTTAATAAAAATAAAAAGCAAAATTATTCAATTTTTGCTATTATTAGATTAATACTAATTTTGATATTGAGAATTAAATTTTGTTTTAATTCAATAATTTATTTCTATTGGGCTTTGTGAAATGACAGAAATTATTAAAGGTACCAACCAAAAACCTAATGCTAGTAGTGTATTGGTTGAGCTGTTTTCTCAAGCAAATTTGGGGGGTGTTCTATATGTTGGTTATCCTTTGATTTCTACACCTCATGGTAAAGAGGGTATTGATGCTGTTTGGATTTCTGAACAAAAAGGTTTAGTTATCTTCAGTTTGCTTGAGGGGCAAAATCCAATCGAACAAGAAGACTTAGAGCAAGTACAAGATAATAGTGCTATTCTGCTTGAGTCAAAACTGAAGACTAGTGATAAAAGGCTTTCATTTAAACGAAAATTACGCATCCCCATAAATACACTAACTTTTGCGCCTGCATATTCCTTACATATGCTCTCAAATTATTCCGATTCTGAATATGTAATAGCTAATGAAGAAAACTTATTGGAGGAAATATTAGCTGTTGAGGAGTGGACTGATAAAGAAGATAGTATCTATGAGTTAGTGCTATCTTCACTACAGAATATTTCTAATGTAAGAGCAAATGGTAATACACGTCATATAACAAATCAAAATTCTAAAGGCTATAAGCTAAAATCTTTAGAAGATTCGATTGCTACTTTAGACGTAAGGCAAAGTAAAGCAGTTATTGAAACTGTAAATGGGGTTCAGCGAATCAGAGGATTAGCTGGATCAGGAAAAACAGTTATTCTTGCATTGAAAGCAGCATATATTCATGCTCAACACCCTGATTGGAAAATAGCGGTTACTTTTAACACTAGATCCCTGAAAGGACAATTAAAAAAATTAATCCATAACTTTACTATATCTGCTGCTGGTGAAGAGCCAAATTGGGAAAATCTTAAAGTTATTAATGCTTGGGGGGGAGCAGGTAATGCTGATCGCTCTGGCCTATATTATGAATTTGTCTCTAAAAAAGGTTTAGAGTATTTGGATTTTGGTTTAGCTTCTAAAATGTACGGATCGGATTTGGCATTTAGTGGTGTTTGTCAAAAAGCTCTTTCTGATTTGAGTATTAAAGGTAATGACGAGTCTAATTATTTATATGACTTGATATTGGTAGATGAAGCACAAGACTTTCCTCCTGAATTTTTAAAGATGTGTTATTTAGCATTAGGGGAAGAAAAAAGATTGGTCTATGCATATGATGAATTGCAACAACTATCTAGCCATTCATTACCTAGTCCTGAAGAAATTTTTGGTAAAGATGCTAATGGTCAACCTATAGTTTCCTTAGAGCCAAATTCTAATCAAGATATTATTTTGAGTACTTGCTATAGAAACTCTAGACCTGTATTAGCAACCGCTCATGCAATCGGATTTGGTATTTATCGGAAGCCTAATCCCAGAATTGGTACAGGTATTGTTCAGATGTTCCAGAATAAGCAACTGTGGATGGATGTAGGTTATGAGATCCAAAATGGAAGCTTAGATATGGGAGAGCATGTAAGATTACAAAGAACCGATAGAAGCAGTCCAAAATTTTTAGAAGAAAATATTGATTCACCCACAAAATTAATTGAATTTATTAGTTTCCCTACAAAAGAAGAACAAGATTTTTGGGTGGCTGAAGAAATTAAGAAAAATTTAAGTGAAGAAGATTTATTACCTGAAGATATTATTGTAATTAATCCTCATCCATTAACTGCTAAAAATAACTTAGGTCTAATACGCCGAACTTTATTTGATAATAGAATAACAACACATTTTGCTGGTGTAGATACTAGTGCGGATATCTTTTTTAATAAAGGTTCTATTGCTTTTACTGGTATATATAGGGCTAAAGGTAATGAAGCAGGGATGGTGTATATTGTAAATTCTGATGAATGTGTTAGTCCATCCAATCAAGCAACGCTAAGAAATAGGTTATTTACGGCAATTACAAGAAGTAAGGCTTGGGTAAGAGTTCTTGGTGTGGGTGCTAGTATGGATGAACTTAAACATGAATTTGATCAGGTTGTGGCTAATCAGTTTACTTTAGATTTCGTATACCCAACCGAACAGCAAATTAAAGATATTGCGGTTATTCATAGGGAAATGACACGTGTTGTTGAAAACGAAGTTAAGCAAGTAAACCAATCATTAGATGAAGCAATTGAACAACTTAGAAAGCTTCAGCAAGGCGATACTGCTGTAACAAGACAAGATATTGATGAGAAATTGTTTCTTCTTAAAGATTTATTTGAAAGTTTAGATGAAAATGGCAAATCATAATCATATTCTGAATGAAATTGAGCGTATTCAAGGCTTTTTAATTGAGAAAGGCTATGCGTCTAAAGCAAAATTTCTTACTGCGAAGCAGATAGCAAGAGACTCTTATGATATAGAGGTTGATCTTGGTGATAAGTTGTTTTTGAGTGATGCAAATGATTGTTTAAGCTACGAAGAGCTCTACTTTTTTTATTTAGAAAAGGAAGTATATACATGCCAATTTATTGATGGGGCCCTGCTTCAAATTGAATATAGTATAAGAGGTGGAGATTTGTGGTCATATAGGTTAGGTTTTTTTCCTCATCCTAAATTAGCTGCGCAAGAATTCTCACCTGAATTCTATGATTCCGAAGATTTGTTTTTCGTAGATATACTTAATAAGCCCGTAGTTCATCCAGTACTGAGGTTTGATTTTGATAATGACCCTGAAAATTTTAAACCTTGTGTTCATTCACGATCACACTTAACTATTGGGCAATTAGACTCTTGTCGAATAACAGTTAATAGACCTTTAACCCCTTTTTCTTTTTTACATTTTATTCTTAAGAATTTTTACTCTAGTCTATTTAATAAAATCTCCAAAGATTTTTTTGCAAAATGTAAACATCATCAATTGAGTTTTGATGAGTGTATTGAAGTTGAAGAAAAATTGGAACTACATATGGTTTTCCAATAATTTTTTTAATTTTTCTTCATTTAAGAGGGCTTCAGCAAATGCTTTTTTCTCCTGTAATCTAACTCGCTAGATTTAATGTTTCTCAAATTAAAACTTATACTTGGATAAAGCTTTTTTAGTTTTACCTCAAAATGTCTTATGAGTTTCTCAGCTAAAGTCTTATCATGAATAAATTCACATTTTTCCTTTTTTAATCTACCATTTAGGCTGATGTAGACATGGGCTTTTTCCTCATCATTAATACCTTTTTCTTCGAAATGAAGACCATAACTTGGTGACCAACCTTCTCTAAATGTATTAGGTAAATCTCCATAATAAAGAAAAGCTTCAAGAGTATATAATTGTCTTAACTCGTTATCTTTTATGATCGATCTCTAGAATCTTACACTGACTTGATAGTGTAATCTTCACCTAAGTACCTTATTTCCGATTGATTGAAATATTCACTGGAATCCCTAATATCCTCCAATTCCTAATACATCAAAAAGAAGGATAGACATCAATTTAGCTATTCTAATTTTAGAGTATTATTTCAGCTTCGAATAAAACTTACGCTTACTGTCATACTGATAAGGTACAATTTTATTTACTTTAACCATCCGATTTCTGTCATTCAAGTCCGTTCCTTTATAATGAATCTGGAATGGATAAAATGGTTGTCCATTTTGGTTAACTTTGATTGCTGAAGAATAGCCGTACTCTGGTTGTTCTGAAACTTTTCCCTCATCAAACATTTGTTCAACAATATAGCTTTCTTCATTTAACAGAAGCAGTGACCATACGCTTTCCCCATAACCATTACCGTAATAACCATCAATGGTGTAGCTTCCTAGTGTATTGTTTCCAAAAGCTTGTAAATTCCTCTTAAACTCTTGGGCGTTCCATGAGGTTCGACCATATCCCTCGATACTTTCAACTCCCCCCTGGGCTGTTTTTGAAACCATTTGGAATTGTCCATTGCCCAACTTTTTAAAGAGATATAATTCCAAAGTACCTCGTGTAGTATGTGAGGTTTCTATCCTGCCTTCGATTGCTAAAGTCACTTCTACAGGGACTAAATAACGGGTTTCGCCCTGCATATTTTGGTATGTAAAAATAGGGGCTATACTGATCACAGCGTCAGTGAGATCGTCCAAGTCACTAGGCTTATTGACATAATAGTATTTGCCACTTCCCCAATAATCATCTTTTTTTCTTTCTCTGGATGATGTTACTTTATAAAAACTTCGAGCAACGGTATCTGTACTTAGGTTAGGAAGTACCACCTGCTTAAAGTTTTTAGGTTCAAGCTTGGATGTATCATAATATTTAATGGCTGTTGTGGCTGTTTGTACTGATGGCGTATGAACAGCATTGAGCTGTTGTGCTTTAGCCTGCAATGTATTGTATAACTTGACTGCTTCAGGTTGTCCCTGCCGTGCAGCACTTTGTAATAAGGCTATACCTTTTTCTGCATCCTGTGGCACACCATCTCCATTTAAATACATGGCCGATAATACGTACTGGGATGGAGCATAACCATTAGCGGCTGACTTGGAGAACCATTCAGCAGCTTTTTTATGATCTATGGGTACGCCATTTTTACCTAGGTAGTAAAGCATCCCCATATTATGGTTACTTTGGTTGTTATCTCCCTTTGTTGCTACTTGAGACAGAACATAGTTTAACCCTGCTGACAGGTTCACTTTTTTGGTTTCAGCACATACTTTTGAACTAGTTACGACCATACTAATAGTCATAACAAAACTGAGCATTAATTTTTTCATCTGATTCTTATCCTATATATTGTTGTTATTGATAATGATCAGCCGATAGTAACTGACGGATTTCACTTGCCATTTTTGGACTACGCCAAGGGAACAGCACCTTAAGGCTATAGTTAGGTTTAAATTGATCTCGTGTTCCAATATTGACTTGGAACTCACGCTTCATTGGTGTTCGATGTTCACGCTGATTAACATGTGTACCCATCATCGGGTTACTGATCACGGTAGTCGTGGTTCTGAAGCGATCTTCGACCAAGTTGTAATGACCTACAGAGGTAATGTAATCAAAAGGATATTTAACTAAACGTTGATCAGGCTGATCAAAAAGAATGATGGTCTTGTCTTGGCTATCAATCCAGACTCCACGATTTTGATAATTAAAGGTTTCACCCTGACGTTTGAGCTGCTCGGTCATCCCATCAAAGTAGGTATTTCCGTATTGATATAGGTAGTAAATGATCACAAACCAGAATAGGTCAAAGCCAAAGAAGACATAGGCGAAAGCGCCAAAAGAAAAAATCTTGGCAACAATTAAAAAGATCACAATCGGTAAGACTACACACTTTAAAAATAGCTTGGATTTCTTTGGGTAGTTTTCGATTGGAATGATTTTTGGTTTGGTTAATTCAGTCATAGTTATTCCCACACATGTTTAATGCAATAACTCACAATCACAAGGGGGACATAAAAATAGGTATTTTTTATAGGCGTGACTTAGCCACCCACCTTATGAATTGTTCTATTTAAAAATGTTGCTTTTAATACAGCTAATTAAGAATTAGCTCTGTATTCCCCATTGTCTGAAATAACGAGGCTGAGCATGTGGCGAGGCACAGAAGAGAAAAAATGAATGAGACATGGTAAATTCCTATATGCAAATAAAAGTCTACCAAATCACTGCTAAATGATGGTGGTAGAACAAAGAGGGGGTTAGCAGACTGGGCATATAGAACCAGCACGCACGAAGCGTCCCCCTCCCGTTCTACCGCAAAGGGGGAACAAGAAGGTTTCGCACATAATCCATACTTTGATAAGTATGAATCTGGTACGCTATACGCCACGGTCTGCTAAAACCGACTGACAATTTAGGTCAGCAAGGGAATGATAGTTTTTAGCAGCCGTCCAGTCAATTACTTTGATTTTTAGTGGGGTCAGAAAATAGCATTCACTGATCAATTTATCTTATTTATACTTAGAATTAATCCGAACTTTTCTTGCTCATCGGCTCATTCAATTTAGCAATACTTAATCCATATTTATGAGCATTGTATTGCCACACTACGAACTGCTCTAACAACATAGCGTTTTCTTTTTCGAGTCTGGCATTCTTGACTTCCAAAGCCTCAATTCTAGTTTGAGCAATTTTTAAACTAGGAGGTAATTTCTGTGTTGTATTACTCTTAACCTGTGTAGATTTTGGTTTTTTGCATTGATCATAGGCATTCTTAATACGTACATATTTCTGTAATGTTTGACGAGTTGGCGCAGGCACAAACTCTAGCTGTAGCTCAATAGCTTTACATAGGAGTTCCCAAGTCAATTTCTGATCTAAAGGCCAATAATCAAGAAGCTCAACAATATTCTCGATGTCTTTATCGGTTAAATGCTGTGCCATATCAAATCCATAAATCCATTTGCAATGCAGGACTGAGCAAATGTGGTTCATCCTCTATCTTTTTACGTTGAGTATTCTCAATAACGGAGATACGTTTACGACCTGCTTTTTGATACGCTAAATCGAGATGCGTAACATCTTCAGAAGGGGGCAGACTAAAAGGTGTTCCATCAGGAATGTTTGGATCATCCAGTAGAGTAATCATCTGTTCACAACGTTTAATTGTAAGCTCTCTAGTTTGCAACCAAACCGTTGCACCAGTAACATTTTTACTAACAGCCTCCTTATCCTTTGCCCATAAGATTTTTTCTTTTCTAAGTCGATCTTGAAGCCGTTTTTTCTTTTCTGCATCACCTTTAATGCAAACATGTTCCGTACAATTCAAACAGTTTCGATATTTTAAGCAAGGTTCATCAATATAGGAATGTGTACAGAGACCAAACTCGGTAGTGTGCATGGACAATGTTGTTTTGGTATTTAGCTCTTGTAGAGTACGAGGTGTAGCGATCTGAAATGTAAATGCACTATCTGTATTTACTGTACCAACCTCATTTTTCTGCATCTCAATTAAGCCAAAATTACGATCTTCAACCGAAGTATGGTCATATACTCGATTTTGCTTCATATCAGCCCGCCCTGACCATTTAGCGAGTAACATGCTATCCATTCCATTGGTATTTGCTATCGTATTCAATAAATGTCGGAACTGATGGGTAGACATACTATAGTCACCATATCCCCACCGTTGAAAAATAGATTGGACATTTGATAACTCATCTTTTCCTCTTAATTTCTTTTTGGTTGGTGATAAATCTTCATTTAAAGTATCAATATGTGGTATCCATAATTCTGAGAAAATAGTCGCTTTATCACTATGGAATTGGTTTGCGAAACAACAAAATAAGGCTTCTGACCATTTAACCTGAATACCATTACCTGTTTTAAAAGGTATATAAGGAAAACCTTTAGGTAGTCTATTTCGCAGAATAATATTTAAATCATTTAGGCAGACTTCGTAATCACTAATAGGAATACCTCTTGTTTTTAAAAACTTTATACCAGCGTTATTCGAGTTTTCATAAGAAGATATATCCAACCCCATCGCTAATAGTACATCAGAACGCTTTAAGAACTGATCATCAGGCACTTTAGGACAAAGCTCATGTCTTGGAAATTTATCGCTTGTCTCAAGCAAATATGCTAAATGTCTAGGCTTTTCTGACATCTTTTTTAAACGTGCAATTGCCCGTTTGGCCGTCGGAATCATGGCACTCGGAATATATTTAATGTCATACCCAAAATTTTTTTGTGCATACCATCTAATACCGAATACTTTTTCAAGATTAGAACCATCTGCCACAAGCCCTAAACTGCTCTTAGAAAGCGCTTGGACTTCCTCTTCGTGGATACAATTATGCTTTAAGAAAAACAGTTCTGATGCTCGTTCTGGTGCAGATAGAAGCAACCCAACAGCACTGGTGACAAAAATATCTCTATCTGACAACTCAGAATCTTTCCGTGAGAAAATATCAGCTAATGCAAAAATCGCATCCTCATCTGGAAGTTTAGATGCTCTATGTTCCTCGGACTCTGTATCTAATACAATTGATTTATCAGAAGGCTTTTTAATCGGATTTTTCCATTCTGGTAAAGCAACTATTTTTAATTTCCGAATAAAGTCCAATAGAATTTTTAATTGTCTACCTACATGATACGCAGAACTTGCTTTATAGTTTATCTTTGCATTCTCAGCAGCTAAGTCAAAATCTGCAATAACCAATTTAGTTAAATCAACTTCACCATATCGGTCTAAGCATATTTGTTCTATTGCCCGAATTGCAAAAATCGTATCTTGGGTTTTTAACTTATTATTAATTCTTTGATACTTAACATACGCCTTGGCAAATTCTATAATTGAATGATGCAAAAGATTTTCAGGTAATCTATCTTTGGAGGAAATACCCGTTTTGACAAAGTTTACTTCACCTTTCCAATAATTCTCATCAAATCTAATATCTTCATTTAATTCTGATAACTGTTTAACAAAATCAATAAACCGCTTTATTTCGGAGTAAGGAGACTGGATTTTGTCAGATGGAAAATATATTAAATTATCCATGATTGAACTCCTTACAAGCATCAATTACTTGCTGAACGGCAATAATTGTTCGGTCATTCACGGCAGCGACCTCAAGGCTACACCCCATCGTAATTAGATCATCCCGTTCTTTAATTAATTGCTCTAGAACCAGATGATGCGGTGCATTTGCCCAAGGCATAAACTTGCTACACAGATAACATGCTATTGGTGCATAATCGTTACAGTATTGATGTGTACCACATGAGCCGACATCACAATCCTGTTCTACATAAGAAATTCTATTCGCATCTTTAACTTGTGATTGAGCCTCACTCTCATCCTTTACAACTTTTCCCTGAAAAGCATCTGCATATTTGCGTAAACTTTCATCCATGATAGATGATATTTGCTGTGCAATTTCAGGAATACTTTGCACATAGCAATACGCATTCTGGGTGTCATGATGATCTAACAGCTTTGCAATAACATTCACGCCTGCTTTTTGCCTAGCAGCATTTGTACCAAGCGTGTAGCGAAACCGATATGCAGTTATATGTATTGGTTTACCAGTTTCTCTAGAACGGACACCAAGCTTCACCACAGCATCTCTCAATATTTGAGTTAATTCAACAGTAGGTAAATGAATAATTTCCTTTGATAAAATTTCTGAAATTTCATTCTGATTGCCCCAATCCAGATTAGCTAATTTCTCAAAATCATAGAATAGAGGTAACTCTGCAAACTCTTGTTCAGATAACGCTCGCTTTATCTGTTTAGTTAATTTCTGCTTTAAAATTTGAATATGCTCAAATAGAATTTTCGCAATACTTTCACGAATTCCCACTTCACTAAAAGCAAATCGGAATCCACTAGCACCCCTAACTTTAGCTCTCGGAATGTTAAGGATATGAACTGCATTTGCATCATTAAAATTATATTTATCCGACACGTATAGGTCTTTCACCTTTAATCCTGCAATTTGGATTGGTCTTCTACCAGTCGCACAGAAAATACGAATTAAAGCAGCCTCGTAATATGAAATCTTATTTTCTGCTAAATATTCGTTGGTTCTAGTGATAATTGCTTGAAATTCAAATGGACTAAATGGGCCTTCATCTGGATCAAGGGAAAGGACTGCTCCTCCTTTTTCATTGCCACTTAATCTCCATGAATCCATTAAATCGTAAATTTCATCATCTACTGAGGAATAACCTAAATCATATAGTTTCTTCAAAAAGACTCGTAGCATAGCTACTTTGTATTCATCTTTTTTTGCCGAATAAAAATTTTTATAATTTAAAAGACCTTTAATTGAAAAATGATTCTCTCCTGTAATATCAAAATATTTACCAATATATTCGCACATGTTTGCTGTATGTGAACTTGAACTATACTTAGCAAAATGAACCAAAGTCATGACCACATCTGATTGGACAGAAAACTCATAATTTCGTATCCGAGAGATATCTATAGTTTTATTGATATCTAATACCCATTTCTGATCATCGATACTAAATTCATATCCTTTGAATGAGGTAAAGGTATTTTGTAATTCATCGAAAATATCGGTTTGAATTGATTTATTCATTTTCATCCTCAAATTTTCCTTGGATAATTAAGCTAACCTCTACGGCACGCTTATTCTCTGCACGTCTTGAATATCTTCTTGCACTTTGTGAGTTAGGTATCCATCCCATCAGATATGCACGATCATTTTCAACTTGTGATTCTGTAGTTTTGCCTGTTGCCACTAAAATTTGTGACTTCTCAGAAAATTTATCATTCCAAGTATGTCTAAATGCATGTGCATGTACATTGAATTGAACGACTTTAGAGATTTCAGAAAAGACTTTATCTAAGGCATTGATTGATAAAGGCTGTCCTCTTTTTGATAAAATCAAAAAGTCTGTTAGCTCTGCATTAGGTGCTGTTGATCTATAATTTAAAATATAAGTCTCTAATTTTCTCTTTAGATTTTGATTGACTGCAATTGATCGACTTCTAGTTTTAACCAAAGGTTGATATAGCCGAGAATCACTTCCATCATGAGGATTACGCTTAATAGTAAGATACGATGTACCATCTTGAGAAAGGATTATATCTGTAATTTTTATATTTAATAATTCACCTTTACGACATCCAAGATATAAAAACAAATAGATAATTAGCTCATTTCTATAAGTAAGGTAATCTGAAGTCCAGATACGATTCTGATTATCGGGATCAACCGCCTTGAAAATTTTATTTAATTGATCACTATCAAAAGATTTGTATTCAGACTGAGTATCCATGGACTTACGAGGTCTACGAGATTTTAACAAACGTTTTGTACTTGTTATTGCTGATGAATGAAGATGCGTCTCAAACCATCCAATATATTCAGCAAAATTAGTTAACCGCCGATATATTAATTGTTTAGATACATAGTCCTGAGTAACAACCAATTTTGCTCTAGATCGCTCTTTATTATTACTTTTTGGAAAACTTATGATCTTTTTTTTTGAAGCTGCCCCGCCTAATCGACTACGATTGAAACTGGTTAAATTTACTATAGCTTCTATTTCGTTTAGTTTTAAAAAATCTTTACTTTTTATCCTTTGTTCCAAGTCAATTCCTAACTTATCCAACAACTGAAGGAGCAACTTAATATCTTCCAAAAAAGCAGAAATTGTATTGATTGATTGACCACGATTTCTTAAATGAATGATCGTATATAAATTTGGATAAGTCATAGGAACACCATCACTATTCAAAAGAACAGCAAATCTCTCACCACTACTCATTACAAATCTTTTAACAGACATCATAGTTAAATTTAACAAAATATCTAAGTATTAAATATCATAAGATATAAGTAAAAAAATTTACAGAACCATTTCTAGTATCTGTAAATTTTATTTGTAACTAACTGCTAATAAAGAATAATTTTATAAACTTTACAAAACTATATCTCTAGTAGGTGTCAGAACGGAAGATCATCATCTAGATCAGCTGGAGCCGTTGCAGGCGCCTGTTGTGGTTTAGGCGACTGGAAACCCTGATTGACATTGTTTCCACCATTGCCATAACCTCCTTGAGGAGCTGCATTGCCATAGCCACCTTGGTTGCCTTGATTATAACCACCACCTTGGTTGTTGTTAAAACCACCTTGTTGATTGTTATTGAAACGGGGTTGATTATACCCGCCGTTTTCACCCGCTTCACCTTGCTGACGGTTGTTATCCAACATTTGCATTTGCTCACCACGGATTTCCGTTGTGTAGCGTTCTTGACCATTTTGATCTGTCCACTGACGAGTACGTAAAGAACCTTCAATATATACTTTTGAGCCTTTACGTAAGTATTGCTGTGCAATTTCACCTAAGCGGTTATGCAATACAATACGATGCCATTCCGTTTGTTCTTTTCTTTCTCCGGAATTTTTATCTGTCCAAGATTCACTGGTCGCTATTGAAAATTGAGTAAGAGATCCCCCATTTGGGAATGTTTTCGTCTCAGGATCACGACCCAAAGTACCAACTAAAATAACTTTATTTACACCACGCATTAGATGTTATCTTCCTATTCGATTCTATGTTTTACTTTATAAGAGTTATGTTTAAATGGCTACCTCTTTCCCGAACAACTGCGTTAAATGTTGTCGCGCAGCATCATCAATCTGCTGTTTATCAACCTTTATATACGCCACTTGCTGGTCAGACATCACCACGACCTCTTCAATACCACGAATTGACAATAACTGAGAAGTCCAATTATCGGGTTGTTTATCCTCAGGTAATCGCAAAACGATTGATGTCAAATATCGTGGTTGAGCCAGCCCAAAGCTAATGAGCAACCAAAGTATAGCAATAGCTGCTAAAACACTCCAACCCATTGTTGTATTATTAAGCAAAATTAATTGCCCGCCGAGTGTACCACCAAAAAAAGCACCTAAAAATTGAGCACTTGCATTGACACCCATCGCGGTCGCTTTGGACTGAATCGGAGCGGCTTTGGACAACCATGAAGGCAACAAGGCTTCCATCACATTAAAAGCAATAAAGAATAAGCCCAGACCCAACAATAAAATATATTTGGATTCATAACCAAATATAAGAATAACCAGCCCAGCAATAATGCCTGCAATGGCTGTTAGAAAAATACTGCGCATCTTGCGGTATTTTTCAGCAAGAATAATGCTTGGAAAAGCAAAAAATAGGCTAATTACCAACAGCGGCAAATAGACGATGCCATGCTTGGCCAAAGGAATGCCTGCAAAATTAATCAACTGAGAAGGCACATAGATAAACATTGCAGTGAGCAACAAATGTAAAGCGAATACTGAAACATGCAAACGATTCAGATCACCCATTTTTAACACTTGTTTAAGCTGATGGAGATAGCCTTGTTTAAAGTTCTTATGATGGCGAGTGGTTTTGGGTACCAGAAACAACATTGAAATAGCCAACAGTCCCATCACCGTCGTCACCCAAAATAGCCCTGAAATACCGACCAAACTGGTTAGCCAAGGTCCAAGGCTAAACGCAACTACAAAAGATAGACCGATACTCATGCCCATCACGGCCATCGCTTTGGTGCGATTTTCTTCGCGGGTTACATCCGCCAGCAATGCCATGACCACTGCCGATACAGCCCCAGCGCCAGCAATCGCACGCCCAAGAATCACACCATAAATGGTTTCTGACATTGCTGCAATTGCACCACCGAAAGCAAACAGCAGCAAACCAAAAACAATCAACGGTTTTCGACTAAAGCGATCGGCCCATAAACTGAATGGGATTTGCAGAATGGCCTGACTTAAACCGTAGACACCCACCGCCAAACCAATCAAGGCAGGTGTTGCATATTGATAAGTCTGTCCCACCACCGCAAACACAGGGATAATCATGAACAGCCCCAACATGCGTAAAGCAAAAATACTACTTAATGCAAAGGTAGAGCGGCGTTCTAAAGGATTCATCATATCTACTGGCTTATCAAAACTGGCGAGCTAATTTTCCAACACATCATCGCATATTGTGGCAACTTTGTGGAAACATTGAGCATAAAAAAGAGCACTTTCAAAGTGCTCTCCCATTGTAATCTCTTTTCTTAAAAAAGGATTAATGTTGCTGTTCAATTCTCTTGTTATATTGGATTGACGCAATCACCGCCCATACAATAAAGGCAACACCGATCAAGCCTGTGACGACTTCAGGTACATGGAGCCCTGTACCACTTGCAATCATAATGAAAGCCAAAGCACCAATCGCGTAATGCGCGCCATGTTCAAGGTAGACATAAGCATCCAGTGTACCTTTATCAACAAGATAGATCGTCATTGAACGGACGAACATTGCACCGATCGCCAAGCCCAACATGATGATGACT
This sequence comes from Acinetobacter baumannii, assembly GCF_016508585.1. Classification (GTDB taxonomy): domain Bacteria; phylum Pseudomonadota; class Gammaproteobacteria; order Pseudomonadales; family Moraxellaceae; genus Acinetobacter; species Acinetobacter nematophilus. The sequence goes on from NZ_JADVOP010000042.1 coordinate 22,077, forward strand.
ACATCAGAAGTGATGGCAAAAGCGCCGATCACGCCGTCGAAACTGAAAGAAGCATCGAGGACTTCCAAATAAATAAAACCACCGATCCCAGCTTTGATGATACCTGTCGGTGCACCATTGGCGTCATGACCTACTGCATTACCCTCTTCGTCAACCTCTGGTTCACCGCCCAGTAAATGACTGAGCACTTGCACACCGATATAAATCACGATGCCCCAAATACCCGCCATGGTCACCACAAGGCGTTTTGCTTCTTCAACGTTGGCTGCCATCACCAACAAAGCAATGAGTGCCAGGAAAACCGACATCGCAGGCACATTGGCCAAGTTGGCTAAACGCTTTTCAAGCCACTTAAACCAGTGGGTATCTTTGCCTTCATCCAAGAAGAAGTTTAAGAAAACCAACAATAAGAATGCCCCACCAAACGCAGCAATTTCTGCGTGGTGTGCCAATAATTTTTCTGAATACTGGATCGGGTCATTCAAGGCCATTTTTACCACTTCAAGCATGCCCATGTCCGCGGTAACCGCAACGATCACAACAGGGAAAACCAATCGCATGCCAAAGACAGCAATCAAGATTCCCACCGTTAAAAAGATCATTTTCCAAAAATGATCCCAATTGCGTAACACAGAGGCATTCACCACAGCATTATCAAAAGACAATGAGACTTCCATGACAGCCAAAATCGCGGTAATGGTCATTGCTGACAGCATGGCTTGGACACCTGCATTTGGACCATGGGTAAAACCCCAATATGCAGATATAGCCAAACACACAACCGTAAAAAAAATTGAGAAACCAAAATGTTTCATCATGAGAATACGACCTACGGAGAATAGTTTTTTAATCAGAACACTGAAATAAAAATTGGGTTTTTAATGCGCACATTATGACGACTTTTTCAAGTTTCTCCAAAAGTTCTTTGTCATATTTTTATGCTAACTCAGTTGAATTTTCGGCATTCAAATACCTAAACAGACCTAGAGTTGTTATAGTCTTGCCAGTTAAAAATGACTTTAAACGCTTGAATGATTGTATAGGAAAATAACATGCGCTTTTCTGAACAGCTTTGGCAACGTAATCTTGCCTTATATAACAAAACATTAGCTTTGCCATTTAATCAGGAACTGGCTACAGGCACATTAAACAAAGACGTTTTTTGTCATTATGTAATTCAGGATGCCCATTATTTAGTCGCGTATGGACGCGCATTGGCTGTATGTGGTGCAAAAGCATTTGATGCTGACGATATCATTCAATTCACACAAGGCGCGAAAGAAGCCATTGTGGTTGAACGCAGTTTGCATGATGGATTTATGCAAAACTTCGGTATCAGCAAAGCGGATTTTGAAAACACACCACTGACGCTTGCCTGTCATCACTATACTTCTTTTTTAACTGCAACAGCGTGGTCTGAAAGCTATCCAGTGGTATTGGCATCGCTGCTGCCTTGCTTCTGGATTTATGCTGAAGTCGGTAAAGACATTGTCAACAAATCTGTAGCCAACAATCCTTATCAAGCATGGATCGATACCTATTCAGGTGAAGAGTTTAATCAAGCAGTCAAAAATGTTTTGGCAACCATTGACCGTATTGCTGAACATTGTGATGCCCTGACACTTGAGAAAATGCATCAGGCTTATACCAAAGGTGCCGAGTTAGAATGGTTATTTTGGGATAGTGCCTATCATCAAAGACAGTGGTTAGGTTTAGATCAGTAATGTAACTTTATTGAGAATTGACCAGGTATATAAAGATGAATAATCAATCTACATTATATCTCTCATCTACAACTATCCTTCTGCTTTATGAGGGATAGCTTCAATACTTAATTCATGTATAAAAACATCATTTTAAAAATAAAAAAGAGTGCTTTGGCACTCTTTAAAACGAAGGGATACGTTTAAAATTCTATTTTAAATTAATCTGATAAATTGCTGTACTGCCACTGACCTCATTACCCACGATCAGCATCGGTTTAGCGTTTGGTGAATCCTTGGCAGAAACAAAAGTGAGTCCTTCAGGTCCCAAATCACTTTTTTCAATCAAAATAGATTCACCTTTAGCATTGATATAAGTTTGATCCTGTTTAAAAGTACGGTTATTAAAATACTGTACAAAAACAGGTTTTAGTGGATTGCTAATATCATAAACCATGATCCCACTTTGACGCTCCAAGCCAATAAATGCGAAGGTTTTCTTACCAATCGTTCCTAAAGCCAAACCTTCTGGTTCAGGTCCTTTATTGTCACTGCGGTCATCAAAAACTGCTGCTTCATGATCACTGTTAAAGTAATTCGGGAATAATTCAGCCACTTTACGTTCGAACTCACTGCCTGAGTCCCAAACCAGTTTACCTTGTGTATCCCATATGCTAAATGAACGAGCCCCATAACTATACAGCTTTTTGTAGGTCAATAATCCATTGGCATCCAGTTTTGGAGAACCATCGGTATTGGTCTCATAACCCATATTCCATGCAATATTTAAACGCCCCAATTGATCGTCTTCGCGACATAAACCTGGACCAGTTGCTGTTGCTCCACAGTATGCAAAGACTGTGGCATCCAATTTAGCCCCTTTTACGCCTGCGACAAGATTGCTCAAATGCGCAGGATAGTCACCTTTATTATTGAAACCTTTAACGTTGAATAAATGCTTCATCCGAATTGCTTCAGCAAAACCTTTGCTTTGATCTCCAGCATAATAAGCCGTTGAGTCCTTCAGCCATTCACGTGAGTCACCCTCATTTGCGGTCACTAAATAACTGGTACCATTGGCTTGATAGTGGGCGATTGAATCAGGTTGGTACATTCCCATCAGACCTGGCCAGGCTTGAATATTAATTTTTTTATCTTTATCGCTGACATCCAAAGCATTGTTTGCCAGACCATGATCTTTATAACCCAATGGTAAAATATCAGTGACTTTTTTAGCCACAATATCAATTTTTGCAATCGCATTATTTTCTTGTAAGCTTGCCCAAGCCGTTTTACCGTCTTGGCTCACTGCGATGTACTCGGGTTCCAAGTCCTGAGCAACTGTCGCTTTAGGACCAAAAATTCGTACACCGGATTGAATCAACTCAGCTTTTTTATCATTAAACGCTTTAAAATCAGCAATGGTTGCTGTTGGCTGACGAATATTACTGAGGTCGATAATGCTGATTGAGCCTTCAGGATCAATACTATAATCTTCATTCGGTTCAGCCTCATTGGCAACCAAAACTGTTTTCCCATCAGGCGTAAAGGTCAGCATATCAGGTAAAGCTCCCACTTCAACTTTACTGATCAGTTTTAAATCTTTGGCATCGAAGAACGCTACGATCCCCTTGTCAGTTTTTTGCTTGGCTTGAACAGCAAGCGCAACAATACCATTTTTGATTGCCACAGAATTTACTTCTGACTCTGCCAAAGCTTCACGCGCAGAGAGCTCGCCAATATGTACAGGTGTATCTGGTTTAGATAGATCAAGAACATCGACTAAGCCTTTTTTGGCATTGACCACAAATACCCGTTTGGTGGTTGAATCATATGCAGGAATTTCTGCTGCACTTTCTGCAAAAACACCTGTTTCATAACGTCCCAATAAACTCAGACTAATGCTTTCAGGTGTTGCTTCCTCAACCACGGGGGGTGTGGATGAATCATTGTCATCATTACACGCAACCAACCCCACAGAAAGCATTGCCAAACACAATACAGAAATCTTTACGTTCATGCGTCAATCCATTGCTGTTTAAATTTTCTTCACTATAGAGATAAGGGGTGTAAATTTGATGACCAACAAATGACAGTTTTATTTAAGTTTCTTGACGTTTGAGGTGCCCTCTTTTGCTCAAGCATTCACAGAGGATAATTTTCAAATCGGGTTAGATCTGATCAGCCATGAAACTTTTACGATTGCATGGCAATAAGTACATCAGGACCAATTTTGCAAAGCCTTGATTTTCTTAACGCATGGAAGAAGCCTTATTTATCTCACGGGTTCAACAACGATTTCATACAGATTTAAGCTAAGCATTGTTTTAAACTATTCACAAAATTGACTTATTTCCGTTCTATGACTGCAACGCCATCGCACAGTAAATTACAGCCCAAATTTTATTTATTGGTTTTTTTAGTTTCGATCGGCTTTTTCATGCAAGGCTTGGACACCACGATCATCAATACAGCCTTGCCTGCAATGGCAGAAAGTTTGCAAGAAAATCCATTAAAAATGCATGGCATTGTGATCAGCTATGTACTGGCTGTTGCTGCCTGTATTCCGCTGAGTGGTTGGTTGGCTGATCGCTTTGGTATCCGCAATACTTTTTTTATCGCGATTGTGATTTTTACCTCGGCCTCTTTAGGCTGTGCGCTATCCAACAATTTTAATTTATTGATTGCATTTCGAGTCATTCAGGGCATTGGCGGGGCACTACTGGTGCCAGTCGGTCGTCTCGCCATGTTAAAAATCATTCCTCGTGAGCAGTTTCTTTCGGCGATGAGCCTAATGAGTTTGGCAGGGCTACTTGGACCATTGATGGGTCCTGTTTTGGGTGGATGGTTGGTTGAATATGCCTCTTGGCATTGGATTTTTCTGATCAATTTACCGATCGGCATCTTAGGCACATTTGTCACCTTTAAAGCCATGCCCAATGTCAAAGAAGCTTCCGTGAAATCTTTTGACTTCAGCGGTTTTGTTCTTTTAGCCATTGCGATGGTGGGTATGGCACTCGGTATTGAAAATATTGCCAGTAAAGAAATATCTCGAAACTTCAGCATCAGCTTACTTTTAATCGGTCTAGTGTCAGCATGTATTTACGCTTATCACGCGCATACACATCAGAATGCACTCTTTCGTAGCCGTTTATTTAAAAATAAAATTTATGCTATCGGTGTATTGGGAAATTTCTTTGCCCGTTTTGGTGGCAATGCCGTGCCTTTCATTTTACCGCTGATGCTACAGGTGGCTTTTAAGATGGAACCCTTTATGACGGGAATCATGATGACGCCCATTGTTTTGGGTTCATTGTTTTCCAAACCCATCATCCGCCCTATTTTACAACGCACAGGCTATCGTCCATTTTTATTGGTCAATACCTTATTGATCGGTGCGTGTATTGCCAGCTTTGCCTTACATAGCGTCGACACGCCACTTTGGCTGCGGACTGTCCATTTCTTTATTTTTGGCGTGCTCAATTCATTGCAGTTTGTGACCATGAATACTTTGACGCTGAAAGATTTAACTCAACAAGATGCCAGTAGCGGCAACAGCTTCTTGTCGATGATTATGATGCTTTCAATGAGTATTGGTATTGCCTTAGCAGGTACATTATTAAATACTTTTACGGTATATTTTACCGAGACACATATTACCCAAGCTTTTCACTATACACTGATCTGCTTAGGTGCTATCAATATTATTACCGCTTTAATTTTCTTTCAAATTCCAAAAGACACCCGAGATTAAGCGGAGCAAAATAACACTAAATAAACGATAAGGACGCTGGATATGATTATTCCAAAGTATTGGGCGGAAGCAAAAATAACAACGCAGTACGAAAAACGCCAGATCACCATCAAACGCTTTGGTTGGTCAGATATGAGTATGCAAGATGCATATATGCATGCGGAAACACGGGTTACAGAAGCACTTGAGCAACTTAAATCAGGACAAAACATTCGAAAACTTGACCATAAGATTCCCTATAATGGCAGTGAAGGTTTGCCCATTCGTGAAGAAATTATTCAACAGCACGATGATGTGGTGATCACACGTAATTCTTATGGTGCGCTCTGCCTCAATACGCCCGATGTTTTATTTGCAGATATTGATTTTAATTACGCACCAAACAGCCGACTGTATTTACTCGGTTTTGTATTGCTGTTTTTTATCGGCATTGTCGGTGCCGTATTGTTGAAGTCTTGGTGGGTATTGGCAATAGGCTTATTTTTTTCAATTGTACTTAGTCGACAAACTGCTGAAATATTACTGGGTATTCAACACAAATGGCTGGGCTCACCCGAACAACAAGCTTTAAAATCGATTCGTCAATTTTCTATGCAACATCCATCGTGGCATTTACGCGTTTATCAAACGCCGAAAGGCTATCGCGTTTTGGTCATGCATCAGGTCTTTGAACCACGCAGTGAAGAAACTCAGCAGTTCTTTAGCGCACTGCAAGCCGACCCGAATTATGTACGCATGTGCAAAAACCAAAACTGTTTTCGTGCAAGGATCAGCCCTAAACCGTGGAGAATCGGTGTGGATGCCTTACGTTTAGGGGTTTGGCCAGTTCAAGAAAACCGTATGCTTGACCGAGACAGATGGATTGCTGAATATCAGGCACGTGCCAAAAAATATGCATCATGTAAATTTATTGAACAATTGGGTAGTCAAATGACGCACCCTAAAGCGAAACGCGTACAATCAACACATGATCAGTACTGCAACGCGACGACTAACCTGGAAATCGCATGACATTGGCATCAGGATGATTTTTGTGAGACATCAACCTAAATATCGTTCTATCATCACCCGTATCGGATGTATCAGTTTATTGAGTACGATCGGCTACTTGGCATTGTTCCATCCGCAGAATGCAGGTGCTCAAGATTATGCCATTCAAGGATTTGATGTTTCACACCATCAAGGAGAAATTGATTGGAAAAAAATCTCTCCTCAGCAATACCAGTTTGTTTATCTCAAAGCCACTGAAGGTGGAGATTATCAAGATGATAAGTTTCAGGACTATTGGTTAGAAGCACGTGAACGTGGCATGCGTGTAGGGGCCTACCATTTCTTCCGCTTATGTCGTGATGGTGAAATCCAAGCACAAAACTTTATCAAGACAGTACCCAATAAAAGCAATGCCTTACCCCCTGTCATCGACTTGGAGTATGACAGTGCCTGCATCAACACCTATACCAAAGAGCAGTTACTAAAACAAATCAAAATCATCTATGATCAATTGCATCAACATTATGCCAAACAACCAATTTTCTATACGTCCAAAGTCTTTTATAACATGGTACTTACCGGTGAGTTTAAAGATACACCGATCTGGATTCGTGAATATAAAGATCAACCCGATTTAAAAGATGGTCGGAAATGGACGTTTTGGCAAAAAACCAATCAAGGCCATATTCAAGGCATTGCTAAAAATGTCGATTTAAATGTTTTTTATGGTGATACTGAGCAGTGGAAACAGTTTTTACAGCAGAATAATTTAAATTAGCCCACCCAACATCATAATCCACTCGACTTTGGTGCTACCGCTTATTCATCTGTATGGATCGTCGATCATAGTCAAACCACCTAAATATCCATAGAGATAATTAATGGGAATTTAAGATTCTTTGTATTTTTGATTCACAGATGGTCTTGCTATCGTGAGGCGACATGGATGTCGCCATGTTGAGCGGGGGGATATGAGCAAAAACAAAGCACTGCTTTGTTTGCAGCGCAAGAACCCTGTTAAACGAAAGATTTTTGTCATCTTTTCATCTCTGAAAAGTGAGGCATCGCCTACGTAAATCTATTTTAAAATTTAGCTGTAAAGCGTGGCAATGAAAGCTTTAGATAACCAAAAAAATACATCTATAGCATTGATTCTATTAATCAATAAAAATTATATTTTGCTGTATCATTTTTTCTATGGATTGACTATAGCTGTATTATGAGCAATTCAAAATCAATTCATTTTAGATGATCGATTTCATCCTCCTCTCAAGTCTGGATTTAATCTGCATGGATATGTAACGCCTATGTTTGTGTGTTGGCAAAGCCAATGTAGCTTCAATGGATGCAGCTGAGCGTAAAATATTTAAAAATCCCCAAAATAGCCATACAAACTCAGCATCTCGACACAAACTGTCGCAGATTCGTCTCAAATGCCAAATTCATCACTTACAACAAATCAAGATCGGTTAGAATAAACATACAGCGCTGCAACACTGTGTCATTCATGAGAAAAATCATCCATATCGACATGGATGCATTCTATGCATCTGTAGAACTACTTGAACGTCCTGAATTAAGGCACTTACCTGTGGTGATTTCTTCACATCATCCTCGGGCAGTGATTGCTGCGGCATCTTATCCTGCCCGTCAATTCGGCTTACGTTCGGCAATGTCGATGGCACAAGCAAAAAAGCGCTGCCCACAAGTCTATGTGATTGAACCCAATTTTGAAAAATATCGTGATGTTTCCTATCAAATTCATGAAATTTTCCAAAAATATACCCCACTCATTGAACCTTTATCTTTAGATGAAGCTTATCTTGATGTGACTGAAAATTTATTAAATATTCCCAGTGCCACCGAAGTTGCTGAACGCATTCGTGCGGATATTTATCAGCAAACGGGTCTTACCGCCTCAGCAGGAGTGGCGCCAAATAAATTTCTGGCCAAAGTGGCTTCGGATTGGAATAAGCCAAATGGCATTTGCATCATTAAGCCCAGCCAAGTTCAAAATTTTATTCAAGATTTAGCCCTAAAAAAAATTCCTGGCGTGGGTAAAGTTACTCAGGAAAAACTCAAGAGTTTAAATTTAGAAACTTTAGGTGATTTACAGAAAATCGAAGAAAGCATCTTGATTCACCATTTTGGCAAATATGGCAAACAATTATTTTTATATGCTCAAGGCATCGATGAACGCCCTGTACAGGCAGAACGGCAACGACAGCAAATTTCAAAAGAAACCACATTTGATGACGATTTTAATCTCGAACAATGTGCAATCTATTGGGATAATTTAATTACACGGGTTTGGCTCAGTTTAGAAAAAAAGCAGATGCAGGCACGTGGTGTAACAGTCAAACTCAAACTCAAGAATTTTCAAGTGTTGCAGCACAGTAAAAGCTTTAAAACCGCACTCAAATCACCACAAGAAATGACCCAAGTCATTCAAATCCTATTGAATGAAATGCAGATTCCTGAGCATTTTCAATTTCGTTTAATTGGCGTGGGTCTATACCAACTTACAGAGCAACAGGATGAGTCACAATTATCCTTGTGGTAAAGCATCCATATGCTTTTATTTTTTATGCTGAACTGATTGATATTCGGAAATAAAATTTTCAATCAATGCTGATACGGAATGGGCAAAAACATAAGCTAAATCATGTTCACCCTGGGCAACCACATGCAAGGTTGAATTGCCGATTTTTTCATGTAAATATTCACCTACTTTGAGAGGGCTAATTGGATCTGAATCACCCCAAATCAACAGAACGGGGCAGGAAATCTGACTGAGTAATTCATCCATATAAGATTGATGATCAACAAACCAGCTCGGAACAGCAAAAGTCTGCTGATAATCTTTTCGCCAATCTGCCACATGAAACGGCGCTAAATCAATTCCACCCGAAGTTGCCACCAACACCAATGCTGCAATCTGCTGTGGTTTCTGCAATGCTGCCTGTACTGCAAAGATCCCGCCCATCGACTGGGCAATCACAATCGATGGATGTTGAATCTGCGCAATCACGTAGTCCTGTAAATCTTCAAAGCTTTGGATATCGGGGTGATCGGGAGATCCGCCAAAGCTCGGATAAGCAAGCACTGTTTTTTGATGATTCACCGACAGGTTGTGCATGACAGGTTGCCAAAATTCAGTACTCCCCGATGCACCTGGTAAAAAAATTAAATTCATTTACAGTCCAATTTTTAATACAACAGAACTTAATCACCACTTTTTGCTTTTGCACGTTGATAAGCAGGTCGCTGTTGGATACGTTCCGCATAGGCTGCAAGATGGGGGGTATTGTTTTTAGTTCGTTGTTGCATGGCGACAACAGGAAAACTCATCTGAATATCAGCAAAAGAAAACTCTCCTGCTGCATAGTCATGCTGACTAAAATAATCTTCCAAAAACACTGAATGTTCTTTTAAGCGAGGATTGATAAAACCGCCACGGACACCTTCTGAGATTTTTTTTGCGATTGGCCGAATCAAAAATGGGACATGTTTGGGCATATTGGTCATCACTAAAGTCATGACCAAATAAGGCATTAAAGAACCTTCTGCATAATGCATCCAATAGTTATATTGCATCAGATCTTGAGGATTCTGGGGCTTAAACTGGTTTTGGCTATCATAGATCGTTTGAAGATAGTCTAAAATCACTGCAGATTCAGCAATTGTTAAATCACCATCGGTCAACACAGGTGACTTTCCCAATGGATGAACAGCTTTTAACTCGGGTGGTGCAGCAAAAGTCGGCAACCGCTTATAGTGCTTAATTTTATATTCAAGCCCCAGCTCCTCCAAAGCCCAAATAATCCGTAATGAACGTGATTGATCTAGATGATGTAATGTAATCATTTTTATTGCCTCAATTATTGTATCCTGACTATAGAGGGATCTTGGCTTTTCAACAATTGTATTGCTATATTTTTAACACTTTTATCAGTGTACTCTAGAATGACTGTGATTATAATCCGTATGAATATCAGCCATACTGAAAATAAAAATGAAGCATTTACTCTGTTTAACGCTGTTATTGGTGTGCGCCAAAACATATTCCTATCAACCCAAACTTATTTCGCTGGGGGCTATAGAACCTCAGGGTCAAGTCCTTCTTGACGCCAAGGCGCATACAACCATTCGTGATTCCTTTAAGCAAGCGGTGATCTACGAAAAATATGCTCAACCGATTCAATTGAACAGCGATGAACCTTATCAATCGGTCATTAAACAGCTTATTGTCGATTGTAAAGCGAAGACTATTGCCATTCGGGGCGCTGATTACTTTGCCGGAAAAACATCGAACAGTAAATTAGTGAAAAAATTTGACCACATTACGTTGAGTCATGATGGCGAAACTGGAGCCGCTTTTTATTCTTTTGATGATTTAGAGTTCAAGCCCTTGAATCAAGGTAAATTTTATACACAAATATATGGGATGAGTTGTAAATAAATCATCAGCAATATGTACAACATTGCAAAGACATTTTGTAGAACGGCAAAATGTCTTTTGCAAATCAAATCATTTTTTCAAGACCACTTAAATAATCGTGGTATTGATTTCTAGGCTTCTTAACAAAGTTTTAGTCACAGGGGTTTTTTGACAAATATCCAATACTTTTTGATGCAATTCCTCTGACAGCGCATTGGCAAAAGATAAACGGCGTTCAATCCATTCTTTGCCTTCTTTATTGGCATTAAAATCTGCTTCGACAGTAAACTCGCCCAAATCAAAACCTTTATGTTGAGCGTACATACGTAAAGTAATCATGGTACAGGAAATCAAACCTGAGCAAACAAAATCATAAGGTGCTAAACCTTTATCTTGTCCACCAAATGATTCTGGCTTATCCGTAATCAGTTGATGCTTTCCGCTAACGACTTCGCCTGACCATGGTTCCGGATAGGTTTTTACTTTTGCATTTGCGATGATTGCCATTTTATTTTCCTTTCATATTAAATTTTTTTAATAAATGCCTGTATAGATAAACCTTGTAAATTCAGCACTTGCGCTAAAGAATGAACCCACAAACCCTTAACGCAAATGATTTACTCTGCATCTATCTCTTAAGATTACCCATACGGTAGATTACTTCGATGGTCGCATCTTGTCTGGAAATGCAGGTGCTTCCAGACGTGGACCATCATAATCAGGAATTGTTCCAAAACGCGCATCTTGATTGATCCATTGTTCTGTCGCAGTCTTCAGTTCCTCTTGTGTACGTCCCACTAGGTTCCACCACAACAAAATAGGAGATTCAAACGGTTCACCACCTATCAATAGCAAACGTGAACCTTTTGGAAGCTCTACGTCAATTTGCGAGATTCCAGGTTCTAGCACCACCATATTGTCACTAGTTAACTCATGACCATTCACGATTGCATTGCCTTCCAGAGCCATAAATCCATATTCAAATTTAGGATTGAGTGGAATACGCGTTTTGGTCTGTTCTTTGGCAAAGAAATCGATACCCAATAATTCTGTATGGACTTGGACAGGTGATACAGTGTCCATAAATTCACCAACTAAAACAGTGAACTCAATATTGTCCTTTTCAACCACAGGCAAAACTGGATAGTGGTCAAATTGAGGTGCCATGTTGATTTTATCATCAGGCAATGCAATCCAGAGTTGTGCAGCATGCATTCGAGTCTCGGTATCAGGCGCAACTTCTGTATGAGAAATACCATAACCTGCGGTCATCAAATTGACCTGCTTTGGGCGGATCAATTGTTTTGAGCCAATGCTGTCTGTATGCATCATTGTGCCTTCAATCATCCACGTAAAAGTCTGTAAACCAATATGTGGGTGTGGTCCGACATCCAGTCCATCTCCCTGAGGAAATGTTACTGGTCCTGCGTGATCTAAAAAGCACCATGCGCCAATCATACGTTTCTGACGACTGGGTAATGCGCGCTTAATGACGGTGCCTCTGCCTATTTCTGCTGAACGGATTGGAAAGTCTTGAATAAATTGATTCACATATTTTTCACAATCATCAGAATGAGAAATCTCGGTATAGTTGGTATTGGTCATTTTGTTATCCTAAAGTTGTTCATCAGCTCAGGATGTTATTTCAACATCTGCTATTTCAATCTATCTAGCCTAGCGGTTTTATATCCATCAACCTATAGCTATCTTAATACGCTGAATACCATGAATAGGACAATAATAGTGTGGTTTTTGTTATAAAGTCGGTGGTCTTCGACTGATGATGCTGCAATTCCAGATTCAGGCTTATTGCTCAAATCCTCTCAGCCTGATCTCGATCCAACACCATCCATGTGCAGAACTTTTTTGTTTCAGGCACTGGCGTTACAAGATTGACCAATAAACCTGTAAAACCATCGTCAATAGGAAAATTAGCATCAGCCAAGTGGCATATTTTGTTGTTAACCTGGGAATTTTACTCAAGATCATTGCCGATTGAGCTTGCCTTACAGCTTATTTGTGATTTGAACTTTTTAATCACGCCTCTTTCTTTACATTTTGCTTTAAATTTTTCATGAATTGCCTTACAGCCGGTTCAAAATCTTTGAATAAAATATGATCACGATGTGTAATCATCACTTCTAAAAACAACTTGAGCCCTACTGCAAATGCCTTAGTTGTTTCTTCATCAAAAAACTCGGCTTTTTTTAAACGTTCAACAATTTCAAAAATATCGTCGTGATTTCCAACATTAAATTCAATGTTTTCACTGTAGTTTGAAGCTTGACCTTTTGCATCTGCAAGATGCTGTACCGTGACATGGTATTGATGTTGTTTCATGTGATTTCTCTACTTAATCTAATGAGGGGAATTAAACTCAATATCTAAAACATCGACATTGAATTGTTCAAAAACCTTTTCCAGTGATTTAATCAAGGAGGATTTATTGATCTGCTTCAGATCAACACAATGGATATTGAGACATTCAGCTTCAGATTTGTTAATCAAGATATAGTGCGCTTCATCTCTACCATTCAGTTTCTGATGCAGCAAACCTGCCCTTTCCAAGTCAGTGACCACGCGATAGATGGTGGATAAGCTAATTTGCTGATGGTTCAGATAAAGTTGCTGATAAATTTGTTTAGCCGTCAGTGGTACGTTTTGATCGGATAAGACTTTGAATACACTCACTCGTGCCTGAGTAATTTTTAAGTTTGATTGGCGCAATTTCTGTTGGATTTCAATATTCATGTCTCACCTTTTGGATGTCATGTTATAAACGCCCAATCTTTACAGCAGCTTGATCAATGATCTCAGCAACCTGTCTGACCTGTTCTGCATTAAAATCTTTGCCTTTCAGCTTTAAACGCAACGCGGTTTTTAAATTTTCCATGGCACGGTGTACATCCACATACTGGTCATTCTCATGTAGTTCACGACGTGTTTCTAAACGCGCCAACAAATGTTGGATGTGTTGATTTTGCTCTTTTAAATGCAATCTTCCAGCTTCAGTGATGTGATATTGCTTGCGATCATCTGCTGTATTTTCCACAACAACAGAACCAATTTCTTCGAGATAGGTCAGTGTGGGATAAATGGTGCCTGAACTGGGTGTATAGCCACCACCGACCAAGTCACTGATGTCCTTGATTATTTCATAGCCGTGTTTGGCTTGCTGTTCAATCAGATGAAGTACCAAAAGCTTCATTTTTCCCGATTCAAACAAACGACCTCTACGTCCAGCATAGCCTTTTTCTGGATGATGTTCACGATGTTCAAAGCCATGCTGTGAATGATCATGCCGAGCTGATTTCATGTTTATTTTTCTCAAATTGACTAATTTATGATTATTAAGATATATCTTAATATATCTTTATTCAAT
>NZ_JADVOP010000043.1 GCF_016508585.1 Acinetobacter baumannii
TAACTATGATTGAGTCTTTATCAATATACTCATCATAAACACCAAATAAAAATACTATTATCCTCTGATTTTTTATAAATTTTTTTTTCAGAAATTCTTCCCACTCTATATTTAATTCTTCTTCCCCAAATACATTAATAAATAAAATAACTAGTTCGTCAGAAGTATTTATTTCTAACTTAATCGTTGATACTTCTACAGCTTCAATATTAAAAAATTGAGATACTGCCTGTGCCAACCCACTCGCAGTAATCGAATTACTATTATAGATAATCATAAAACGGACTTCCAAGTTAGCCAATGTATTTCATTGGCTAACTATGTATGCTACTTAGTCCCCTTCATACCATTGACCAAACATTGCATTTAAATCTTGCTCAAGCTTTTCACGCTCATTAATATCAATTGTTGCACTGTTAACACATGCTAATTTAGATGCTAATTGCTGTACTTCTTCGATATTCAATTTGTCATCTTGAATTTCCATAGAGCCCTCTCTTAAAGTATTCTTAAGTTATTTTGAATATTTCTATTACTAGAAATATAAACATAAATATCCATCAAAAAAACATAAAAATCAATAGCACTAAAGACTTATTTTTACCTTAAGTTCAAGTGCGCAGACCAATAGTTCTTAAGAATTCAGTTATGACTTCTTGCCCGTTGTGCTAGATACCAGGTTATTCAGTGAGGTGACATTCCTTGAATTACCGTTACCTTGTTATACAACCTTTCCTTTATTCTTTGTGTATAGAATAAATATTAGGCATAAATTATTTTTTAGTATTTCAAATAAAGTTATAAAAATTTCTATTTAAATACAAATACTTATTAGATATTAATTAATGAATATTTCTTCTCGACAAAAATATCACCATCGAACTAAAGATTACTACTGTAATCTTTAGTTCAATATTGATTGAGAAAACCAACTCAATTCAAGTTGCTTTTTATGCCAGTCTACAATCCTATAAAGAAGAGAACTTAATAGTGAACCGTACCGGGTTTGTCGGAGACTCAATATTCTGAGAGACTATTCCGATGAAAAAACCAAACTATACCCCCGAAATTAGAGACAGAGCGGTTCAATTACTAATTGAATCTGAAAAAGATTATCCTTCTACTTGGGCAGCAATCACAGCTATTGCTCCTAAAATCGGTTGTACTCCTGAAACATTGCGTGTTTGGTATTTAAAGCATATGGATCAACTAAATCCTGCCAAAGTACAACAGATATCTGACCAAGAAAAAATGAAGCAAATGGAACGTGAAATTAAAGAATTAAAGCGTGCCAATGAAATTCTACGCAAAGCAGCCGCTTTTTTCGCCCAGGCGGAGCTCGACCGCCCTCACAAATAATGGTGGATTTTATCCATAATAAAGAGCTGTACGGAGTCGAGGCGATTTGTAGAATTTTACTGATCGCCCCTTCAACCTATTATCGGACTCTAGATCTCTGTGATGAGAAGCATTGCACGATCGAGGCATGCCAAAGAATGTGATTCATCATTCCGATAGAAGTGTTCAATATCTTTCTATTCGCTATACCAATCGTTTTGAAGCAGCAAATTTACGAGCATCAGTCGGTACAACGGGTGATTCATACGATAATGCTTTGGCTGAAACGGTGAATGGCTTATACAAAACAGAGGTGATTGAATATCTAAAAGCAGATTGGCAAGGTTTAGCACATGTACAACTTGCGACACTAAATTGGGTAGATTGGTTCAATAAAGAGCGTGTACATAGTGCACTAGGTTATGTATCGCCTTTTGAGTTTGAAGCAATGTACTATGATAAGGTTAACACGTTAGGTCAGGTGGCCTAACTTAAATAAAAAAGTCTCCGACAAACCCAGTACGGTTCAGTGCACGGTAGGGCTTACATACGCGAGGACGAAAGCTGTATTTCTTGGCGCAGTCGAGCAGTTTGGGATTCCATTTATGCTGCCCCTCCTGATAGGCATCCCGTTCAATCATGATCGTTTTAGCGTTATCAAACAGGATTTCTTGAGGTACTCCTGCAAAGAACTGAAATGCATTTTCTAGACCATCGATCCATGCATCGGTACGTTCATGATCATAAAATTTCACGAAAGTCGCTCTGGAATACCCTAATGTTGCGACAAAGGCTTTTAAAGTCGTGTTGTTGCGTCGAATTGTCGTGAAATCTACCTGCATTTGTTGGCCAGGTTGGGTTTGAAAACGAATGATCGGTTCCGGTTGAGCAACTGGTTTTAATGTTGCAAGATATTCCCTCAAGATCCTGATCTTTCCTGGATATCCCAACCCTAAAATTTCCTGGTAGAGCACAACAGCAGGAATCCATTCAGGATGAGCTGCGTTTACACGTTGGAGTAAATAGGCTTTATATGGGTCAAGGATACTTATTCTAGGCTGTATACGCTGATACTGAGGTGTGGTGTTTTGCCGTAAATATTTACGTACGGTATTTCTGGACACCCCCAGTTCACGAGTAATAGCTTTAATAGATTTACCTTGCTGATGAAGTATTTGGATTGTCACTGCTTGCTCCAAAGTTAACATGTTGAGCAGTCCAAAATGACCGCTATATTAACCAAGGGGGGCAGTTTTTAAATGCCATTAGGGGGTCATTTTTACACTGCCGCTAACAATGGTGACCGGCGCTTGATCGGCATGCAGCACCTGCTGTTGCAGCACCACCTCTTTTAAAGCATTGGCCAAAGGTTCCAGTTCCACACCGCAGCGACCAATCCAGTCAGATAAGGTCTTTCTCTTGTTTCTAGAAAGACCATGCTATCAGACCATATTAGAACTTTACTAAGTCACCTTTTAATGCCACCCCTGCTAATGCCGTACCTTTCGCACATTGGTAAGTCGTGGTGCTACGTGTTTCATTGGACTTATAGAAACTCACCAGATTGGTCACCGCATTGGCGCCTTTGGCTTTGGCTGTATTTTGAAATTGAATCAATGCCGAACGAAGTACATGATCACATGAACTTTCCGCAGATTTGGCAAAACCATTGGTCTTTTTATTGGTCACTAAGCCTTTTTCAATCACCTTACCGCCCGACTTGGTTCCCGCCAAATAAAATTTTACTGAACCATCCAAAACCCCATCAGCAACAGCACGGCTTACAGCTTCTTGGAAATTGAAATCATGCATTTGGTCAGCTGCATGTGCTGATGTAAATGCAGCTAGCCCCAGAATAGCTGTGAAGCCAAATTGCTTAATATTCATAGTAATTGCTCTCTTATTTAATTTAACGTTTTTGAAAGTTGTGTAAATACCGAATTATCTAAACGTGCCTTCCATGCCATCGCATTTTTATGAATTTTATTACCACGTTGATCGAGATTACGGCTACCTGTAATTTGTGAACTGACTTGATTACCTGAGATGAGATAGGTTACTTGTAAATAATGGCTACGACGGGTTAAACCCGCAACTACCTTTGTCTGATCTGCCTGTTCAACTACCCAACCAGTGCGCGCATTTTGCCCAACACCAAGTCGAATATTGTTCACAATATCAGCCGCAGTCGCATATTTTGCTGTCATTAATTGCCGCTGCGGATAATCAGAAATTTTTACAGTACTACAAGCTGTTAATCCCAGCATACTCACTGCTGATAAGATATATAGTGTTTTTTTAAACCCCATTTTTTACCCTCTGTTTCAGTTATGGTCTATATTATTTTTGAAAATTAATGATGTATTAATGCCACCAAAGGCAAAATTATTCGTCATAATAATTTTTGCTGACATCGGGCGAATATCACCACAAATATAATCTAATTCCGCACACGCAGGGTCAATGTTATCTAAGTTTAAAGTTGGCACGAATTGATTACGTTGCATCATTTCAATGCTGAGCCATGCTTCAATTGCACCACATGCACCTAAAGTATGACCAAAATAGCTTTTTAATGAACTGATTGGCTTTTGACCCAATATACGCACAGTTGCTTGTGATTCAGCAATATCACCCTGATCAGTCGAAGTGCCATGTGCATTAACATAATCAATATCCGCAGCAGTAAGCTGTGCATCTTTCAGTGCCAATTGCATACAGCGTCCCATCATCTCAGAATCAGGTCGCGTCACATGCTGACCATCAGTATTGCTACCATAACCGATGATCTCAGCATAAATAGTCGCTCCACGTGCTTGAGCATGTTCATATTCTTCTAAAATCAAACAGCCTGCACCTTCACCAACAACCAAACCATCCCGATTTGCATCAAAGGGACGCGGAGTTTTCTCTGGATGATCATTTTGAACGCTGGTCGCTAACAGTACATCAAACACAGCTGAACCCGCAGCGCTGAGCTCTTCTGCTCCACCTGCAATCATCACAGTTTGCTTGCCGTATTTAATCGCTTCATAAGCTTGTCCAATGGCCATCGAACCGGAAGTACACGCACTTGAGGTCGGCAGCGTTAAACCCTTTAAACCAAAATACACCGTCATATTGACTGCACTAGTATGAGACATCATACGAATGTAGGTCGTAGCATTGAGTTGGCTCATATTATGCTCAATCAACATCGAGCCAAACTCACGTACGGCATCCACACTGCCCGCAGAGGAACCAAAGGCCACACCTGTATCGCCACTTTTTAAAATATCGGCATGTAGTAAACCTGCATCTTCCAGTGCTTTTTCAGCACATACGGCAGACATTAAAGCAACACGCCCCATGCCACGGGTCACCTTACGGTTAAAATGCTTGGGTACAGTAAAGGATTCCACAGGGCCCGCCAATTTACTGCGTAAATCAGGATAAATTTCCCAGTCAGGCATATAGCGAATACCGCTTTTCCCTTGTGCAAACTGCTCAAAAATTTGCTCTGCGGTTTCCCCCAAAGAGGTAATCCCAGACATGCCTGTCACAACAACACGTTTCATTAGATCAAGCCTCCATTGACTGAAATCACTTGGCGGGTGATATAACTGGCATCATCACTGCATAAAAACTTCACCGCTTTTGCGACTTCTTCCACCTGCCCCATGCGCTGCATCGGGATCATTTTCAGGGCATGTTCTTTGACTTCTTCCGTGACCATTTCGGTTTCAATCAAGCCTGGAGCCACACAGTTCACCGTAATTTTGCGTTTGGCCAATTCCAGTGCCAATGCTTTGGTCGCGCCAATTAAGCCTGCTTTAGCAGCACTATAGTTCACCTGACCACGGTTACCCATAATGCCAGACACCGAAGATAAGGTCACAATACGTCCGCCCTTTTTCAAGCGAATCATCGGCATCATCAAGGGTTTCAGCACATTATAAAAACCGTTCAACGAAGTAGAAACGACGTCATCCCAGTCTTCATCGGTCAGTGCGGGAAAAGCACCATCACGGGTTAATCCTGCATTCAGCACAGCACCGTAAAAAGCGCCATGCTGTGCTATATCTTGCTCTAAAATGGCGGCAATCTTTTCACGCTCATTCACATCGAACATCAGTACATGGCTGGCCTGCCCAAGCGCTTGAATTTTCTGAGCCACTGCTTCGGCCTCAGACTGTCTTGAACGAGCATGGACCGTGACATCAAAGCCTGCCTTTGCCAACTCCAAAGCAATCGCTTTACCTATTCCACGACTCGAACCCGTGACTAAAATTCTTCTGTTCACACTAATTTTCCAATGATTTCATTCATATTTTCAGGCTCAAATACGCTCAACATGGCGCTGAACCGATGTTCTTGATATTCAATTTCACAATTAAACTGCCCCAAACCTTCGTGCAGATAACTTTGTTCTACTCGAATCCGCACGGTTGTACCCAAACTAAAATAGGCACAGGGTAACTGCATTTTACGCGTTCCCAATAAAAAGCCAATTTTCGGTGGCAAGCCCTGAGTTTGTCCTTTATAACCGGCATAGGCACTAATGGTCTGCGCCATCAACTCAATGCTGCTCCATGTGGGCAAGCCTTTTGGCTCACAAAACATCAAATCTGGCGTGATGTGAAGTTCTGCAATAGCAAATTCATCATTGGCTTCAATCAAATGGCTCACGAAAACCATCGGTTTCGCATGCGGAATAAACTGTACTGCATCCATCATGGCAAAGCTGTCCCGAAAATTAAACTGATATTGCTGCCGCCAAAAGCAAAAGAATTACTCATCGCATAGCGAATGGGTGTATTCAAATGCGGTGTAAACACATAGTTTTGCCCAGCCAAAGCATCGTCCAATTCACCTGCATGATGCAGCGGCAACCAAGATTGATCCAATAAAACCTGCTGGCAAATAAAAGCTTCGATTGCACCCGCTGCCCCCAGACAATGCCCCGTTTTATGTTTGGTGCTGCTCAAGGCCACAGCTGCATCAGAGAAAACAGTCTGTACCGCCTTCATTTCCATCGCATCATTTTGCGGTGTGGATGTGCCATGCAAATTTAAATAATCAATATCGCTTGCTTGCAGCTGTGCAGCGCCTAAAGCTTTTTGCATCGCCTCCGCAGCCCCTTTCCCTTCTGGATGTGGTGCTGAAATATGCCATGCATCCATTGACTCGCCGCTCGACAGTAACATCACAGGGGCAGGCGCTTTAGAGAGTAAAAACAGTCCTGCGGCTTCACCAATATTAATGCCGTCACGGTTGGCACCACAGGGCTGGCAAATTCCGCTCGATAAGCTTTCTAAACTATCAAAACCATTTAAGGTCAGCTTGCATAGGGTGTCGACTCCACCCACTAAGACTGCATCAGCCAAATTAGCATTCAGCAGACGTTGCCCCGCAGCCATTGCTTTAGCCGCAGAGGAACAGGCAGTAGAAATGGTATAGGCAGGCCCTTCCCAGCCCAAATACTGTTGTAGGGCTTTCGCTAAACTGCCCATTTCTTGCTTTTGGTGCTGTACAGACTGCGACGCTGGCTGTTGAAACTGCGCTTTTAAAGTAGGCTCATTATCCGCGATGCCTGAGGTTGACGTGCCGATAATCACTGCGAGACGTTGTCTAGGAAACTGTGCAGTATAAGCATGAATCTCGGTTTGAATTTGTGCCAGAGCCGTCAGGGCAAAGCGTAAATTCCGTGAGTCTGCACCGCTCAAGCTTGCAGGAACTGCTTGAAGCAAGGCTTGGTCAGATGCACCGACCCAGACCGAACGCCCCGCGATCAAATCCTCTCGTTGCGACAAAGTATTTTCTGTGTGTGTTAAGGCATGTTGAAGTTCAGCGGCATTTTGTCCCAAAGCCGACAACGCCGCACTGAACTGAATGCCAACAGCTGAAACATGCTGTAGATTTTTAGTCATGATGGTCACCTTGATCATCTTCTAAAGTATTGTTCACCGCGCTGATCACCATCTGATAAGGCACTTGCAAATTATCCAGTTCAATTGCCCCCTCATTTTGCTGAATTTTCAACACGGGCTGTTGCTGCATATAAATGGTATCGGCTTTCTGTACGATCGCATTTTGAGCAGCATGTAACCCAGCAAAATTCGGATAGGTCGCATACAAAATATCGCGCACCACATAATCAAAAGGCAACCGTTTCATTGGATCAATCCGCTGTTCAACGTCTACCTTTTGACCATCAAAGCTGAGCTTGAATAACTGCTGTCCTGTGAGACTAAGCGCCAACATGTCAAGCGACTGTCCCCGTTGCTGTTGGTACAGTAAAAAGCTGAAACTCTGGCTTTTCCACTGCACTTCGATTTGATCTTGACGTTGATAATTTTGCGCAGCCCACTCTGGGGTCGCGAGTCCTTGCGCTTTAGGGATCCAACTTTGACAGGCACTACAGAGCAAAGCACTGGCTAAAACCCAACTGACAGTTTTCAAATGCAGCTTAAGTTTCATCGGTCAGCGACTCTTTCTGAAGTTGTTTGAGTTTGTTCTTCTCGACAATATTCGGCCAAAGTACTCAAACGTTGCTTGGCATTACGATGAATCGGGTTGCTCTCATCCCACGCATAACCTGCCAGTAAAGAAGCAATCATACGACGAATTTTTTCATCCTGATGAGTGGAGAACACCACATCCTGAAATTCACCCGAATACCATGACTCGACATAGGCCCGGAACACTTGAATACCTTTACGTAATGGCGTTTCATATTGCTCCATCCAGTCAATCGCCTGGCCTTGCAGCACTTGCTCGACCAAAGGTACCGCTAGACTGGAAGATTTCAAAGCAATGGTCACCCCAGAAGAAAAGACAGGATCGAGGAACTCACCTGCATTGCCAAGTAGTGCATAGTTTTCAGATGCCAAGTGTTTCACATCGGCAGAGTAGCCCACCAAAGTACGTACAGGAGTATCATGTTTAGCATGACGCAGCACATGCGACAAGCTGGCATCATCGGCCAAAATACGCTTCTGTAAGGCTTCTAAGTCATAGTCCGCACTGCCGTCATAACCATATTTTTCAAAGAAATCTTGCTCCGCCACAATGCCAAATGAAGAGCGTCCATCAGCAAAGGGAATTAGCCAATACCACGCACGGTGGTCTTTTTCATGCACAGTAATTAAAATTTTCTCGCGGTCAAACTCAGGGTCATTCAATAGACCGTCTTCAATGTGGGTAAAGACCGCACGGCGCACGGGAAAATCCGATGGGCTTTCTAAGTCAAGAAACTTCGGCAAAATGCGGCCAAAGCCGCTGGCATCTAAGAGGAACTTGCCTTGAATTTGATAGCTGTCGCCTTGCTCACCTTTCACCGTCAAAATCGGTTGTGTAGATGCCACGTCGACCGCCAAAACTTCATGACCAAAACGGATATCTGCGCCCATTTTTTCGGCTTGCTGTGCCAAAAGCTGGTCAAAGTTGGCACGTCTTACCTGCCATGTAGTGCCTGGACCTTCGCTAAACTTTTGAGTAAAGTCATAAAAACTGCGCTGCGTACCTCTTAAAAAAGCCGCGCCATTTTTAAACTGAAAGGCATATTCACCGGCATGTGCGCGAACGGTCTCCAACAAACCCGCTTCTTCCAAAAACACCATACACTGCGGCAATAAAGACTCGCCGATGGAAAAACGCGGAAAAAATTGCTTTTCGATGACCGTGACTTGGTAACCTTTTTGACGCAGCAAAGCTGCAGCCGAGCTGCCTGATGGTCCCGCCCCAATAATTAAAACATCTGTCTGTTGCATGGTGCTCATTGCACTGTACCCTTTGACTCAGCTCTTTGGCTGATATTGTTGAACCACCACATGTTTCGCATCGGAGGATGTAAAAAGTGTGGCATAAATAAATGAAAAAATAACGCCCAGCAACACCGTTAAGCCAAAACTGTGAATGGCATAAGTATGACTAAAGGACAGCAAACCAAAACCAAAGAACGTCGACATCATGCACAGAAACAAAGCCATACCCACCACCTGCGGGTGATCATGTCCGTGGCGGTAGAAAATCGCATAGTCCACCCCAATTCCAATGATCAGGAAGGTGCCCATAATGCTGAATAAATTAATCTCGACCCCCAGCCATGCTTGAATCGCAAACGTGGTCATTAAAGCCATGCTGACAGGCAACACCAAAGGCAGAATGGATTTTTTGCCATACAGTGCCCCTAAGCCAATGGCTAACATCAGCAAAGCGCTGAGCAATAGCCACTGTGCCTGCACACGATGCTGTTTAAACAATTCAGACAGTTGATACACTGGGCGTAACAATTGCACATCCGCATTTTCAAGCTGCTGCACGGCTTTGACATCATGCACATTTTGCAGCATCACCAAACGCTGTGTTGGGCTCATCTGCAGAAAATGCAGAGGATGATCTTTAAAGACTGCTTCGGTCAGCAACGGTTGGTCTTTTAAATGCGCTTGCCAGTTTAAAACATCGGCGGTATTGAGCTGTAACGCTTGCGCATATTTCACCAAAGCGGGCTGAGGAATCGCCTGCAACATTGTGATATTGTGTTTTTGCTGCTCAAGCGAGGGAATCCACTGCCCTAAAGCTTGCACAGCATCTAACTTTCCAGCCTGCTGCAAGGGAGCAAGTTTTGCCAGTAGCTGCTGTTCGCGCTGCTCTAACTCTGCTGGGGTTCTGCCCTGCACCACAAAATATTCACTGCTTTGCTGTTGCATAAAACGCGAACGAATATATTGATCTTCCTGCTTTAAGGTGGCATCCATACTTTGCAAATTGCGGATGTCATCATTGCTTTTCAGAAAGGTGAGGCTGCTGCCTGTCACCAGTACAATCAATGCAATCATGCCATAACGCAGCCTGTTGCGGCTCTGCACATAACTGCGTGCTTTGCCAATAAAGCCTAAAGTACATATCGCAGGTTCCGCATTCAGCGCAGGCAGACGTGGCAACAATAAAATACTGGTCACCCATGCGGCGCTCAGTCCAACCATGGAGAAGACCGCAATTTGTTTAAAGCCTGGGAATGGCGTAAAACTCAGCACCACATAGGCCAATAGCGTGGTCATCAGCCCCACAAATAGGCTCGGCAGCAACGGTTTTAAAACAGTAAATCCATCGATCTGTCGGTGCTGAGACTGCATGGCCATGAAGTAAAATGAAAAATCAACACAGACCCCTATCAGACTGGCGCCAAAGACCAGTGTCATCAGGTGAATTTCGCCGAAAACCCAATATGTTACCGCAAAGGCCACCAGGCTGCCTGAGCCGACCGCGACCATTTCCGTCAGCATCGGTCGTATTGAACGGAAGCCAAACCAGACTAGAAGCAAAATCCCGATGGTCGAACCCACGCCAATGGTGGAAATTTCCTCTTTGGCAGAGTTAGTGCCGAACTGTGCAAACAGCAGCGTACCTGTCCAGTGCGGTTTAACTTGCAACTGGTTGAGCTGCTGATTGATATTTTGGATAAACGCAGCGGTCTGCTCTTGGTAGGCAATATTATAAGGGCTGTTGTTGAGCTGAAGCACCATCAGGCGCGAGATGCCCTGCTCATCACGAATGGTCGCAAAGCCCTGCTCTAAATTGATATCGGCATTGCTTTGTAAAGCACTTAAACCCACTGCATAACGCGGGAACAGCAGCAAGGGATCTTGCTTGAGCATTTCAGCCGTAATCGGCATGCCTGGACTCATCAGTTGTAATAAGCCCTGCTCTGTCAGTGCTGCGTCATCTTGCCCTTGCACAATCTGCTGATCGGTCTTGGATAATAGCCCCGCCTTGTGTTGATACAGCGCTTGGGCAAATTGATCAGGATCAAGCTGTGGACGCACAGGTAAAAACAGCTGACTTTGATTAGCTTGAGTTTTGAGTGCTTGCGTTGCCTGTTCAAGTTGCTGATCCGTTTTGGCATCCAGCACCACAAAAACTTTGTCATTTAACTGCTGACTGACATATTGCTGTGCTTGTTCCAGATGCGCATCTTGATGGGCCTCAGGTAGCAAAGCAAAAATATTGGTCTCAATCTTAATGCCTTTATTCAGCCAAGCCACGCCCAGTGCCAAAGCAATGACACACAGCACCAACAGCCAAAGGGCGCTAAACTTATTTTGCCAATTGGAAAAGCGCATTTTCCGCAGCCGTTAAAGTTTGAGGTTGAGCCGTTTGCTGGCTAAAACGAATGATGGTGCGGTTATTGGCTTGTTCCAAAATCATGATACGGTCCACATAACGCTGGCCTTGCGCATCGACTTGGACAAAAAGCTTTTTAAATAGACTGCTTTTCGGCGTCAAGCTGACATTCCACTGCGTCGGACTGTAGTTGGCAGATACCACATTAAAGTTTTTAGCGAGTGCCGCTTCATTGCCCGACATCAACTGTAAAAACATCGTCGCTACAGAGCCATAAGGCGTCTTATCGACTTCAATTTGACTGGACGTACGCTGCGTCTTTTGTACCAACTTACGCGGTGTCACCACCAAATCGGCTTTGACTGGACTTTGAATCTGCCATAGCACCCCCTGGTTTTTGCTGAACAGCACCGTGCCTTTGGACACATAGGTTTTATTCAAAGCTGTCAGTTTTTTCTGCTGCTCAAATTGGGCACGCACCACAGGCGTTGCACCGAGCTGGGCAAACACCTGCTTCAATTCAGTATTTTGTGCATTCACTGCGGGAGCAAGCAAAGTCATCACACTGGCTGTACAGGCAACGACAATCGCCTTAGAAAATTTGTATCGAATCATGCTTGCATTACTCCGCCTTAAACTCAGGCCATGCATTTAAACAGTCCAACAACACCTGTGGTGACTGGAAGCACATTTCACGTTTTTCAATGTGTACCGCCACTTGCGAAGTAAAGCCCTTGGTCAACTTTCTGCCCGAAACCGCATCGAAAATCAGATATTCAATTTTCAAACGATTTTCCCATTCTTTCAAAACGGCGCGCACACGAATTTTTTGCTCAAACTCAATGCCTTGCACATAACGTACATAGCTTTCAATCACAGGCCATGCATAGCCTGAGTCACGCATCTGGTTATAGTTATAGTGAAATTGATCCAGCAGTTTGCAACGTGCAATTTCAAAATATTTTAAATAATGACCATGCCACACCACATGCATGGTATCGACATCATGAAAGGGCACTTCAATAATTACATCAGCATACATGCTCATTTCCTATGAATATTGAACAGCAATGCTGTCTAACAGTTCTAAATCTTCAAAGCGATGAACCAATGCTTGAAGCTCTTGTTGCAAAGGACGATCTTCCTCTACATAGGTGAAGCTCTGAAGCACCCAGTGTTGAAATACTGTTAAAACAGGGCTGAGTTCTGTATCTACACCTTTGAGTTTAACCGCCTGAACTGCTGCACAGCTAAGTGCCGCAACCACTTGTTCGGTCAGAGTAATGACACGACTGGCATCACGCGCAGCAATGGTGCCCATGCTAACTTTGTCTTGATTATGACATTCGGTTGAGCGTGAGAAAATCGACGCAGCGAGCGTCTGCTTTAAGGCTTCTGCCGTCCATGCCGAAACCCCGATTTGTACGGCTTTAAAGCCATGATTCAGTGGCAAGCGCTCAGGACTAGAACCCGTTAAATTGCGTGGTAAACCATTGTTCATTTTATAGTCCACCAACTGTGCCAACTGACGATCCATCAAGTCAGCAATATTGGCGATCATAATTTTCAGGCTGTCCATGGCTTGGGCAATATGTCCGCCATAGAAATGCCCACCATGCAGTACCCGCAGGTTCACTGGGTCAATCAATGGATTGTCATTACTTGAATTCAGCTCATTTTCAATAAACTGACGCAACCACAGTTTAGAATCTTCAAACACCCCAATCACATGCGGTGCACAGCGCAGTGAATAACGGTCTTGCAGACGTGAACTTTGGTGTTCGGTCTGCACTTCACTATTCAACCAGTCACGTAACTGAGCTGCAATATGTTGCTGTCCCGGATGTGGTTTTTGAGCAAACAAGACTTCATCAAAATGGCTTGGATTCCCTTCTAAAGCCAATACATTCAATGCGGTAATCAAAGTACTGGCAAAAGAAATCTGTTCGGCTTTTTTATAATTCAGACAGGCAATCGCGGTCATGACCGCTGTACCATTCATCAGGGCCAAGCCTTCTTTGGGGCGCATCACCAAAGGCTGCACACCTTTTTCAGCATACACTTGTGCAATCGGCACGATCTGACCTTGATAGTACACATCGCGCTCACCAACCAATGCCCCAGCAATATAAGACAAAGGTGTTAAATCGCCACTAGCACCTACCGAACCTTCCGAGGGAATCACAGGAATCACATCTTCATTCAGCATCCAGACCAAACGCTGTAACAAGGCATGCGAAACACCCGAATAGCCGCGTGCCAAAGAACATAAACGCACCACCACGACAGCACGTGCGGTAATTAAGTCTAAGTTTTGGCCCATGCCACAGCCATGAAAACGCGACAAATGCAGTGGTAACTCATGCACTTGGTGGGCTGGAATTTCAACTAAGCACGAGTCGCCATAACCCGTGGTCACGCCATAAATGACGCCTTCGTCTTGCAACAGCTGATCGAGGAAATCTGCGCCGCGTTGAATCAATGCTGTCCATTCAGCAGAGGTAGGCAATGCCACCTGTTTTTCTTTACGCGCTACAGCCACAACATCTTCAATACTGAGCGGAGTTTCCCCAACAATTAACACAAGACTTATCCTTTATTCCAAAAATTATAAAAATTAAACCATTGATAAGGCGCACGTATGCAATGCTGTTCCAACAGTTCCACATACTGTCTTGTGGTCTGTTGCATGGCCTGTAAACGCTCTTTACGCGGCCAGTTCAACTGCTCCGCGACTTGGTGAATATGCACTTCAAAATGTGTATCGACTCGATAGCAAAACACTGCTAATACAGGAGCTTTCAATAAGCTGGCCAAGATCCAAGCGCCTTGCGGCCACAGTGCCTGCTCGCCTAAAAAAGCAACTGATTGTACTCGATCCGACTGCACGGGTACGCGGTCTGCCGCCACAATCACCCATTCACCCTGATCCAATTTATCCTGCAAAATCAGTGCTGTTTCGATTCCTAGCTCATCCACCGAAACCAAATTAACATCGGCATGTTCATTCAGTTTTTTTAAAAATGCATTGAACTTGGTAGCATGCTTTTGATAGACCAACACATTAATTTTCTGCGGATGCTCTGCTTTGACGGCGCGTAACAATTCAATATTGCCAAAGTGTGACACCACTATCACCGCACCTTTTTGATAGTGCGAACGAAAGTGCGCATGACCATGTAGCTTTAAGTTCTGCTCAGGAATATGCCCGAGCCAGCCCTCAATTTTATCTAAAATACATTCGCCAAATTGCATTAAATGCGTATAGCTGAGCCACAGCTGTGGCTCAGCCTGAAACGGCGACTGTACACCTGCAAAATGATGCAATTTCCTTAAGTACAGCAGAGAAGCTTGACGCGCGGTATTGGAAAAGAGCCAATACCATAAAATCACAAAGTATAAGATGACTCGGCACAGCCAGCGCCCACCCAAACGGTAAAAACCCAGCATCAGCATCAGCGGTAACATCCCGCCGCGCTCTTTCACGGCGCTCCATTTCTGCATATGCTTCTCTGACCGCCTTAGCCTTTGACTTTCTGATAAATCAGTTTGGGGAAGCGCAACAGCATGCCACCCAATAAGCGACTATGCGCGCGCGCCATGCCCAGATTGTCCCGCCAAACATCGAAATGTGAAATGCCGCCTTCAGGGTAAATCACACGCGTAGGCAGATTGATAAACGGTACATTGTCCCATTTCAAACGCACCAAAATTTCCGAGTCAAAGCCCATCCGCGGTTGAAACTTAGCTGTGTTTAGAATGTTCACCGTCTGCGCCAAAGGATAAACCCGAAAGCCACACATGCTGTCTTTAATGTCAAAAGATAGGCTGTTAATCCACACCCAAATATGTGTTGCATAACGGCCATAGAGACGTTTTTTTGGAACAGTCGCATCAAAGATCGGCTGACCAATCACCATGGCTTCGGGGTTCTGGATAGAGGTGTCTAAAAAGCGTTGCACATCCGGCCAGTCATGTTGTCCATCGGCATCCAGTTGCAAAGCATGGCTATAACCACATTCAAAGGCATGTTTAAGACCTGTGATCACTGCTTGTCCCTTACCTTGATTATGGGTATGTTCAACCAAATCGACCATTGGGTAATCCTGCGCGAGCTGATGTAACACTGCTGTACAAGCGGCATCACTGCCATCGTTCACCATAATGATCGGTAACTCGAAAGCGCTTAAATGTGACAGTAACGCAGCCAAATAATGCGGATGGTTATACACAGGAATCACAAAGCAGTGTTTCATTTTTCTCTCTCGGCTTAAACGTCTGAAGGGACAGCAAACAGCAAACGTCCTGATGCCAATATTTTGTCATGATTTTTCAGCTCAAAACTGACCTTATGCGCTATACGGCTAAGCACCAGTTCCACCGTTTGATAGTGTTGAATCAGTCCTTGAAATTTTAACTGCTCAAAACCATTGCACCACAGTAAATCCGCCCAGTTTTGTTTGGCAAAATGCTGGATAAAACCAATTTGCCCTACGCCTGGATAAATCGGGAAGTTTGGGAAATGTCCTTTAAAGCACTCCAGCTCAGGAATAAATTCCAAAGCATAACTGATCTGTGCATCCTGAGATTGCTGCGTCAATACCACAGGCAAGCTCATCGGTTGAAAGAGTGATTTTAAATACTGTTGATTCAGCTTCGATTGTGCATTTTGTGGCATTTGCGTTAAGAACCGCCACTGCCGCGGAATCGCGATACTTTCCAGTTTCAGTTGCAATTGTTTTTTCAGTTGTGCGGTAAAGGCGGCTTTGCCCTTTTCAATGAGCAGTACACGAGCATCCTCAGTCAACACTGCCACCACCGCTAAAATCTGGCGCTGTTCTTTTTCATGAATTAAGACATGACATTGTTGTATTTCAGCCAACTCAGCGAGTTTTGCTTCAATCGCATCGAGACTTAAACGCTTTTCTTCGAGTTTGACAATGCGGTCCAAACGCCCCAATAACTGAAATGGACTTTTGGGATTCTGTACATCTGCAACCTGCACTTTATCCCCAGTTAAAATCCAATCCGCGCTAAAAGCATGATTAGTTTTAACGGCTAATTCTTGCTGCTCGGCGCAGTTAATTTCGACATTGGCAAAGGGTGTCCATAACGCATCATCTGCCTGACGGTGGGCGATCCCGCCTGTTTCAGAACTACCAAATACTTCAGTAATCGGACGGTTCAGCAAAGGACGCACGCCTGCATCCAACTTTCCGCCAGAGGAATAGACCATCTGACAGTCTTGCAATACCACATCTGTGGTCCAGCGCTTCAACAAAGCGGGGCTGGAAATTACATAATTGGGCAACTGCACATGGGAAATTTTCTTTTGAAGATCGACCACATCCTCAGGGAAAGCCAGTTGTTTTTGGTAGAAACTGCGCCCACTGGCTAAGGGCCACAACAACTTAAACAATAAACCATAAATATGCTGATGGCTCACCGTAGCAATCGCAACGGCCTGCTCAGGCAAATCAAAACTGGCTTCTAAACCGTAGACTTCATTGAACAACTGCTGTAAGGTGCGCGGAATCTTTTTCGGCTGCCCAGTTGAGCCCGAAGTATAAAAATACAGCTGGGCCTGATTGAAAAAGGTAGCATCAAATTGAAGCTCGAAGGTTGACTCTGCTGTCGACGGCAAACGTTTTAAAAAATAAATCTGTTGTTCAGCCAATTCTTTTTCTAAGTCGCTGACCCGATGCGGCGGCAATAGCACTTGCTTGCCTGCTTGCAATGCCGCAAACAACAACACTAAAAACTCGTAACTGTCTTCTTGCCAAAGCGCCCATACAGGCTGTTCCAACGGCTGAATTTGCGCAGCCTGTTCAGCCACATCCAACCAAAAAGTGTGAAAGGAAACGAAACTTGAGTCCGCCTGAATACACAGGGGACGCAATGAATGGAGATACTGCTGAAAATGACAAGACATAAAATTTGTTTTTAAAACCGTATTTCTAATCGCTATAGTTCGAGGCCGCTGTTTCAGCTGCTCTGACGGAAACGCTGTTATTTCTGTGCCTGATGCAGCCGCTGCTGGCGTTTGCGCAACACAAACTCACCCAGCAACAGTCCACCCATCAAGACATAAGAGATCAAACCGTTATACAGCACCCAAATCTTCATTGGTGCAAAGAAAACAGTGATCAGGGCAAGGACCGCATTGATGCAGAAAAACCCACACCAAACTTTGGTCACTTGACGGGTCCATTCTACCCCTTCTTCGGGCAAATTAGGCTCTGCCAAACGTGCAAAACGTTCAATCATCGAAGGCGGTCGAATCAAGGTGCTGGCAAAAATAAATAGCGCCCCGAGACTCATAAAGACAGGATAGAGTTTAAGCCACGCATGATCTTTTAAAATCAAACTCAGCCCGCCGCATAAAATGGCAAAACCCGTCAATGGCCACAGCAAGGCATTGCCCTTACTCAATAAGCGCAAGATGCCCAGCGCAATCAATACCGCACTGACCCAGACATACTGTCCATGTGCCAAAGCATAAGCTACAAAAAAAGGATAGAGGATCAATCCGACCCCTGCTATCCCTTTTAAAATGTTGTTCATGCAGCTGACATATTCTGAATCACGACCACCACATCTTGAACGGTACGCACATTTTTAAAGTCTTCAGGATTAACTTGTTTACCTGTCAGCTCTTTAATTTTTACGACCAAATCAATGGCATCAATACTGTCGACATCGAGGTCTGAAGCTAGGTTTGATTCTAACTGCACATCTTCAGGTGCAATTTCAAACAGCTCTTCCATCCACTCACGTAATTTTTCTAACACGGTTTCTTGTGCAAGCATAGCAACCTCTTATGCTGTTTTCTGTGCTTCAACCAAAGCCACTAAGCTTTGAATTGATTTAAAATGTTCTTTGGTTTCTGCGGACTCTGCATTTAGATGAATGCCATAGCGCTTTTTCAATGCCAAACCCAGTTCTAAAGCATCAATCGAGTCCAAACCCAGACCATCACCAAACAAAGGCGCGTCTGTATCAATATCTTCAATATGGATGTCTTCAAGGGCGAGGACATCAATAATCATTTGCTTTAATTCATCAGCAAGATTGCTCATTTAGGGATAACTCTTGGTTAAAAAACCACTGTAATTGTTGATTTAATTGACGCACATTTTTGGGATTGACCGTTACATCATCCAATACGTCTTCCACTCGGATCGCATCCAACACTTTCACATGGATATGAAAAGGCTGTTCTGGAATGTGATACCACTTTTCATTTTTAGTCAGGGTCGATGGCGTGCAGCTAATCAGCACAGGGCGAATCGGCACCCCAGCACGCAAAGCAATATTGGCCGCACCACGCTGAAAATCATTCAGTTGCTCACCTTTTGCTGTCCGCGTCCCTTCAGGAAAGATCAACAAGGACGCCGCATGATCCTGCTGTAATTTGTGTACGCAGTCCTGAATAAATTGTTCGGAACCTGCATTTAAAATATAGCCTGCGCTTTGTACAGGGCCTTTGGTAAATGGATTTGACCACAGCGCCTGCTTGACCACGCAGTTTGCTTGTTCCATTAAACCAATTAAAACCACCACGTCAATCAGTGTCGGATGATTGGCAATGACCAACTCTTGTTGACTGTTTTGTAATTTCTCTAAACCTTCAACCGTATAGGTCATAATGCCCAGTTTCACCATCATTTCGGTGAAACCTTTAAAACTGTGCTTAATCACCTTTTGAGTGCGCTGCTTGCGAAGCTCAAGGTCTGCTGAGCTCAGCTTGACCAGCGGCGCAACCAAACCACCAATCGCCACACCGCCCAAGCCAAAGCTGGCAAAGCTAAATCCTGTCGCCCCAACGCGCCAAACATAGTTGGCTTGTTGCTTGATCCGATTTAATTTCAGCATTTCGTCCACGCTTCAGATTCAGTTTGCTCAGGATTATTCCAAAACGTATTAAATGCCAAAGCCTGCTGATAGGCTGGCGTAGCATCCGTATGCTTTGGCGTCAACATCAAGTTGGCAGGCGCTAATGAAATCATCGCTGCCATCGCAAAAGCAGCAAATGGCTGATGCTCGGCATAAATGTCTGGCAAGGCTTCATCATAATACACCAGCAAAACCTGACGAGCTTCTGGCCTTGTTTTTAGCCACGCATAGGCTTCAATCAGTCCATCATTCCACGAACCCGCCAAACTGGTCCCAGGTGTCGCATCCTGACATAAAATAGAATATAAACCTGAAATTGCATTATGCACCGACGTTGAAAATTGAGTCGGTGAAGGGGTTTGCTCGCTTAACACATCTGCCAAAATATTCAGGGTTTTTGCTTCATCGCCATATTGCGACACCCAAACAATATAATCGGCATGCTGGGTGGCTAAAGTCTGCATTGCGCTATTCATAGCCAGCTTTGCTAGGCGCGATAAGCGCCGGCGTTGCATCGCAGGAATGTGCTCTATAGCTGATAATTCTTGATCAACCAAGCTCATATTCAAGCGGGATACGTGGAGTTGCATCATCATGATCAGTGTTTAAAAGTTGATAAATTATCAGGTGTGTAATTATAACACCGAGTTAAATTTTTCACAAAAAATAACAAAACCATGTTGTTTTCAAAAATAAAATTGTGAAATCCATTCAATTATCAATTGCTGTATGCTGAAAAAACAGGAGGTTTTAACTTGGTAAACTATACATACTCATCAGGAGTTTACCATGAGCTAGAAACACAAGACGTATACGGTAGAACTTAAATCTGAAGCCATCAAAGCATTAGAAGCCAATCAAGGCAATGTATCCGAAACAGTTAGAGAACTCGGCATTTCCATGCAGACCCTTTCGCATTGGAACAATAAGGCAAAGGCAGGGACTTTAGCTGGTACTAAACAGTATTCACCTGACCTAAACGCTTTGCTCGAAGAAAATAAGCAACTTAAACAAACAGCTTAAATCCGCTGAAATGGAACGTAAATTTCTAAAAAAGGCAGCAGCGTACTTTGCCAAAGTACGTCAGTAAGGTACGCCTATATGAAATCGCAAAAACACTGATTGCCGATAATTTTGATGGCACGATTACTTCATGTATTAGTTTCACACTTTTATAATTGGCTAAAACGAGGTGTGAATAAACGATTAGTTCAGCGAAATCAACAAACAAATTTGGTCAAAATAGCGCACAAATAAACGAAACAGAGCTATGACTATATTCGCTTAACCAAGCATTTACAGGCTCAGGTCGTAAAAATTAGTACATATGCAGTATGTCAGATAAAAAAGTTAAATCAGCTGCATTGTAAGTACCACAAACGTTTCAAAAGAACGACGAACAGTGACCATAACTGAGCGATCTATCCAAATTTGCTTGAGCAACAATTCTCAATGATTAAACCAAACCAAGCGTGATTGAGTGATATTACGTATATATGGACGACTGAAGGCTTGTTGTACTTAATAGTTGTAAAAGACGTTTACACGAAACAAGTGGTTGGCTACAGCTTAAATGAGCGTATGACAGCCAAGCTTGTTTGTGATGCATCGAATATGGCTATTCACAATCAAAAACCAGCTAAGGACCTCATTGTACATTCACAAACTTCATGCCTGTAGAGTCTACGAGTAGATGAAGCCCATCACTGTTTTTCTGATAACTAATTGCAATATCAATATGCTTTTGTCTTCTACAAAGCATACTGTAATCTGGTGCTGTCCAATCCAATCCGCAAAGTTTAATTAAGTTTTGAACAAAGTCAGTAACCCTGTGTAAAGTGAGTCTAAATAGAGATTTGATCATCAAATACATTGAATCGCTATGTCGGAGTAAGTTTTACTTAGACCTTATTTGCCTTGCGGTTCTGCATGCCATTGTGTTTTTGGATCGAACCAAATGTCAATATTCCCACGATTAAAGAGTGCTTGGTTATATGCTGACCAATTGGTTGTGCGGTAGATTTTGTATGTAAGCTTCTTCATTTGAAAATTATATTGCTGAAAAAGCCTTTACAGATAGGTTTGTGCAACAAAGCCTATGTGAAGTTGAATGTAGACTGGGAAATCTAACAGATAGATAAAATGATAAAGCTCTTCTAAAAGAGCTTTATTCTAAGAGTCTATAATTTGGATCTAAAATGATTTATTAGGGGGTAACTTTAGGCAAAGATAAAATTAATTTAGCTTCATAGTCATTCAAAACATTATCAATATTTTCAATCCATTTTGTACCATTGGCTACCTGTGCTGATCTAACAACTTTGCTGTAAACGTGAATAGGTTCAGCTGGCGATTTCTTCGTATTGAAGATATCGGTATCAATTTCAGAATGGATTTTAATAGATGCAAATCCTGGCTGGAACCAAGACCAGAATTTATTAATTTTAATATTCAAAACTAGGTCTGCATTCGCC
The DNA here is from genome assembly GCF_016508585.1 of Acinetobacter baumannii. Lineage (GTDB taxonomy): Bacteria > Pseudomonadota > Gammaproteobacteria > Pseudomonadales > Moraxellaceae > Acinetobacter > Acinetobacter nematophilus. Next base: position 21,813 of record NZ_JADVOP010000043.1, read on the forward strand.
CGATTGGCAGCATTATCTTCAAGAACTTCATAGCCTGATTTCTTAAGTGCTAGAGTTGTACGTTTCTTTAATAATTCAGAAACCGTTTCTTTCTCTAAAAGAATATCACCTAAAGCTTTTCCATAACCGTTACGCTTTCGAGCTACAGCTTTTGCTTTTTCTTCAGCCGTAGCCTTTGCTAAACCACCTTTTAAAGATGGGATATCAGCAGTTGGTGGTTTATCTTGAAAAGACCTTTCATCTTCAACAAGTGCAATAATCACTTTTTTAGAATTACTGGCCTCTTGTGTAGAAACTTGATTAGAGGTTGGAACTTGGATAAGTCCACGAGATGTTGCACATCCTGAAAGTGTAGTGATTAACAACCCAAAAGTTAGTATAAGAAAAAAATGTTTCACAAAAATCCCTCAATATTTATATAGTTAGGTAAAACTTCATAAATATAAAGAAATAGCGCAAAGATTGAAAGATAATTATTCGTATTAGTGGGAAAGTGTTTAAGTTTTGAACCGTACCGGGTTTTTCGGAGACTTTTTTATTTAAGTTAGGCCACCTGACCTAACGGGTTAATCTTATCATAGTACATCGAGCACCATATCTGTATTCATCCGTGTAGATACTTTCCATCCAATAATTGCTCGTAAGGTAATCCTCCCATAAATAACCGAAGTTAAAAGTAGAGGTTAAGCAGCCATTAGAGGTGGCTTTCCTTTGTTAGCTTGATGTGGTCTTTCATGGTTGTAATGCCACAACCAGTTTGTTGCATAATCTTGTACTTCATCCAAAGTATCAAATAAATGCTTGCTCAGCCAACTATAACGTATGGTCCGATTATAGCGTTCAATATACGCATTCTGCTGTGGCTTACCCGGTTGAATATATTCAATACGAATACCATGCTCAGTAGCCCAGCGCACAAATTCGTGACTGATAAATTCGGGACCATTATCGCATCGGATCACTAACGGTTTTTCTCTCCACTCCAGCAATTGATTCAACGTACGAATAACCCTGATTGTGGGCAATGAGAACCCTGCTTCAATGGCTAGGCCTTCGCGGCGGTAATCATCAATCACATTCAATAATCGAAACTTGCAACCATCGGAAAGCTGATCATGCATAAAATCTAATGACCAAACCTGATTTTCTCGGATTGGTTCTTTCAATGGTTCAGGCGCATGCCGTTTTAGTCTTCTTCTCGGTTTAATACGCAGATTCAGTGCCAACTCACAGTAAATGCGGTAAACCCGCTTGTGATTCCAGCAGCAACTCTCAACATGCCGTAAATACGAGAAGCACAAACCAAAGCCCCAGTCGGAATTTTCCTCAGTGAGTTCAATGAGCTGTTCAGCAATGAGTGCATTGTCATCGCTGAGTTTGGCTTGATAGCGGTAGCAGGTTTCACTAATGCCAAATGCTTTACAAGCCAAACGAATACTAATGGCATGCTGGGCAACTGCCTGTTGTGCCATCTTACGCCGGCAAGATGGCTTTACCCTTGCGTAGCAGTGCTACTCATTGCCATCGCTTCCTGGATGATTTCGGCCTTTAATCGCTCTTCCGCATACATCTTTTTAAGTCTGGTATTTTCGGCTTCTAGCTCTTTCAGTCGAGCCATTAATGATGTATCCATACCACCATATTTGGCACGCCATTTATAAAAGGTAGCATTACTCATGCCGTGTTCACGGCAAAGGGTCGCTACAGGTGTGCCAGATTCTGCCTGTTTCAAGATGGACATGATCTGACTGTCAGTAAATTTAGATGTTTTCATGCAGAATCTCCTGCTCGTATCTTAAGAGAAAATTCTACTTTTAGATCCTATTATTTTTAGGGGGGATTACCCCAGCAGGTCCTGATGAAACTCTCAGGCCTGCCTCAAGTGAAAACGCTGGAAGGTTACGATTTTAATTATGCACTGGGTGCTCCCAAATCACAGGTGGTCGAGTTGTTCAACCTGAGCTTTATTGCTAGAGCAGAAAATGTGGTGTTTCTCGGGGCTAGCGGTGTAGGGAAAACGCACTTATCTATGGCATTAGGCTATAAGGCCATCATGAACAATGTCAAAACCAAGTTTATTACCGCCGCCGATCTCATGCTGCAACTGAGTACAGCCTATCAGCAAGGTAAATTGAAAACCTATATGCAACGTGCGGTACTGGGACCAAAGTTACTGATTATCGATGAAATTGGTTATTTACCGTTTGGACGTGAAGAAGCGAATCTGTTCTTTAACGTGATTGCCAAGCGTTATGAAAAAGGCAGTACGATATTGACGAGTAACTTACCCTTTAGCCAATGGTCTAAGTCGTTTGCGGATGATGTTACGTTGACCGCTGCGATGTTAGATCGGTTGCTGCATCACTGTCATGTGGTACAAATATCGGGTGAGAGTTATCGTTTGAAGGATAAAAAAAGAATTGGGATTCAGCCCCAGGTTGAAATTTAATACGAGATCAAAGGGGTCAATTTTACTTTGCCATTTGTAAGGTGAAAGGGGTCAATTTTAGAATGCCGTTGACACCGCATTCTATATATGTACTTTAATCACAGGATGTCGTAAGAATGAATTGCTAACGCTAAAATGGCGCGATATTAATTTTAAATGGAAAACAGCGAAAATTATCGACAAGGTTGAAGATAGCGGACGAATCATTCCTATAACTACTTATGTTGAAAAACTCCTCTTAGATTTGAAACGAACTTCCGATTCTGAATATGTCTTTAGCAGTTCTAAATCAAAAACTGGGCATATTGTTAATCCCTATAAAAGCTTGAATAAAGTATCTGAGCTGTTAGGAATAAAACTCACTCCTCATGGCCTTAGACGCTCATATGAAACCCTTGCAATCTGGACAAGAATTGACAAAGGTGTGTTAGCTCAAATTGCGGGTCATAAGCCTAGTGCTTTAGTTGATAAACATTACACTGTAAGACCAATAGATATGCTTCGAGAAGCATTACAAGAGTATGAAGACTGGATTTTGAAACAGACTCAACATGGTATCAATTGAAACACATCATTTGACTACCATTCTTAAGTTGCCTGTAAATTTATAGATACCTTACTTAATTCTTAAAATAAAAGGGAGGCCATTCCCCATAATATTTCCGCTGTGATCAATGCGCCATTCATTGGTCACAGATAACTCTCTTGTTTCTATTTCAGCATTATAAAACTCACTTAGATAATGAAACCTCTGATTAGTTGAACCAACCCAATTTCTTACAGTTTCAGTATTTTCTATCTCATATTCTCCATCAACAAGTACATCTGTCGCAGCAATAAGTTGAGTCGCTCCTCGGAATTTTGTTTCTGTTAATTCTTCTAGCAAGTATCCCGTAAACACCATAACAGACAAGTCTAATTGCTGTGCAAACTCGGCAATTTGTGATAAACCTTCTGCTTGTAAAAAAGGCTCCCCTCCTAACAAAGTGATACCTTCTATCTGATACATTTCTTTCGCAGCTTTAATCCCTGCCATCACTTCTTTAATTGGAACCAGTTCAGCTGGCTGTATTTTTAGGAACTGACCATTACAGCATCCCTTACATCGTTTTAGACAACCTTGCACCCAGATTGCTGTACGCAATCCAGGTCCTTCAGCTTCGGTTACCTCAATAATTTTTGCTAAATTTATCCAAGACATCTTATTGGCCTTTAGACAATATCAAAATCAAAAGACTTACCTGCCTGAATTACACGTATAGTTCTATTTTTAAGCTGATCAGCATATTGAACATGCGTAAATAAAAAATCTGCTAGTGGATCAAACAATTCCTTTGTTAATACATTTAACACACCACGACCCCCATGCTGTTTATTTACTTTTTCTACCAATGTCTGTAATGCTTTATCTTCATTTTCGAAAATAAAAGACTGGATTTTCCATTTTTCGATTAATCGGTTTTCCAAAGGCTTAAGTTTAGCTCTTGCAATATTCTTCAGAACATTGTCATCTTCCATGAAATTAAATGGAATAATATTTGCTTCACCAATACGTCCTAATAATTCAGGGCGCTTAAGTTCTTTCTTAAAGTGTGTTTGCACAGCAAGTTTGAATTGTTCAGCTACATTTTCAGGTGATGAAGGGACTATATCACTTGCACCAATATTCGATGTAAATACGATAAACGTATCTGAGAATGAAATTGTTTCACCTTTACCATCAGTCAATCGGCCATCCTCCAAAATCTGGAGAAATTTATCCAAAATTCGTGGGTGGGCTTTTTCAATTTCATCAAATAATAATAGCGAAAATGGTCGAGATTTTACTGCATTGGTCAGTTGTCCACCTTGCTCATAACCGACATAACCTGGAGGTGCTCCAACTAAGCGTTGATCAGCATGTTCATGATTAAATTCAGACATGTCAAAACGAATACATGCATCTTCATCTCCAAACAAAAACTCTGCCAATGCTTTTGCCAATTCAGTCTTACCTACACCTGTAGGTCCCACAAAAAAAAGTGCTCCTTTCGGAGTTTTTGCTTTTGCTGAATGTTGCAATCCCGATAGGCCAGTATAAGCACGTATCAGAATTTTATTTACTGCATCAATTGCCTGATCTTGCCCTTTTACCCTTAGTTTTAACTTATTTTGGGTATCCTGTAATTTTTCATGATTAAGCTGCTCCCAAGGAGACTGACGCTTACCATATTGATAAAGTGATACCAAATTATTTATTGATAATGTTTCACTCTGTTGACGTGACAACCTTGCCATATTATAGATATCACGAATAGTTAAACCATCCGTCAAGGTAACAAAATCTCTCAACCCCTGGCTTGAAGGGCTAAGCTCTTCTTGAACTTGAAACACAAAGCTCAAAGAAGAAATTGCTTTTTCACGCTCACTAATACTTGGTAATGGAATATTTACTTCGCTAAATAAAGGATTATTTAAATAAAGGCTTGGTGGCAATACCGATGCACCAGAACAGATAAATATTAATAAACTTTGCGGCTTATTCATATCTGATGCGCTCATATTTAGGTCAGCATCACGGATACTTTTCGAGATTTGTTGCAACCATGACCTTTCTGCATCACTTAAACTATTTACTTGCCCAAAAAGATAATTTGACCAATCAACAATAAAGGCAACTCTTAAATTAGATTTTAAAATGACCTGTTCTGCAACTGCAAAAAAGTCTTTTGGAGTAAGCTCAGTTTGACCAATATTTTGTTGTTGAGGATCTTGTGGACTAGACTCTCCCATATCATATTCATCCCCCTCAAAATCATCCTGTTGATGACCAATATTTTGTAAATCTGACCATTGCTGAGGAGTAATACCTGAAATACCTCCAACACGAGAATAATAAACAACGTGCTGAAACCCCTGCTTTTTTAATGTTTCAGTAATAATTTGATTAATAGATTTTAATTCCTGCATTGCAGAAAAAGATAAATCAATAATGTTACCGGAAATCACAATTGCACGGCGAATCAAGGATTGGCGTTCAAAATTATCTAACCATGAATTAATATATTCTGTTTGCATCTTTCTTTACTTCAATTATTTAATTAACGCTGGTGTACATTCTGGGGAGTGATCGGCTTCATTTCCTGATCTTCATCATCTGGATTAGACCAAATTACTCTTTCATCAGACAAATCAACCCCATAAATTTCTGACAAACGAGGCAGTACTTTAATCATATCGTCCTTGCAGGATTGTCCTCGGTAATTATCAAACTCATAGCGAACCTTGCCATCAAGTTCAATTTTGAACTTTGCCTGATTCCCTGAAGGACGCCTTGCTTGAATAATAACTATATCTTCTGTCTCATTTTTGGTGCGTTTAGGTTTTAAAACACTGAAACCAGCATGTTGAAGTGATTCATAAACAGCTTTTACCATTTCACGACGAATACTTTCATCTTCCATAGCTTTATCAGCCTTCTGAATCAAACTTTTAACTTGCTCAAAACTTGCTGTTGGCTGACTTAAAACCGCGCTCAAATCTTCATTTAATACTTGAGTTTCTGAAATAGGTAAATTTGCGTGTTTTACCTCTTCAGCTAATTGCTCAAGCATATTTTTCGTTGCTTCATGATTCGCTTCTTTTAAATCAGATTCTCGTTTCTTATTAGCCTTTTTTTCAGCTTCCTGTTTGATATGCAGCATTTCTCTTTGAATTTGCTCAACTGTATATTGGCTATTTTGAACAAATATTTTTTGTTTTAAGTTTGATAGTTCCTTGAGTGCTAAATTTCTTGAATATTTATCAGTCCAATCTGCCCAAATCTCCTGCCAAGCATGCTGTAACTTTTGATGTTCCTGACGCAAAATTTCTTGTTTTTCTCGTTCACGTTCTAATCTCTCATATTCCACATTCTCAGCTTCAACTCGTGCTAATTGTCTAGCAAGGCGTGGTAGTGTATGAATACGCTGCCCTACCTGAATACTTAGCTCACGAGCCTCAAAAGCATCTCTAGTCGCTATCGATCGAATATGAGTTAATTGTGCCTGTATCAACTGAATGTCTTCAAGTACATATTGAGAAAGACCTTGATGATTCAAATCATTCAAAATATTTTCATAACGTTCTACATACTGTAATGTTGTTTCCCTGACTCGTCGCTGAGCAATTTCTCTCTCTCTCTGCAAGCGATAACGTCTTTCATGGATAGCACTCATAAATTTCTCTCTTATATACTTAATTATTCTGAGTCTTTACATTAACTGACTTAGCTAAATTACAGAGACTATTATCACGGCTATACAATTTAGCGGAGTTTAAACGATGATATAATGCAACAGATAGAATCTGTTCATCATTACTTAGTCCGATATTGTTTTGACTTTTGTTAATAAAATGACTTAATTCCAATCGACTTGGCTCTATATGTTCATTCGATAAATCTTTTATAGCTCTTATCGCCTCTCTCGCTTTATACGCTTTTTCTGGATCTTTACTTAATTTATTTCCTTCTAATTCAGTTATAACAATTTGAGGAATAATAACAAAATTATCTTTAATTATTTCTTTTACACGCTCACTAAAATCCATCAAATAACAAGAATCTAAAATCGCAACTGTCTTATTATCATCACGTTTAGGAGCAAAATGCTGTTCAACTTGTTGTCTTAACAAATTTAATCCAATGAATTGTTGATCTATTTTTTTACAACCTCTGATTAAATCAGGTAATTGCTGATTAATCTGTTCATAAGCCTCTAACCAATAATCAATTGCAGCAATATCTTTTACAGCAATCTTACTAATATCCATTTTTTGATGAGCAATAACCTGCTTAAGCAATTCTGGATGAATTCGACTTTTCAATTCTTTGTTTGCTTTAATGAAAGGTTCATATACAAAATCAAACTCTGTTTTAGAAGAAATACTTTTTTCAAAAGCTGAATCTAAAATTTGAATAAGTAATGCTGAGCTTAACCAGGTTTGTTTTAATGAAATATTAGGAAAAATTTTTCTAAAATAATTTAGATCCTCTATGGTTTCTAATGTTTGGATTTTTTCTTTCCATAAAATGTTTTGCAAGCCAACTTTATGGGTCTTTATCATTTCATCATGCAAAATATATGCTTGTTTTGCTGTTAATAGTGGAGCATGATCAATAAGCTGAGATTCCGATAAAAAGCTTCTCGCAAATACTAAGGGCTCTAATCGCTCAATATCAATAAGTTGCAGTACTCTAGTTTTTATTTTCTCCCATATTCCTAAATCTTTTAGTCTAACTTTTAAAGCTACTTTTCTAGGCTGTTTAGCATGATATATTTCTGTATTACCTTGAAATACAACGGAACTTTCAAGATTTTGATCTAAATATAATGCTTGAAAGCCTATGGCAGGTTTAAATAGCATTGGGACTGTTAAAGTTTTACCATTTAGCTTAGGTGTCGAGCAATGTTGAGACAAAATAATTTCATAACCTTGCACTATCTTATTTGGACTTTCATCCAAATACACACTCAGTTTTGCACTAGATAATTTCAACTCTTTATCTGGCAAACTTACATCAAGGACTTGTTGCCAATCTAATTTTGGTAAATCATTTTCCAACTTAGCAAAAACATGCGAAATAATTTGATCCCAAAGTAACTCTGGCTCAGCCTGTTTTAACCAATTCTTAAATTTAGCAATATCTTCACCCTTACCTTTACTTTCTAAATGAATATTTGCATTTGAATCCAAACCTATCTCTATTGGCAAATCCCGCCATAAGATACGTTCAACTTCATTTTCAATTTTACTAATATTTACATTAGGCTTTTTCCATACAAATGTCTTCTCATCAGCTTGTTGAACTATGTAATCAACTAATTGACCGATTTGACCTAAATTTGCAGAAAAAACGTCTTTAGATAAAGTTAAATTTTCATCTTTATTATGACTAGTCCAATTATTTTTAGCTTTTACCAAACTTAGAAGCAACGGATCATAATGGCAAGTTATTGCTTCTACCTTAGGATTAGAAGGCATTTGATTTTTATAAAAAAGATCCCGACCAAGGTCTGTAACTTTAATATGGATTACTTTTATATCTTCCAAATAACCTGAGACTCTTTCAATTACATCATTATCAATAAGTGTTTCTAATGCATTTGCTATGAAATTTTGTTCGATCTTAAAAATCTCACAAATTTTCTCTAAATTGATCTGACCCAATTTTTCTTTATGCTGGATTGCCAATTTTAAAATTAACGCTTCAAAAGCAGTAGGTTTACGAATTGACTGATAATGGATAGCTGACTCTACTTTATAAATTGGTAGCCATACTTTAGTTTGAATCAATGAAGTATTCATTTACTTTCCAAAATTTAATTTTTTACGAATAGATCTCAATTAATTTGTGCATGCCTGCATAAACTCTTTTACTGAGCAAACACGAGCTTCTCGATCAAGACGATTAAAAATATCCTGATAAATTTTCTTCTTACTTGATCCTTCAGTATCCATGTTAGGTAAAATGACATCCCGCATTTCCAACATATTCCTTGCACCAAATACCATGAGTAAATTTTGAGCGCGTGACATAGCGACATTAATAAATTCAAACCTTGCTACATTGGCATTGGAAGAGCGACGATAAGTTTTTTCCTTACCATCATTACGCACTAAGCTAATTAGGATAATTGGCTTTTCCTTGCCTTGATAACGAATAACCGTATTAATTTCTACATCAATTGCATCAAACTTTAGGCTGCCGTGATTTACGCTTTTTATAGCCTCTCTGATTACACGACACTGTGCTTGATAGAATGAAACTACTCCTACTTTCTGCTTACCTTTGGAATCCTTGGCATTAAAACCTGCTTTTTTCATTTGCTCATTAATGTTTACTAGAGCATGTGCAATTAATTTAGCTTCAGTAGGGTTAGTACTACGTTCTTCATCTAGACAAGCCATTCCTTTCTCATCATATGACGTATCAATCCAAAGCAAATGATTGTCAGATGTTACTAAATCATTATATTTACTCTTAAGCGTCACAAAATGTTGCCGATCTTTATCGGGATTACCACAAACTAATTGACCTTCATAAAAATAGTTAATCATTTTCATAATTTGCGGATGCATACGAAACTGCACAGTTAAGCGTTCACGCAAACTTTCAGGTGCTTTTTCAAAAAGCTCTTTAAATAATGATGCTGTCACCATTTTTTCATAGCGCTTAAAGTTCTCTTTAGTCAGTAATGTATCAGTTGCACCTTCTTCAATTTCTTCATTTACCATGTCTTCAAAAGTATTAGAGGCATCCTGGCTTTCCTGAAACAAAGGTGGTAGTTGGCGATGGTCACCAACTAAAATTGCTTTACGAGCCCGCATGAGGGGCAATAATAATTCCAATGGTGTTGCTTTCGAGACCTCATCGATAATAACTACATCAAAACCATCAAGCCCGGCATCAGTTAAAGTTTGCTCTCTTTCATTGCAAGAAATTGCAACTAAATTACAATTAGCAGGATAGATTTCTTGCAACAATTCCCAGTCTTGGCTTGCCTGATCTTTCTCTTTAAGAATAGCTTGCCATTGCTCAAATAAAGGCAGCCAATCACTATTACGATCAGTCAAAATATTACATTCATCTTCCAAGTTTTTTATATGTTGTTTAGTGGCATCTATTGCCGATTGAAAATCAAATTCTTGGTTAAAGTTTTGTAGTTGAAGGCTCTCTAGTTGTTTATCTTTTAATGTGCGACAAAGATTAAGTTGTAGTTGATACTGCTCACGCAGAGCTTCTACTTGCGACTTCATTTGTCTTAATGTCTTGTCATTTGGCTCAGATGAAGTAAGACGATCTATTCTCTTATTCAAGCCAATTAAAACCCTTTCGAGTGTCTCCCCAAGCTCTTTCTTTATACGTTTAAAAACTTCAATACGTATGATTAAACTTTGTGAAAGTTCATTTGCATCATTTACACGCGTGAACCGTTCCGCATCAATGAATAATTTATAGCATGGATGTGTTAACCCATCAGAACATTGTTTTAACTCACTTAATTCTCGTCGTTTGCGTCTCCATATTCCGACTATCTCATCAGAATCATCTATTTCCATTTGATCAGCCAATAGACTGATTTCTTGATTTAAAGATTGAATTTTCAACTGTGTTTCAATACTGATCAAGCCCCCTACTCCAGCTTGATCTAAACGTTGAATATCATTATCAATTTGCTCTAAATTACCCTCAATTTGAAACCAAATATCAAAAAGTGCATTTAATATCAACATCTGAGATGCTGGATTAAATTTAAAATCATTCCAGCTAAATGGAATGTTTACCTTAGCCTCAATCATCGAAAACAATATTTCTGCTAAAGCGTGGGTTTCTTGGGGCAATTGTGCAGATAGAGGGGCTGGGCCCTTTTGGCTTAAAAAGTCACGCAACTGAACCAATTCTTGTTTCAGTCGTAATGTCTCATCATATTGTTGTGATTCTTCATCAAATTTCTGCTGCTCAAATTTCAATAATTCAGCATGCTGAATACCATCCTCTTTGATACTTAATAATTTTTTCTCAGCATTCTGAATATCTAACGACAAAAATTCAGCTTGATCTACCCATAGTTTTAACTTGTCAATAATACTTTTTTTGTCACGTAATGGCTTAAAAAATCGAAGATCAAGATCTTCAGCTAAAGCATCATAATGCCGAGCAAGCGCCTGCTCACCAGCAAATTGTTTGCCATCATCTGTAATTTTGCTACGCCCACGACTTTCTTTTGCTAATCGTATCGCACGTAATTCAGGTTTATTTTTAATACGTGACAAAGCATTATCAATCGCATCATGGGCCTGACTTGCAAGCAAAACTGTTTGCCCTTCTTTTGCGAATTGAAGAATAGCTTCAGCAATGACTGTAGTCTTTCCTGTACCCGGTGGCCCCTGAATCAGACATAGATCAGGAGCTGATAACATTTTTTTTACAGCACTTTGCTGAGCCTCATTTAATTGTTCATTGTACCAATAATCAACCTCATTAATATGAAGAGGTTCCTTTGCTTGAGTAATATCAAACAAATAACTAGATAAATATGGCGAATAACAATTCTCATTCTGTTTCAAATTACGAATGCTACGCTCTTGGCGCTTGATAAGTGCCCAATCTCCTACTAAAGAAAATGAAATAAAGCCTTGATCGGGTATATTTTTAATAAATCCATTCAAGACTTCTTGATTATTAAATAATGTTTCTTCATCGTTTGATTCAGTATCAATTGAGTCTAACTTATTCTTCCAATCTTCACTTATATCTACCCTCAACCATGCATAGGCAGCTTGCTGAAATGGAAACTCTGCTTCTTGCATGATCTGTCGCTGATTTGAACTTAAGTTTGTGAAATTAATAAACTCAAGAACCTTTTTTCCACGAGTTATCTGACCTAGTTCTAAACTAGATTTCGGTGTTTTTTTATCATTATCAAGTTCTGGAAGTGCGAATGTCCAATCATTTTCCGAAATATTCAAGTCAAATAGCTGCAAATTTTGACGTAAAAAGCCTCTCCTTGCTTTTTCTAAATAGGCAGCATCTTGAGCGGTAACTAATAGTCTCAACTGACTATTTTTGTGGTCATAATCGTATGCTATATAACGTAAACCTACAGTTTTCTGACGAATCAAACGCCGTTTAAACTGCAAAAAAGAATTCCAATTTTCAAGCCTTTCACTTGTCAAAACAGAAATTTTAGGTAAATCATTTGCAAGTTGACGATTTAGGACATTAGGAATGTTACGATCTGGAAATTTATCACCATCGAGCCGTTGATAGCTACACTCAATCTCGTGTTCATATTCAGTAGGTTCATCATCATTATGTGTAATCATAATTTTTTCTGGAGTGAACCAAGGTGAATTTGTAGTCATGTTCCAATATCCAATTACAGCAAAGGAACTATGAACATCAAGATAATCACTAAATTCTGGATGCGCAGGGATACGTAATGAAAGATTAATTTTTTGAAAAGATTTGTCTTCTAAAGATAAATTTGCTACATAACCTATAGTTTCTAAACTGGGAAAAAAAAGATTCAAGAAATGTTCTACTTTATCTTTAGTTCCTTCAAATAGTTTTGCTAACTCTGGTTTAAACTTTAGAATATGATCTAAATTTCTCTTTAAACGTTGATTAACATGATCTTGATTAGATACTTTCCAAAATAGTGTTGCAGACATTAATTTATAACCTAGTTAGATATTAAATTTGTACTAATGAAATTTGCTTCTTTGAATCGGAATTTAATTGATAGTGTTCAAAAATCTTTGGGCATTTAACATCTGGTTCATTTAAAGAACCTGTAGAATAATATCCAGCCCCTAAACATCCTCCATTACAAACCTTTTTATACCGACAACTATTGCAGATTGGATGATCTATTTCATGCGCAGATATATTCAAATGATTGAACCCTGAAAGAATGCTGTGTATATCCTGATTTTTAAGATTTCCAGATGGTTTTTTTTCATAACAGGTACATGCAAGCACATCTAAATTTGGATATATATATATTTTTGAAGTACCACTTCCACAGTTCTTTATTACTTTCGATTGCACATGAGAAAGCATTTCATCACTTACCCCATCCAGAGATAAAAAATCGTACATTTTCTGAATATTAATTATATTTTCAACATCTATTTTTTTTACATTTTCAACAATCTGATTCCATTCATCATTATTTAAATAATCAAAATTCTCATTACTAGCTTCACCCGAGTATGAAACCCTCTTAATATTCCAAACATTCACATAATTT
>NZ_JADVOP010000044.1 GCF_016508585.1 Acinetobacter baumannii
GTGTTATATTAAATGAAGAAGATTTTTATGTTAAGAAAATAATGGTTGAAAATTCTATTTTAAATGAAAATATTCAAAATTTTATAGTTGAAGAAAATAATGAAACACTTGTTAGATGTATGTTGGAAAACCCATCATTAATTGAAATTTTACAGTTAAAATTTGTAAATCACCCCAACTCTTGGTTAAGAAGAAGTTTAGCTAAAAATACTAATCTAATAGAAAGAGCGCAACTTACTTTAGCAAGAGATGAAGAAGCCTCAGTAAGAGAAAGTTTAGCTAGTAATACGTCAATTACAAATAATGTTCAGTTAATCCTTGTAAATGATAGTGATGAATCTGTAGTTAAGACATTGGCTGAGAATAAAGGACTTTCGATTGATGCTCAGATAAAAATAATAGAAATTGGAAGTAAAGATATAATATATTATTTGGCTAGGAATGAGAATTTGCATATCAATGTTCAAGAAATTTTATCCAATTTTGACTGTTCTGATTATGATTCTAGAATCATACTAAATAACTTAGCATCTAATAGATGTTTACACCCTAATTTGCAAGAAAAATTAGTATTAAATGATGATTTGCACTCTAATCTGGCATCAAATGTAAATGTAATAGAAAAAGTTCAAAATATATTACTAAGTAAGTCTGATAACTATATTAATGAAATTCTTTATGAAAATATAAATTGCTCTATTTTGAGTAGAAGAGCTATTTTAGAGTCTTGAATTGATTTAAAGCCTTATCTTTTTATAAGATAAGGCTCTTTTAGTGATACTAATTAAGCTTTAATGCAATATATTTAAAAGTATATTTTATCTATTAAACTGAGATATAAGATTGATTTTGGTACTACTGATCCAAATACTCCTTAACCGCCTTAGCCAAAGCCATCATTGGTTTTTTAAGATTATCTTGAGGAACATAAAGACGTTCATCACCATTCACATAGAGCTTAGACTCATCCCGATCAAAACGAATGCTACGGATTTGATTGAGCCGAGTCACAAAACGCTTTCCAAGCATGTCTTTGCAATAAAGTTCACTATGGGTGAGGAATAAACCATTTTCAGCATTTTTAAAAATGGTGGTAGTATCCATTAACACCAGTGGATCATCATTATACTTACCGTACTCACCATCACCCTCAAAAGCATAAGCTTTGATGGCTTTATCAACCTTTTTACGCACACCGTAAATATCATCAATCAAATAGCTGCCTGCACCTGGGCGACTAATTTCATCTTCATAACTTTCTAAAATACTTTCCAATGAACGACGAGTAGGTTGTACAGCTTGAGCTTGGTTTCTAATTTGTTCAGCTCGTGCCAATAAATCCTGTGCTTTCTGCATTTCAAGGGCTTGGCATTGACGTTCCTGTTCATCAGCAATTGCTTGGGCTTCTCGTTCAAGTTCAGCCTGATATTGGGCAAGTGCTTCCTGACGTTGCTGTTCAATCGCAAACTGTTGTGCTAAATAATGTTGCCATTGTGTTTCAATATCGACACTTGCCAGTTGCGTTAATTGATAAATTTGTTCAAATAAATTTTTCTGGAAACTATCCAAATCCACCTGATGATGCAGTTCAGAAAGATGGGTTTTAATTTCTGCAAAATATTCAACAAAATTATCCAGTACCGATAAAATCTGTGGCTGAGCATTCCAGTCTTCTAAATATTGATTTAAAAGAGAACGATCAAAGCCTTGGGACTGTCGAGCAGAATAGGTGAGTACTGCTTCCGATTGAATGCCGTGTTGAGTGAGTGTTTGAGCCGTCACAGATTGAATCAGTTCTAAATCAATTTCAGTCTTTTTATCAGCACGGCTAATAATAATCAGTTTGGGAATATCGGCTTTTAGTGTTTTTAGAAATTGTAGGTCACTTTCAGAAATGACACCTTGATCCGCAGAAATCAGCCAAATAATCCGTTGTGCATCATTGAGTTGAACTTTGGCGATGTGGGCATCACAATTTCCTTGCTCAGAGCTTTCAGTATTACTATAGCCTGGCGTATCGAGGAAAGATAAATTTTGCCAAGGAAAATGAGCTTGCTCTACAATAATTAAATCGATACTGTCGATTAAAGCCCTATCATCCTGCTCAGCATGATGGGTTAAATTTTTAAATTGCTCGGTTGAGAGCGTTTGAGCTTCTCCTGACTTTAGAATTGCAGTAATCCGATTGTCTGTACCTTGTACCAGATAAGTTGGAATAGAAGTGGTTGGATCAATTTCCACACTCAGTAATTTTTGTCCCAATAGCCCATTAAGAAAGCTAGATTTGCCTGCACTAAATGCGCCACCAATACCAATAATAAAACGATTGTTGAGCTGAGGTGAGACACAGAGTTTATAGAAATGATCTAACTCATGCTCAAAATCTAGCCCCAATTGATTTGCCTGATCCAGAGGTAAATGTGTTTTAAATTGAGTAATATTCTGTTTAAAGTATTGCTTAAGCTGTTGGTATCTGTTTTGAACATCGGTAGGTATATTTGACATTTTAAAGTCCAGTCTATTGGTTTTATAAT
This sequence comes from Acinetobacter baumannii, assembly GCF_016508585.1. Taxonomy (GTDB): domain Bacteria; phylum Pseudomonadota; class Gammaproteobacteria; order Pseudomonadales; family Moraxellaceae; genus Acinetobacter; species Acinetobacter nematophilus. Next base: position 2,535 of record NZ_JADVOP010000044.1, read on the forward strand.
AGGTTGTCTGACAGATCTTATTTATACTGCAAAAATATAAATAAGATCTGCTCGTTAAAAATTAAGGATTCAGTGCTTGAAGAACCTGATTTAGCGTTGTGAGGTCCTGTTGATAGATAGCACGTTGTTGTTCCTGTTCAGCTTCACCTTGTTGTAGTTGTTGCGCCAATTGAGCTAAGGCAAGTTGAGCCTGTTGATATTTTTCATCAATTTGCTGCTGCACATTTTGTTCAACCTGTTGTAACTGTGCCGTTAAAATTTGACGCAAATTTAATTCTACTTGTGCCATAACTTGTGGAATGAGGGTTGCTTGCACATAAGAGCGAGCTTGCTCACGTTGTTCAGCCCGTTGCTGTTCTTTCTGGCTATCAGAAATAAATTTTCCTAAAATTGTGGTAATAATTGGAATAATCACCGCAGCATAAGGGAAGCTTCTTAGCACGATAGGAAGTAGAGTTGCTGCACCAGTCAAGATTGTTGTATTCAATCCATCATTGTCAGAAGCTTCAAAATTAAAATTTTGATTGATTTTAAGTTGTTCAGGTAATTCTGATTCAATACGATGTAAATATTTTTCCACCAACGGTTTAAAGTAACGCTCCATACCCTCGGTCATGCCAATACGCACAGAGTAGGTAATCTGTTGTTGAATGTCGCTACCTTGATGAAGCACACTATTAGCGAAACTATCAGTTTCACCTGTTAAACGACTACGGATATGTTGAGTAATCTGTGACAATACATCATTAAAACGGCTGTTAATCTGTTGATGCTCTTGCTTTAATTTTTGCTGAAAGTGCTGCATTTCCTCCTGCATTTCAGTTCGTTTTAACTTCAAACTTTCGAGATCAAGGTTGTCCTGATTATTCAAAACTTCAATATGTTGTTGCAAAGTCGCAATCGTACCTATGGATTGATTGACCACCGTTTCTTTAAAACGTTGTTCACTACGTTGTTCCAATTCCTGTAAAGCAGCGATAACCGTATCAAAATTTTTACGAGAAGCAGCGACCACATTCAGGTAATTATCGGGTGGTAGGATTGCTTTTACCTGTTGTTTGACCTGCTGTTTAATTGCTTCTATATCTTCGGCAGAACGTTTGTCACTTTTAGAAATAATGACCAGTACAGGCGCTTGATGTAGGGCTAATTCTGCAAGAAAATTTTTAATACTTTCCTTGAGTGTACCCTCCTCAGAACTCACCATAATGCAGTAGGCAAGGCTACGTCCGAGATAATGATGAATTGCCTGACTATGTGCCTCTGATTTAGAGTCCAATCCTGGCAAGTCTGCTAAACATAAATGGGGTAAAGACTGGAGTAGTGGATTATTGAGTTTGACCTCAACATGACCATTTGCCCCCAAATCGTCAAAATCTTGAGATTTTAATTGTTCAAAGGATAATTCCTTAACAAACTGATTATCTTTAAACCCTAAAATTTGATCTGTTTCTGCAAAACTGATTTCTGTTGCCAAATTACTGGCTGGATCTATTTCAACTGCCAATAGTCTTTGAGCCAGTAACGCATTAATTAATGAAGATTTTCCTGCACTAAATGCACCAATCAAAGGAATGCGGACTTTAAAGTTCTGACTATTTTTTGTCAGTTCTTGAAATTTGTTGCTATCAAGCTGGTATTTTTCATACAGGTTTTGAATTTTTGGTAAATCCTGAATGAGTGTTTGTTGCTGTTGAAACATCTTAAACCTCTGATTGTATAAGTATAACTATTTATAACGAATTGATTTTTAATCTAGTGATGATTATAGGAGATAAATCATTTAAAAAAAGACTGAACCAAAAGGACTCAGTCTTAGTTTGATGCACTGGTTTGATAAAAATATTCAATTACCTGAAATCTGTACTATTCTTTCAGTGCTTGTGCCAGTTCGGGCATTTCATACTGTTCCAGTATTGTTACCAACTCTTGAAGAACCTTGCGAGTCTCTCTTTCATCAATATTAAAAGTATCACGATAAATTTTTGACACTTTATTACCCATACCATGAATAAGTTCACCAATGATAGAGGGTTCAACCATACCGTATCCACCACCACGAGGTCGATTAAATATGTCTGAAAGACTGGTATCGTTATTGGACATTGTTGCATTCGATGTAATTAATTTTGCCTTTTGCAATAAAGGAGCCAGTTCAGCAAGTGTGTGCTCAGGCAAAAGATCGCTGAGTTCCTCATCGATTAACCGTAAAATAAGGGCTTGAGTAATGCTGAGTCCCTTGACTGTGGTCTCAATCCGTTTCCAACGCCAGCTATATGGCATACAGTCACGACGACATTCCAGAGGAAATAACTTTTCTAGTAAATTTAAGTCACGCTGTATAGTACGCTGCGTAGCATCAATTCCTTGATTTCTTAAATGAGTTTCTATATCTGCGGTACTCACATATTTGCTATCCAATAAAAATTGAATAATTTTCCATTGTCGGCTGATAACTTTCGATGATTCTTGACTCATGATGTACCCAAGTAATTTTTTGCCAAGTGTAATCGTCTTTTTTAGGAAAATTAAGAGGATAAAGTTGTGAGTAGGTCGTAGTTTGACGTACTTAATTGATTGTTTTCTTTTATAATAATCAGCATGTAAAAATAAATTATTTTTTAAAAAGGGACACAACCTGTCCCGGTAGCAGGGTAGGATGACTGATTATTAATCTTCGGAGGCTGTTTCAGCAGATGAGGATGAGTTTTTCATTACAGCATCTATACCTGTATGAGGATCAACACCAAGGGCAGTACAGTACCGAATATATTCAATGACTGATGTGTGCTGAAAAAACAGGAGGTTTTAACTTGGTAAACTATGCATACTCATCAGGAGTTTACCATGAGCAAGAAACACAAGACGTATACGGCAGAATTTAAAGCTGAAGGGCTTTGTTGCATAAAGATTTTAAAGATAGAGCTTTCCTAAGTTGTTCAAATTTAAGTGACAACTTAGGTGTGAGGTCGGCCGAGCTCCCTAAACTTATTTAAGATGGCCACACGTGCATGAATCTCGTTGACTTGGCTATCAAAATTCCGAGCACTGAGCTTATCGCCTAATAATTTGATGCAGTGCATCTTGGTTTCTACTATATGCGGGCCAATTGGTTGTGCGGTAGATTTTGTGTGTAGGCTTCTTCATTTGGAAATTATATTGCCGAAGAAGCCTTTAAGAACAGCTTTGTGCAACAAAGCCATTCAGAATTGGAAAGCTGCCATGAATCACACACTTTAGTATCATGTTTGAAGAGCATGTAACCAAGTATTTTTAAAACTGTATTTACATAGAATTATTTACACCCTCATTAATGCCATTTCGCACTTGCTGCAAAATCCAATCCTCATATTCTTGCAGTGTTTCTCGTAGCATATCCATAGGTCGTACGATATAGTGTCTTTCAACTAATGCACTTGGTTTATGACCTGATATCTGGGCTAAAGATCCTTCATTGATTTTTGCCCATATAGCTAACGTTTTATATGATCTCCTCAATCCATGGGGAGTAAGTTCAATATTTAGTTTTTTACATATTTTTTCTAAGCTATCGTAAGGATTAACAATATGGCCACATTCAGCGCCCTTACTGCTAAATATGAATTTAGAATCAGAATTTTTCTTTAGTTCTAATAATAAGCTTTCAACATATGCAGTTAGAGGGATTAGGCGACCTTCATCTTCAATTTTATCTCTGACTTTTGCTGTTTTCCAACGAAAATCGACATCTGTCCATTTTAATGAAAGCAGCTCATTCTTTCTGCAACCAGTGATTAAACTACATATCAAAAAAATCGCTATTTTTCTGCTAGTTAACTTATTTACCTCTTCAAACCATGGTTTTAGATGCTGTTTCATCAAACAATCATTCTTGGCTTTTGGGGAAGGGACTTTATCTTTAACTTTTTTTGAGTTGTATGATTTTGGAGGCACTAAGTTTTCATAATCCTCGTGTTCATCACACCAATTCAGGAAAGCTCGTGTAAGTCTGTATGCTTTAGCTGATGTTGTTGGACGGAAGTCATTGTGATCAAGCCAATCGCATAATACATCTGCAGTTAATTCAGAAAGTTTGTACTCAAACAGTTGAAAAATGGGTTGACTGGTATAAACACTATTTTTTTCAGGATCGTAACCACCTCTAGATAATTCGATGTGGTCCTGATAACTTCTTGGTCGCCAATTAGGTTGTCTTGCTTTTAAATATTCAAACCATACATCTTTAAATTTAATAGTTTTGCGTTTTTCTTGTTTTAGCAGTTCTTTATTATCAGCTAAAGCTTTCTTACGCTCGATTAATGGGTCAATCCCTTTGTGGCACATAATCGCCAATTCTTGTGCATATTTACGAGCTTCATCTAATTTCCATACATCAACGTCACCAATTTTGATACGACGGTTTTGAAGACCAATACGGCCTTGGAAAATGTAGCTTTTATTATTTTTAGGTGTAACTTTGACGCCGAATCCTGGTGTTTTCTCATCCCAAAAAAAAGTTGGTTTATTTTTGTCTGAGCAATCAATTTTATCAATAGCAGGTTTTGTTAACTTCATTCTAGTAAGCATCTGGTAAGCAAGTAGTAAGCAAAATCAATATATATTAATCAACAAAAAGAGTGAATAGTAAACTTTGTAAATTAAATAAGTGTATGATATTATTAATTTATTTGTTATATCTTTTTGATTTTTAATCTTTATGTTAACGGACTCATAATCCGTTGGTCCCCAGTTCAAGTCTGGGCGGGCCCACCATATCAAACCTCATAGATTATTGATTTATGAGGTTTTTTATTGTCTGTTGTTTTTAGACCATCGGATTTTTCGGTCTATTTTGTGGTCCATCCGTTCGATAGTCCGTTGGTCTATATCCTACATGTAAGTTTATCCCCCACTAAACGTTTTCTAGCACTTCGGCTTTCCACTCGATCTACGATGAAGATGAATCTTCTATGATCTAGAACATCGAGGCGTAAAGCGTGTGGAAAACGAAAAGGCTTGGGGGAATTTGGACTTTATGCTGTTTGACCTTTTTCCCCTATCTGAATAGGAGATTTCTAATCGTGTTGTGGGGAGTTTTGCTATGAAAGTATTTATATTGTATTCGACTCAAAATAATCTTCATGACTAGCATTATCTTTTTATCTCATTAAGCCATTTGTAAATATAAGGGTCTTTTTTTAATAGACTAGCAATCATTTCATTCCGTTTAGATTTATCTAGTTTTAACAGAATGCTCTTAAGATCAGCATATATAGATTTTTCTGGCGCACCACGTTCCCGTGCTTTGTTATACCAATCATGCCCAAGAGTATATTCATGATTTTCCATATATATAGCTCCCAATAAAGTACATGGTCGATAGTCTTGAGAATTGTTTTCATGAGCTTTTACACCACATTCTATCGCTGTATCAACTTTTCTAATATCTCTTTTAACGCCACCTAATGTAGTAAAATATGCTGATAATAGTTTTTTATTTTTGTTTGATGAGATTTCAGTATTTTCTAGAAACCTTTCAGCCTCTTTACTTGCTTTAGCTTTTCTTAATTGACTAGAGGCATTAATAGCATGCCAATGTAATTTGGTTGTCTTATATTCATTAAGATAAAAATCAGCTTCTACACGATGAAATTTTATCTTAAGTTCATCTGTAAAAAATTGTCGTCCTTCCGAATTTAACCAAATAGCATCTTGTTCAGATAATCTCTGATTATTCTCTAATAATTTCAATATATTAATTAACTTTGATCTATGCTTATCAGCTGTGTCATAGAAATAAATATCATATTTTTTTATTAGTTTTTTTTCTTTTTGCCTCTCTATATATTTAGGGTCAGATTCTAATTTTTTCCTACGTTCACGTTCAGCTTGTTCTCTAAATTTTCTTTCCTGAGCTAATTTTTCTTGTTGTTTGTTTAACTGAATTAGTTCTAATTCTCTGACTTTTTCCAAGCGTAATCTTTCTGCTTCTAAATGTTCTTGATGTTTTATTCGGTCATTAACAACTTCTTTCTTATATTGATTAAAAGAAATTTTACCTTCAACTAGACTATGTAAAGCATTAAGATTTTGGCGAACTAAATAAGCTTTTTCTGACAATGTTAAACTATCGTTTTGCTTCAGTTTTAACTTTTGAATTATTTTATGAAGCATACTGTGTGGGATCATTGAACTTTCAATGTGATCTACACCATAAAAAACAGCATCTTTTCTCAGATCATCAAGATATGTTTGATGTTTAATAGCATCCTCAACAGATACTTTGCCTCGATAATTAGAATGGTATGTTTTCTTAAAAAATCTATTTTTGGACATTTCAATTATTCAAAAAATTATTACTATTTGATTTAACAATATTTCTCTAAATAAAGAAATAGCATCAATACAAATAAGCCCTGAAACAAAAAAAAGTGGTATTTTTGTTTTAAATATGGAGGGGAAAGAAATTACTTTGTCTTATATATTGCATAAATTTTAACTTTCAATATTACTAAAAGCTTAATAACTAAATTGAGAGTAAAAATATGCCATCTCCAAAAGATACAAAAGGTCCAGTTGTAAAAACAGGTCCAACTGCTGGTGAAAATCGTACACGTAATGATAATGGTGAATGGCGTAAAAAACGCTCTGATGCAGCGAAGCCTCGCAGTAAGTAAATCAATACGTATTTAACTATTTTTCGAACACATATTATTTTCATGGTCTTTAGCCAATAAAGGAGTGACCATGAAAAAACACTATCCAAAACTCGAATCTGTATCTAAAGTCATCGAGACTCTTCCACATCCCCAATGCAAATCTATAGCCAAAGCGATTCGGGTCTGTAATGATAAAAAGACAGACTTACCAACAAAGCTTTGTGCTGTTGCTCTTGTGTTTATTTGAATGGGGAAATCGATGATTATCTTGCAACAGTGGTTGACTGAGCAACGTCAGGCTAAAAACCTCACTTTGGAACAATTGGCAGATCGGTTAAATAAACCATTTACCTATGTTCAGGATGTAGAAAGCGGAAAATATCAGTTGGATGTTGTGGAGTATTTATTCTACTGCAAAGCTTTAGAAATCAACCCTCACCATGGGCTTGAGCTGATCCAGTCAAACCTAACCTCAATCTAGGCTCTCAGTCTTGAGAATCTAAGAGCACCTGCTCAATCAAAAGAAATCCATCTTGTGGATTAACGCCTAGCTTATGGCAATACCAAACATATTCAACCACATCTAAACGACGTTCGCCTTGTTCAACTTTTTGAACAAACGAGTGTGGTTTATCCATGCGTTCTGCTAATGCGCGCATAGAAAATTTTTGGTCCTGTCGTGCTTGCTTCAACCAGTTCGTCAAAGCCTGCATTTCTTTCGTATTGATACTTGCTGTCATGCGCTCATTATCGATACAATGTGGAATGTACCCAACTCGGGTACAGTGCTTTGATTTGGACTGTGGATTGATATTAAGTTATTACTTTATAAGCATATTTAAAGGAAAAATATATGGGGTTTTCTAATCTACTTAACTCCGCCTTGACAGCGGTAGCGACCTTTTCAGGTAATCCTGATGTACAACGTGCAGCAAACTCAGCCAATGATCTAGTTGTGTCATATCAAACGCAGCAACAGCAAGCAATGGCTGAACGTATATTGAAATCTCCTGATGGGATTATTCCAGTCACAGAAAAGGGAGTCACCGTATGGCGAGCATTGCAATATAACGGGTATGGTGAGGTTGTTGGCTTTTCTGACTTTAACAGTAAAGAGGAATATCTCTTGTTAAAGCAACAAGAGCTCAAAGCACAACAATTGAAACAGCAACAACGTCAAGCTGAACAAGCGGAAGCTCAACGTAAGTATGCAACTCAACAAACCAAGAAACAAGGTGACGTATCTATCTCCGATATTGACGCCTATGGACAAACACTGGGCGGATTAGAACGTGCGGTTATGGCTTGCGCAAAATATCGTGAAAATACACCGCCTTGGAACGATTGTATTTATCGTCAAGTGAATTAATTAAATCGTGAGATCATTTATGAAAAATTTCAAACTTTTATTTTGCCTTTTAACTGGTCTTGTTATTTCTAATGCTGCATTAGCAAAGACTGAACAAGTCACCCTTAAAAAGAACATCGTTTTTAGTGGTGAAGCAATCATTATCCAAACAACCAAAGGTGAAGTTATTTTGAATGCTTATATGCTACAAGACAAAGTAGCAAAGCAAATGAAACCATTTAAAAAGGGTCAATGTCTACAGATTCAATCTAAAAACGGATTTTTCAAAGATACCAATGATGGTCAGTACATTCAAAGCATTCAACCATGCGTGAAGAAGTAAAAGCTCTTCTAAAGAATAGGATTATTTATGAAAAAAATACTGTTTGTAGCATTATTGGCTGTTACTGGATTCACTTATGCAGCACCGAATGTATGGCAATCTGACTATGCTCAAGGCTTCTCTGAATATTCAATTCAAGATGTCAAGGGCAATACGCTTTGGGTGACTTGCAACGAGGGTGCAGGAGATATGTTTGATCATTCTGTACGCTTCCAAACACCGAAGAATAGCTATGCAAACTCTGATTCCAAATATCCTTTAACTTTCTTATTGGATGGAAAAAGCAAAGTAGCTGCATCTGCTTCTACTAAGTGGCGCAATGGTGCAAATGCTTGGTATGAACTTTCACAAGGAATTTCTAAAGCCAAAAAAATTGATGTGTACCTAAACAATAAAAAGGTCACAACATTTACCCCTAATCAACAAAGCATCAAATCAGTAGCGAAACATATCGCTGCATGTGAAGCAATGTTCTAACCCACAATCTTAAATTTAGGTCCCGATGTGCTCTTGCAGTACATCGGGATTTTTTATGCTTAAAGGAAGCCATTATGCAACCAAGAATTTTTGACAAAATAAACCAGACTCTCATTAAAACATGGAGTTGTAATAAGTTATCGGACAGGGCAAAAGGTCAGCTTAAATATCAACTCTGGCAAGATAATGACGATCAAAGCTTTGGTATCGCTCTAAGTGAAAATGAATCATCAGGTGGATTTAGTACAGAATTGATCAAAGTTGAGCAGATCATTTTAACCTTACAGAAGCTTTATCAATCAGCAAAGCCATTCCATGCTGTTGCATTGAAAGAATTATTCGTAGGTAAGTCAGTCAACAATGCAAGTTTTCTAGGAGCTGCTTTAGTTGATCAAGGTGTAATCCGACTGCATCCACAAACTGCGCGATTACTTGAAGTAAATGATGAATATGAACTTTGGCCAATTTCATTTGATGATGTTGTGCAACAAAGTTCATCAGCCTTTGAATCTTCTCATGATATTAAACCTGCAAGTGGGAAACGCGGTCCTAAACCAAAGAATCAGCAATCAACTCAGATTGATGACTCTGATGCCTTAGCCAATGTGGGGGATGAAAATGCAGTACATCAAGAGTCAATCTGACTTACAGCAAGTATCAGATGAGTCAATTCGAGCAAGTATTTCACTGCACATGCAGACACTCGATAATCAGTATGATGAACCTTATCAAGCCACCCTGCATGGGTGGTTTGTTATTTGTGAAGATGACAATGATTTAACTGAGCCTTTTCCTCAGCTCAGTTTCAGCTTATCTGAAAAGCTGTCATTAGGCGAAGTTGAATTTGTTGAGAAAAAGCATGATTGGTATGAGGTGTATATCATGCTGAACGACAATGAAGGCATTTTGATCTATGTACCGACTGAGATTTTAGAGCGCCATAAAATCAATCAAATCTAAACCTCTTCACAGACCACCGCCCGCACATTTTTCTATTAATTTTTATGTGAGACGTATTTATGACAAGGCAACGACTATTCGCTTTGGGTCAAGTTGTGTCTACACCCAATGCTTTGGCTTTTGCAGAGAAACATCAAACTGATTTACTCCAATTACTTTATCGTCATCAAACGGGTGATTGGGGCGATTTAGAAGATGAAGACAAAGAATCAAATGAGGAAGCATTAATTAATGACACTCGGATATTCTCTAGCTATTCGATAGCTGAAGATAAAATTTGGATCATCACAGAAGCAGATCGTTCTTTAACGACATTGTTGATGCCAAGTGATTACTGACTTAACCGTAAAATAGCCCCCAAGACCGTTCTGGCCTTGGGGTGATTTTATATCGTTTTAAGTGAGACAACCAATGATGCTTTGTACAAATAACCTGTCGGACGTTCTACTAGTCCTTTGGACTGTAATTAGGATTATTTACAGTATAGAAGCCTATAGGTTTTAATATAGAATTCATTATTTTTAATTTGTACTGTGACATATTAACTTCATCGCGAAACCTTTTAAAATATCGATTGAAATTTTGGTTAGATTGAGATGAATACATTGGGTGTTTTGCATAAAATTGATTTCTTAAATCAGGTGAAGATTCAAAACCATGAGTATTTAAACTAATACTCAAAAATTGATTTAAATGTTCCTGCTGCTCATTCCTTTTCTTCCATGTTTTAATATCAACTCTATTAATGGTGTGGTCAATTAAAACAATATCAGGATTTTTAATGCAAAAATTATAATTACTTTTATATCGATAAGCTGTCGATCTAGCACAATTCGTTATGTGCTGTATATCTTTTATAGGTAGGTCTGGATTTTGTTTCAGAGCATCATAAATGTTTTTTGGAAAATAAAATCGTTTCATACTGAACTTCTGGTTAAAAAATAAGCATTCAATTCCTCTTATTGTACATTTTGATTAAAAAAACCGCAACCTGATTCCTTAGAACATACCGAATGAGACACTTAATTATGGTTAAAAAAGTCAATAAATAACAAATGCTTACGTAATATTTATATTGAATTTTTCTTATTGGTTGCTATTCTTATTTACGCGGGTGTGCACAGGGGCAAAATAAAAAGTCTCAGATTCGACCCAAGAAGTTAACACTGTTAATCGCAGTCGTTAATAATCTTTCTTAAGCTATATAGGTAAATGAATATGACTACTTTCAAGACGAACACAGATGATCAAGGCCAAACTGATTTGGTTGCTTCATTAGATCAGCATAAAAATGATCCGCTGTTGGATATTAATGACAACTCTATTAATGGTGACTCTGTTAATGACGAAACTATTAATGATGACTTTATCAATTATGATGATCCTGATCACATCCTTGATATTCAAGAACGGATCGAGGGTGAAAAGTTACAGGCTTATTTTAAAAATCGAGAGATTAATGAATCTCAGGTTTTTAATTTTGACGAATCATTGGTTAATATTCATGAGAAAAATGAATTAGATCAAATTAATGCGGAGTCAAATATTGTTCTTAAAAAGGACAATATTGCAGATTCGAAATTCTGTGAATTTTTATTTAATGCTCTTTGGCATCTTGTCACACAATATGCTTTGAAAAATAACATTGGCTTATTGAAAGTTGATGAAGCCAAAGTTAAATCAATCTGGTGTGGTGGCTCTTGCAACTCATCAAGTCAAAGCATTCCAGACTCTATTGATTCTTTAGATTTGACTTTGTCCAGATTGAAGCCAGCGAAAATCGTTTATCTACAAAGCACAGATTACGCGAGCAATATGTGTAACGATTCTATATTTGGGTTTGGTCTCTATTTGCTTGATGAAAATAATAACCTTATTACTAAGCTGGTCTACAAGTTTATTGATGAAAGCATCGCTCCTGATAATGCTCGTAGACTGAATACACCAACTACTTTTGAGCAGCTAGATGACAGCTCAAGACCTTTCTTCTAAGTCGTAATTTCATCGGCTTAGCTTAACTATCTAAACGCACTTATTTTCTGATTCTTTGAAACATGGTCTCACGATCAGGGATAAGTGCGCCTTTTTTCTATAAGGAGAGCTCATGAACACATCGTTTCCACTTAAATCATCAGCGAGTTTTGGGATGTCACAGTTATTCAATATCGAACAACTCACGCTACCAGAGGATAAGTCCAAAGTTGAAATCTCGGTTCCCCATGTGAAAGGACTAAAAGTTGTAATTTCGAATGTAAGTAAGACCTTTATGTTCAGAGCTGTCTTTAAGGGAAAAAAGATCAGCACGACATTAGGTAAATATCCTGAAGTGTCCTTACAGCAAGTAATTAGTATTGTCGACAGCTACCAACTTATGTTGAGTAAAGGCATTAATCCTCTAGAGGAAAAAGCACGTATTGAAAATATCCCTAAGCTTGCAGATTTCTTTTATAAGGTCTACATGCCTATGGCGAAGTTAAATAAAAAGTCTTGGAAGGATGATGTTTCAAGGTTCAAGAATCACATTGAACCCACTTTAGGCAATATCCAGTTGAATCAGATTACAGCAGCAATGCTTAGTGATTTGATGCTTGAAATCAAAACCGAAGATCGTGCCAACGCAACAGTCAATCGAACACGAGCACTTTTAAGTAGCATGTTTAATGTGGCCTTTGAACGAGAGATCATCGAGCAGTCTCCGATGAGCCGTGTCAAAAAACTGGTTGAGCAGAATCAGATTGAACGTTATCTCAGTGATGATGAGCTAAAACGTTTAATGCATGTTCTCGCCAATCACCATGCTCATGATATCGATAACCAAATCATTGTCGGTATTGTGGAAATGCTGCTATTGACTGGTGCTCGCAAAGGTGAAGTGCTGAATCTTAAATGGAGTGATTTGGATGAGAACAACCATCTTTGGAAGCTCAATGAGAATAAATCTGGTAAACCGCGCATTATTCAGCTCAATAGTGAAGCTCAGCAAGTGATTCGCAAGATGTCACGAAAGTATGTGTATGTGTTTGCCAATCCGAAAACTGGACTGCCTTTTAATGATATACGAAAAACTTTCCAGAAAATTCTAGAAGCAGCTCAGATCGAAAACTTTCGTATCCATGATCTACGCCACAACTTTGCCAGTATGGCTGTGAATAATGGTTGTGACATTTATGTGGTTCAACATCTGTTAGGGCATGCATCACCAACCACGACTCAGCGTTATGCACATTTACGCCAAGATACGCTGCGCAATGCTTCTGAAATGCTCGCTGAACGTATCAACAACGCTCGTCCAAATCTCTAAATCTTAATTTCTACTAGTGTCAGGGCATATCGCAAATCGATATGCTTTATGGAGTTCTCATGTCTAAAATTTCCTTGCAGCTCAGTGTTAACCAATTTTTAACTTCATTAGGTATTAAAATTGAGCCAAATAAATCTACTTTCTTAGTTGCACCAACGGGTGCAGGAAAGACCACGTTCACTATGGAGGAGTTAAAAGCTCAATTCAAACTGGTACTCATTCTAGTGCCTACTCAAGCTAAAGTTATGGAGTTACAGCACGAATATTCAGGAAAAACCAAAGTCGTTTCTGAGTATTTGTTTTTTTGTGCAAACGAGAACCCAGACGATAGTTTGCGTAAGTTCAAAGGTGTCATTGTTGCAACCTATGATAAATTCGACAAAATTATTAAATTAATGTCTGATTCTCAAAAGAAAGCAGCTTTATTAGTCATTGATGAAGCCCATAAATTATATTCTGCTGGCTCATTTCGGGATGATGCTTTAACACCTGTGATTTGGCATCTACAAAAACGTTCAATACCTACTAGCCTATTTCTAACTGCGACCAAAACGACAGAGCTATTTGATCAGCTTAAAATAGATATTGATCAAGAAATTTATGTGACGCATCAAAATCCTCCTGTGCGTGATATCCGAGTGACATCTCTACCCAAAGGGGACCAATACACAGCAATCGCTATAATTGAGCAGAAAGTTAAAGGTTTGCTTAAAACATCGGATTCATCGAAAGGGAAATGCGGTAAAACGATTATTGTGCGCATCAATTCAAGAGATAAGTGCGAAAATATGAAACGCTATTTTGAGCAGCGTCATAAGCTCAAGTGTATTGTGGTACACAGTAAAACCAAAAATCAAAGTGAAGTTAAAGCAGTTTTTGAAACACAAAAGATTCCGACTGGTGTAGATATCGTATTTACAACCTCTATTATGGATGAAGCTGTTAACTTGAATAATCCTGAAATTGAAATTGATTCAGTTTTTATTTTAGGTAAACAGGCTCATGTTGAAGAATTGGTTCAATTTATTGGCCGATTACGAATTGCAAATGTGCCTTGTCACATCTTATTACACACAGGTCTGTCTAAGACTAATCAAGACCCTAAAAAGCTACACTGTAAGCACCAAAAACGGTTGAATGACTTTATTACTCGTGTAAATGGTATTGCTCAGGCACTAGCGAGTTTAGCTGCAGACTATAAGTTTGATTTTCAAGATAATGATAAACCAAATATTTATGACAAAGTCAATCGAATGAATGAAAGTCTCAAAGATTGGGTTGGTTGTAAACTTTTTGCTGTATATCGAGGTAAACCAATTCAGAATACTGCCAGTCTTGTGTCAGCATTGTATTTAATTGATGCAAGCTACTTTTATAGTAGTTTTGAATATATGGTGTGGCGTATTAAGCAATTCTTGCCGAACTGTAAAATTCAATTCAGCGAAGATACAACAGCTACTCCTAGCCATATCACTCATTTTTTTGATGAGCAAAAAGTGAATGCTGATAAGGCCTATGCTGAAAGTATTAACCCTGCGCTCAAAATATTCCTTGAAAACTTTCAGAAAGGTCATCAAAAACCTGAATCCTTAAAACAGTTATCCACTCAGTTTATTGAACATAAACAACAAGATGAGGAATACATTGATCATTTAGCCTATTGTCGTGATGATCAATCAGATTACCCTGATATAGTTGCCCAAATTCTGAATGAGATTGTCTATTTAGCTCAGCATATTGGCAATATACATGATATTCATCAGATCCTTACTCAAAAAAGATTTAATGAGATTGCGAAAGTAACCGAGGGATATGCAAAAAATGTGTTTGTTCAGCATATTGCTAAGCAATTCTATTTGCGTAATCCTGAAAGGTACTTAGACAATAAGCATATACTCAAAGGACCACAAGCAAGCAAATTACTGTGTAGTACCTTTAAGGCAGTGCAGAAACAGACAAATCTTCCAATGAAGTCGATCATCAAGGCCAACCTCATTAAAGGTATGAGCTATGATTTTGATTCTGATGTATTTAAGATTGATGAGAGCAAAGCACTTAACTTTATTGCGTCATATTTTGATGTTATTGATCGTAACAAGAACAAGCCTGAAAGACGCTATCTTGAGTTTCAGGGTATTGCTTTGGGTGGTTTTGAATATTTGCATCTGAAAGATTGGCAAGGTAAACATCTTGTTCCTAAAGAGCCATTTGTTATGGATGGTAAGACCTATGATGCCTATACAGGTGCGACCAATATGATTCGCAAGGGTAGTGTAGAGGAGTTAGATGAAATGTTTGGTTAAGTTGGCCTAATCAGCTTTCTGACCTGATTCAAACTATCGCATAGGCCAATGTCCACAAATAAGTTACTTTCAGCTCTCACACTTTCGTAGGAGGCTCTATCTGAAAGTAACTTATTTCTGCACGATGTAGCAGAATTTTTGTGGGGGGAGTTTTTTTGGGGTGAGGGAAAATTTTGGGAGTGTGTTACGTTGCATCGGATTGTGTGAGGGAGGTAGGGGGAAGTTTTGTTATTTTTATCATTTAACTATTAATCATGGTGCTGAATAGCTTTCTTGCAATTTAGTCTCTTTATGCATTGTAAGTTATTAATTATTTATTTTTTAATAAAATAACTGCAAAAGTATTTAGACAAAATGTCTATGTGATGGTCCATCTGTTCAAAATCCGATGGACCAATTTATTGTTACACTGCTTCCAGATTCGATATTTCTGCTAGTTCGTTTGCCAATTGCTCAGCCTGTTCTATAACGGTTTCGGTCGCTAATAATGCCATGTCAGGTGGGTATCCATATTTTTTTAGCAGTCGTTTAACAATTACTCTTAACTTTGCACGTGCAGCTTCTTTAATTGTCCAATCCAACGTGACATTTTGGCGAATAGATTCAGTAAGTACCACTGCAAGCTCTCTAAGGATATCTTTTTGCATTAGTTCTTTTGCACTGTCATTTTCAGCAACAGCAGAGTAAAAAGCATACTCATACTCAGTCAAATTGAGTTCAGCAGCAAGCTTGTCAGACTCCTGAATGGTCTTTGCGAGCTTGATGAGTTCATCAATCACTTCAGCAGCAGTGAGTACTTTATTCTGATAGCCTTTAATGGCAGTACTTAGCATATCCATGAGCTTTTTGCCTTGGGTTACGCTACGTTGACCTCTGATTTTAATTTCATCAGCCAATAGTTTTTTCAGTGTTTCAAGCGCAATATTTTTATGCTGATATCCTTTCATCTCTTGCATGAATTCATCTGAGAGAATAGAAATATCAGGTTTCTGAATACCAGCCGCATCGAAGATATCGACCACTTGTTCAGTAACTAAGGCTTGATCAATGGTCTGCTTTACTTTGGCTTCAAGTTCGGCATTACTCATACCTGAGATTTTGCCTGTACCATCGCTAAATTTTACTAACCGAGCTTTTACTGCTTGAAAGAATGCAACGATAGGAGCTGCTTCCATTGCAGAAGGGTGAGGAACAGCTAAAGCAAATGCTTGAGACATTGTTGTAACCGCAGTGAGAAAGCGGTTTTTGGCTTGTCCTTGCTCTATACCCAAAATATGCTCCTCAGCCTCCAAAATAATACTTAACTTACGTGAAGTATTTGCAGTGAAGTACTCGGCATAATTGAAGCCATGCATCATTCCATCAAGGACTTCTAGCTTTTCTTGCAAAATTGTAGCTGCTTCATCTTGTATTAGAGCAGGATCACCTTTACCACCTGCATCAGAATAAAATGACAAAGCCTCTTTGAGGTCTGAAGCGATTCCTAAATAATCGACAACTAAACCGCCGAGTTTATCTTTATATACTCGGTTGACTCGTGCAATGGCTTGCATGAGGTTATGGCCTTTCATCGGTTTGTCGATATACAAAGTATGCATACTTGGGGCATCAAAGCCTGTTAGCCACATATCCCGAACAATAACGAGTTTGAGTTTGTCGTCATTATCTTTCATTCGATTGGCTATGGTTTGGCGTTGTTGCTTGGTGGTATGATGTTTGGCAATTACATCACCATCGGAAGCACTAGCAGTCATGACGACTTTGATAACGCCATCATTTAAGTCATCACTATGCCACTCAGGTTTAATCGCTACAATTTCATTGTAAAGATCAACAGCAATTCTACGTGACATACTCACGATCATGCCTTTGCCTTGATTGGCATTCGCGACTAATCGTTGCTCAAAATGTTCAACGATGTCTTTTGCAATCGCTTTGATACGTTCCTTGCTACCAATGAGACCTTCGACTCTTGCCCATTTAGCACGTTCTTTTTGGGTTTGGTTGAGATCATCTTCAGTGAATTGATCATCAAATTGCTCAATCAGTTCTTTACCTTCATCGCTGATTGCAATTTTTGCTAGACGACTTTCATAGAAAATTCGAACTGTTGCACCATCTTCAACTGCCTGTGAAATATCGTAAATATCAACATAATTACCAAAAACTGCAGGGGTGTTGACGTCCGTTTTCTCAATAGGCGTACCTGTAAAACCTAAGTAAGTTGCGTTCGGTAATGCATCACGCATATATTTGGCAAAGCCGTATACGGTACGCTTACCTACGACTTTGCCATCATCATCCTTAACATCGACTTCTTTTGCATTGAAACCATACTGTGAGCGGTGTGCTTCATCAGCAATGACAACAATATTGGTTCGATTGGATAATTCTTCGTAAATGCTGCTACCGTCTTCGGGTTGGAACTTTTGAATGGTGGTAAAGATCACGCCACCTGAACCAACCTTGAGCAGTTCTTTCAGTTCATCACGATTATCTGCTTGCTTGGGTGTTTGTCGAAGAAGTTGGCTTGCACCTGCAAATGTCCCAAATAATTGATCATCTAAATCATTCCGATCCGTAATCACCACAACGGTAGGGTTATCGAGTGCAAGTACAATTTTCCCTGTATAGAACACCATAGACAATGATTTGCCTGAGCCTTGAGTGTGCCAAACAACACCTGCTTTTTTATCACCTACGACTTGTTGTTGAACCAGTTCTTGTTTGCTTCTGCCTTGTTGATGAATCGCGACTTCTGCTGACTGAGATTCAGTATTTACATTTGATGCACGTATTGTAGAAAGGACTGCTGCATTGACTGCATAGTATTGATGATAAGCAGCCATTTTTTTGACAGTTTTAATGGTAATCAAACCATTGGCATCTTCTTGTTTGCTTGATTCAAACACAATGAAATGTCGAATCATATCAATCAAGGTGACAGGGTTAAGTAAGCCTTGAATCAGGACTTCGAGTTGCGCTTGTGTCTTTTTGGCTTTGGTTTGACCATTTGCTGTTTTCCAAGCCATATATCGACTAAAGTCAGCAGAAATAGTGCCTGCTTTTGCTTCTAAGCCGTCAGAAATAATATTGAAAGCGTTATAGGTAAACAGGGTCGGAATTTGGTTTTGGTAGGTCTGAATTTGTTTGTATGCACCCTCAACCGTGGCATTTTCGTCTGTGGCATTTTTGAGCTCAATGACAACGAGAGGTAGACCATTCACATAGAGAATAATATCAGGTCTGCGTTCCCAACGGTCTTCGCGAATGGTGACTTGATTGACGACGAGAAATTCATTATTGGTTGGGTCGTTAAAGTCGATGAGCCAAGCGAGTTCACCCTGTGTATTGCCATGCTTGGAAATTTCAAGCTTGATACCTTCGGTCAATAAACGATGAAATGCTTGGTTGTTACTCAGCATTTCTTGTGATTGTAAATTATTGATTTGCTTGAGTGCTTCGATGCACTTGTCTTCGCTAAGTTGAGGGTTGAGTCGTTGTAATGATGCCAATACTATCGTTTCTAAGATGACCTGCTTATAGCTTCTTAAAGGGTGGATTGATTTTGACTCAATATCAGGCCCATACACGTAGGTATAGCCTAATCCTTCAAGTTGCTCTATCGCCATCAGTTCGATGTCTGATTCGGTCATTTTAGTCACAATGTATCCTCATTTTTATAATCAAATATTAAATTTAATTAATACAATGCTTGTTCAGCTTCATTCATACATGATTCTTTACGCTCGGTTCTTGCTTTTTCAATACCATCAGCAATATTTCCTGGTAGTGTGCATTCTGGATCAAACTCTGTTGCACCAAATACTTTTTCACAATAGGATTTACCCATGAATTGATTATTCATAATACTAGGATTATTTAAGCAATTATCTAAGCCTACTTGGTTACGTTCAGATAGCTTTTGACAGGCGCTGCTCCAATTGTTTGTATACGTTATCTCCGTATTACTCACACAGTTTTGATAAGCTTGAGACCTTTGCTCTGATTCTTGTTCTTTTTTCTTCAAGGCCTTTGCTTCTGCTTCTTGCTTTTCTTTAAGCTTTTGTTTTTCTAAATCTAACTTCTGCTGTTCAAGATTTGGGACAAATATCACATAGTAATAGAACACCCCAACACTTGCTAATAATGCAGCTAAAACTAAACCAATTGCTAAGACTAATTTAATTGTCTTATTTCCATCACTTTGCACATTTTGATTACTAAACATTAATTTTTAACCGATTTCAGAAAATAGTTAATAAAAGGGCGATGAGTTAATCTTCTCACCCATAATTTGTATTTGATGATTTAACTTTCTTGAACGTTATAACCAAACTTTTGAATACCAGCCCCCATCTCCCCAGTGTAATTATGGCAAGCTTGTAAATAAGTTTCTGCATCTGACCATAACACGCCTGATACGCCAGAAGCGTTTAATGGAATAACTGTTATTTGCTCCCCAATCTGCACGGTTGGCTTAGTCAAAGAGCACTGGATTTGAAGTTTATGAGCTTCATGGTTCCAGTCGATATGTTCAGACTCAATCTCTCGACTACCACCAACAACCGTTAGTTCTATACTTGTCTCAGTTGGAGTTTGGCTTAACTTCTTAAATTCCATTACACGTGCAACTGAACACGGGTCATGATAACAAGATTCCAACTGCGAGCCTTTCTGTACACCTGAAAAATCAAATGCTGTTGTAGGCGCAGTCATCGTTGGAGCTCCAGTTAAAGTTGGAACCTCCGCTTCTGTTGGTATTTCTACAGCAGGTTGGATGGGTTGTTGTGCTGCCTGTTGTGGTTCGGCCTCATCCATTGGAATAACAAACTTTTTCACTTTCCAACTTAAGCCATCACGTTCCATAATGATTTTTAGCTGTTTTTCATTGTTTGGATTTTTGAGAGTGACCTCAAACATGTTCACCGACAAATAACGTGTGCTGTAATCTAGCTTATCTTGTGAAGTTGTTTGATTTGATGATTGCTGTGTATGTGGCTTTAAGCTGTCCTTGAAGTCTTTCCCTTGAAGCATTAATGTCATGCCTTCAGGCGTAACAACAGCATCTACCATTTTATCAACCATGGTTGTTGCGATCATTGTTCCCAATGCTTCCCAACCATTAGTTTCTTTTGATGCCATATCCTTAACCATGTAAGCATTCATTTGATCTTTGAAGCTTTGGCGGACACTTGTATAGTCGATGTATGCAGAGACTTTCTCACTGTCACCTGCTTGTGCTGCACTCTTAATGCTATTGAGGACGAGGTAGGGCGAAGCATAGTAGTAAGCCCCAATCAGTACGATGACAACAGCAATTAAAGCCCCGATCAATTTTTTATTCATATTCAGCCCCCTGAATGTAAAAAAGGTGAAGCCATCAAATGACTTCACCACAAATGTTATGCAACTTCTTCTGTTTGGTATTGGACTCTGACTTCACCACTCATGAGTTTAGGAAGTAAGGTGTCTCGTAGTAGTTCAAGTGTTTGGATTTGCTTTGCATTCTCAAGAAGTTTAGAGAATATTGGATCAACAACTGATTGAAACTTTTGCAAGGTATCACCATCAGGATGCTTGATCACATATTCTTTTAGAATGTCAGTCTTAAGGTTTGTAAAAATACTACCGTTACCTAGTTGTAGAAGCTCTGGTCTAATATGGTTAAACAGTAAATACAGGTATTCGTTCGAGTAGCTAGAAACAGGGAAATGCAACCAACCATCATGAATGCAAGTATCCACCATTAGTATCTTAGGAATAGCAGGTGTAGCACTATTACTTAACACTAACTTGCCTGCTTTCAACAAAGTGGTCTTAGACAAACCTTCCTCTTTGATATGCTCCTTGATATTGAATACAAACGGTGAATTCAAGCTCGTTACATCTGAAATCTTAAGCCAACGATAACCTGAGTCACTTAAGTAATCCTGAATTGGTCGAGGTGATCCACCTCTCTTCACAGTAAGCAAAGAACCTAATTGCTTCTCTTCCCAATCCTCTTTCGCTTCCTCAATAAACCATTGACGAAACAGTGTTTCAGCCATGGTTTCCAAGGTCTTGTTCTGACGATGGAGTAGATCGATTTTATCATCAAGTGATGAGAATACAGAGGCTATGGCTTTTTGTTCGAGAAGTGGTGGCATATTTACAATATGCTCTTTCAGAATATCTGTTTTAAGATTAGTGAATATGGAACCATTACCTTGAGCAAGTAATGCCTCACGCTCATTCTCTAATAAGTAGTAAAGAAATTCCTTATCAACTCCTTTGATATCTCTTAATAATAACCATCCATCATGAACACATGCTCTAATCGTCATGAATCTTGGTAGTCCAGGTGTCGCACTGTTAGATAGTATCAGATCTCCTGGATATACAACTCTACTGGCAGACTCACTAGTTGGTCTAATAAACTCTTTAGTGCTGTTAATATAGCGAGAATTTGATGCTGTAGCATCTGATATCTTTACCCATGGCGTACCGCTAACAGCCATATGCTGTTGTATTGGTCTAGGAGATGCTCCTCTAGTTATAAGACAAAATTCAGAAAATTTAACCTTGTACCAATCACTCATACCACCACCTTTGCCAAGTTCTCAGCAATGGCTTGATTGAGCTTTGCTTCCTCGGCAAGCTGTGCCTCAAACTCAGCCTTTAAGCTTGTAAAGCGTTCCTTAAAGTCAAACTCATCTTCATCATCAGCTAAACCAACATAACGACCTGGAGTCAGTACATAGTCAAGCTCAGCCACTTTCTCAAGAGGTACAGATGCACAGAAGCCTGCGACATCTTCATACATGCCGTCTTTATTACGCCAATTATGGTAAGTCTCTGTAATCAGCTTAATGTCATCATCAGACAAAACTTTGGTTCTGCGATTAATCAGATGTCCTAAGTTACGTGCATCGATAAACAGAATTTCATT
Source organism: Acinetobacter baumannii (assembly GCF_016508585.1). Taxonomy (GTDB): domain Bacteria; phylum Pseudomonadota; class Gammaproteobacteria; order Pseudomonadales; family Moraxellaceae; genus Acinetobacter; species Acinetobacter nematophilus. The sequence goes on from NZ_JADVOP010000044.1 coordinate 24,836, forward strand.
ACTACGATCTTGATACTTGGTTGAACCCACACGGTCACGACGCATAAACCATAAAGCAGCAGGAATCTGAGTATTCAGGAACAACTTGGCAGGTAAATTCACAATACAGTCGATCACATTGGCATCATTTACCAAAGCCTTTCGGATTTCACCTTCACCACTGGTTTTGGAGGTGAGGGCACCTTTAGCTAGAACGACACCAGCTTGTCCTTTTGGTGACATGTGATAAAGAAAATGCTGCATCCACGCAAAGTTAGCATTACCTGCAGGCGGTGTACCTAATTGCCAGCGAGCATCACCCACTAATTGCTCACCACTCCAATCAGAAACGTTGAAGGGTGGGTTAGCAATGATGTAATCTGCCTTGAGGTCTTTGTGTGCATCATTGAGAAAAGAACCCTCAGAGTTCCATTTCACATGCTCTGAGTTAATGCCACGAATGGCTAAGTTCATCTTGGCAAGTCGCCAAGTGGTCTGGTTGCTCTCTTGACCATAAATCGAGATGTCATCAATGAGTCCTTGATGAGATTCTACAAATTTCTCCGACTGAACGAACATACCGCCAGAACCACAGCAAGGGTCGAATACACGTCCCTTATAAGGTTCTAACATTTCGACCAATAAACCCACAATCGACTTTGGCGTATAGAACTGACCGCCTTGCTTACCTTCAGCTAAAGCAAACTCACCTAAGAAATACTCAAATACATGACCTAATACATCGGCAGAACGAGACTTGGTATCACCCAATGCAATATTGCCGATCATATCGATCAGCTCACCTAAACTAGTAGGATCAAGATTTTGACGTGCGTAGACTTTTGGAAGTACACCCTTAAGCTGAGGATTGTCATTCTCAATCGATTCCATCGCAGCATCGACAATTACCCCAATAGAGGGTTGCTTGGCTTGTTCGAGTAGATAAGACCAACGAGCTGCTTCAGGAACAAAGAAGACATTATATGCGGTGTATTCATCTCGATCTTCTGGATCTGCACCTGCAAACTCACCTTGACCATCGACTAATTTCTTATAGTGTTCTTCGAATGAATCACTGATGTATTTGAGAAAGATCAAACCAAGGACGACATGTTTATATTCGGCAGCATCAATATTCTTTCGAAGTTTATCCGCTGACTTCCAAAGTACGACCTCAATTGGTTCTTGTTTTATTTGCTTTGGAGTACGAGCCATAGTGTTTGTGAATCCCAATAAATCATCATTTTATGTGATGATTATAATAGATCGTCTAGTCAAAATACTAGGAAAAACATAACAGCCTGATATATTTTCTTTATCGAAAAAATACTAAAAATACAATGATATGAAGTCTATATTTTCAATATTGAGATAGATTGCGGTCAACTACTTTGTACACAAAGCAAGCATGGTCTTTGCGGTCTATAAAAAAATCCTTGCATTTCTGCGGTCTATCTTTGCGGGACCGCAGTGGACAGCGGTCTTTTTGCGGTTTTTGTATATTTTTTCAACAAAAAATATCTTATTATTCTTATATCTAGAAAAACTCGCATTTGGCTCATCTTCGTCTAAGAAAAGTCGAAAGCCTTAGTTTTCTTACACTTCCAAATTTATACGCGGTCTTCTTGATTTTATTCGCTTCGGCCATTCAACATAAATATAAAACATTGTTTTATATAATAAAATAATTAAAACTTGTCTCCGCTCATAATCCGTTGGTCCCCAGTTCAAGTCTGGGCGGGCCCACCATATCAAACCTCATAGATTATTGATTTATGAGGTTTTTTATTGGCTGAACGTTTTGATATATTCAATTTTCAGGTTCATTTGATCATCAATAATCTTTTAAAATCTCTTTTCCTCTTTCATATTCTAGGTTTTAAACTAGACATAACGTCTTACTTGCCTCACATGAGTGGAAGCATATTTATTCAAGATTAATTTTATCGGATATAAGTAATTGGAAAAAAGATCCGAAAGAATTGTATTTTATTATTTATTTCTAATGGATTAGATTGATTAGTAGATAGTCAGGAGGATGCATATAAAAAGTTTTTTAGAAAATAAACACCCTGATATAACTAAATCCTCGAAGAAACTCGTGAATTTTAAATAGTTTGAACACTCATATGGATTAAAGTTTTCCAATTTTTAAGTGCGGTATATGTATAAAGATCATGATTTTGAATTAAAATTTAAATTTGCTCAGGCTTATCAGCTTATTTATTGTTTTAAATCAATAAACAGCTCCTGAGTAGAACTGATTACTTCCATATCTAGAAAAGGGTACTTGCGTTAAATGATACCAACAAAGATAACTGTACTTGCAAAATTAATCTGTTTTCTTCAATTATTAATGATAATGAGCTTTTGTTATGCAGGTGATTGGCAGAAGCAGATTATTTCGGATAATTTCAAAGCGGTCGATAGTTTGAGGCTTTATAGCGATTCTGGCCATGAGGCAATTAGGCTATATCAGAAAGAAGGAAGTTTTGCTAAAGCACTGGGTTATCATGAAAAAGCTGTATTTTTAACGCTTTCCGTCACATTAAATGATGATTCGGGGGGCAACAAAACAGAACAACTCATTGATTCTAGTCAGCCTATATATGTCAGTGTGGATGGCGGTATGAATCAAAAAATGCAATCAACAGACTTTGCAGATGAGGGATTAAAAGCCATGCAAATTTTGTTTGTTGCGACCAATCCTCAGGAATCCTGCGGATTGATGGAAGCGTTAATACATTCTAAAAAATTTACAATCAGTTACCAACAGTTTGATTCTCCTAAAAAAGTTAACATTAATTTTACAACTCCTGAAAAAAATGAGTTGATCTATGAACTGTTTAAGTTGGATCAGGCGAAAGACTGCCTAAAATCGAAAAGATCATCAACAGAATCTTGAGCGTATTCTTATTTCAGTTATTTGAAATTAAAGATTTTATAGATCAATTCTAAAAAATGAACTTCAACTTGAATAATTTTGAAGTTCATAAGAGATTTAAAGTGAAAAATGCGCTGTCTCAAATCATTTAAAAAACATCATTTAATCTAAAAAGACTGAATCTAAAAGACTTTTCAAAGGAAGCATTGTTTTTTCTATTATTAGGATTCAAGTCTCATGATTTATTTTTAATGAAAGGTTATTAGCTGTATTGACTGATTTTAAGCTGACAATCATTGATCATGTCTTAAACGGTAATGTCCAAATATTGCAAGGATAAACACGACTGCACCTGCACCCAAGGCAATCAAGAATCCATAATCCAAACCATAATGATCGAGCATTTGTCCAGAGCTTGCCGCACCCAATGCAACACCAATATTTAGTCCAGCCAATAACCATGTCATCGCCTCAGTTAAGCGATGTTTAGGGACAAGACGTTCTACCAATGACATTGCTACAATCATTGTCGGTGCAAAAAATATTCCAGCCACAAACACAGCACATGTCAGGATAATGATACTGTCGATCCAGACTAAGGGAAGGGTTGCTAGAGCTGTAGCAGCTCCGCCACATAATAAAAGTCGATGTAAGGGGATTGAGAGTTTTATTGCGCCGAACCACAGACCGGATAGACATGATCCCAGAGCATAAGCAGAGAGCACTAGACTCGCGGTGGCTGGTTGAGAAACTGCCTCAGCAAAGGCGACACTCACGATATCCACAGTACCCACAATAACGCCCATGCTCAGCATAAATAAAGTAAGCAAACGTATATTTGCGACTCGGATAAGCGATCTGGAATTCGACGGGTGAGTATTTAACCGATCCAATTCAGGTTCGGTTGCACGTTGCAGAACCAATACAATAACGCCAATAATCAACAATATGATCGCAACGATTAAGCTGGCTTGAGGAAATAAAATAATAGATAAGCCTACAGATAAAGGCGGTCCAATAATAAATGATATTTCATCGAGTACAGTTTCTAAGGAATAAGCCGTCTTTAGTCTGAAGTGATCCCGATAAATTTCTGTCCAGCGTGCTCTCACCATTGCAGATATGCTTGGCATAAAACCTGCCAAAAATGCTCCAATAAATAAGATCCAATCAGCAGTCTGTTTCCAAGCGCTATAAATCAGGATAACAAAACCAACGCTGCTGATGATCGTTGCGACTGGAAGTATGCGACTTTGTCCATAGTGATCCACCAGCTTTGATGTGTGGGGTGAAATCAGCGCATAAGTTAAGACAAATGTAGCTGATACTATACCTGCAAGGGCATAACTATCATACAGCTTAGAAACCATGAGGATGATTCCAATACTGCTCATCGGCAAAGCAATACGTGCAATTAAACCTGCCACTGTGAATGTAGTCGTATGGCGTTTTAAAAATAAATCTCGATATGCATCAATCATTCGGTCTTCCTAAAAATGATTTCTTGTAAAGCTACAAGGATTTTGTAAAATACATACGCTGCGTATGAATAAAGCATACAATCATACGTAGCGTATGTAAATATTCATACGAAATGTATGTAAGGAGTTTTTGATGGTCCGTCGTACCCGTGCTGAAATGGAACAAACCCGAGCTGCTTTGATTGCAATGGCACGTATAGTGTTTAGTGAAAAAGGCTATGCAGAGACGTCAATGGATGATTTGACTGCTCAAGCAGGCTTTACCCGTGGTGCGCTCTATCATCATTTCGGCGATAAGAAAGGGCTTTTAGCAGCGGTTGTGAAACAAATTGATGGCGAGATGGATCATCAGTTACAGTTGATTTCTGATCATGCTGAAAATACTTGGCTTGGTTTTAGCCAACGTTGCCACCGTTATTTAGACATGGCTCTAGAGCCAGAGTTTCAACGTATTGTTCTCCTTGATGCCCGTGCAGTTTTAGCTGGAAGCTCATTGGAGTCACAAAAAGCCTGTATTCACTCGATGCAAAAACAGATTGAAAAACTTCTTCAAGAAAATGTGATTGAAACTGTTGACCCACAAGCAATGGCTTCTTTAATTTATGGCAGTCTAACGGAAACAGCATTTTGGATTGCTGATGGCGGTGATAATGTGCAAAGATTAGTACATGCACGAGCAGCTTTAGATTTATTATTACGAGGGCTGTTGATCAAGTAAAATTATGATGTATTTAATCCTGCGGAATATTTTGGATTGTTATAATACGAGAGTTTAATTTTAAGAATTGGATAGCATGTCTATTATGTCCGCTATCTTCATTTTTAAATTTTTGATTTTTTGCGAAGCGAAAAAAAATTACTCGGGAAAATTTAACAAAGATATTTTATTTAAGTGCTTAAAAGAATTTTAAACAGGTTGCTCATATTAAGTGATTGGATTATCCGTAGAGTGAATCATTATATAGTTTTACTTTGTTATATGATTTTAGAAAGAAGGATATTTTATCCTTCTTTCTATTGTTAAAATTAGAAGTTATATTTTAATTGAAGATTCACACCATTAAAACCATCAAAAGCGCTAATGTATGTGTATGCTAACTCAGCTGCGATGTTCTTGTTAAAGTTATAACCGCCACCCGCTTGAATAATCACCCCGGAATCATTTTCACTTTCAGAGACTTTATATCCTAAAAAATGAGCATCTACATCAAGATCAACACGTGTGTATCCAACCATGCCTTTAGCATAGAAATTGTTTTCCAAAGGATATTTACCCGTTAAAGCAATCCCATAGTATTGAACATCTACATCAGTTTTAATGCCGATATCTTCAAAATCTTCATCAACTTTAATGTCATTTACTGATTTGTTCCAGAACGCTTCGGCTCCAATATATTGGTTGAATTGAACACCCGCATTGAGTCCCAAAAAGTGAATATCAACATCATTATCTAAATATGTATAACCAGCGCCTACATAAGGTTGAATTTCAGAATTGGCTGCATGACTGGTTATTGATAGAGCACCTAAAATAGATACTAAAAGTAATTTTTTCATCTTTTTTCCAAAGTTTAGTCAGTATAGTTGAAAATTTTTAATGATATATATCTGTTTAAAAATTTTGCATATAATGAGATTGTTGATATGAAATTGCAACAAATTTTAAAAAAATATTGTTTTTGATGTTTTGTTTACTTGATAAGTAGTCGAATTTTATTTTTTTAATAAGTTTTTTAAATTTGGTTTTTTTGTATTATATTTTTTTAATTGTATTATTTAATTTTACTGTTCAAGTATTTTTATGGAAAAAGAAAATCTATTTTTTATAAAGTAACGTTGGTTGATCTTGATTGTATAGAGACAGAGTAAGAGAGAAAACTCATTAAAATTACAGATTTTAGAGAATTAAACTTAATTTATTTTCGAGCGTAATGTATTTTTAATAAGTGATAATTGAAGTCATTTTCTAACGAATATAAAAATGACTTCAATTTTTATGACTTTATAAAGCAAAAATCAGAAGCGATAACCCACACCAAGATAAGTGATAAGTGGATCAATCTCGATTTTTGTTTTTGCTTGTATTAATTTGGCGTTGTTATTGGTATTCACTACACTGATTGTGGCGGTATTATCCAATTTAGCATATGAAATAGAGGCGGTAGCAAACCAATTGGTTTTAAAGTCATAGGTAAAGCCAGCAGTGACAATCGGTGCAAGCGCGTCTGTTGCATCGACTTTAACTTTCATATTGCCACTCGATGGTTTACCTTCAAGTGAAGCACCGGCATGACCATCATGAATGTTTTGGATCATATGTCCAGCATTGACCAAATCATTCTTAATTCCTGAATTGATTTTAATGTCATTGAAATAAGCGTACATAACGCCTGCGCCGACGAAAGGTCTAAACTTATTTACACCAGATTTTCCAAAATAATACTGCGCTTGAATTGCAGGTGTCCAGGCTCTTGCAGACGCAGCAGTGTTATAGCGATCTAAATCTGTAATCAAAAGATTGTTTTTTAAGTATAGATCGCCAACCAAACCCTGAAGCGGTTGAGATGTAGCGGTGAAGGGTGCATATACAGCGCCTTTGCCTTTTAAATCAACTTTAGGTGGAACACCGCCAATCAATTGAACAGCAACATTGTCTGTAACATTATAGGTAAACATCAAACCGAGGGTATCAACATCTTCAACTTCTAACCCTGCGTTAGATGTCCAATTGGCAATACCATTGATTTCAGCAATTCCTGTCAATTGATCAATCAAAGTGGGGTCGTCTGCCATGATAATGTCGAGTAAATCATCAAATAAATATCGACCTTCTGTGTTACTTGGGGCATTGAGTAATTCGATGAGTGTTGGGTCCATTGCATTAATGCGAGATTGATCAACATTATCTAAAATAGTCTGACCTGAAATTACCCCTACCGCTGCCTTGGTATTTGCACCAACTGAGGTATTGATTCTAAACGGTTGTGCTTTTCCCAGAGAGGTCATATGCAACCAGCCTGTAGAAACAGAGAAGCGTTTAAAATCTTCAGCTTGACTTACCCCTGCAAGACACATTAGTGAAGTTGTGACGATGGCTTTTTGCAGCATCATTTTTGTTTTCATTAGATTCATCCTTTTAAAAATCATCATTGTCTTCTTGACAATGAGGTATTTAAAATTACATAAAATAATCAATAAGTAGAGTAAAAACTCTAATTTATAAATGTAATTAAGACTAAAAAAGTAATGAAAAATAAAGTATGAA
>NZ_JADVOP010000045.1 GCF_016508585.1 Acinetobacter baumannii
TTGGAAAAGCATGAAGAAATTAATATTTACGCATCTAAAAATAAAAAAAGAGAAAAAGTTGGGAAACTTATGGTATATAGAAATAATGATATACCAAAACTTGATTTATATTTTATAGATGTTGTAACTGATGATAAGAAAATTAATAAGCCTAATAATTATGAATATTTTTTAAAATTTCAATCTTACAATCAAGCTTTAGTTAGGGCTGAAAAAAAATTAGAAACAAAATTTGATTTAGTATCCTTGGCAAAATCATACCCTGAAATTGATTTATTTATAAAAGAGGTTAATCATCCAGATATTATCAATAAACAGAAAAGTCTTGATGCACAATATCTAGCAGATAAAGTAATAGATTTTTTTGATAAATATGGAGGAAAGTATAGACCTAATGATGGGCAAAAATTTCTAAAAATTAATGGGGACGGTCACGCAAGAACATATGTTTTTTATACAAATCTTATAGCAGGTGGTGTCAATGGAATTGCCCCTCCTGAAATTTCCACTACAAATAATAAGTGGGATTGGGGAAATACAGTGGTAGTGTATAAGCAAGCGCAAATGAATTCCGATACTTTAGTTCATGAAATTGGGCATAGTTTAAGATTACCACACACATTTGAAAGTGCAGGAGGTAATAAAATTATATTTTATCAGGGATTTACCGGTAATATTATGGATTATACATGGTATCAAGCTAATTCTCTCATACCTAATACATCTAATCAAAAAGTTACAATTGTGAAAAGTAATATATTTAAGCGTGTTTATTTTGGAAAGTTCCAATGGGATATTTTGAGAAAAGATAGGAGTCTGAAATGAAAAAAAAAATGTTGTTTTTAATATGTTTTATAATGATTTCTTGTACTAGTGAGAACAAGAGTGAGCCAGTTACTTTGAGTAAGGAAAAAATACCTCTAAGCGATAATATTAGTGATGAAAAAGAAATAAATCCTTGTTACTCAGATTGTACACCTCGAGTATTGTCTACTCCATATCATCGTATTGTTTTAACTGAAAGAAAAAGAATTGATAAGCTTGTATTTAAAGATTTTATTGATGGGTTAGTTTATAAGAAAGTCATAACTAAAAATGATTATAAAAATGTAAATTTTAATGACAATGTTAATTCTTTGACCATTTTAATTAGAAATTCTATTCTAATTATTAATCCAGATTCAAGTAGTTCAGGGGTTAAATCGATTGAATATAGATTTGAGAATTGTAATCAAGTTTCTGATTTTGATAAAAATAATGTCAGAAATATTTTAAATTTAATTAATTTTGATAAAACAGATAAAGATTTTTATGATTTTAGCAAGAATGGTGGTGAAATAATGATTAATAATTTTTACGATAAGGGAGTTGGCTTGGAGGTGAATTGTGATCCAAAGAATAACTCTGGACAAGTAAATATATATCGCAGATAAGTATTAATTTTTTTATTTTAAGTGATTTTTTTTGGGTTAAGTTAATGAAATATAATATTTTTGTTTGGGGTGGGTGGTATTTTTAATTAGTACTTCTGTATCGTCCTATAGTTATGGAACGAATGTAGATCAGCGTTTTTTTATTTTTGAAGATAAAAATAAATCAGTATTATCAACAGAAATAAATTATTCAAGATTTGCACCAGTCAATCAGCTTAATTTGAATGCAATGCCAATAATTTTAGATAAAGTTATAAAAAATATTGAAAAATACGGATATGTGAATAATGAAGTAGCCAAAAACAGCCGACACTTTGAAGTGATTTCATATGGCGGAACAGTAAAGAAAATCTATTTTTTGATGGTGTCAGTGACACACCAGAGCTCTTCTCTGAAATTTATGCAGCGAATCCTAAATTCAATAAAATCAAAAGTATTCGATTAAATCTGAGTGCATGGTATAACAGAAATAGATTTGAAAAAATCAATATAGATACTACTATTCCTATAAGTCTTGTTTCATCATTAAACATAGTTGATGAAAAGAAAGCGAAAAATGTATATACATCACTGATGAAACAGCATCTTTTAAATATCAAAAACAATGTGAATGTATATTGTAATTTTTTAGTGACCACTAGAGTAAATGTTCAAGATTATTGGTTGGAATTTAATACTGAACCCATAAAAAATAATACGTATTTTAATATTTATCAGAGTAAAGAAGTTCCTCAGAAGTGCGGTTTTTAAAAGTGAAAAGGGCATTAAATAAAATTTTAATAATTTTCAAATTCGATCATGCAGCGCTTAAAATCGTGGTTAGCCTAAGCATTATATGACCCAATTAATTCTTCTGGTCAATTCCATATCTATCGTGAATAAGCTATATTAGCAACACCAAAATAGATAATTTATAACATGTCAAATTTACAACAACTTTTTGTTCAGACTCAAGAAAACTACGAATTGATCCCTGATTTTATTGATCAACTTTTAGCATCAGAAATTTATTGTCTAGCGACGCAGGACAAAGACAGTAACGTTGAATTCCGCATTTTGGAAACACCAGAAGGTGACCAAGCAATCCCATTCTTTATTGAACTTGAAACCATTCAAAATGATATTGGCGCAGATGTAGAATATATTGCTTTGAACACGCGCCAATTCTTTGAAATGACTAAAGGCGCAACCTTGGTACTGAACCCCACTTCAGCATTGTCAAAAGAATTTCAACCTGAAGAGATCAAAGCCATTTTAGAAATTGATCAAATAGACTCTGATAATTTAAGCATTTAATTTTTCGAGTACTTCATCAATCTTTTTCAGCCGTTTGATTTCATCCCATAAGGCTTTGGCTTCGGGGTAATGCTTAGACATCATTCCAAGCCATTGTTTATAACGCCCAACCATATTCATTTCTTTTTTATAGGTGCCGTTCAAAAAACGAATCTGTAAATTTAACAGTTCAGACCATGTGATCAGCGGTTCATCCGTATTTTTACGGATGCATTGTGTTAAGTCTGGTGTCGTGACTGCACCACGCCCGATCATTAAATCTTGGCACCCTGATTCAAGTTGGCATTGCTTGGCATCGGCATTGGTCCAAATTTCACCATTGGCAATGACATTGATTTTAATGGCTTCACGAATAGGTTGAAGTTGATCCCAAAAAGCAGGTGGCGTATACCCGTCCGCTTTGGTTCGAGCGTGTACTGTAAGCCATGAAGCACCCGCATCTTCTATGGCATGTGCATTTTCAAGGGTAAAGTTTCGATCCATGTAACCCAAACGCATCTTGGCAGAAACTGGAATGTGTTGCGGAACAGCATCACGTACTGCTTTAACCAACTCATGTACAACCTCAGGCTCATCGAGAAGTACTGAACCGCCTCGATGACGGTTGACTGTTTTTGCAGGGCAACCAAAATTCATATCGATGGCAGGTGCGCCAAGCTCGGCAGCACGTACGGCATTGGCAGCCAGCATTTCAGGATTATTTCCTAGAAACTGTACATGTACAGGCGTTCCAGCAGCAGTCTTCCCTTGATTTTTGAGTTCTGGACAGTAGCTATGGTAAATATGATCAGGTAAGACAGAGTCTGTTACACGGATAAACTCAGTCACGCACCAGTCGAAGCTACCGACATGCGTTAAAACATCACGCATGATGGGGTCAGTTAAGCCTTCCATGGGAGCAAGAATGAGTTTCACAGTGGAGTTACCCGATCAGATAAAAACAGCGTTATACGCATTTTTGAAACAGATGTCTACTCATACAAATATAATCTGGCAGAGCTTGTCAATTTGAGGAGCTGTTGTTAATTTGGAAAGATTGAAAAATTTATCTATAGGGTTTTACGCTTGAAGCTTTGTATAAAAAGCTTAATTTTTAACTTAAGAATAATAGTGCTTATCTAATTCATGTAAAAAGGTTTCTTGTGCTTCTATATCACTATGTTTAGGCTAAGAGTATAAAATACGACCCAACTTGCGCAGAGTTTCATTTATCAACGATGTAAAATCATCTCTAAAACGAATTTAGAACCAATAAAACCAATTGCCAGTAAGAAGAATCCAATCATGGTAAAGCGAATGGCTTTCTGACCACGCCAACCAAACTTATAGTGACCGATCAACAGTGCGCCATATACAAACCAAGACACAATACTAAATACCGTCTTATGTGCTAGATGCTGTGCAAAGAAGTCATCAATGGTAAAGAAACCAAAACACAAGGCTACTGTGAGTAGGACAAAACCTGTGATTAGCATATCAAACAGTAATGATTCCATCGCTTGATAGGCGGGAAGGAAATTCACCCAGATACGTTTTTTCTGTTTCTTCTTCAGTTCACGATTTTGAAACCAAATCAGTACAGCTTGTATGGTTGCCATGAGTAAAACTGCATAGGCGGATAACGACAAAATGATATGAATGTCTAATCCCAAAGAGTGCTGTTCGATGAATTGATCTGGTTTACTAAAGCCAAAACCTAAAATCAAACCAAAAGCGGCAACGGGAATTCCAATCAGATTGAGTGAAAGTACAGGGCGGTAGGTACTGTACAACATACTTAAAAGTAACATTAAAGCGGAGGTAAACGACATCAAGTTAAAGACGTCATAATTAATCCCTAGTGGTGTAAGTATATCGTTATGCAGTACACTTGCATGCAATATCAGCCCTAAACCTGACACGATGCCAATAAACCAAGGGTTTGCAGGACGTTTAGACATTAAGTGCATAAACAAATACCAAAACGAAGAGGTATAGGCAATTAATGCTAAAATCGTATAAACCAAGGGTAGGCTAATCATGTCAAACCTTTTTCAGGATGATGAATATTCATGCTATATGATATAAATTCTATGTGAACTACAGTATCCTATAGCATCTTGAGCATAAATTTTCTATTTTAAGAAAGATTTTTTTGCTACTAGCTATTTTAAGCGGATTTTGCAATGTTTGATACCTTAACAGAACGACTCACGCAGAGTCTCAGAAATGTTACTGGCTCTGGGCAGCTAACCGAAGATAATATTAAAGATACCTTACGTGAAGTGCGTATGGCACTTCTTGAAGCCGATGTTGCTTTGCCTGTAACTCGTGAGTTTATTGCGAAAGTTAAGGAAGAAGCATTGGGACAAGAAGTGATGACCCAGCTTTCACCAGGTCAGGCTTTCGTTAAAATTGTTTATGATGAACTCACCAAAATGATGGGTGAGGCGAATGAAAGTCTAGATTTAGCTGCCAAACCACCAGTTGTCATTCTTTTAGCCGGTTTGCAGGGTGCAGGTAAAACCACCACTGCTGCAAAACTTGGGCGTTTCTTAAAAGAACGCCAAAAGAAAAAAGTCGCCATGGTTTCTGCCGACGTTTATCGCCCTGCTGCAATTAAGCAGCTGCAAACCGTTGCGGGTGAAGTTGGTGTCGACTTTATCGAATCAGATGCCGCTGAAGATCCAATTAAAATTGTACAGCGCGCCATTGGACAGGCCAAAATTAACTTTAACGATGTTTTGATCGTCGATACCGCAGGTCGTTTGCATGTCGATGATGACATGATGGACGAGATCAAAGCATTACATGCCGCAGTTGGACCAACAGAAACCCTGTTTGTTGTCGATGCAATGACAGGTCAAGATGCTGCAAATACTGCAAAAGCCTTCAATGATGCATTGCCACTGACAGGGGTCATTCTGACTAAAACTGATGGTGATGCGCGTGGTGGCGCAGCGCTTTCAGTACGTGCAATTACAGGTAAGCCAATTAAATTCTTGGGTATGGGTGAAAAACTCGATGCCTTGGAGCCATTCCACCCAGAGCGTGTTGCACAACGTATCTTAGGTATGGGTGATGTGCTTTCTCTTGTCGAAGAAGTTGAACGTAAAATAGACAAAGAAAAAGCCGAAAAAATGGCGAAAAAGTTGCAAAAAGGCGGAAACTTCAATTTTGAAGATATGTTGATGCAATTTGAGCAAATGAACAAAATGGGCGGCATGATGGGCTTTTTGGATAAGTTGCCCGGCATGAGTAATTCAGGTATTCAAGATGCGATTGCACAGGCAAACCCTGAAAAACAAGTGAAAAAAATGGAAGCGATTATTCAGTCGATGACCATTAAGGAACGCCGAAATCCTGATTTGATGAATCCAAGCCGTAAAAAGCGTATTGCTGCGGGTTGCGGTATGGATGTTGTTGAAGTGAATAAACTCATCAAACAACATGCACAAATGGCGAAAATGATGAAGAAATTTGCCAATCCATCGGGTATGGCAAAAATGATGCGTTCTTTGAGTGGAATGCAAAAGCAATTTGGTGGCGGTGGTGGTATGGGACCGTTATTTGGAAATAATGACAAGAAGTAAGTCTCTCTTTCTTTTATAAAAAGCGCCCTAGGGCGCTTTTTTGTTAAATAAAAACAACATACTTCTCTTTATTATTTAGATATTCTGATTCAATTGCTTAGATAAAATTTAAATTGATGATAAGAAATGGTCTATGAAAAGAGTCTTGATCGTACATGATTATCATGCTTCTTCAGAGGATCATTGGTATCCCTGGCTTAAATTACAAATACTTGCGACGGGAAATGAATGTGAAACTGTCCAATTAGAGCAGGCAGATCATCCTCTATATGAAGTTTGGAAGCATAATTTGTTTCAACAGATTAAAACGCTGAATGAAGATGTGATTATTGTTGCCCATGGTCTAGGCTGTGTTGCAAGCTTGGCTTTTCTTTCTAGTGAGCTGTTCGGAAGAAAATTGGGTGCAGTGTTTTTAGTGGCCGGGTTTAATCAAAATGTATCGACATTGCCTGAGCTGAATTTATTTTTAAACACAGCTCGAATTGATGATGCCTTACTTCGATTGAACATTGTTCACCGTTTTATTTTTTTCTCCAACAATGATCCTTTTATTCCTGCACCATTGAGTATTCAACTCGGGCATTTGTTGAATACTCAAATGGTTGAAGTGAAAGGTGCAGGTCATTTTATGGCTGCAGACGGATTTAATACACTCACCGTATTGTGGGAAAAGCTAGTTATTTTACTCAACACCGCATCTCGAACGCAGATTGTAGATTGAAATTGTTTGATCGATTTTAAAATCATTGATCAGTATTGAATTGTAAATATAATTCCTCGAGTAGATTTTGAGATTGTACCTCATCATCAACAACTTGACCTTGTTGATTCCATACTCTGCTCTCAACAATAGTATTATCATCATTTGGGTTAATTCTTAGCTCGGCTGCGATTTTGCCATTCTTATACCAAATTTTTTGAATGATGGTTTGGTCATCTATATATTCTTCTTGCAATCCGAGTTGCCCATTTGAGTAATAATTTTCAGATTTTCCAATGGGTTGCAGGTCTTTATAGCTGGCTTTGAAATTGATCGTTCCATTCTCATAATAGCCTGTTACATCGCCATCAATATATTTTCCATCAAAACTGTTTAAGCCTAGAGGCTCTTTTATCCAAAATGGATCAGATTGTTTTTTGTGGCTGTTTTGATAGAAATCTTGGACTAAAAAGCGGCCATCTTTGTCTCTACCCAGTAGTTTTCTAAAATAACCGTTTTCTACTGGATGAAGTGAATAGCCTCGATCCAAGATTGATGAATCACATGCGCATTCTTCCTCACCAGCATCGGGTGCAAAATAGGCAATAATCGCTTCATGTGTTGCAACAGTTGGAGATGGGGTTACTGAGTTTGATGTGACAGGAAGTTGACTACAGCCAATCATGGTTGTACTCAGGAGGCAGCTACTCAACAAGAGCGGTATTATTTTCATGATGAATTCTCTTTTTGGGTTTTTTGATGATTTGGATGTATTGTGACCGAGCATAATTCATTCATCATAAAAATGTATATAGATTTAATTTGTCTGTCGATCTATATAAAACTGTAACCCTTTGAGTAATAAATCTGTTTCAATATGGGGATGGTACTTCTCAAGAAATTGAGCAAATAAATAAGCATCACCACCCGTTAATACAAGCTTCCGAGGCTGTTGTTCAAGTACTTTTTCAATCGTGCTCAATAAACCCAAAAAAATCCCATGATGTACTGCATCTATAGTGTTACGACCTGGGCTTAACTCTGAAAAAGCGGCATCGGGAATTTTAATTCCTTTGGTTTTTTGAATCAAAGAGTCTCGTTGCAGATAGAGATTAGGGAGAATATAACCGCCTAAGTGTTGAAAGCCTTGCGTTAAATCAATGGTTAATGCAGTACCGCAACTGATCACACATAAATCTTCTTCGGCTTTTGCAACCGCTAAAACCTGTAACCATCGGTCAATACCCAATTGTTCAATGTGGTCATAACCACAACGTAAGCCAGCATATTCTGCATGGACTTTGGCAAAAGTGACAGGAATGTCGAGTAGCTTTAAAATCTGAACAATACGTTCATTGTTTTTTTTATCTTGAACAGAAGAAATGCCGATGCTGTCTAAACTTAAACTACGAAAATGTTGAATTAAACCAAGTAATAAATCCGCAGGGGACTGCAAATGCAATTCGGCTGCTTGCTCGATGATTTGATCATTTTCAGTGATCCAATATTTTAGACGGGTATTTCCGATATCTAACCAAAGTGCTTTCATTTACAACGACTCATATTAGGTGGTACACAAAGCGCAATTATTGCTGATTGCTTTTTGCATGCTGTACAGATTTGATCTTTAAAATAGTGTTCATCCAGATTCACGATTCAGCTAAACGTAAACGCCCCTGATACACACTGACTAAGCCCTGAGGAGTCAATAAATTGAGTGCGCCATCGTCCGAGATCCCTTTAAAAATCCCACTGATTGAATCATGCACTTGCTCAAAATGTACAGCACGATCCATAAATGCTGCATAATGATTGAATCGGGCAGCAAGATTATAACAACCATGATCAAACCATTGTCCGGCTTGCTGTATTGCTAGATACATTTCAGAAATGATCTGTATGCGATTCGGGAATTGTAGACCCAATTGCATCACTGAAGTCGCCTGTTGAGTAATCTCTTGCTCGGAAACAGGAAATAGATTGATACCAATTCCAACAATTGCTTGATGTGGCGAAATAGGTTCAACCAAAATACCGCCCCATTTACCTTGATGGCTGTAAAGATCATTGGGCCATTTAACCTGTAGTTCATTCAAGCCTTTGAATGAAGGCATTTGTAAGATATTTAAAGCAATTTCTAAGGCTAAACGTCCATCTAAGGGTGTTCGAGTTTCAAGCAATGTGCTTAAATAAATATTACCGACTGGGGAAATCCATTCCCGTTGGTGCTGACCTCGCCCTTGAGTCTGAGTTTCACTACAGACCAAAACCGTCTTGACGCCACTGAGCGCAATTTCACGTACATCATCATTGGTTGATGTTGTTGTCTGTTTTAAAAGCAGCACTTCGGGAAGCTGATGTGCTTGTGTAAGCAGTTGTCTAAGATGACGAGTCTCTAAATCCATGTTGAATCTGAGAAGAGTGAAGGAACATTTATGGAGTTAATCATATATCTAGGTATTGGTGCAATCGCTGGATTCGCCGCTGGGTTATTTGGTGTTGGTGGTGGCTTAATTATTGTGCCAATTCTATATGTGGTATTTACCAAAATGGGCTACGATCCATCGGTCATCATGCATATGGCATTGGGAACCTCACTGGCGACAATTATTGTCACATCGATTAGCTCTGTCACTGCACATCATAAAAAAGGTGCAGTACTTTGGAATGTTTTTAAAAATCTCGTACCAGGGTTGGTACTGGGTTCATTTATTGGTGCTGGAATCGCAGATATTTTATCTGGACAGCATTTACAGCTGATTATCGGTGCATTTGCAATGTGGGTGGCATTTAAAATGTTTAAAGGGGCGAATGTTCAGGTCGATGAGTCTAGGCAATTGCCTTCTGCACCCAAACAAATGCTGGCGGGTGGTGGAATTGGGATTGCTTCTGCAATATTCGGTATTGGTGGTGGAAGTCTGACCGTGCCCTATTTAAATAGAAATGGTGTAGTCATGCAGAAAGCTGTAGCGACTTCAGCAGCTTGTGGCTTACCGATTGCAATAGCGGGCGCTCTAGGTTTTATGTTCTTTGGTGCGCAAGAGCAGACTGAGATTAAAAATGCGATTGGTTATGTGCATATCTATGCGTTTATTGGTATTAGTGTGATGAGTTTTATTACGGCCAAATTAGGAGCAAAAGTTGCACATGCGCTTTCACCTGCAATGTTGAAAAAATGTTTTGCATGTTTACTTACATTGGTTGGTATTTATTTTATTTATCAGGGTGTTATGAAGTAGTTTTCTGTATTTTTTCCGATCAACAGCACTTCTCCATTCAGCAAAGTTGACTTAAAATGCATTAAAATTGTCGGACAATGTCATGGTTTATTTTGAATTAAATCAGGTAAAACTAAAATAATGACAATTGACATTGTCCAAGAATAATAAACCGAGATAGGAACGATATGCATTTGGAAGAAGTGGACAGCCTTTCAGAACAAATTGCCAAACATATTAGCGAACAAATCATTAGTGGCGAATTGGTTGAAGGCGAACGTATACAAGAACTACGTATTGCCAAAGAACTGGATGTCAGTCGTGGCTCGGTACGCGAAGCTCTTTTGCTTTTGGAAAGAACGCATCTTATTGAAATTTACCCGCGCCGTGGCGCAATCGTATCTGAAATGTCCGCACAACAGGTGCGTGCATTATTTGATACCAGCGCTTTATTGCTCGGTCAGGTTGTGCAGCGGATGAGTGAAACTTGGCGCAATCATGAAGCTGAAGCGATTCAACAAATGATGAATCATTTGGTTGAACAGGTAAAGCAGGGCAATACTGAAAAATTTTATGACGGTATTTTCCAATTTCTCTCCGCTCAGCAAGATATGGTGGGTAATCCATACTTGATGAAGTTTTATCGTGAGCTCTTGCCATCACTACGCAGAAGTTATTTTTTAACCTTAAATACTTCAAGACGTGAGCTTCAAGAAGCTTTAGAATTACTTAAGTTGGTGATTGATGCAATTTTAATCCGAAAATCACAACAAGCTACTTTATTTATGGAAGATTTTTGTCGACACTTGCGTAATCTCGTGTTGGAATCTCTGACACGGATGAAACAAATTGAACTCGCTTGGGCGCGGAGATCGCGTCGGTAGTAACTAGGACATTATGCGTTTAAGCAGCTTAAAACTTTCAGGCTTCAAATCGTTTGCCGATAGTACAACATTACAATTCAAAGATAACCGTACCGCGGTCGTAGGTCCAAATGGTTGTGGTAAATCCAATGTGATTGATGCCATTCGATGGGTCATGGGAGAATCCAGTGCACGCCAGTTACGTGGTGGCAGTATGCAGGATGTCATTTTTACTGGAACGGCAAAGCGAAAGCCTGTGGGTATGGCAAGTGTAGAATTACGCTTTGAGAATACCTATGGCAAGCTTGGCGGTGTGTATAATGCTTATACGGAGTTAGCCGTTCGTCGTCAGGTCAATCGTGACGGTAAATCTGAATATTTTCTCAATGGAACCAAATGTCGCCGTCGCGATATCACCGATATTTTCCTGGGTACAGGTTTGGGACCTCGTTCATATGCGATCATTGAACAAGGGATGATCAATCGGTTGGTCGATGCCAAACCAGAAGAAATGCGGGTTTTTATTGAAGAAGCTGCAGGTGTTTCTCGTTATCAAGCGCGTCGTCGTGAGACATTGCAACATTTAGAACATACGACACAAAACCTAGACCGTCTTGAGGATATTGCCTCAGAACTCAAATCACAGTTAAAAACATTAAAACGCCAGTCTGAAACTGCGGTTCAATATAAGACTCTGGAAACCGAGATTCGTACCCTCAAGATTGAAATTCTGTCATTCCAGTGTGAACGTAGCGCTCGTCTGCAAGAACAATATACGGTTGAAATGAACGAACTGGGTGAACACTTTAAATTGGTTCGTTCCGATATGAGTACTTTGGAACATGATCTCACTTCAACCAACGAATTGTTTCAACGCTTAATCCAACAATCGACACCGTTGCAAAATGAATGGCAACAGGCAGAGAAAAAGTTGTCTGAGTTGAAAATGACTTTAGAGCAAAAGCAAAGTCTGTTTCAACAAAATTCAGAGGCTTTGGGAAGTTTTGAGCAACAAAAAGCGCAGACTAAAGAAAAAATCCAATTGATGGAGTTGCAATTAGAAACTTTGCATAGTCAGTTGGAACAACAAGCTGAACAGTTAAAACAATCGGAGTCTGAAACTCAACAAGGGACACAAGCATTCAGTGAGTTAAAAGCACAGCAGTTGCAAGCACAACAACAATATGAACAGGTCAAAGTTCAAGTTGAGAAACAACAGCAGCAAAAAGCCCAGATGCAGGCACAGGTCGAGCAACTTGCCAAAAATGTCGCACGTATTGAGCAGCAAAAAGAAACCTTAAAAACTCAGGCAAGTCAGATCCAAAGCCAGTTTCAGACTGAAGACTTAAAACAACTCGAACAAGATAAATCTGTCGCGCACGCGAGTATTTTGCAGTTAGAGCAAAAAATTGCTGAAACTAAAACGCAACTGCAACAATTGCAGGAACAAATCAGTCAACAAAAGACTCATATTTCCAGTTTGAAATCCGAGTTGCATGTTTTACAGTCGGAACAGAAAAATTTAAATCAACTCATCGCAAAGCGTGCGGTCAAGACGGATATCAATGCAGTACAATTGATGCAGGTTTTGCAGTTAAATACTCAGGGTAAAACACATGCCAATTTGATTGAAAAATTCTTAGCCAAATGGCTATCGGCAGAGGTTTTAGATCAAAATACAAATTATGCCGATAGTACAGCACGTCAGCTTAAAGCCTTGCAGGGATTAGAAAAAATCCAACTGGCGGGTTTGGTTTGTTTAGCCGACTGGATTGAGTCACCACAGTATTCATTGTGGAATCATGTGGCGATTGCTGAAAATAAGGCACAGGCATTGGCTGTCCAATCAAAGCTCAAGACAGGACAGAGTATATTAACCTTGGACGGCTATCATGTCGGTCAAGATTGGATGATTGGGCTGTTTTTCGATGAGTCGAGTCAAGCGGCACAAGGTGCATTGAGTCATCGGGTTCGTATCGAAGAAATTGAGCATCAACTTGCGGCTTTACAACCGCAATTGATAGAAGCAGAAGCCGTATTACCTCAACTGAGCCAAAATTTTACTGAGTTGCAAAAGCATCTTCAAGCAGATCAAGACTCACTCCAGCATCAGCAAAATTTAGTACAACAGTTGGATGTACAGATTGCCAAACAGCAAAGTGCCTCGCAAGCATTTGAATTGCATAAAGTCCAGTTGAATAATCAGTTGCAGCAACTCGACGAACAACTTGAAGAAGATGCGATGCAAAAAGATGATCTTGAGATCGATATGCATTCTGTCATTCTCAAACTTGAGCAAAATCTTCCAGAATTTAAGACATTGCAATACAAACTGGATGAGTTAAATGAACAGGTAGAAGAACAGCAGCAGCAGCTACAACATAAACAGCAGGACTTTGAAACGACTCGTCGTTTGGCAGAACAAAATAAGCAGCAAATTGAATTATTGGACAAAGATTTGTCTTTCTCCAAGACTCAATATCAACAAATCATTGCTCAAATGGAACAAGCGAAGAAGTTTGTTGATCCCATTCAGTTGGAGTTACCAAGTTTAGAGTCTCAATATGCCGAGCAAGCACAGCAAACTGAAAAATTGCAGAAGACCTGGACTGAGTGGCAAGTTGAGTTAAACAACATTCAGTCAAAACAGCAGCAGCTCACTGAAATGCGTCATTTGCATCAGCAGAACGATGAGCAATTGCGTAACAAGCTGGAAGAACGTCGTTTGGCTTGGCAATCTGCTAAATCGGATTTACAGCACTATTCTGATCAGCTTAAACAAATGAATGCTGAAATTAAGCAAGGCGTGTTAATTGACTTGCTAACACACCAAGAGAAATTTGAAAAAGCACAGCGTCAGTTTGAAAAATTAGGAGCAGTCAACCTTGCAGCTTCTGAAGAATATGAGGAAGTGTCGAAGCGTTTTGAAGATCTAACTCATCAGATGCAAGACTTGGAAAATACAGTTGGGCAATTAAAAGATGCCATGAAAACAATTGACCAAGAAACCAAAAAACTGTTTATGGGAACCTTTGATCAAGTCAACTCAGAGCTGAAAGTGTTATTCCCTAAAGTCTTTAATGGGGGGGAGGCGAGTTTAAGCCTTGAAGATGACTGGCAGTCTGGCGTAAAGTTAATGGCGCGTCCACCGGGCAAGAAAAATAGCTCTTTAGCATTGTTATCCGGTGGTGAAAAAGCTTTAACTGCACTGGCATTGGTGTTTGCGATTTTCCGTTTGAATCCTGCGCCATTCTGTGTTTTGGATGAAGTTGATGCACCTTTAGACGATGCCAATGTTGGACGCTTTTGTAATTTGGTAAAAGAGCTTTCTGATCAAGTGCAATTCATTTACATTACACATAATAAAGTTGCAATGACGATGGCAACCGATTTGTTGGGGGTGACGATGCCTGAACCAGGCACTTCAAAACTCGTCACTGTGAATTTGGAAGAGGCAAGAGAGTACGGTTTAGCCGCGGAGTCGTAGTATGGAAATCACCACAATTATTGGAATTGTTGCTGCCGTAATCATCATTTTGGTCGGTTTGAGAATGCTGCTACGAAAACCAAATGATGCAGCACCTTCTCTTGAATCAGAGTTACACATCAATGCTGACTGTCAGCAACCTGTAATTCCTCGTCATGTGCGTGATCAATTGCAGATTGCACGTGCTACCCCAGAGCAACAACGTGTTGAACCGAATTTAAATGCATTGGATTCCGTTGAAATTGCTGAAGAAAAAACACAAAAGCTTGATAATGCCTTGCAAGATACAAATCCAGCGCAGTCAACTGAAGTAGGCTCAATTAAAGATATTGACCAAAATGATCCAGCAAAAACTGAATTGCACCATAAAACTGATGATGCTGAGTCTAAAGCATTGGATACGACGGATTTATCTGAAAAGACTGACGAGAATTCGTCTGAAAATATCGTTGAATCAGACAAAGGCGTTGCAGAGAAAGAAAAAGAGCCGACATTTCAGCTCAATGTCAATGTAGAAACTGCTGAAATCAAAGAGTTTGATGAAGAAAGCAATATTTTAGATGTACATCTCAATGAACAGCAAAAATACGATGATGAAAGTGTGCTTTCAAAAGCGGAAACAATCAT
Source organism: Acinetobacter baumannii (assembly GCF_016508585.1). GTDB lineage: Bacteria > Pseudomonadota > Gammaproteobacteria > Pseudomonadales > Moraxellaceae > Acinetobacter > Acinetobacter nematophilus. The sequence goes on from NZ_JADVOP010000045.1 coordinate 15,197, forward strand.
TGCGTTAAATGTTTATCCCAACCCACGTAAAGCATTGTCAGGTGATAAAACACTGAAAATGCTGTTAAAGTATGGTTTACGTTTTGGTGAACTTTCCTGTTTTCATCGTTATGAAAACCCAGAGGAAGAGAGCCATTTACTGTTTTCTGTATTGCGGGTGACAGACAATGGACCTGATGGATTTGATCTTGAAACATTGTCCACTGAGCAAGTGCAGGGATTAGCGTTCTTTTTGGCATTGCCCCATTCGGATGTGCAAAAAGGTTTTGATACCATGGTCAGTATTGCTGGGTTAATCGCCCGTGAAATTGATGGTACGGTCTATGACGAAAATAATCTTGAGTTTACGCCACAGTTGAAAGAGCACTGGCGTCATAAGGCGATTGATTATCGCTCAGGCCATGACGCTTAGCATAAGCTTTTATTTACTTTATAATTGGTATTCAAAATTTTAGGCGGAGTTATCCGCCTTTTTAGATGGTGAAATAATTTATGGAAAATAATCCTGTCGTGACGCAAATGCGTCAATTGATTCAGCTCATAGCCAAACATAATCATGCTTATTATGTGATGGATCAACCAACTATCGAAGACAGTGAATATGATCAGCTATTTCATCAACTCAAAGCATTAGAACAGCAATATCCAGATTTAATTCAGGCAGATAGTCCTGTGAATAAAGTCGGTGGCAAACCGCTGTCTAAATTTGAAACCATTACGCATACTGTACCCATGTTGTCATTGGGCAATGTGTTTAATCAGGAAGAACTGTTTGCTTTTGCCCGCCGTATTGAAGAGCGACTTCCAAACCAGAAAATTCAGTACGATGTTGAGTTGAAATTCGATGGATTGGCTATTTCGCTCTGGTATGAAAACGGGATATTGACCCGGGGTGTAACCCGTGGAGACGGTGAAACAGGTGAAGTGATTACTCAAAATGTCAAAACGATTCGCAACTTACCCAAAGTACTGTCTTCAGACAAGGTTGCAGTGCCTCGTTTGCTAGAAGTGCGTGGTGAAGTGCTCATGCCTAAAGCAGGTTTTGAGCGATTGAATGCTGAAAATGAAGCCAAAGGTGAAAAAACATTTGCCAACCCTCGCAATGCTGCAGCAGGGAGTTTGCGTCAGCTTGATCCAAGTATTGCTGCATCACGCCCGTTAGCATTCTATGCGTATGGCATTGCACAGTGTGAGCCCAATCATGGATTAAGCTCCATGTCAGCAAGCCTTGAATGGTTGACCAACTTTGGCTTTGCCGTGGGTGAGCGTCATTTTATTTGTGACAGTATTCAGGACGTACAGGAAAAATATCAGCAAATCAATCAAGAGCGTCCCAATCTAGCCGTTGAAATTGATGGTATGGTGATTAAGGTGGATGATTTGCAGCAACAACAGAAGCTCGGTTTTTTAAGCCGTGAACCTCGTTGGGCAACAGCCTATAAATTTCCTGCAATTGCTGCGCTGACGACAGTTGAAAACATTGATTGGCAAGTGGGACGAACAGGTACATTGACCCCTGTGGCCCGTTTAAACCCTGTGGCTGTGGGCGGGGTGACCGTTTCAAATGTAACTTTGCATAATATTGGCGAAATCCATCGTTTGGATGTCCGAATTGGCGATACGGTAAGTGTCTATCGCAGTGGCGATGTGATTCCAAAAGTCGAGAAAGTATGGATGGAGTTTCGCCCAGACAATGTGGTTGAAGTGCACTTACCAGAAAATTGTCCTGTATGTTCCTCGCCAGTGGTGATGCCAGAAGGTGAGGCTTTGGCGCGTTGTTCGGGTGGTCTATATTGTTCTGCACAACGTATTGAAGCTATTCGGCACTTTGTGTCACGTAAAGCAATGGACATTGAGGGTCTAGGCGATCGCTGGGTCGAATCATTGCTCCATCTTGATTTATTAAAAGATGTAGCCGATATTTATCACTTACATGAGCACCGTGAACAACTATTGACCATTGAAAAAATGGGTGAGAAGTCTGTTCAGAATTTACTGGATGCTATTGAAAATAGTAAGAAAACGACACTGGCTGCATTCATCTATGCGCTTGGAATTCGTGGAGTGGGTGAAACGACGGCACGTATGCTTGCCAATACATTCCAAACTTTTGATGCAATTCGCCATGCTGATCTCGAAGCCTTGAAAAAGACCCCTGATGTGGGGGGGATTACGGCTGAATGGATTGTGGATTTCTTCCAAGCCCCACATAATTTAGAAGTCATTGATCGCTTACTGGCGGCTGGGATTCACTGGGATGCGCCAATCGCTCCAACACGTCAGCCTCTAAATGGTGAGAGTTGGGTCATCACAGGAACCTTGGCAACCATGGGGCGCGATGATGCGACTCAGATGCTGCAAGCCTTAGGTGCACGCGTGAGTGGCAGTGTCTCAAGTAAAACCAAATGTGTTGTCGCAGGAGAAAAGGCAGGTTCTAAACTGGAAAAAGCAGAAAAATTGGGCATACCAGTATTGGATGAACAAGCCTTTTTGGCGCTGATGGCTGATTATGGTCAAGCATAAAATAGGCTTGAACAAATTTCTAAGCTATTGTAAAGATACACTCTGTGTGTCTTTACAATAGCGTTTTAGCCATGAAAATAACAAAACAATGTGTTGTTTGCTTCTTAGTGTTATTGTCGACAACTTCAATTTTTGCCGGCACCGATTGTGGGAGGCCGAGTGTTTTAAGTCAGTTGGATGAGCATATAAATCAATCCATAACAGATCATTTATCTCGTTATTCTCAGCTGCGGCTCAAATATTTTGATGAATTCATGACCACATACTTCGCACAGAATCAACAATGGGTGGATGAGTTGATTGGATCAAAACAATATACACAAGCTCAAATCTACTCAAAGATGATACAAAAAAACCAAAACATCTACTCAGATTTGAATACTCAGTTTGTCAAAATTGCCCAACAACATGTGACTGAAACAGAATTAGATGATGTTTATCACTATAATGCCAATTATGAAAATTTACTGGAACCTAATTTAGCCACGCAATTAGAAGAACAACAAAAGCAGCTTTTGATGATTTATAATGGTCAGAAAGATCAAGCTGTCAATGAATTCTTTAAGTATGATATTCAAGAGAACAAATTATTAAAACAGCAGATCCAACAAAACTTTCATTTTAAATTTACAGAAATCAAAACAATAGATCTGGAAAATGATCGGGACAAAAGTATTTCCTATTGTCAGATGACGCTGATGTTAAACCCACAAAAAAGTGTGATGTTACGATATACGATCGGTCAATTTGTCAATGAGACAGAAGTGCGGTTAATGCCAGCTCAATTTAAACTGAATAAGCAGAATGTCGAATATGAAGATATTGGGCATTACCTGATCTTGCAATAATCAGTTCACAATGCTTGCGCAAGTAACCTGTGGATGATGTTTAAGCCTGATCAAACATCAAACATCAAACATCAAACATCAAACATCAAACATCAAACATCAAACATTTACCATGACATAGAAATGAATCTGAAAGACTTGCCTTTGCAACATCAGGCTTTATATGAAAAATTTACATTACTATAGCTAGCATGCTTATCTGGAGAAAAAAATTATTGATGTTTTATGAATATTTATAGGTAAGGAATCCCCATTTTGAGGGGGCTAAAAAGTTAAATACTTTAGATGATAATCATTCTTATTTATTAGATTTTTCCATTAAAAAAAATTTTAGATGAGAAATTACAATATGTAACAATAGTGATAGTGTATATAATAATCATTATCAATTGAAAAATAATTTGTTGAATATGAAAATTTTTTCCCAAACACTTCTCGTTCATTCTATTACAGTCGTTCTTTTTGGCGGGGGCGCTATACAAACAACTTTGGCGGATACTGAAGTTTCAACTTTACCGACAATTGAAGTTGCTGCTGAAAAACAACAAGAGACAGCAACTTTTGCCAATGGGGTATTGAAAAAAAATACCAATCTAGGCCCCTTGGGCAATAAGCAAATTATTGATACGCCATTTAGTATCAATAGTTATTCTGAACAGTTGATCGAAAACCAACAAGCGAAAACTGTGGCTGAAGTTTTAAAAAACGATCCTGCAATTCGAATTACGACAAATCAGGGACATCTCAATGAAAACTTTAAAATCCGTGGTTTTGACGTCAATCATGAAGACATGAACTACAACGGATTTTTTGGTGTTGCTCCCTATGGGCGTATTCCAACAGAATTTTTAGAATCAGTGACAGTGCTAAAAGGGCCAAATGCATTGATAACAGGTGTTGCGCCCACAGGCAGTATCGGGGCTGTAGTGATTGCGAATTCTAAACGTGCAGATCGAGACCTCACTCAACTATCTACATCTTTTCAAGATGAAGGCTACTATCAATCTGGTTTTGATGTTTCACGTCGTTTTGGTGAAAACAAAGAATTTGGCGTTCGTGTAAATGGTGTTTATGGTCAGGGTGAACATATCGTTGATGGTATGGATGATCGCCATATTTCAGGCGCAGTCGCTGCGGATTACACGACAGACAAAGTCAAAATTAATTTTGATTCCTATGCCATCCATGACAATCGTAAAGGCGGTTCTCCAGCGATGATTGCAATGGGAGTTAAAGACTCCAAAGGAAATGGAGTGAACCAAGTACTATCGGCACCTGCTGGAGATTTGAATTATTTTCCACATTTAGAAGGGAATACCAAAAGTAATTTTGTGGGACTATCAGGAGAATATAAATTTACTCCAGATCTAAAAGCATTTGCGGGTATTGGTTATGTCGAGAAGCAATATGCAGGGCATTTATTTGGTACTCGCATGATTGTCACCAATCTAAATGGATCAGCAACATCACAATATTATCGTGTGGGTTCACAAGAACATAATACGGCTGCAAATGTAGGCTTTGAGGCAAACTTTGATACAGGTTTAATCAAACATACTTTAGGCTTACGTGCAGATTATCTCACACGTAAATATAATCAACATAAGGGTCAAGGTGCCACCCCTGTGACTTTCGACACCAATATCTATGATCCTTCTGATAAAGGAAATATGCCTTTAGCGAATCCTACGATTCTACCTTTGGGGGATAATAAATATTTGAGTTATACCTTAACGGATCAACTCTCGATGTTAGACGATAAACTGCAACTCATTTTAGGCGCACGTTATCAAGATATAGATACCAAAAATCGTCAGAAAAAAACGGCTTATAGTGATGGTAAGGTTTCACCAAGTTTTGGGATTGTGGTCAAACCATTTGGTGAAAATCTTTCACTTTATGCAAGTTATGTCGAAGGTTTAGTTGAAGGGTCGACTGTTGACTCAACCTTAAAAGATGTAAATGCAGGAAAGACATTTGCACCATTTCAAACTCAACAATATGAGGTAGGCGCGAAATATCAGGTAGGTTCTTGGTTAAATACACTGGCGCTTTATCAAATAGAAAAACCGAGTACGATGGTTACCACATTTAGCCAAGCAGATGCGAATGGAAACATTCAGATGACGACTGACAATGCAGAAACACGCTCTCGTGGTGTGGAATGGGCATTCTCTGGGGAAATATTTGAAGGTTTAAATCTGCTTGGGAATCTTTCTTATACAGATGCTGAATTAACCAAAGCTGCCGTGAATAAAGGTGTATCCAATCAAGGAAATACTGTTTTTGGTGTGCCTGAATGGACTGCATCATTAGGTTTAGATTATGCAATTCCTCTGCTTGATGGATTAAATGTAAATGCCCGCACAAACTATGTGGGTAAACAATATATGAATGATGCCAATACACTTGAACTCCCTGATTATACAATAGTTGATTTGGGTGCCCGTTATAAAACTAAACTTGGTGGGGTAAATACGACATTCTTGTTCAATATAGACAATGTCGCCAATAAAAAATATTGGGAAGGAATGTTTAACCAAAACTATGCGGTCGTGGGGGGTGCACGAACTTATAAAGCAGGTGTGACTTTTGACTTTTAAGCCTTAGTTGATCTTGATAAGACAAAAGCCTTTTTCATATGTGAAAGAGGCTTTTGTCTAAAAAATATTTATGGAGGAGATGTATCAACAATCTCTAGATATATTTTTTCACCACACCATCATCAAGTAATTGTTGAAAATGTTCCACTAAACTGGTTTCAATGTCACGATAGTGAATGCCTAATTCCTTGATACTTTTATCAGCATTAAAGAAGATCGGATAACCCATATTCTTTTCAATAAAGTCACGAGAATAACCAAAAACAGGTCCAATAAATTTAAACGCTTTTTTAGGCACTTGATTGCGTGGAAAAGGAAATTTCTGTCCAAAATGTTGACGCAAAATTTTTCCCATTTCCAAGAGGCTGAGGGAGCCACCACTGATGATGTAACGACCAGAAGCTTGTGGGCTAAATGCAGCCAAAATATGTGCATCCGCTACATCACGAACGTCGACTATACCATTCCACATCGGTGGAACACCGAATAAGGTCATTCCATTTGCAAACTGCTCGAGTACTTCAACACTTCCAGACTGAGTGCTGGCGGTCAGTGATGGACCAAGTACGAGGGCAGGATTCACGCAAATGAGTGTCCAGCGGTCTTGTGCTTCTGCCATTTCCCATGCTTTCCGCTCAGCCATCACTTTGGAATACGGATAGGGTTGATGGGTGGTTGAACTGGTTGTATTCCAGTGAGACTCATCAAACTGATTATGTTTGGTGTTTAATATATCGACCGCATCGCCATAGGTTGAAGCAATGCTTGAAGTCACGATAACGCGTTTGACAGAATCCGTTTTATTGACACTGTTGAGAACGTTTTCTGTTCCTAAGACGGCGGGTTCAATAATATCTTTAACGGCATCTTTATAGTTGGTGACGACAAAGGGTGATGCCATATGTAATACGATTTCACAACCTTGCATCGCTTCATCGAAAGAACCATTTTCCAACAGATTGGCTTTGAACAGTTTAAGTGTTCCCGGTGTTTGTTGTGCAATTTTTTCAAGATGGGCAAAGCTTTGTTTTTTATTTAAATCGCGTACGGTTGCATGTACGGTATAACCTTGTTCCAGTAGTTTTTTGATCACCCAACTGGCAATATAGCCTGTTGCACCTGTGACCAGAATTGGGGCTGAAAGATTTCCCTGAACCATTATTTTTTTCCTTCTATTTTTAATATTCAATATCATAAATATTAAGGCGAACGTTGTCTTGAAATATTAGCACTAAAAAAACTAAAAAAGTGATCACTTGAGTTTAGTCATTAAAATTTAATGGAAAATAAAATCATGATGGCAAATAAGAAGCATTTTTAATGGTTACAAAATAAATCATTCGCAATGTTGAAACTTATTCCACTTGAAAAGTGCAATCAAGTCTTGCAAGAGGTTATTTTATATATGAAAAATTACTTATTTGAATTGCAAATGCGTATGTTTCTCATTTTAATTTTATAAAAATCATAAACTTACACATTTTGTCTTTTGCAAATTTTATAAAACTTGTCCATACTATTGCAAAAGAAAGCGGAGTAATTGAAATGCGTGGCAATCCAGAAGTCATAGACTATCTAAATATGTTGATCGGTGGCGAACTGGCTGCTCGTGATCAATACCTCATTCATTCTCGTATGTACGAGGACTGGGGCTTAAGCAAAATTTATGAACGTATCGATCATGAAATGCAAGAAGAAGCTTCTCATGCTGATGCTTTAATCCGTCGTGTACTTTTCCTTGAAGGTACACCGAATATGAATCGAGATGATATTGTCACTGGCGAGGATGTTGTCAGCTGCCTAAAAGCTGATTTGGCGTTGGAATATCATGTGCGTGAAAAACTTGCACAGGGCGTAAAACTGTGTGAAGAAAAAGGTGACTACGTTACCCGTGATATGCTTCGTCAGCAAATGAATGACACAGAAGAAGACCATACCTATTGGTTGGAAAAACAATTGCGTTTGATTGAATTGATTGGTTTACAAAATTATATTCAGTCTCAAATGTAATATAGGCTGTATAAGATAGATAAAAGCCTTTAGATTTTATTATCTATAGGCTTTTTTATCGCTGTTAATCTATTTTGGGACTCGACAGGCTCAATCATTTGTTCGAGCTTTATACGCTGTCCAAAGACCATTCAAACGATGCTGTCGCTTCATAAGATTATTTTTTTGAAAATTTTTGAATATCTGCAAGGACCTGATTTGCATGCGTTTGAGTATTTACGCTGCTGTAATGATATACAATCGAGCCTTGAGGATCGATTAAAAAGGTTTCTCGTTTTGCAATTTTGGTAATTCCCAGATTACGTACAATCCCAAACTGGTTTGCCAATTGGTGATTGGTATCTGCAAGAATCGGGAAATTGAGCCCCAATTTTTCTGAAAACTTCTGATGAGATTTTACATCATCCAAGCTCACACCCAGCACCACAGCATTGTTCTTAATGAATTGTGGATACAGTGATTTGAATTGATTGGCTTCTTGCGTACAGCCCGGTGAATCATCCTTTGGATAAAAATACAGAACAACCCATTTGCCTTTGTATTGACTGAGTTCGTGCCATTTTGAGTTTTGATCTTGTAATTTAAAACTGGGTGCAGGTTTCCCAACCCATTGCCGCTCTGATTCATAAGAAGAAAAAATTGAATTTTCAGCATGGCCGATGCGATTCAACATGAACAGTGTGGAAACGGAGAGTAACCCTATACCTAATATTTTAAGTGGTTTCATTGTATATCCTTTGCTGCATTGAGCCTGAGTCCATACTAACAAAGTTTAGCTGTGGCGCGCGTGGAGAAATGTTGGCTTTTATTTGAAACATATCTATGAATTTTAATGTTGTATATCATCCTCAGAACAATAGGGATGTCGGTGCAGTATTCATCCAATTGAAAAAGGATAAGCAAGCGGATGTGGAGGTCGCAGAAAAAATGAAATAGCAGAGCAACAGATACAATACAGATGCTTCTCCCTGAAGATGCGCATGCAGAATCATGGTTTCATGTGGAACTGCTGATACCTGTGCTGAAAATATTTGCCAAGCGTATGAAACTTTGAGAAACAGTCAATTTGCACTAGAGTAAATCCATCAATAATTTAAAAGTACATGGGCGAACGTGATTCCAGCAAGTGTATTGGCTGACACTGAAATTAAACAACAGTCATTAAAAATAGTGACTCTAAGATATTGATTTTAAAATACTGTTTTTGAAAGCATAATCAGGTCTGTTGTTCTATTATTTTAAGCATGCTCTAATCAACGCTTCTGATGATTTTTAATAGTGATTTGAATTGAATCAACGTATTTTGCTGATTACTGGCTGGGGCGGTGGAACAAAGCTGCTCATGACATTACAACAACGCTTAGAACAACAAGGTCATACAGTTGAGCTGATTAATATTTTTAATGCTTTAGATCAACAAGTCTTACAACACAATGTTGAAAAAGCCCAATCCTTTGATGTGATTTGCGGGTGGTCTTTAGGTGGGCAATTGGCAACCTTGTTGGTCGATCAAATTGAACGACAATATCAGCAACAGAAAATATTGATCACATTGGCTTCTAATCCATGTTTTGTCGCAAATACCGAATGGCAAACGGCAATGAGTCAAACCACATTTCAAAACTTCAAACAATCCTTTGCACACGATGCAATTGCAACGCTGAAGAAGTTTGGTTTTATGGTGTGTCAGGGGAGTGAAACCAGCAAAGCAGATTTTGTAAAATTGCAAAGTTTGATTCAACCACAGAATATAGAATTATTAAAACAGGGTTTATTGTGTCTAGAGTTATTAAACAATGTTGAGATCTTAAAAAATTATACTGGAAGGCAATTTCATTTGTTTGCGCAACAAGATTTTTTAGTTAGTCACAAAGTTTTCGAAAATTTTCAAAAATTCAATGCAAAGTTTTTGAATGCTGAACTATTAAAAGGCTCCCACGGACTTCCAGTTTTTCATTTTGAATTGGTAACTGACAAAATCTGCCAATATTTACAAAAAATAGAATAAATCATGGGACGAGTGGCAAATCTCGCAATTTATTTTTATTCCCTGTAGGTTTAACATCGCTACACTGTTTTTGCTGTAACTGCTTTACCTATGGATACTGGAGTAAATGGATGACCGATTTCAACACGCACATGGCTGAATTGGTAAAGGATGATCTGAGTTTTGATCGTGAACATCTTTGGCATCCTTATACGTCCATGACACAGCCCTTACCCAGTTTTAAAGTCAAAAAGGCTTTTGGTGCCACAATTGAGCTGGAGGATGGACGTCAGCTGATTGATGGCATGTCCTCATGGTGGTGTGCAATTCATGGCTATAACCATCCTGAATTGAATCAAGCTGTTATCGATCAACTCCAGAATATGTCTCATATCATGTTTGGTGGATTTACGCATGATCCGGCAATACAGCTGGGAAAGTTGCTGCTGGAAATTACCCCACCCAGTCTCGATAAAATTTTCTTTGCAGATTCTGGTTCTGTTGCCGTTGAAGTCGCACTCAAAATGGCTGTGCAATATTGGTCTTCTCAAGGCAACTGTCTAAAAACCAATTTTGTCACGCCCCGCTCCGGTTATCATGGCGATACATGGAATGCGATGTCTGTCTGCGATCCAGTAACCGGTATGCATCAAATTTTTGGATCAAGTTTACCCAACCGTTTTTTTGTTCCTGCTCCCCAAATCGGTTTTTATGAAGAATGGAATCAACAAGATATAGCGGTGCTTGAGGAAACTTTGGCATTACATCATGCCAGTATCGCAGGTTTGATTCTTGAGCCGATTGTACAGGGCGCGGGTGGGATGCGTTTTTATCATCCTGAATATTTACGGCAAGCCAAATTGCTCTGTAAGCAATATGATGTTTTATTAATTTTTGATGAAATTGCAACAGGCTTTGGACGCACAGGAAAACTATTTGCATGGGAACATGCACAGGTCGAGCCTGATATTATGTGTATAGGGAAAGGCTTGACGGGTGGCTACATGACCCTTTCTGCGACGATCACGTCAAAGCATGTCGCTGAAATGATTAGTCAAGGGGAGGCAGGTGTATTTATGCATGGTCCTACCTTTATGGCGAATCCTTTAGCCTGTGCGGTGGCGGTCAAAAGTACGCAACTGTTAATCAGTCAAGATTGGCAAAACAATATTCAACGTATCGAAGCCCAGCTCCAACGCTATCTAAAACCTTTACAATCCCTCAAACATGTTGCTGATGTACGTATATTGGGGGCCATTGGTGTGGTTGAACTTACGGTGAATGTGGATATGAAGGCATTGCAACAAGAATTTGTTCGGCGCGGCATTTGGATTCGCCCCTTTGGTAAGTTGGTTTATCTAATGCCGCCTTATGTGATCCTGGACAGTGAACTCAATATTTTACTGACACAATTGGTCGAAGTTGTCAGTGGTATGGAGCAACCTAAATGAGTCTGAGCAATACATTACTTGAATTTTATGCCCAACAATTAGATGATTTGAAGCAGCAGGGAAACTTGCGGCAATTCAGTTCAAACATTCAGCAAGGCCGTGATATTTATATTCATGATCAGCAGATGTTGAATTTAGCTTCAAATGATTATTTGGGCTTGGCTTCAGACCTTGAGCTTAGGATGCAGTTTTTTGATGAAACCCCAAATGCACAACGCCGAATGAGTTCTTCGTCTTCACGCTTGTTAACGGGGAATTTTCCAGAATATGAATTGCTTGAAAATAGTTTAACTGAGGCTTTTCAAGGTCGTGCAGCGTTGCTGTTTAACAGTGGCTATCATATGAATATCGGTATTTTGCCTGCACTTGCTGACAGCAAAACACTGATTCTTGCCGATAAATTAATTCATGCCAGTATGATAGACGGCATTCGTCTGTCATCTGCAAAATATGTACGTTATCGACATAACGATCTCGAGCATTTGGCTCAGTTGTTGCATAAATACCATGACGATGATGCTTTTGAACGGATTATTGTGGTCACTGAATCCATTTTTAGTATGGATGGTGATGAAACAGACTTAACTAAATTGGTTGGAATTAAAAAGCAATTTTACAAAGTCATGTTATATGTAGACGAGGCCCATGCAATCGGTGTTCGAGGTGAGCAAGGATTGGGGTGTGCAGAGCAATATCAGGTGATCGAAGATATTGATTTTCTGGTCGGAACCTTCGGTAAGGCAATCGCATCTGTTGGTGGCTATTTAGTTTGCCACCCCGTGATTCGAGCGTTTCTGATTAATTCAATGCGTCCTTTGATTTTTAGTACGGCTCAGCCTCCGATTTGTATGGCTTGGACGAATTTTATCTTTCAGAAAGTTCTAGGCTTCAATCAATTGCGCCAACATTTACACAATACCAGTGCGTATTTACAGCAGGCTGTGCAAAGTAAAGGCTTTGATTGCCCTTCCACATCACATATTGTTCCAGTGATTATCGGTGACTCAAGCCAAACGGTAACGAAGGCAAAAACTTTACAAGAGGCAGGGTTTTATATTATGCCTGTGCGTCCGCCGACTGTTCCGCAACAGAGTTCACGATTACGCATTTCTCTAACTGCGCAAATATCTCAAGCTGATCTAGATCAGCTGATTCTCTTATTGTAAGCAGAAAGTATTGTGAGCTGAATGTGAAATCTTTAAAACTTGATAAGTCGCAGATTGCTTTGCGATTTGCGCAGGCAGGACAGAGTTATCCAGAACAAGCAATTGTGCAAAGAAAAATTGCCCGGCACTTGTCTGATTTAATCGCTCAATATACTGTTGATCAGCATGACAAAGTATTTGAAATTGGTTGTGGTTCGGGAAATTTAACCCAACTTTTAATGCAAAAACTGCACATCAAGGATTTGATTCTGAATGATCTCTATATGGATGTGCAGCAGCATTTTAGCCTAACAAATGCGGTCAACAAACCTCAGATAAACTGGCTAATCGGTGATATTGAACAACTTGAGTTTCCCAACAATCTCAACATGATTGCTTCAAGCTCTGTACTACAGTGGGTAAATGATCTGGATGCGATTTTGGATCAGGCTTTCCGTCATTTAACCCCGCAAGCTGAATTGTGTTTTTCGAGTTTTGGTCCACATAATTTACGAGAAATTAAAAGCTTAACAGGACAGGGATTGAACTATTTATCTATCGATGACTTACAGGCTAAGTTGCAGAAGAATGGTTTTGAAATTCTGCATTTATCTGAGCAGATTGAACAGATGACTTTTACCCATCCCAAACAAGTGTTACAACATTTAAAAGCTACGGGTGTAACGGCAACGGCTGCATATTTCCGTTGGACAAAGCAAAGTCTTATTGATTTTTATCAGAATTACCAACAGTTTTCATATGTTGATGAGACAGGAATACTTCAGTATCGCCTGACTTATCATCCTATTTATTGTATCGCTCGGAGAATGCCATGACAGGATCAGTTTACTTTATTAGTGGAATAGATACGGGGATTGGCAAGACTTACACGACAGGATATTTGGCAAAACTGTGGAATGCCCAAGGGCGCAAAACCATTACCCAAAAGTTGATTCAAACTGGTAACAGCGATATTTCAGAAGATATTCAACAACATCGTGAAATTATGGGCATGGGCTGGTTTCCTGAAGATGGAAGTAAACTGACCATGCCTGAAATTTTTACTTATCCTGCATCACCACATTTGGCAACTCAAATAGATGGACGTGAAATCGATTTCCAAAAAATCGAATCTGCCACACAACAACTTGCACAAAACTATGAAGCTGTATTGTTGGAGGGTGCAGGCGGCTTGATGGTACCACTGACGACAGAACTGTTGACGATTGATTATGTCGCCAACAAAAAATTGCCTGTTATTTTGGTCAGTTCTGGACGTTTGGGAAGTATCAATCATACGATTTTAAGTTTAGAAGCGTTGAAAAGTCGTGATTTAGAGTTGTATGCGCTTGCCTATAACTTAAACGATGAATCGCAGGATGAACTGATTTCAAAAGATACCGCTGAATACTTGAAAGCCTATTTGAGGAAACATTTTCCGAACAGTATCTGGATCGATATTCCAGTAATCTCATCATCAAGCACGGTATAAAATGCTTGATGGATGTATCGCAATACATATGTTTTACCTGTGTAGGTGTTTTTACTTGGAAAAACTGCAACAGAGAGGATGCTACTGATGAGTTTTAAAATTCAAATCGAATTATTGAATGAGTCTGACCTCTCTTCCTTGGATTTTGAAAGTAATGCGTCCACTCAAATTTTAAATAGCTTTGATCAAATTGGCTGGTTGCAACAAGCTGTTTGGGCGATGTTAGCGCAACACCAAGGTGACTTTCCTTTTTTTCAAGTTGAGCACATACGCAGTGGGCGTAAGTTTGGTGGTCTTTTTATTGCCTACAGCCATAATCGATATAATTTTAATGTTCATGCAGAACTGTATCAAAAACAGCAAAAGTCACATTTTTTTGGTTTATTTAAATCTGAAAGCATGCCAAGCTTTGACAATGATAATCTGCCTTTTGAGGTATTCCGTGATTGTTTGGAAAAGTTTTTGCGTGGCAATGACTCTGAAATTGAACGGCTACTCAAGATAAAATATAAAAGCTACGCCCATACAGACCCATATGATAAATAAGGGACCCAGCAACGAGTTTGAGCGATAAACTTGGTTTGCATACCTATTTGTGATTGATAATTAAAAATATTTTTATTCGGATTAGATCGCCGCTCACAGACCTTACACAAAGCATAAAGTGATAACAAATTAGTCTTTTTAAAAAATCAAAAGTCATTTATATTTCATATCAGTGGCGTAATTTATACTCAATAAACGCTGTGTAATAAAATAAACTGAAAATAATCAAGAGGTGAGCCATGTCAGGATGGTATGAAATTAGTCAAGCAAAAGATGGTCAATATCGCTTTGTATTGAAAGCAGGAAATGGAGAAATTATCCTTACCAGTGAATTGTATAAGGCAAAAGCTTCAGCCCAGAACGGTATTGCGTCTGTACAAAAAAATAGCCCTGATGATGCCCGTTATGATCGTCTCGAAGCCAAAAATGGGAAGCCCTACTTCAATTTAAAAGCCGCAAATCATCAGATTATTGGTACGAGCCAATTTTATTCGGGTGATGCAGCTCGCGATAATGGGATTGAGTCTGTAAAGAAAAATGGTCCTTCTGAGAAAGTTAAAGATCTAACTGAGCAAGCATAAACAACTGTTAAATTTTTCTAAAAAAGCATGTTATTCACATGCTTTTTTTATGGCAATATTAAGTTGAGAAAAAATACCATTATTTATCAGAATTGATCAATTTAATGAAATTATTTAAATAAATTTTAATTA
>NZ_JADVOP010000046.1 GCF_016508585.1 Acinetobacter baumannii
CTATTATATTAAACACATAATTTTAATTATTTTTTAGTAATGAGAATTTTTTTAGCTCTGGTGCTCAAACCAGATTATTTAAAAGTAAAATTTCCTAATGAATAAGCTTATACCTAAAATTTACCATACAATTAATTAACCCCATTATGACAACATCTTAATAGGTTAAGTTAATATATCAATTGGGTTTAATTATAATATTTTAGCGGCAGTGTAAAATATCACTCTAGCGGCATTTAAAAACTGCCACTTAGTTAATATAGTAGTCATTTGGAACTGCTCAAATATGTTAACTTTGGAGCAAGAAGTGACAGTTTAAACACTGTATAAACAAGGTTTATTTAAGGTAATGAGTTGAGAACTTGCGGAATCTAAAAATACCGTGCGTTAATATTTAGAGCAAAAGTCCACACTACAGTATCGGCTTACAACCTAGAATAAGTATTCTTGACTCATATAAACCTTATTTTCTTGAACGCGTAAATACTCCTTATCCTGAATGGATTCCTGCCGTTGTACTTTACCAAGAAATTTTAGAGCTTGGATATCTAGGAAAGGTCAGGATCTTAAGGGAATATCTTGCAACATTATAACCAGTCACCATACTGAAACCCTAAACTGCTCTACTGTGCTAAAAAATATGGCTTACGCCCCAGCATATGTAAGCGCTACTCTGCACAAATCAAAGATAAAGTTGAACGCTTTAATGGATACTTCAAATCAAGCTTTATTGTGTTATTAAAAGCAAGCTTGAAGACTTCGAGTTTACTGTTAGATGTTGATTGTTACCAATGGCCCCCTATTGGCCGGTGGCTACATGAAACCGCCAATAACCGGATTCATGCCACTACTGTCAACAACATAGTCAACCGATCATGCAACAACTGTATTAATGGCTCAACCAACACCATCTAACGCGGCTATCGAGTTCTCTAACTGTTCGAACGATCAACTAAAGCTTAAAACTCTGGCAGGCACTCTACCGCTATCTGGTTGATGGTAACTTACCAATCAACCTAAGAAGCATTACTTCGTAAGGGATCGAAAATCAGATGTGTCCGTAGGCCTTGGGACGTAAGAACTGGTTGTTTACTGACTCGCTGCGCAGTTGTAAGTGAGCGGCTAATATGATAAGCCTCATTCAGTCAGCAAAGCTGAATGGATTGGATTCCTATGCCTATTTAAGTGATATGCTAAAAAGGCTGTCAACACATAAAGTGTCCCGACTAGATGAATTACGACCACACTGCTGTAAATCTAACTTAATTAAAAAATAACTATGAGGTTCACCGGACGCTTACGTAGAAACTTGTAATAAACTGATCTAAAAAATGGGACATATACATCATAATTCGCATCTCAAAGTATTAACTTAAATTGTGATTAAGCCATGCCAGAATTAGATCGCCTCCATACCCATGTTGTCACTTAAATTTGAGTAACTACAGGAAATTCTATTTTTCAATTCTTTACACAACAAAACCAGTTAAGAATAATGTTGATTTAAGCTGCTTACCATTTGCTTACTAGAATACAAAAACAAAAAAACCACTTACGATTAGTACACGTAAGTGGTTGTTTTATATGGTGGGCCCAGACAGACTTGAACTGTCGACCAACGGATTATGAGTCCGCTGCTCTAACCAACTGAGCTACAGGCCCTATAAATACTGACTATAGAGTATTTTCGAGAAAGAATACTAGCGAAAATAAAATTGAATTACAAGAACTTTAACAACAACTTAGATTTAATGCATGTTTTTTGAACATTCGAGGGAATTTCAATGAATGATGGAAAAGCAACTGTACTTTGCAATATTGATTATGCCGTTATGACTAGTGATTATTTTTTCGTTTATCTAGATAAATTTCCAATCCGCTCCATAAGCAAATCAGAGTAAGAACAAAAATCATCACTATAAATAAGGTCATCAACATGCTGCAATCCCTTTTGCGCATTTTTAAAGTTTTAAGCTTATTGCTTAACTAAGACTAAAGTCTAAAACATTCAGCCTTAATAGTGAATATAAAACTGGCTATTTTTAATACAAAATAAATCTTATACTATTGTTTTTAATTATTAATTTTAATTTTCATCATTGAATCATCAAGATGAGCCAAAAATTTATTGAGACTCCTTACTTTTAAACTGTGGAATTATTACTGTAATAGTGGCACTTTTGTTCAAAAACATATACGATAATGATAATTATTATTAATTGAGCAATATAAATTATGGCTTTGAATACACATTGTACTTTTATTCAAGTGAAGGAAAAAATATATTTAGGTCCCAACTATATTCGCATCATTTTTGACTGTGCTGATACAGATAAATTTAAACATACAAGTATTGGTGATAACAATAAAGTCTTTATTCCAAGACCTGACCAAAATCAAATAGAACTTCCAGATTTTGATTTTGATCAACGCAAATGGATCGTCAAGAATCCAGCCCTTATGCCAGAAATTCGAACTTATACCCATCGTGATATAGATCTCATCAATAAAACTTTAACCATTGAGTTTGCAATGCACGGTACGGAAACGGTTGCTTGCCATTGGGCAGATCGTGCACGGCAAGGCGATCAAATCGGTGTCACCATGTCTACTGCAACACGAGACCTCGTCCCAACAGGACTTCAACATTATCTGATGATTACGGATAGTACAGGTCTAGCGGTCACACAGGCAATTTTAAAAACCTTGCCTGCGAGCAGTAAAGCTTATGTGATTGCAGAAGTGCCTACGATTGCAGATCGGATCGAATTAAATACACAAGCTGATTTAGAGCAAATATGGTTATATAACCCTACACCTTTGAAGCAAAGTTTATTGGCAGATGAGTTAGCAAAACATCCAGAGCTAATCAACTTACCCCCGAGCCGCTATGCACATATTACTGCTGAATTACAGGCTGTACGTGCTTGTCGAAATATTCTTAGAAAGCAAAGCGATTGGAGTAAAGAAGATTGTTATGCGTGCTCATATTGGCAAATTGGTAAAGCAGACAGTGAGCGATTTTCTAAAGTTGTCGATGATTAAAATAATGTCTGAGCTCAATCTCTCAATTCGCTTATTACAGTGCAACTGATTAGACTTCAATCAAAAGTCTCTATGCGTGTTCTCTGTATAGAGACTTTAATCATCCACTGTAAATAAAATATCGGTAAACAGACATCCTTTATAAATCAAAAAATGAGACGGGATTGTGAATGATTTGAATATTGAAAATGATTAGTTCGTTCATAAAAAATAAAAATTAATCACTATCTTACACTCAACGATATAGTCAACCTATTAAAATCCATAACTTAAAAAATGAATTCTATTGATCAATAAAATCAATGTGATGAATACATTATTGAATGACAAAAATCTTTTGTTGAGCGAGGGATACATTCTATACTCCCGTGCACCATGGCGATATTCATGTCGCCACACAATACAAAGTTCATCTAGTATTCAAAAGTACGAAATAAATAATCAGGCGCTTAAACTCTAGTTCTCAGGCTTATAAAAATTCCAATCCAATTCAGTAAAAACATCACCTTCAGTATTTCATTTATTCTTTTTGATAATTCAAGACTTAATCACAATACTTCATGGCTTTATTCTTTGATAAATTCAACTGTGTATGAGGCAATAACACACAAGAATAATTACGAAACTCATATTCCTCAATCATGTTATCCCGTATGAGCTCAATCCGAATCTGGGTTTCTAAATAATCTTTGAAAAAATCCAACTGATTTAAACAAAAAATATATTTTTGCTGTGGATCCTTTAAATTTTGCACACTTGATTGATAGATTTTACTTGTCAACGCATCATTCACATTTCCATTTGCATATAAAAACACAATATCAAGCATTGAGAAATCATCAGAATTGAATATGGCTTGGGGCTTCAGCGCACATATATTCTGATTCACGCGCTCATATTCAAAATCTTGGATATATTTCTTTTTACATCCCTGTACAACCAAACAAAAACTTAAAACGACAGTCAGGTTAAAATATTTCATCGACGACCTAAAAAATAATCAATTGATATAAATAAATTGCTGGTTGGTGAGTGGAACTAAAACCTGTTTGAAATAAAACTCATTCAATATCTGTGTGGTAATTTCTGAAAATGGTTCATCTTTAAAATGCGGTAAAATTGAAAAATTGATCAGACCTAATGCTTGAGTATTCAGCAAATCAGGTGCTTTTGAAGCATCATCCATTGTTTTGATATATTCCAAATCAGGTCCCAATACGATAGAACCCGCGGAACTGCCTATATAAAGTTTTCCCTGATTGATCAAATTACAAATGACTTTGTCAGCCTGGGATCGTTTTAATTCCTGTAAAAGATAAAAGGTATTGCCACCTGAAATAAAAATAAAGTCATTTCTGTTTAGCGTCGTTTCAATTGACTGAATGTCTTGCTCATCTATATGTAAAACGTCAACCTGAATACCTAGCTTTTCAAAGGCTTTTTTATCCTCTTCGACATAGAATGTAGTCTGTTCAGGTTTACTCGCAGTCGGGATAAATGTTACCGACTTACCGATTAAATTCTGATCCATATGCTGTGCGAAATCCAAATAAACATCTGCAAAAGATGCTGCCAGAAAAAGGTTTTTCATGATGTACGCTCTATTTTCAGGTTATATAAAAAATATTGTTAATTTTTAAAAGTAATTCAAAACTTAAATGAAGACATTAAAATAAATTCAAGCTCATCATAGCAAAGAAAGCTGCTGAATTTATAGAAACATACAAGGCTCAAATCAGCTTCTCATTCATATAACGCCAATAACGTTTAGGAACATATTGAATATGAAGTCGGATATTTTTACGTGCAGAAATATTGACACTGTTGAAATAATCTTTCCAAAGCTGATCATAGAGGATTTCACTATCATCCAGTTCAATACTAAAATCTTGACTGGTTCCCTTTGCAATATTTTGATCAATATCAAATACATTCATACTGACTTGATGGACATTTTCTAGGTCATAATATATGCCGAAATTTCGTAACTCATCATAAATGAGCCAACGTTGATCTTGATATCTTGCTTTGAAATGCCTTTCAATTAAAGGAAGAACATTGAAATCAGGACGTACCAAACTTAAAAACAATTCATCTTTACACTTTTTGAAACGGACAAAAGCCTCCATACGGTGCTTTTCACGCCCCACTTGTTTCGCCCATTTTGAGACTGCAAGCACATCAGCATGACCGTAGTCAGCATCGACAGGTCGACGGGCTGAAAATACGTAAATACTCAAATTAAATAAATGTTGAAATGCACTTTCCTGCTCAGACAAGAAAGTATAATAAAAATTACGTAGTGTATGAGACGAAACCCTTTGCTTAAATGCCTTCCAAACGCGATCAGCCTGAATTTCATTAGACTCTACAACAATCGTTTCGTCCAACAAACTTGACTGAAGACTGTTTTGACTGGCAACCATGACATCTAATTCTTTAAACTGAAATGCACGAAATATACAGCACAACAATCCCGTCATGGTCCCATCGAAAATATACTTTGCCATCTAAAATAAAAGGTCCAGCTGCGGTGAAAGTTGCTGCGTATATTTTGACTGCCCTGTTTGTAATATTTGATGACGAATCTGACTCGGCAATTGATCTTTTACAAATGCAGGCGTATCTGCACAGCGGATAAAATGCACAGCCCGATTATATGCGATCCCCATCTTCTTGATTTGATCAATATGAATCTTACCAAAGCGTCGAGCCTGAACAATTTTTTTGGCAGAACGTACACCGATCCCAGGTACACGCAATATCATTCTATATTCAGCACGATTGATATCTACTGGAAACTGTTCAGGATGACGTAATGCCCAACTCAGTTTGGGATCAATATCCAAATCTAAATTCGGATGCTGTTCATTGACAATTTCTGTTGCCTCAAATCCATAGAAACGCATTAACCAATCAGACTGATATAGCCGATTCTCTCGTAATAGTGGAGGTGCAGAACCGACAACAGGCAATGCTTTTTCTTGATCATTGATCGGAATATAGCCAGAAAAATAAACCCGTTTAAGTTTAAATTCTTTATAGTGACGATCTGCCATGAGGATAATATCGTGGTCAGTTTCATGATGCGCGCCGACCACCATTTGCGTGGTTTGCCCCGCCGGGACGAATTTTGGTACAGACTTTATAATTTTTCTTTCATCTTTAAACTGAATCAATCGATCTCGAACAATAGCTAAATCTTTTTGTACCTCATCATGCGTCTTTTCTGGTGCAAACTTTTTTAATCCTTCCTCAGTTGGCATCTCCAAATTAATACTCATACGATCAACATAGAGCCCAGCTTCATGAATAATGTCTTGTGATGCACCCGGGATGGTTTTAAGGTGAATATAACCATTGAAATTTTCTTCTAAACGGAGTTTTTTCACCACCTGCAACATACGCTCCATGGTGTAATCAGCAGATTTAAAAATTCCTGAACTCAAAAAAAGCCCTTCGATATAATTTCTTCTGTAAAAATTAATGGTTAAATCTACGACTTCCTGTACAGTAAAGGCCGCTCTTTTAACATCATTTGAGCGTCTAGAAACACAATAAGAGCAGTCAAAAATACACACATTGGAAAATAAGATTTTAAGTAAGGAAACACATCGCCCATCCTCGGTATAGCTATGGCAAATTCCTGAACCAGTATTTCCAAGTCCTTTATCTTTATTTTTACGTTGACTTCCACTGGATGAGCATGAGACATCATACTTCGCAGCATCTGCCAAAATTTGCAATTTTTCTCTGATACGTTCTGTCATGACTTAAACTCAATTCTACCAATGAATTTTAGTCATTATATAAACTCAAATGCTTGGAAAATATTGGTCTGATGATCTTTACGACACGAGCTGACGTATAAATTATAATCCATTATTTTTATAGTGATTTATCTGCTCAAATTTCTAAATAAAAAATAGAAATATAAAATGAATTAAGAAGATTCAAGCATTGCCCATCCATGCTGATGGGCAAAAAATTCAAATTTAAAGTCTATATTCCTTTAAGTTTGTGCAGATAGGGGCAACCCAAAGATACGGTCAAATGACCAATTAAAAACAAAGGTATAAATCGGAATAATCACAATCAATGCTGCATCCAACAGAAATGCATCGAGAAAGCTGATTTTCATCCACCATGCGATCAATGGGATTAAAAATACAATTAAGGTCAATTGGAAGCCGATCGCATGAGCAATACGACGTTTGACGGTACGTTGGCGTGAAAGCTGACGTTTTTCCCAAGACTCAAAAATAAGGTTATAAATAAAATTCCAACTCACAGCAATGGTCGTAATAAAAATCGCCAATGGCCCCGTATGACTCAATTGAGTCCCTGAAAGTAATGCAAGACCCAAAGATGAAATTGTCAATCCGATGATTTCATAACTACTTACATAAATCACTCGACGTTTAAGCCCTTGCATGAATCATCCTCAAATTTTTTAAGAACGTCTATTTTAATTTCAGTTATAATAATAGATAAAGACAATAGCTTTCAGTTGAGCTGATACCAAACTATGCATTTCACCAGTGAAAATATTGAATTGTTTGTCAAGGTCATGGATACAGGTTCTTTTTCAGCAGCTGCTCGTGCCTTGAATAGAGTCCCTTCCGCAGTAAGTATGGGAATTGCCAATATTGAAGCTGAATTAGGCTTACCACTCTTTGAGAGAACGCCACGAAAAGTCATTCCAACCTCTACTGCACTGGCATTAGCTCCACAGGCTCGTATTATTTCCGAACAATTAAAACAACTGAGCAAACATGCCTATGAACTTTCTTTGGGTCTCGAAAGCATATTAAAAATAGGTATGGTGTCGGATGTGAATAATCAGAAGCTTTTGCGTGCAATTGATCAGCTTGCATCCAAATATCCACTATTAAATATCGAAATCATTACCGCGCCACAGGATGATATTCTACATTTATTGTATTCTGAGCAAATCAGTATCTGTTTGGCGGGTTCTGGACAGAATATTAAAATGCAGGAGCATTTGCAGTTGGTTAGTCTGGAAACCGTCGTTGCAACGATTTCGGCTCAACACGATTTAGTCACACAGCAAAACCACCCTATTTATATCGAAGATCTCATTCATATCCGTCAAATCATTGTGGCAAGTATGGATTTGGATATTGCTGACTTAAGACCCGTTATTGGTGCATCTTACTGGAGGACCAATAATCTACACACCGCCATTGATATGGTTGAAGCAGGATTAGGATGGGGAAATTTTCCATATTCCCTGGTCAAAACGCATATTGAAAATGGTCGTTTAATTCAAATTAATTTTAAAAATACTTATAACCAACTTTCTGTTCCAATTTATTTGATTTGGCTCAAAGACAAGGCACTTCCTAAAGCTACTCGAGAACTGATCGAACTGATCAGACAAAGTTTAGAATAGCGTAATTTTTAAGATGATTAAATTTATCATTCTACGCTAGTCCAAAATTCAACCGAGAATTTTCTATCACATCGTCATTCAATTACATGTTTGGTAAGTAAATTTACAATAGATAATTCACATTTATCGATCATTGGGTATATTGAATCAATGGTCAAAACAGATAAGGCGTTGTTATGAATAATAAATTAAGATTATTTACTTTAGTCAGTGGAGTTGCACTACTCAGTGTTGCTGCATTCGCGCATTCAGAACGTGAAAAAATCCCAACAGCTAAAGATATCAATTTAAATAAATACTTGGGTCAATGGCATGAAATTGCGCGCAAGCCCCTCTATTTTCAGAAAAAATGTGATTACAATGTAAGCGCGCACTATACATTAAATGAAAATGGAACAATCCGAGTTGATAATACTTGTTATAGTCGAGAAGGCAAACTTCAACAATCTATTGGAGTCGCCAAAGTTCAAAATGCGCCTGTAAATTCAAAATTAAAAGTTACATTTTTACCAAAAGCTTTACGGTGGTTACCTGTAGGTCGCGGTGATTATTGGATTCTAAAAATTGATGATGACTACCAAGTGGCTTTGGTCGGAACACCCAACAAAAAGTATCTTTGGTTACTGAGCCGCTCTCAAACACTTGACCCTGTGATTATGGAAGAATACTTAAATTATGCACAGCATTTAGGCTTTGACTTAAAAGATTTAATTTATACCCAGCAAAAATAGTCAATACTTGGGAAATTTATAAAAGCATGGTGGCTCAAACTGGCGAATAAGCAAATTTTCACTCACTGAACTTTTGTTCATTCGCCATCAGACTCATTTTTTGGATTTCACTGCATCAGCCCAACCATAAAAAATTTGACTTGGCATGCTCAGGTCTTACAATACGCCTTTTAGATTTCCAGTATTACCAAAATCATGTCAAACGATCAAATCGAAGCACAAATTGTTGACTTAGACAATTTACAAGAACACCGTGAAATTGTGACGTTTATGCGTAGATCGTCGCCGCTCAATACTTCACAACGTACCGCACTTGAGCAACATCGTGAGTTAATTCTGGAATACCCTGTTGGCGACTTGCGACAACATTTCGATCATCCTGAACGCCCACTGACTGTTGAAATTGGTTTTGGTATGGGACGATCTTTAGTGTTGATGGCAAAAGCCAATCCTGAGCGTAATTTTGTTGGAATTGAAGTTCATGTTCCTGGTATTGCACAGTGTGTATATGAGGCAGGGATGGCTGAAGTCAAAAATCTTCGTGTTCTAGATGCGGATGCAATTCAAGTGCTACGTGAAATGCCTGATAATAGCATTAATACTGTTCAGCTTTATTTTCCGGACCCTTGGCAGAAAAAACGTCATTTCAAACGTCGTTTTGTTTCTCATGACCGTATGCCTTTGGTGGAAGAAAAACTTGAAATTGGTGGTACTTTTCATGCAGCAACAGATTGGGAACCATATGCTGAATGGATGCTTGATGTATTAGACAATCGTCCTCGTCTAGAAAATCTTGCAGGAAAAGGCAATAGTTATCCTCGTCCAGAATGGCGCCCACAAACTAAATTTGAACGCCGCGGTATTGAATCGGGTCATAAAATCAATGACTTTATTTTCAAAAAAATAAACTAAACTGAAAGACGTCATTATCCAGAAAAGCGGTGACTCCTGTTACAGCTTTTCTGCCTTTCTATATCGTTATGCTTGATATGGACTTGAATTTCGGACTCAGCACATTGTTCTGTAATTTTGTTTGCATATATTCAGCATACACAGACAACTTTTCATAAATGTGCTCAGAATAAAACATATCTTCGACCAGATTTTGTGCCCGATAAATATCATAAAGCCCTAATAAACTTAAAATTCTTGCGTTCATTTCTGAGAATTCTCGACATAGTTCGATATGTACTGCATCTTTATATTTAAAAAGTAATTGTTGCATGTTTAAATGATCTGTTTGGTATTCAAATGAGCGCTGAGATTGATGATCTTGCGGGCGTACCAGAAAAATTCTGACTCTAAAAAAACATTCTATTTCATATAGACCTTGGATATCGATCGGATGATCTGTAATTAAAAAAATAGTCTGTATTTCAGACTGTGTGAGCGCCTTGAACAGTTCAAAACAAATAAAATCCTGCTTGATTAACGCTTGATGCTGAAAATCAAGACGTAATTTTAAGCTTTCTAATACTGTTTCATCTTTTTCCGTTAAATTTACGGCTTTTTCAATTTGATAATAAGGCTTGAGCAGGCTTTGGAGTTGATCTGTTAATGGAGAGGTGTACAAAACAGTTTGATTTAAATTTGCCAATATAAACGGCGCAAACAAATAGGCAAAATCTGTTTGGTCGGTGGTCATTTCAGATTGAATAATCGATATATGTCTTTTTTCAGAAAATTCACGTAGCACTTTGGCACGTAATAATGTTGCTTCAAAGTTGACAAATTTCTGATTTAATTGATTTATCACCTTGGTTGAACAGGCATGATCAGATAAAAACTGCGTAAGCACATTCAACTGGGCTGTTATAAACATTTCTCTAACTCACTCTTTACCACCTCAAGTAAAACTATTCTGAAAACAAATCATAAATAATTATAGCCACAAATATTTATAAAAAATATATAACAGATAGAGTTGAAACGATGTGATCTGTTATAGTTATTTGACACCTTGTCTTGAATAACACCATGTATAAATCTGAACAACTGGCGCATAGCCTTAAAACATTGATTGAAAATGGGACATGGAAAGCACATGAAAAACTCCCTTCACTTCGGCAGCAGGTTGAACAATCCGGGTTCAGCCTGATTACAGTCATGAATGCCTATCAAGAACTTGAAGCGCAGGGTTTGATTTATTCCAAAGAAAAGTCTGGTTATTTTGTGGTTGAGCAATCTTCTCAACACAGTAAAACACGACATAGCATCAATGAAACTATTGAAATCAACTCAGTGGTATTTAAATATTTAAAATCGATACAATCTGAAAATATCATTCCACTGGGTTCTGCATTTCCAAATAGTCAATTGCTATATTCAGCCAAGCTCATTCAATCGCTCGGACAACTTGCAAGGCAACGGCGCAGTTATGAACAGACACCCAGTTTACCGCCAGGAAATTATCAACTGCGTAAAATTATTGCACAGAAATACGCAATGCAAGGTATTCCAACTGACCCTTCGGATATTGTGATTACCTCTGGTGGATTGGATGCCTTAAATCTTTCATTACAAGCGCTGACGCATGCTGGAGATTATATTCTATTACAAGAAACCATGTTTTATGGCGCATGGCAAGCAGCTGAACGTCTCGGCTTAAAAGTGATTACAATTCCTGAACATACTGAGCATGGCATTGATTTGGAGGCTTTTGAACACGCCATTCTTCAATATCAGATCAAAGTTTGTATGATGATGTTGAATAGTCAGAATCCAATTGGCTTCACTGTAAGTGATGAGATTAAACTCAAGCTCGCCAAACTTTTGCATACCCATCAAATTTATCTCATTGAAGACGATGTCTATGAAGAACTCTACTATGGTCAAAAAAAACCGCTCCCCATGAAATATTTTGATCAGCAAAACTGGGTTCTACACTGCTCATCTTTTTCTAAAACACTGGGAGCCGGTTTTAGAATAGGTTGGGTCTATGCAGGAAAATTTTCAGAACATATTCAACACACTCAACTAATGAGTACCCTTTCAGTCAACTCATTTATTCAAAATGCCCTGGTTGAATACTTATCCCATCGCCATTATGAGAAACATCTAAAAACACTGCGTTCAACATTACAACGTTATAAAAAACAATATTTTAATTATCTCAAAGCTCATTTACCCACATCATGCCATGTAAATTATTATCCTTCAGGTTATTTTCTATGGATCGAATTGCCCGAGCTCGTGAATAGCAATGATGTTTATCATCTCATGTTGGAGAAAGGCGTCAGTATTGCACCGAGTAATTTATTTAATATCACCAATCAGCAAAACAATTTTATTCGAATCAATTGCTCATTTGAATTGAATGAAAAAATGATTCAAGCACTTGATCATTTAATTCAAATAATTGAGGCAGCCGTCCAAGGCTAATTTTTATAACAGATGATGTGTTTCTGATGTTATCTGTTATATTTTTTTTCTAATTTTTTGTATCTACGCGATAGCAACTCATTTCGTCATAATTCAATCATATTAAGCAGAAAGAGATTTTGCGATGAATGATGACAAAAGCCCTAAAAAACCACAATATGCGGATAGTTCTATTTCGGACAAAGCCTTTAAACGAATGATTATCTGGTTTTTTATCTACTGTAGCCTATTTTGCATCGGAGTCATCGTCACCATTGGTGCAGATCACGCTGCTATCATTAAATGATGAGCCATTTGCGCATCGAATTTACAGCAAACACTCAGCTTAATCCGGTGAGTGTTTTTTTTGTATTTGTTGACTGAGTAAACCATAAACATCGCTTAGATCCACACTGCCTTGTTGTTCCAACATATTTTGATGCATATTTAAAATATTCAGATCACCACGCATTGCAGGACCAGTTTGCATTACGACGGGATCATTCTGGGTGGCTTTATATGCGGTTTCGATCATCAGAGGATACAACAGACTGAAATCAACATGTTGCGCATCCACCACTTGTTTTGCCATGTCATAACAATAATTACTAAAGTTACATGCAAACACGGCTGCCAAATGTAAAGTCAAACGTTGCGCTGAAGTATAGTGATAGATACGATTGCTTAGGCTATTGGCTAAAGCTGTAAGTATTGCCAAATCATCATCCAATTCAGTTTCGACAAATAAAGGGGTCGTATTCCAATCTACATGACGATCAAAACTAAATGTCTGTAAAGGATAAAAAACCCCGGATCTTTGATGATACTCTGTCAAAACATTTAAATGGGTACTGCCAGAAGTATGTACAATCAGAACATCAGCCAATTCTGAAGGAACAGATTGGATCACTTGTGAAATTGCTTGATCACTGACCGCAATAATCAAAAGATCAATTTTAGAATCAAGGTGTTCTAGCTGTTCAATCGCTTGAGCATTCACTTGAGATGCCAATGATTCTGCATGGGTTAAATGACGAGCATAAATCTGTACAATGTCATGCTGTTGTGACAGTTTCCGAGCGAGATGAGTCGCAACACGACCTGAACCAATGAGACTAATACGCATAACAACAACTTAAATTTAAATTAGACCACAGCATGCCAATAAAAAAGGGATGAATCAATTCATCCCTTTGCTGATATTTTACAACAATAATCTGAATGCATTCTATGGCATAACCAACATTCAAACAGTTCAGAATATAATGTGTTTAATTCAACGCATTATTGAGGTAAATAATGCGTTCAGCAGTTCGCTTGTTAAAACACTTGGTATATTGCATTTCTTTATTTTGCTGAGACATTGCATCATCCCAGTATTGGCGCTGCTGCTGATAGGTTTCAACTTCACTTTCAGGGAGTTCACTATAACTTTTTTGTGAAATCACCTTACAGTCTACATCACGTTTTTCAAACCATTCTGCTTGATCTTGTTTGAGCTGCGCCTTTGCTTCTTCCGTTAAACTATCCCAAGTCTGATTTAAACGATCAACTTGTTTGACTTTTTCTTCATCCAACTCTTTTTTACGAATATCCATGGCTTTTTGAGCAAGTTCAGTCTGCGCCGCATTTTCGATCTGATTTTCTTGCTGACGTTCACGTATATCTTTATTTTCTTTAATATACGCAGCATATTGCACTGCTTTTACAGCCACAAAACTTACACCTTGAATGATTGCATCTTGATTCAACACATCCAAGGTAAGGCCATCTTTATCTGTTTTAACCACATTATAGTTGAATTTGCCTTTCAGCTGATCATTACCAAGCACCAGTCTAGACTCACCAGCTTCAATATATTCTCGAAGTGTACGATAACCTTCACCCTCACATTCTTCACTACGACAATCTTGCCCATATTCAGCATAGGCATTTTCAGCACGCTGTTGCAAACCTTTAGGAAATTGCACAACCAGTTGGCTTTCACACTCTAACTGATTGGTTTTACTCGAATCATCGCTAAGAGTACGTACATTTTTGACTTCAAATTTCAGACCATTATTGATTTTTTGCAACAATGCTTGATCTGCTTCATAACCAGAATTGGCAATATTGTCTGAAACTTGTCGTAAATATTCATCTTTTAAAAATTTCTGAATTTGATCAATATTACCTTGGTTGGTACAACTCCACTCAGCTAGTGCTGTATTGTTGTCATCTTTTTTCTTTTTAAAATAATCACATCCTGACAATAACAAAGTACTCGAAAGGGCTGCAATTAAAACTAAAGGGCTAAAGGATTTATTCATTGTTTATCCAATCATCTTTTTTATCTGCGCCATTTAAACAAAAATTGATGTGATTTTCGAGTAAAAAATAAAAAAGCTTCCTTATCTAGAAGCTTTTTTATTCATTTCATATGATGAGAATTTTAAGGTGTTGTTGCCCCCACCACTTCAAACTCAATTCGGCGGTTTTTAAATTGTCCTTCCTTGGTTGAATTATCTGCAATCGGATTATCCTGACCATGTCCTTCCGCAGTGAGCTGAGAACTATGCACTCCTTTTTCAACCAAATAAGCGACAACGGATTTCGCACGTTTTTCTGATAAGGTTTTATTTGAAGCAGCATTCCCAACATTATCGGTAAAACCCTTGACCACAAGTTTTGCATCAGGAAGCTGTTTTAACAAGCTCGCTGCTTTATCCAAAATGGCTTTATTCGCATCAGGAATAGCTGTAGAGCCAGTTGCAAAGTTAATCACCTGAAGATTTAAGGCTGCGGCAATATCATTCACATTGGCAGTTTCTGCTTGAATATTTGACAATGCTTGATCAGCTTGTGAATTACTGGTATCGACATTTGCTGTCGCATCCGATGCAGGTAGATTCGTGGTTGATTGGTTTGCTGTAATATGTACATTCGGAATAATCCCCTTTAACTCGTCAGCCAATTTTTGTGCTTGAGCTAAATCTGGCGCTTGAATAGTAAGTTGATCCCCTATCCATGCCAACGAAATATTTGGAATTCCTTTGATTTTTGTTAACACTTGATGAACTGCATTTTGATCAGGCAAGTCACCAGCATAAGCGGTATTGGCAGTAATTTGACACTGATCTGCTTGACCGAAAACAGCAGCCACAGCACCTTTTAATTGGTCCAGCAAAGTTTGGCTACTGGATTGTGCCTGACAATTTGCCAGCTTACCCTGGGCATCTGTGGAAAGCTGAAATTCAGCAGCCTGTAAATCCACAACAGCCTGTGAAGCTGCGCTGCCAGTTGCAGGTTCGCCGACTACAGCAGGTTTACTGCTACATTGCTTGAATAATAGTGCGGCTAAACCTGCAATCACCAACAGGGCAATGATGGGCAACAGCCAATTTGATTTCTTTGGCTCATCTTGAACCGGAGTTGGGCTAATGGGGGGTACAGGTGTAGGTGCGACAATTTCCACAGGTGCCGGAGCAACAGGCTCTACAGGTGGTAGGACCGTTTCTGCAACAGGTACAGCTTCTGCACTGGATGCAAAGCTCAAGCCACCGACACTCAGTCCAAGTGCTGTAAACACTCCTCCAGCCCATGCAGGCAACGCAGCTTGGATATTCCCCCACTGCGCCTTGATCAAATCAAAAATTTCATGCTTATTGTCTGACCCTGCCTGATCTGCAAGCAAAGACAATGTTGGAGAAATGGCATGATTCAACGTGTTTTCAATATCTTGTGCGGGTGCATTACCCCGAACCAGATCAAGAAATTGGGTTACCGTTTCCGGACGATAACTGAAAATGTCAGCGAGTCGGGGATTCAGATTTTGTTGTAGTGTGCTAATCAGTTCAGGTTTGGATTTGAAGATTGTGAGCAGTATAGGGAAAAACGCACCTAAGGCAGCGATTTTTTCATCTTGAAACTGTTGATCATGCTGTAAAACTTTTGTTGTCACTTGTTGTTTTAAAAGCTCAATAATATTCATAATTCTGGACACTCCTATATCATTGTTGTGTTTGTCGCATTAGAATCACTTATTGATCGTTTTTTATTCTAGTGGTTAATTTTTGATATTTATAATATCTTTTTGTAGCAATAAAGGTTTTATATTTATAAAAAAAGCCAGCTTATGCTGACTTTTTAAACTGATTAGAGATGAACAATACTCTAGATTAGGCAATAAAAGTCGCCACAACTTTACCTAACATTTTTTGATTAATTAATGGCGTATTTTTTCCATTTGAATAAATGCTGTCTTTGTTCACTACCCATTCCAAGTCAGGATCAACCAATGCCCAACCTGACTCTTTCACCCAGCGTTCAGTCATGTTAGCAACTTTTGCAGGCGCAGACGTTACTTTTTCAACCCATTCCAAAGGTTCAAATAAACCTTCACGAATCAATTGAACACCAAAAGACACATAAGTATCAAATGCACTGATGCCAGGTAAAGTTTCAGCAAACGGTGCTAATTTCGCTGAGCCGCTTAAAGGCTCATGGTGGGTACAAATCGCATCGATTACTCCATCCTTGACCCCTTTGCGAAGTAATTCCTTGTCCTTTTCAGCACGTAATGGAGGCCGTACATGTGCAAGTGAATTAAAACCATCAATCAATTGATCGGTTAAATGCAGTTGATGCATAGCAACATCCGCAGTGACCGGCAAACCTTTCTGTTTAGCAATATGTATCAACTCTACCGATGCACCACTTGAAAGTAAGCCAAAATGGGCTTTAACGCCTGTGGCTTCAATCATCAATAAATATTTTGCAATAGCGACTGTTTCAGCTAAAGCAGGAATCATGGGCAGACCTTGACGAGAAGCAATAAAACCTTCGTGTACACATCCGTCTTTGGCAATTTGATGTTCTTCAGGATAAAACACAACGGTCATATCCAGACCAGCGGCATACTCCAATGTACGAAGCACCACATCATCATTTTCAAAGGTTGCATAAGCGTTAGAAACAGCTGTACAGCCACCCTTTTTCAGACCCGCCATATTGGCAGGTTGTTTACCATTTAAACCTTGCGTTTGCGCACCAATTACCTGTAAGTGAATGCCACCATCCAACATGGCTTTTTCAACCAAACCATGAATCAGAGCGCCGTTATCTTGCACAATCGGTTGAGAATCAGGAGGCGTAAACACGTGTAGAATACCATTTTCACGAGCAGCCTTACCTTCAGACTTTAAGGTCCCATGTTGTTGTTGCCCCGGTTCACGCAAACGTGCACATAAATCCACCATGGTTGGCATCAGCCATTTGCCTTGCCCATCAATAGTTTTCCCAACATCATCGGGAGCGTCTACCAATTTTCCATCTTGCAGATAAACAGTTTGTACGCGGTCAGTTTTGCTGATGGGGTCTAAGACACGTACATTTTCAATTTTTACAATACTCATGACTATATCCTTTCGCTTAAACCGCAATCGCGTCCAACAAACCTTTTTCCTGCAATTGACCTTGCATTGCCAATGCCAATACGGCCATGCGGACAGCAATGCCGTTGGTCACCTGATGAAGAATTACCGATTGTTCA
The DNA here is from genome assembly GCF_016508585.1 of Acinetobacter baumannii. Taxonomy (GTDB): domain Bacteria; phylum Pseudomonadota; class Gammaproteobacteria; order Pseudomonadales; family Moraxellaceae; genus Acinetobacter; species Acinetobacter nematophilus. The sequence continues at coordinate 18,083 of NZ_JADVOP010000046.1, forward strand.
CCATCCGCAATATTGGAGTCAATTTCTACGCCACGATTCATGGGTCCAGGATGCATCACGATACAATCTGGTTTTGCCAAAGCAAGACGTTCTTTGTTCAAACCATACATTTTGTAAAACTCAGCTTGTGAAGACAAAGCAGGTGAATCAATACGTTCATTTTGAATACGTAGCGTAATGATTACATCACAATCTTTGATTCCTTCGTCCATTTTATTGAACAGACGTACCCCTTCACCATATTCACTGAAACCATGAGGCAGTAAAGTGTTTGGTGCGATGACACGGATATCTTTACAGCCTAGTGTTTGTAAAGCCGCAATATCTGAACGAGCGACACGGGAATGTTTGATATCACCAATAATTGCCAGACGAATATCTTCAAAATTCTTTTTTGTTTCTCGGCGGATGGTCAACATGTCCAACATCGCTTGAGTTGGATGTGCATGGCGTCCGTCACCTGCATTGATAATAGCGACATGTGGACACACAGTTTCTGCAATAAAGTGGGCAGCACCCGAAGAAGAATGGCGCACCACAAAAATATCGGCAGCCATTGCTTCTAAATTCCAAAGTGTGTCACGCAATGTTTCGCCTTTTGAGGTACTTGAACGCGCGATATCAATATTCAATACATTCGCCGAAAGACGCTTTGCAGCAGCTTCAAAAGTTGTGCGAGTACGGGTGGAATTTTCAAAAAAAAGATTCATCACTGTACGACCTTCTAAGAGGGGTGTCGTTATCAGTTGATTTTGATCGTTTATAAAAGAATGTGCTGTATCTAGAATTTTAGTGAGGGTTTCTTTAGAAAGACCTTCGATGGTCAGGAAATGCTTTAAGTTTCCATCATTATTGAGTTGAATCTGGCTCGGTGTATGCAATGCCGCCAAGTGCATGAGAGATTCCTTAGAGGTTAAGTTAACGTATTATACAGATTTTCTTTTTCTTTGGCAGACGAAGTTTTGGGCAAATAACGCCAAAAATAATTAGTAAAGTTTAAATTTGATCAGTTTCAAATCAGACTTTTTAATATTTAGTTGCAACAGCTTTTGTTTTAACTGCTTGATCAGTTCTTTATATTCTTGGTCAGATTGATCTTTAAGAAGTTCAAGATAAACTTCCAATCTATGCAATGCCTTATCCCGCCATTTAAATAGCTCCAGAATCGGATGATATTTTTCGGGATCTAAATGGCTGAGACCGTACTCCAATATCTGGCTATGAGTTAATTTCGCATCGTATTCTTTGACTCGCTTTAAACAATTGAGCATATCTTCTAGTCGAAAACGGATTTCATGTTCACACAAAAATTTTAAATGGGCTAAATCCTGTTGATCAGCAAAATACTGCGCCAACGGTAAGGTAAACTCCTCATAAGGATACCAACGACCATGTGCACACGAAATCAATTCTTTAAACTTTTTATTGTTCAACCATTGCTGAAAAACTGCATCTTTCGCCCGGTTATAATCCGCCAAACGTTGCGCTGTTTGAGCGAAGGATTCATCTGCAGTTCCTGAATAAATCATTCGATGTGCTTTCAGATATTTGCTGATTTCTGTATTGAACTTGCTGTAACTCAAGGTCTATGCGCTATGAAAATTATGGTTTATATCAGCATATAAGTTGATTTACCCTTTTTCTGTGTGATATGCGTAAAAGCTTCAAGCCCGATCTCCCCGCATACTCAAAGCTTTTAAATTTGTACTATCGCAATGCACCAATATAGTGATGAGAAACTTGGGCACGATAAATTTCTTCTTCCGTTGCACCAGAAACATAGCCTTCTTCAGATGCAGAATGCTGTTCTCTCCCATCAACTGCTGTGTGTGAAGACGGCTGTTCTTGATCAAGTAAATGCTGTAAACGTGAAGCATGTCGATTAAGCTCAACATCTTGAGTTGCCAAAGAAATATCAATGACATACTGCGCATAGCTTTTATTGTCGACCAAATACATCACATCAATGACTCGTCCAGTTACCCGTCTTAATCTGGTTAAAATGAGTGCCCCAATTGAAAATGCATCTGCATGCGCAATAAAGCGATTGTTATTGACTGGTTGCATAAAATCCCCCGTATTCATTTAAATTTTTTAATGTCAGAACACTGACCAATACGCTGAATAATCAAGCAATTTATATACCAACCTTAAATTAAAACATCCATCCTCTTTTTAAAACTCAACCAGAATCTTTAAATTGTTGAATCATGATGTGACCAACACACTTCGGACCTTCCAACAGAACAAACAACTGCCCAATATGTACATGCCGTTCATCATGATCAAAAAAAACCACATTTCTGCTTCATGCTGAGAGATTTCATTCATTTTAAGTGCGATACTCCAAGTATCGGTTTTATACTTGTTTAAAATCTCTGTTGTACAATAATATATACCTCGTTGTGGGATCTGCCGACGTCCTCCTTTCTCTGGTGGATACCAATCAATCAACACATCAAAGATTTGCTTCTGTTTTACTACGGCAGACCGATTATTCTGTTCGCCCATGACTCCCCACCGACCAAACTGATCGTTCACCATCATTATCAATGACATCAACATAATGTATATTGACCAATATGGTGTCCAAAAGACTTTTATTTTTTGCCAGAACTGATCATTTTTTGCAGATATTTTAAAATAGAATATGAAATGCTCCAGAAATTAAACGAACATCCTTTTCCCATGTATTTTCAATCCTTTGTTTTATAGCCTTCTTCAGGCTGGAAAAATCAGATAAAATTCAGCAGGCACTTTGAAGTGCTGAATAGCTCTCTTATATGGACGGAGAATGAAAAAAATATGACCAACACATGTCTATTGATATTAGAATCAATATTGATCCCATCACCACATTAAAAATTCGCGCACGGTTTCCTCTGTTTAAGAAATTTGCTAATTTCTCACCTGCAATTCCCCACAACAATAAAGACAAATAGCACACCACAAAATAAATAAACACGAATATCCCTAATGCATGATCAATTTGAGCGATTGAAAATAGCCCTGTACCCGCCACAGCTGCAATCCATGCTTTTGGATTGAGCCACTGCATCAACACGCCTTGCATAAACGTGGGTATTTGAATTCGATCGGAATTTTGAGTTGAAATCGTTGTGCCTTTTGCCCGCAGAATATTAAACCCAATCCATAACAGTAAAGCTGTACCGAATAAGGTAATAAGATCAAGAAGTACAGGATAAGCCACAATCAGTTGATATAGACCAAAACAGACTGATGCCAATAATCCGGTGAATCCAATCGTTGCACCGGAAATAAAGGCAAAAGTGGATTTTGTACCGTAATTCATACTACTGGTTAAAATGGTTAAATTCACAGGTCCAGGCGATATGGACATTGAGAGAGAGAAAATAAACATGGAAATAACAAGACTCAGCATTTTTTAAAGTTCTTTATTCGATCTTGGTTAAATAGAGCTACTTGGATATATTTCAAGCAAACTATCGCAATCTGTTAAAGAATTTTAAGGTTTTTGGAAAATTTCGATCTTCTTGGCACAATCCACAAGTTTTCGTCATCAAAATACGCTAAAATATGCGATTGCTTTAATGTCTTTGGAAATATTCATGAATTCGAAACCGCGTCTTTCTACATATTGGGTTACCTGTGCAGATGGACTAGAAACCTTACTGCAAGAAGAAATTCAAGGTTTAGGGATTCAAGATATTGAAAAATTTCCTGGACGTTTGGTCTTTAAAGGCAAACTGGAAGATGCTTACCGTATTTGTATGTGGTCACGTCTTGCATCTCGTGTACTCACGCCTATTCACACACATGAACTCGAATTTACTCATGATGCGCGTGACGTTGCTGAAGAACTCTATGAAGGTGCAATCAACTTTGATTGGTCCTTGATTTTTGCTCCACAAAGTACCTTTGCCGTTCGCTTACACGTTGAACGCGATATCAAGGTAAATACTCAATTTGCGACCTTACGTGTCAAAGATGGTGTAGTTGATTCATTTATGGAAGCGGTAGGTAAACGCCCAAGTATTGATATCAAACAACCTGAAATTACTTTATATGTACTTGCAGGAAAAACTCAGCATACCTACTGTCTTGATTTATCAGGCGACTCATTACATAAACGTGGCTATCGCCGTTACATGACGGATGCGCCAATCAAAGAGAATTTAGCAGCAGCCATCCTACAAAAAGCCAAGCTGAAAGAACGTCATCCAGATATTATACTGGACCCGATGTGTGGATCAGGCACATTCATCATTGAATCACTGATGATTCTCACTGACCGTGCCCCCGGTTTAGTCCGTCGTTTTGGCTTTAATGGCTGGAATGGACATGACCATGAACTGTGGATGTCGATTAAAGCAGAAGCCGCAGACCGTCACCAAGCTGCGCTAGAACAACCTTTACCAAAATTCTATGCTTATGATGCAGATTGGGAAGCAGTAAAAGCAACCAAACAAAATATTATTGCGGCAGGTTTTGAACAGCAACTGGATCAAATTCAAATCGAGGAACGAACTTTAGCAGATTGGCCAGACTTCCATGCTGAAGGAAAAACATCCTTTGTTGTTACCAATCCACCTTATGGTGAGCGTTTGGGTGACAAAGCGTCTAACCGAGCATTATATTTAGGTCTATCAGCGCTTTTACAAAAGAATTTCCCGAATCAATATGCTGCGGTGATTGCTGCTGCAGTTGAACAAGCTGATGTCTTGGCATTTAACAATCCACAAATCTTACGTTTGATGAACGGTAAGCTGCCGATTTATGTACGCTTTGGTGATATAAAGCCTGCTACAGTCAATCAACCTTTCCTTGCAGATTGGCAACCGCAACAATTTGAAAAAAACGAAGGTGCGGAAGACTTTACCAATCGCTTGCAAAAAAATATGCAAGCCTTGAAGAAATGGGCAGTCAAGGAAAATATCTACTGCTTACGCCTTTATGATGCTGATCTGCCTGACTTTAATGTTGCAGTTGATTTGTATGGTGATCGTTTGCATGTTCAAGAATATGCCCCACCAAAATCAATTGACCCAGAGAAAGCCAAAAAACGTTTTAACCTTGCTTTAACATCGATCCGTGCAGTAACAGGTTTAGGACGTGATGCCATTTTTATTAAAACCCGTGCGCGTCAAGAAGGTAAAGCTCAGTACACCAAACAAAGTACAGCGTCTAAACGCTTTGTTGTTCAGGAAGGTAAAGCCAAAATTTTGGTCAATCTGACAGATTATTTAGATACCGGTCTGTTCCTAGACCACCGTCAAATGCGTTTACGCATCGCAGCGGAAGCCAAAGGGAAACACTTCCTAAACCTATACAGCTACACATCAACTGCAAGTCTGCATGCTGCTCTAGGGGGGGCTGCTAGCACAACAAGTGTGGATTTATCCAATACTTATTTAAACTGGTCCAAAGAAAACTTTGTACTTAATGGTCTGACTGTAGATCATGCCGATGAACAACATCAATTCTTTGCAAGTGACTGTTTTGAATGGCTTAAAGAAGGTCATGAACAATACGACTTGATTTTTATTGACCCTCCGACTTTCTCAAACTCAAAAAAATTCTACGGCACTTTCGACGTTCAACGTGATCACGTCTCATTACTTAAACGAGCAATGAATCGTTTAACGACTGAAGGGACTTTATATTTTTCAAATAACTACCGTGGTTTTGAAATGGATGAAGAAATTGAGGCTATGTTTGATGTCCAAGAGATCAGCAATGAAACGATCGGTTTAGATTTTAAACGTAATCAAAAAATCCATAGAGCTTGGAAAATCAAACATTTCCCTGTTTAATTCCTCAATCAGGATTTACTTGTACGCTACTGGATCCACTTCATGACCAATATATAAGGTCACACGATCTTGCGTTGTGATGCGGACATCGTGGCGTTGATAAGGGTTAAATCCAATATCGATTATTCTATATTTTTCTAAGGGGGTAATATATTTATCCCCAGGTTTATTTGGATCAGGATCCTTTTTTTGCCATTCAAAATCGGTCAAAACAGTAGAATATATTTCATCTTTTTTTGCGGCATCTGCTTGTTGTTGCGCGATCTTATTGTGTAAATCTTTTTGCTCATCTACAGATTGTTGAACATCTTGCTTAACGGCTTGAATAATAATCGGCGAGAGCTTTACTACACCTACAGACTGTTGTGCAAGATCTTGGTCATCCAGTTGATTGGCCGATATCTCACACGAACCCAGTGTCATCAACAGCATAGCCAGTAGTTTTAAATAATCAGATTTTTCCTTTATTTTGATCGTCATGATCAACTGTCCTTTATTATTATTCCTGACTAAAAAATTATCAATTTTTAACAAATGTTGCAATAAATGGATCAGAAAACCCGATAATAGGTAAAACGCATTAGGCTTATTTTTTTAAATAAGCCTTGTGTCTGGCTGAAATGGATTCAAACAGAACTAATCCGTACATTCCGTTGTAATTCTGCCTGCATTACACATTTCCCATAACTGTTGGTGTGCATAACGGTTGCCTTGTGCTTCAGAACGTTTCAACCACTGCACTGCCAACTTTAAGTTTTCAGTAACCCCCTTACCTTCGAGATACATTTGTCCAACACTGTTTTGAGCATCCTCATCACCCTGCTCAGCTGATTTCAACATCCACTGAAAAGCTTGCTTTTCATTTTTGACCACGCCATCCCCGTATAAATTCATGAGGGCTAAATTACGTTGTGCATTGGCATCGCCTTGTTCTGCTGATTTCTGATACCATTTTGCAGCCAAAGTTTTATTCTGCGATATACCTTCACCGGTATAGTAGGCAAGCCCCAAGTTATTCTGTCCCGCCGGATCATCATGTTCCGCTGATTTTTGATACCATTCAACAGCTTTTTTTGAATCCTGTTCAACCGTAAAACCATATTTATAAAAATCACCAACAGTTGAAAATGCAAGCCAAAATCCGCCTTCAGCCGACTTTAGCATCCATTTTGCCCCCTCTTTTTGGTTTGGTTTATTCTCATCTTGCAACAATGAGTCAGCATATTGATACATTGCTTCTGGATCACCATGCTGTGAACGTTCAATAATGTCTTGAATCGTCCGTTCTGGTAAGGCTCGTGCCATAGGGTTAAGGCATAGAACAGACAACAATACCATATAAATTTTTTTATTCATTAAAAGCGACCTTGCCATTCGAAATCTTGATAGCATAAAAAAGCCAACTGCCCTAAAACAGTTGGCTTGATGTATTTTTACATGAATCTATCAGCTCAATTTTAATTTGCCAAAATCAAGCTCGCCATTTTCAGCACTGATCAAGATGGTATCGCCCGGTGTGAAAGTACCTGACAAGATTTTTTGTGCCAGTGGATTCTCAACCTGTTGCTGGATTGCACGTTTAAGCGGACGCGCACCATATACAGGATCAAAACCAGCATCAATCAGGATATCAAAAGCTTGATCATCAACATTTAAACCGATATCACGTTCAGCTAAACGAGCACGTAAACGATCCAATTGTATATCAGCAATACCTCGGATCTGCGATTTTTTCAAGGAGTGGAACACCACCAACTCATCAATACGGTTAATGAACTCTGGACGGAAATGCTGAGAAACCGCATTCATCACCGTCGCACGCACATCTTCATCGCTTGCTCCTTCACCTAACTCGCGAACATCGCTCGAACCCAAGTTAGACGTCATCACGATAACCGTATTCTTAAAGTCAATCACCCGACCTTGAGAATCTGTCAAACGCCCATCATCGAGCACCTGCAATAAAATGTTAAATACATCGGGATGAGCTTTTTCCACCTCATCAAACAACACCACACTGTACGGTTTACGGCGTACAGCTTCAGTCAATACACCACCTTCTTCATAACCTACGTAACCCGGAGGCGCTCCAACCAAACGACTCACCGAATGTTTTTCCATAAATTCTGACATGTCGATTCGAATGATCGCATCATCACTGTCAAATAAAAAGTTCCCTAAAGCTTTGGTCAGCTCGGTTTTCCCTACCCCTGTTGGTCCAAGGAACAAAAATGATCCACTAGGGCGATTCGGATCAGAAAGACCTGCGCGTGAACGGCGAACAGCATTTGCTACAGCCACAACAGCCTCATCCTGACCTACAACACGGTTGTGTAAGAAATCTTCCATATGAAGAAGTTTCTCACGTTCTCCCTGTAACATTTTGGACACTGGAATACCTGTTGCAGCACTGACCACTTCTGCAATTTCATTTTCAGTCACTTTGGTACGGATCAGTTTCGGTTCTTCATTCACTTCAGCAACTTCTTCTTCATTCAAGCGTTTTTGCAACTCTGGAATTACACCATATTGCAAACGGCTTGCTTCAGCCAAGTCACCTTCGCGTTGCGCTTTTTCAAATGCTGTACGGGCTTTATCAAGTTCAATTTGAGCCTGATTTGTGCCATCAACCAAACGCTTTTCAGCGATCCAAACTTCTTCCAAATCACTGTATTCTTTTTGAACTTCAGCAATTTGTTTTTCCAAATGTTCAACTTCCGCCTTGCTGACTGAATCTGCATCTTTCTTGACCGCTTCCAACTGCATCTTCAATTGGATTAAACGACGGTCTAAACGATCTAGCGCTTCCGGTTTGGAGTCAATTTCCATTTTAATACGTGATGCCGCCTCATCAATCAAATCAATCGCTTTGTCTGGCAATTGACGATCTGTAATATAGCGATGTGACATTTTCGCTGCAGCAATAATCGCAGAATCGAGAATTTGCACACCGTGATGAGTTGCATATTTATCTTTTAAACCACGTAGAATTGCGATGGTATCTTCCACACTTGGCTCATCTACCAATACTTTTTGGAAGCGACGTTCAAGAGCAGCATCTTTTTCAATAAATTGACGGTACTCATCCAAAGTCGTTGCACCCACACAACGCAGCTCACCACGCGCCAATGCAGGTTTCAACATGTTTCCTGCATCCATTGCACCATCGCCTTTACCTGCACCTACCAGAGTATGCAGTTCATCGATAAACAGGATAATTTCACCATCAAATTTCGCTAAGTCTTTCAATACTGCTTTTAAGCGTTCTTCAAACTCACCACGATATTTCGCCCCCGCCAACAATGAACCAAGATCCAAAGATAAAACACGTTTACCTTTTAAGCCTTCTGGTACCTCACCATTGATAATACGCTGCGCCAAACCTTCAACGATTGCTGTTTTACCTACCCCTGGCTCACCAATAAGCACAGGATTATTTTTGGTACGGCGTGATAGAACCTGAATGGTACGACGGATTTCCTCATCACGACCAATCACAGGATCGAGTTTACCTTCCGCTGCACGCGCAGTCAGATCGATGGTATATTTATTGAGTGAATCTCGTTGATCCTCATGGTTATTTGCCATCACTTGTTCACCCCCTCGAATATTTTCAATCGCTTTGCGTAGTTTTTCAGTCGTCACGCCTACGCCTGTTAATAATGTTTTGGTTGCACCAGTTTCAGCCAGTGCCAAGATGACCCAGTCCGTAGATAAGAACTCATCTCCCGCTTTTTGTGCAAAACTGTCCGCCAAATTCAATGCTCGAACGGCTTCAGGATTGAGATTGATATCTCCAGTTGGTGTTCCAATTTTTGGCGCATCCGCCAGCGCTTTCTGCAACTTTGCTTTTAATTCAGGTAAATTCGCACCCGCCTGTTGTAACAGACTCAGGTTAGAAGGTTCTTCCAATAAGGCAGAAAGAATGTGAATACCTTCGATGGCAGTGTTGTCATTACCCATTGCCTGAGATTGTGCATCTGATAAAGCTTGCTGCAAGCGGTTCGTAAATTTTTCAAATCGCATTCTTGTTATTCCTCACAACAAATTTGTACTTGAATAATAGATGGGAACAGTTTTGTAGATTTCAACTCTATTTAAAAAATAATTTATATGTTTTTCAAAAGCTTACCAAAATAATCAGGATATATTTCAGTATTAATATTTGTGCTAAATCCATCTTTTTCAAGTCAATTTAAGCAAAAATATTGCGTATGAGCTTTAAGCGTTTGTATTTTCAACGATATGGTTTAGAGTAAGCAGTATTGAACTTTTTTAGAATAACAACAATGTTGAATTTCAGTAAATTATTGTCGGCACTTTTCGCTATGGGCATCTTAAATGCTTGTGGCTATCAATCGCCGAACAGCGATAAATTTCCACATAAACATATTCAAGAATTAACACCTGAAACAACAGATCTAGAATTTAAATGGTTTAAATCGCCTACTGACATGATCTTAAAAGTTTTGAATGAAAATTTTATTGTTTATGATTGTTCGATATTTGAAAGAGTCAATCAACCCAAACGGGATTTAAAAATTTGTAGTTATGATTTACATACCCATAAACAGCTTCCAGAATATTTTGTCGCATCCTCACCTCGGCAGTTGATCCAACAAATTGAATATTTAGGTCAAGATCAATTTCTAGTGACTATAAAAATTTTTCAAGTCGATTATCAGCCGTTCACTCAAGCTTATCTTTTCAATGCACAGACCCAAACTTTTACTCAAATGAATACCTTTTCTTATGATCAATTTGCTTATGCACTATTAGAGCAAATGGTACAGGAAAAAACTTATCATAAAAAAGTGTCAGAACATGACATCATGGTTTATTTCGACCCTCAATATGTCTCAGAAAAAGAAGCCGAGAAAGTCAAACAAGAAAAAAAACAGCAAGAACAATCTTTTATTCGAAATATCATCGATATTTTTAGAACAACGCCTGAACAGCCACAACCTGACTTTTCACCCAATAATTATCGAGTTCAACCTGCACAGCCTTTTAATTTAGCGATGATTGCAAAGTTAAAACAATACCTACAACAGCAGCAAGCCGAGTGTTATCAAGTGATTGATGAAGAAACCCAACTCATAAAAACCTCAAAAAACTATATTTTTAGTCAAGATTTTTCCAAATTTCTTCCAAAATTAGAACATTCGATTCAGCTACCCGAATGCAAAACACCATCTAAACCAATGATTTCAAATGACAAATATCTAAAATATCAAAGTATTGATGATGTTCAAGGCTCAGGAAATCACTATGTATTCTGGTTTACACCGATTGGCTATGATGTATTTGAAATTCAGCAACATGGCAAAAAAATACAGTTTAAATTTCCGCTGGACATAGCTCAGATCTATCGCGTTAGAAATGATCTCATCGTAATCGATGCCCAAACGTTTTACATTATTCCTTTATCCTAGTGAATAGAATCTCAAACAAAATCATGATGAATTCTATCAGATCATCTATACTTCTGTTTTGGTTGCCGAACTTTGTGAAACGGCACTATTGGCTGCAACACTTTGGGTTATCCATACATTCCCACCAATCACAGCGCCTTGACCGATTGTAATGCGTCCAAGAATCGTCGCTCCTGCATAAATCACTACATTGTCTTCAACAATTGGATGTCGGGCATATTCTTTCTGCAAACGTCCAGAATCATCAACTTCAAAACGTTTTGCACCCAAAGTGACCGCCTGATAAATACGTACATTTTTTCCTATAACACAAGTTTCTCCTATTACCACACCCGTACCATGGTCAATAAAAAAACCTTGTTCGATTTGTGCACCAGGATGAATGTCAATTCCAGTTTTTGAATGGGCAATTTCAGCAATCAGACGGGCCAACAAAGACAAATCTTTCTTATAAAATTCGTGGGCGACACGGTGATAAATGATTGCCAAGATTCCCGGATAGCACAATAACACTTCATCCACACTACGGGCTGCTGGATCACCATCATAAGCAGCAATCACATCCGTATCTAAAATTCGACGTATATCAGGTAGTTTTTGTGCGAACTCACTGACAATACTTTGTGCAAGTACTTCAATTACATCTGTATTTTCATTATGTTTTTTATATTTATAATCATAGGTTAAATTCAGTTTGACTTGTTCAAGTAAGGAATGCAGAGTTTTTTCAAGGGTATGGGCAATATAAAGATTTTCACTTTGTTGCCGCAAATCATGTGGACCTAGACGCATTGGAAATAAAATACCGCATAGGTCATTCATAATTTTCTTGATTTCGTCTTTAGAAGGTAATTCCCGTCCCCCAAAGTCTTTCAGACTTTTACGTTGAGTACGCCATTCATTTCGAGCTTCTTGTAGCTCATCCACAATATTTTGGATATTCCACTGAGTCATATGTTTACCTATCTAACTAAAAGACGTTCCATGATCCATCAATTTACATGAAATTTTATAATTCACAGTGAATATTATTTTATTCGCAATGCGCTAGATAAACATAATTCATATAAACATATCAGTAAAAAATAATTC
>NZ_JADVOP010000047.1 GCF_016508585.1 Acinetobacter baumannii
CTCTTAGCGCTGATGGTAGTGTGGGGTTACCCATGTGAGAGTAAGTCATCGCCAGCTTTTAATTCCAAAACACCCCGGTCTCTACAGAGAACGGGGTGTTTTTTTATGCGTGATGGAAAATAAAAAGAATGAGATGAAACAACAAGAAAAATTGGAAGATCAAGAAGCAGAGTAAGAAAAAATAATGCATTTATCTATTTTTAATTTGCTGGCAGATGGTTTTTAAAGTTATTTTCATTTAATTTAGTTCAATAGATCAGTAATACACAAAAACATAAGGGCTATAAAAATGAAAGCATATACTTTGCCATATTTCGGAAGTATAGACTCAGAGAACTTAGAAGAATATTATGAAGCTACTGTTGAGCTTAATGGAAAGTTGGTTCGAATTGATTTGAATATTGAAGAAAAAAGTTTAAATAAGCAAACCCTAGATCAATTAAATCATTTTCTTGAAAACATTACAAAATTTGACCTCAAAAACTATGACTATATTCAACAAGACTTTAAAAATGAAAAGAACGGAACTGTTAGAGAATATGTGGATTTTCATATTGAAGAACTGGGGAAGGAGTTTTTAAAACAATTAAATATTACTCCTCAAACAGATCTTGCAGATCAATTTCTGGCAAAGTTGTATTTGAAAAGAATTGGTCTATATCCAGATGGCAAATATGAAACAACATATTTTGCTGCATTTGATTATACTGTTCATCAGCAATTAACTGATCAGCTGATTGTGGTCAAAACAGATCATCAAGGTCATTTGGATCATTTAAGCTGGGAAAGCTAGCTATGCCATAAGGTCCTTGGATACAAAAATTTATAAATTAACAAAGCTATAAAAAACAAACCCCATCACAATGACGGGGCTTTTTGGGTATTGAGGTATGGGATCTAACTTCTGTTCAACTTCTTCTCGCTTATCCTAGACCTTTCAATCCAACAAACTCATGACATCTTCTTCTGACAATTTCACTTCATTTTCATGATCGATACTCAATACGGATTTGGCAAGATTTGCCTTGTTCTTTTGCAAAGCTAAAATCTTTTCTTCTATGCTTTGATTGGTAATTAGTTTATAGACAAAAACAGGTTTGTCTTGACCGATCCGCCATGCACGATCAGAGGCTTGATCTTCCGCAGCAGGGTTCCACCATGGATCAAAATGAATCACAGTATCAGCAGCGGTCAGGTTCAGTCCTACACCACCTGCTTTTAAACTGATCAAGAAAACAGGAATTTCTCCTGATTGGAATGCCGTGATCACCTCGTCACGCTTTTTGGTTTGTCCTGTCAGTTTTACATTTCGAATGTTTAATGCTTTCAAATGTTCTTCAATCAGTTGAAGCATGGTTGTAAATTGGGAAAAGATCAAAATCTTGCGTCCTTCTTCAACCATGCCTTGCACCATATCTAATAAATGATCCAATTTAGCAGATTCAACATTTTGATTTTTAATTTGATCAAGCTGTAAAAGGCTAGGATGACAACAGACTTGGCGGAGTTTGAGTAGGGCGCTTAAAATCTGGATTTGACTGCGATGGAAACCCTTGGCTGCAATGAGTTCCCGGATATTTTTTTGCATTGTTGCACGAACAGCTTCATAGAGTTTGGATTGCTGTTCGTTCATGTCAATATTGACTTCAATTGTCGTTTTCTCTGGAAGTTCTTTAGCAACTTCTGTTTTTAAACGACGCAACATAAATGGCTTAATACGAGAAATGAGCTTGGCTTTTGTCGCTATATCCGCATGTTTTTCGATAGGATTGCGATATTTTTTATTAAATAACTCTTGGCTGTATAGAAAACCTGGCATGAGGAAATGGAATAAAGACCATAGTTCACCTAGATGATTCTCCATCGGGGTGCCTGTTAAACAAAGACGGTGTTTTGCCTTGATTTGACGAACCACTTGAGATGCTTTGGCCCGCGGATTTTTGATGTTTTGTGCTTCATCTAAAATCAGCATATGGTACTGATGTGGCAATAAAAAAGCTTCATCACGACCAATTAATGGATAGGTACTCAGCACAACATCTGCATTTTGAATATCTTGGAAATATTCCAAACGATCTTGGCCTTGAAGCACTAAAACCTTTAACTCCGGGGTAAATTTTTCTGCTTCTTTACGCCAGTTATGCATCAGAGAGGTAGGCGCAATAATCAAGGCTGGTCGTTGTTTTAGGCGACCTGCCTGCTTTTCGATGAGAATGTGTGCAAGCGTTTGCGCAGTTTTACCTAGACCCATATCATCAGCAAGTATACCGCCATGTTCAGTTTCACGTAAAAACTGCAACCATGCCAGACCTTGCTGTTGATAGGGGCGTAATTCTCCTTGAAAGCCTTCAGGTGTCGCAATTTGATGCTGATAACTACTTTGCAGCTTTTCAGCAAATATCTGTAAGCGCTCACTACTTTGCCACGGCATACCCAAATGATGCTGTAAATCTAAAAATTGTGCAGCATCGTATTGATCTAATGATGCAGATTCTGGGTGACGTAAAATTTCTTTGAGATAAATCAGAATAGGCTTAATGTCTTGTACTTTTAGTGCCAATTGAGATTGAGCTTCTTTTAAATGAACGATGAGAAAACTTTCATCCTTCATTTGTGCAATATAATCATCTTCTAAGAGGTGTGGATTATGTTGAATAGCATAACCCAATAGGTCAATCAGATTGTAGGTTTGCCCATGTACATCTTGAATGGTTGCGCCGACATTAAACCAATCTTGCTTTTTTTCCGATTCAGTCAAAGACAGCTGCAAATTCTGTGTGGCACGTAAATTGAATTGACTGTCGGCTGTATGTTCCACTTTCCAACCAAGAAGTTCAATCTTATTTTCAGGGATCAACTGGTCAATCCATGCTGTAGGATCTGCACAAATAATTGAATTTTCGGTGATATTTTCAAATGCAGGTCTTTTGCTTTTCGGTATTTTTTTGATCCATTGCAGCGTTGGAATCGCAGCCATCAATGCATCAACATGTTGTTTTTCTACGACAAGATCACGTTGTTGTCGTACTGTTTTTTGCTGAATGTTGCTGACAAAACATTCATCAGGAAAACCCGCTTTAATTCTTCCAGCTTGATATTCAAATTCAATTTCTGCAAATGCGTAATGATGCATATGACCTAAACGATCATATTGCGGATGAGTACCGAAGCGTAAAATAGGGATGGGTTTTCCAGTCAGAATATCAACACTTTGTGTACATTGGGCTTGTGGCAAGTCTTCAAAACACGAATAAGGCTGAATCGCTTGTTGAAACTCAGGCATAAGTTCAACAGGCATCTGAGGCATATTGAGCAGTTCTTCAATCATTTCACTGGAATAGGATGATTCAAGTGCCCCCACTTGATTTTTCAAAAGATCAAGATAACTTAATGGGTGAGAATGAATAATGTAGATGTTTTTTGCATGTTCATCCGTAATTTCTGACTGCTGATCATCGAAAAATTGTGCTTTTAATTTTTCAGTTTGTTGTTCAGGTTGAGATTGCCAGTTAAATTCGATTTTATAGTTTTGTTCAGACCAGATTAATGCGGGTCTTTGCACATCCAATGCATAACAATCCCCACTCAAAACTGCAGTTTTAAGATGCTCCTGATAGATACCTGAAATATCCCATGATGAAGGATAAAAATGAGCATTGTTAAAATTTAATTTTGCAAAAAAGTAGAGGTGGCTAAAGATTTTCTTTTCTTCAGGACTGACTTTCAAACGTTCATTGAGTACATTGTCATAACTGGTATACAGCGCTGTATCACGGATTTTTCCATCTTTATTATGACGAACTTTGTATACACAAAGTTGCAGTTGAGCCGAGTTATTTTTAGCTTGGAAGATATAGACCAGTTGATGAGGTGTTTTTTTGGTGCTGGGCTGAATTTGAGCCAATTGCTGTTTAAATTGATTTAGCCAAGCTTTTGCAGTGCCATGCGCTGTTTGATTGGTTGTCGCGGAAGACTGCTCTGAATGGTTTAAATTCTGTCGCGTGAGTGCAGCCGACATTTCTTGATCATAAAAATGACGCGCCAATGCGGCTGCGTGTTTACAATCATAGGCCACAGCACAACTACAGTCAGTATCGACAATCTGATTTTTTAGCGGATTGTAAATAACAGCAGTCTCATAATAATCTGTCCCTTGAACTTGTGCCTCTATCACCAAATTGTCACGGTCAGGATAAATTTCTAGAGATTTAAGATCAATTTTTTTGACATAACTCAAGCTTCGTTGAATAGTTGCCGGGCTAAAACGAGATAAAAATTGATTCAGTGTCGCCATTATTTGTAGAGCTAAAAATTAAAATGAAATTATTAAGAGTGTAACGGATTTTTGAAATGGAAGCTGAAATTAATACATGAGTTTTCAGCAAAATTGACATGTTTTTAATTATAAATTGATCATTTCTGCAACTTTAAAACCCTTAAAATCTGTCAGTATAAGTTTTTAAAAATAATGCTGGGAAGCACATCAAGATGAAACATAACCCAATTTACTATACAGATCAGCATTTTGCCTTTGCGGACTCAGTTCGCAAGTTTGTTCAAAAAGAGTTAATGCCACATATCAATGAATGGGAAGAAACTGAAACATTTCCAAAAGAACTTTACCAAAAAGCAGCAGAAATCGGTTTGCTGGGGATTGGTTTTGACGAACGTTACGGGGGGATCCCTGAAACGG
The DNA here is from genome assembly GCF_016508585.1 of Acinetobacter baumannii. Classification (GTDB taxonomy): domain Bacteria; phylum Pseudomonadota; class Gammaproteobacteria; order Pseudomonadales; family Moraxellaceae; genus Acinetobacter; species Acinetobacter nematophilus. The sequence goes on from NZ_JADVOP010000047.1 coordinate 4,694, forward strand.
ATGCCTTTCATGTGCTTTTATCTTCAATTGAACTGGCTAAAACAGGTTCGGGCGGGTTGTGTGCTTCTTTATTGTCACATTCAATTGGCGCACCGCCGATCAATCACTTTGCGACAGATGAAATTAAGCAAACGGTACTCACACAAATCCTGGCGGGTGAAAAAATCTCTGCGCTAGCGATTACAGAACCAACAGGCGGCTCAGATGTCGCTGCGCTCAAAACCAAAGCCGTACGAGAGGGTAATGACTATATCGTGAATGGTGAAAAGACGTTTATTACCTCTGGTATACGTGCAGATTACTATACGGTTGCTGTGCGTACGGATGCTGATGCCAAAGGTCCAAATGGTATTTCCATGTTATTGGTCGATGCGCATAGTGAGGGTATAACCAAATCAAAACTCGATAAAATGGGTTGGTGGGCTTCGGATACTGCACATTTACATTTTGATCAAGTTCGTGTTCCAGCAGATCACTTATTGGGTGCTGAAAATATGGGCTTTTTGGTGATTATGAATAATTTCAATATGGAACGATTTTTTCTCGCTGCCAGTAGTTATGGTTTTGCTTTAACCTGTTATGAAGAAGCTTTGGAATGGGCACGAGAACGTAAAACATTTGGCAAGCGTTTGGTGGATCATCAAGTGGTACGGCATAAATTGGTGGATATGGCAACTCGCCTGACCACTACACTGGCTTTATTGGAAGATACAGCGTATCGCCTTGGGAAACCTGAAATGCAGGGCAATGAGTTGATCGCCCAAATCTGTATGCTAAAAAATGTTGCAACACAGACCATGCAATTTTGTGCAGATGCAGCAGTACAAACGCTGGGGGGAATGGGCTTTATGCGAGGAACGAAGTCTGAACGTATTTATCGCGATGTAAAAGTGAATATGATTGGGGGGGGCGCGGAAGAAATTATGAAAGATCTCGCCAGTCGTCAATTGGGCTATTAGAATTTGAGCAATTGATTAAGATAGTACTGTATGGAAAATACAGTGTCATAAAAATAACCAGGGAATAACAAGATATGGATCATTTAAATAACCCGATTTACTACAGCACTGAACATCGTGCATTTGCTGACAGTGTGAAGAAGTTTGTGGAAAAAGAAATTAGTCCTTATGTCAATGAATGGGATGAGGCGGGAAGCTTTCCACGAGAACTATATCGAAAAGCGGCATCTATCGGACTTTTAGGGTTAGGGTTTGATGAAGATCATGGTGGGATCCCTGATGCAGATGCATTTCATGTGCTGCTTGCAGCCGTTGAAACAGCTAAAGCTGGTTCCGGTGGGGTACATATCTCACTGATGATTCATACCATTGGAACGCCGCCTATCCATTATTTTGCAAAGCCTCATATTCGTGACCAAGTAATGCCACAAATTATTGCAGGTGAAAAAATTTCTGCACTTGCCATCACTGAACCGAGTGGCGGATCTGATGTTGCTGCATTGCAAACCAAAGCGATACGAGAGGGTGACTTTTACCGGCTCAGTGGAGAAAAAACCTTTATCACTTCAGGTATGCGAGCAGACTATTACACTGTTGCTGTAAGAACCAATCCTGATATAAAAGGCGCCAATGGGATTTCGATGCTGCTGGTCGATGCACATAGTGAAGGTATTACCAAATCCCCTTTAAAAAAAATGGGATGGTGGGCATCGGACACCGCACATTTACATTTTGACCAAGTTAAAGTACCTGTGGAAAATCTTTTAGGAGAAGAAAATGCTGGTTTTAAAGTGATTATGAAAAATTTTAACATGGAGCGTTTTTGGCTGGCATCTATGGCTTATGGGTATGCACTGGTGTGTTATCAAGAGGCTCTGGAGTGGTCTAAAGATCGAAAAACTTTTGGTAAACGCCTGGTTGACCACCAAGTGGTTCGTCATAAACTGGTGGATATGGCGACGCGTTTAACCTATACACGCGCTTTACTGGAGGACACTGCTTATCGGATGGGCAAAGCTGAACTACAGGGCAGTGATTTAATTGCACAGATTTGTATGTCAAAGAATGTTGCGACACAAAGCATGCAGTTTTGTGCAGACGCTGCTGTACAAACCTTAGGTGGAATGGGCTTTATGCGTGGAACGAAGTCTGAGCGAATTTACCGTGAAGTAAAGGTCAACATGATTGGCGGTGGTGCGGAAGAAATCATGAAGGATTTGATCAGCAAGCAGTTGGGGTTTTGATTTTTTGGCAAGTTAAATGATCTGTTTATGATGATATGCCAAAGCAGAATCTCTTTTTCTTGGATGATTTTTAAATGATTTCGACGTTTAATTTTCCGTAAGTCGGGCGTTATTCTCCAACACAGCGTGTAAGCTGAATTTCCATATGCCCAATAACAAATCGTCGTTGCATGAATGTCGAGGTTATCTTCTAAAAGCTGAAGAATTATGTTCCATTGTTGATCTGAATCTAGCGTTTTAGAAGATTCCTCAAACGATTGTAAAATCGTTTCCATCAGTGCAAATTTTTCGTCTTCATTGAGTTCATTTGAAAGATAAGCATCTATAAATTCATCAATACGATTTGGGTCAGCAACCTCATATTCCCAATCTTGCATAAAAGGATCGTAGGGTAAATTAAAGCGTTGAGCCAATGCGTAAATTGCCGAGGCGGTAATGTAGCGTTGAGGATATGTTTTAAGCATTATTTTTTTCTGTCTGATCATAAAACAAAACTTAACTTATTTCGGTTTTTTAATAGGCAATTGATGCTGAGGAACCAAGCAATATTTATTTCAAAGCCATATTTAAAACGGTTTCAGTCAATTCATCCATTGTCATTTTACCGTTGGGCTTATACCACGTCACTGTCCAAGCAATTGCACCTCCCAATAAGCGACGCCAAATAAAAGCATCATGTTGAACTTTATTGAGTTTACGTAGCTTTTCAATCACAGTCAGCCAAATGTCCTCATAAGCATTGCGAAGTTTAAGCAACTCATCCTGTCTAGGTTTAGATAAAGCAAACCATTCATAAACCAGAACAGCCATCGCTGAACCTGTATCACCGCTAATAGAGATCAGTTCAGCTTTAATTAAGTGTTTCAATTGTTGCTCAGGATCATCTGATATTTGAATCGCATCCAACAGACGAGCATGATTATAAATAATGGTCTGTTGCATCACATGGGCAAGAATATCATCCTTACTTTTAAAATGATGAAACAAGCTACCTGATTGAATTCCAATAAAATTGGCTAACTCACGTACAGTAGTTTTGGCATAGCCTTGTTTGTGGAACAGGTAAGCAGCACCCAGCAATAAACGACCTCTAGGGCTGTCATCAAAACAGGCAATGGACTGAATATCATTGATTGAATTAGCGATCATCGGATCATTTTTTTCCATAAAGTTAAGCCATTTTTTTATTGTTTGAAATGCGTTTTAACACATTTGCCAATTCAGGATAACATTTTGCACTTTACAAACCAAGCGCTTGCTTGGTAGATTGGTGTATAAATTTTATTCAGAACAATCAAAACAACATAGGTGTGAAAATGGACGATCAGCGTATTGTGAAAATTGGATGTGCCTCAGGTTTCTGGGGCGATACCAATACTGCTGCATTTCAACTGGTACATATGTCTGACATTGACTACCTTGTGTTTGATTACCTTTCAGAAATCACCATGTCAATCATGGCAAAAGCGATGATGGTCAATCCTGAGCATGGCTATGCTTTAGACTTTGTCAGTCGGGTGATGACGCCACTACTTAAAAAAATCAGCGATAAAAAGATCAAGGTGATTAGCAATGCAGGTGGGGTGAATCCTTTGGCATGCCGTGATGCTTTGCAAAAAGTGATTGATGCTCAAGGCTTAAATTTAAAAATTGCCGTGGTATTGGGAGATGACTTACTCGCTCAACAGACCACTTTAAAAACACAAAATATTCAAGAAATGTTTAGTGGAAAAAACTTACCCGATCAGCTTGCCAGTTGTAATGCCTATCTTGGCGCAATTCCAATTCGTGATGCGCTTGATCAAGGTGCGGACATCGTGATCACAGGACGGGTGGTGGACTCTGCTGTAGTACTTGCACCCTTACTGCATGAATATCAATGGTCTTTGGATGATTATGACAAACTGGCTCAAGGCTCACTGGCAGGGCATATCATTGAGTGTGGTGCTCAATGCACAGGGGGGAATTTCACCGATTGGCGTTTAGTTCAAGGTTTTGACAATATGGGATTTCCGATTGTTGAAGTCAAATCCGATGCCTCATTTGTTGTAACTAAACCCAAAGGTACGGGGGGATTGGTTTCGACTGCGACAGTTGCTGAACAAATTGTTTATGAAATCGGTAATCCTCAAGCCTATTTGCTACCCGATGTCACTGCGGATTTTAGCCAAGTAAAATTACAGCAACTGGAACAGGATCGGGTTCTGGTTATTGGCGCAAAAGGTCGAGCACCCACTCAGCAATATAAAGTCAGTGCAACTTACCCAGATGGATATCGGGTGTTGGTGAGCTTTCTGATCGCAGGGCGTGAAGCACCAGAAAAAGCTCAGGTGATTGCAGATGCGATCCTGAATAAATGCGAACGTGTTTTAGCTTTACGTTCAGTGCCGCCATTTTCTGAAAAGTCCGTTGAGATATTGGGCACTGAAAGTACTTATGGGGGCAATGCAAAACCTATTCAAAGCCGTGAAGTCGTGGTCAAAATTGCAGTAAAACATATGTTTAAAGAAGCATGTCTGTTTTTTGCTTCGGAAATTGCACAAGCATCTACAGGAATGGCACCTGCACTGGCGGGTATCGTTGGCGGTCGCCCTAAAGCCTCACCAGTGATCAAACTCTTTTCATTCTTGGTGGACAAATCAGCACTCAATATAGAAATAGATATTGCTGGACAGCGCCATAAAGTTGAAATTCCATCAGGTTCAAGTGAACAGACCTATGATGCATTGCCTGTTGGAGACATTGCCCAATTTTCTGCTCAGGAAATAACGGTTCCTTTGGTTGAAATCGCTCATGCGCGTAGTGGAGACAAGGGTAACCATAGCAATATTGGGGTGATTGCACGTCAACCTGAATATTTGCCTTGGATTCGTGCCAACTTGACTGAAGAAAATGTCAAAGCATATATGCAGCATGTGTTGGACCCAGAAAAATCTCAAGTGATTCGTTATGAAATCCCCGGATTGAATGCGCTGAATTTTATGCTGGAAAATGCACTCGGAGGCGGTGGAATTGCCAGTTTACGCATCGATCCGCAAGGCAAAGCTTTTGCACAGCAACTGTTGGATATGCCTGTCAAAATCCCTGCGAATTTAAAGCCCTCTTAAGTCTTTTATAATGGTAGAAAACTCGTTTTTATAAAAGATATTAGAAAGGGTTCAAGGAATCTAAAAGAAATTAATTGGAATTAAGACAATGCATTATCACTCAATATTTAGATCAGATGCTTTTCAAGACAAAGTCATTGTTGTAACAGGTGGTGGCTCGGGTATTGGACGTTGTACTGCGCATGAATTGGCGTCTTTAGGCGCTCAAGTTGTCATCACTGGACGAAAAATTGAAAAGCTCAATAGAGTAAGCCAGGAAATCAGCGACGATGGGGGGAAAGTACATCATATCGTTTGTGATAACCGTGAAGAACAACAAGTCAAAGACATGATTGCTGAAGTGATAGAAAAATTTGGCAAGCTTGATGGTCTGGTCAATAACGCAGGTGGGCAATTCCCTTCAAACTTAGAAGGTATTTCAGCGAATGGATTTGATGCTGTAGTCCGTAATAACCTGCATTCAACTTTCTACTTGATGAAAGAAGCATACAATCAATGGATGGCAAAACATGGAGGCAGTATTGTCAATATGGCAGCCGATATGTGGGGAGGAATGCCAGGTATGGGGCACTCTGGTGCAGCGCGTTCTGGGGTGGATAATTTGACCAAAACGGCAGCAGTAGAGTGGGGACGTTCAGGTGTTCGTGTGAACTGTGTTGCACCGGGATGGATTATTTCCTCGGGAATGGATAATTACTCAGGTGATTTTGCCAAATTCATCATTCCCAGCTTGGCGGGTAATGTGCCACTTAAACGTATGGGAACAGAGTCCGAAATTTCTTCAGCGATCTGCTATCTGCTCTCAGAGGCGGCAGGTTTTGTTTCGGGGGTAACGCTTCGTATTGATGGTGCAGCCTCTTTGGGGACGCGAATGTATCCGTTGGCGGATGCTGTCAACAGCGAATCATTCAATGGTTTCCATCGTGCTTTTATTCCAGATGTACTCAAAGAACAATTAGGCAATTCATCGAATAACTCAACGACAGGAGAAAATACATGACTGTTCTCCAATCCGAAATTGCAGTTGGCAGCGAGCAATTTGAACAAAACAAACAAGCATTACTGAACCAGATTGCTGACGTACGTGCAGTGCAAAATAAGAACATCGAAAAGTCTTATGCTGCCAAGGCTAAATTTGATAAAAAAGGTAAAATTTTACCGCATGAACGTGTCCGTTTAGCCCTTGATGCCGATTCTCCCTTTGTTGAGCTGTGTGGTCTGGTTGGCTATGGCATGCATGATGATAAAGATGGATCGGATGCCGGGGGAGGCATTATTTCAGGAATCGGATTTGTGAGTGGTGTCCGCTGTCTGATTTCTGCAAGCAATAGTGCGATCAAAGGTGGAACGATGTCTCCGATGGGGGTGCAAAAAACCTTACGCCTTCAAACAATTGCTTTCGAACAAAAATTACCAATGCTGACCCTGACTGAAAGTGGCGGTGCAAACTTAAATTATGCTGCTGAAGTCTTTACCTTTGGTGGGATGACTTTTGCCAACCAAGCTCGGCTTTCTGCGGCAGGTTTACCGCAAGTGTCTGTGGTACATGGCAATGCAACAGCGGGTGGGGCATATCAGCCGGGCTTGTCTGACTATGTCATTGCTGTACGCAAACAAACCGAGATGTTACTTGCGGGACCTCCTTTGCTTCTGGCTGCTACAGGGGAAGTTGCGACTGCTGAAGAGCTCGGTGGAGCAGAAATGCATGCCCAAGTTGCTGGTACAGCGGAGTTCTTGGCTGAAAATGATGCAGATGGAATTCGTATTGCAAGGGAGGTGTTTGAGCATCTCAATTGGAAGGAACAAACCCAAAAATTAAAGCGAGATTATCCAGAACCACGTTACCCTGCTGAAGAGTTACTCGGCATTATTCCTGCAAATCCCAAACAACCTTTTGATATGAAAGAAGTGATTGCACGGATTGTAGATGATTCTGATTTTTTTGAAGTTAAACAGGAATACGATGCATTGACGGTGTGCGGTTGGGCAAAAATTGGTGGATTACACATTGGCATTATTACCAATAATGGACCGATTACCCCACAAGGTGCAACCAAAGCAGCTCAATTCATTCATCTGTGTGAGCAGACCAAGCGTCCTTTACTGTTTTTACACAACACCACAGGTTTTATGGTTGGAACAGATGCAGAACAAAACGGCATCATCAAGCATGGTTCAAAATTGATCCAAGCGGTGGCAAATACAACAGTTCCCAAAATTTCAATTGTCGTCGCCGGGTCATATGGTGCAGGAAATTACGCCATGTGTGGTCGTCCGCTGTCACCACAATTTATTTTTGCCTGGCCAAATTCACATGTTGCAGTGATGGGCTCTGCTCAAGCCGGTAAGGTGTTGCGGATTGTGGCAGAAGGTAAACAGAAAGCGTCAGGGATGGAGCCGAATGAACAGATGCTGGACTTCTTGGAACAAAGTACAGCAGCCAAATTAGAACAACAGTCTACCGCCTTATTCAATACGGCAATGCTCCATGATGATGGAATCATTGATCCAAGAGATACGCGTAAGGTTTTGATTTTCTTGCTTGAAACAATTTATGAAGCTGAGCATCGAAAACTGAACCCAATCCGTTTTGGCGTGTCGAGACTTTAAACTGTCTAATTCAAATGATTTTATGTATAGGACTGATTTTGAATCAAAAACTCTCTTGTTAAAGTGTGATAAGAGCAGATTTAATTTAAGGAAAAAAATAATGAAATTTACATCAGAGCATGACGCACTACGCCGTACTACACGTCAGTTTGTTGAGACCGAACTCAATCCATATATTCCCGCATGGGAAGCTGAAGGGCGTTTTCCAATTCATGATGTATTTAAAAAGCTGTCTGACCTGGGATTATTGGGGATTTGTAAACCAGAAGAAAACGGGGGATTGGGCTTAGATTATTCCTATAACCTTGTGGTGGCGGAAGAACTTGGGCGTGCAGCATGTGGAGGTGTACCTCTGGCAATAGGTGTACAGACTGATATGGCAACACCTGCTTTGGCCCGTTTTGGCAGCAAACAATTGCGTGATGAATTTTTAACACCTGCCATTGCAGGTGAGTATGTTGCCTCCATTGCGGTATCGGAAGTGCATGCCGGTTCAGATGTTGCCGCGATCAAAACCACTGCAAAGAAAGACGGTGATGATTATGTAATTAATGGCAGTAAAATGTGGATTACCAATTCACTGCAAGCAGATTTCTTCTGTTTACTTGCCAATACGTCCGATGACAAACCGCATGTCAACAAATCAATGATTATTGTTCCTGCAAAATCCGCAGGCATCTCATTTTCAGAACCTTTAAATAAGTTGGGCATGCGCTCAACGACTACAGCAGAAGTTTATTTTGACAATGTTCGTGTGCCACAGCGTTACCTGGTCGGTGCAGAAGGCATGGGTTTCATGATGCAGATGATGCAATTTCAAGAAGAGCGTATGTGGGCGGCTGCCAATGCTATTGGCGGTTTAGAAAATGTTATTCAGCAAACCATTCAATACACCAAGGAGCGCAGCACTTTTGGACAACCTTTGATCAACAATCAATATGTACATTTCCGTTTTGCGGAATTGATGACAGAAGTCGAGGCGTTACGTGCTTTAACTTATCGTGCTTGTGAAATTCATGTTGCTGGTGGCAATGCGACTGAAATAGCCTCTATGGCAAAACTCAAAGCAGGACGCTTGACCCGTGAAGTCGCTGACAGTTGTTTACAGTTTTGGGGGGGCAATGGCTTTATGTGGGATAACCCTGCTTCACAACTGTATCGAGATGGTCGTTTAGGTTCAATCGGTGGTGGTGCTGATGAAATCATGCTCGGTATTATTTGTAAGCTGATGGATATTTTACCGTCCAAGCGTAAATAAATAGGGAGAATATGGAGATGACACTTTCACCATCGCTAACAGCACAGGTATTTGATTCAAGTATTGAACTTGAACAAGAGGGCAGTATTTTAACTTTATGGCTTAATCGACCTGACAGTCGTAATGCGATGAGTTTGGATATGGTCAAAGCGATTCAGCAAGTATTTCAAGTCATTGAACAGGATGTATCAATTCGTTCGGTCATTTTACGAGGTAAAGGTGGTCATTTTTGTGCAGGGGGTGACATCAAAGATATGGCAAAACTGCGTGGTGAAGCAATCAATGTAGGCTCTCTGCAACCTTATGTTGATTTCAATCGCCAATTTGGTCATATGATTCAACAAGTTGATCAAGCTCCGCAAACTGTAGTTGCAGTATTGGAAGGTGCTGTGTTGGGGGGCGGCTTTGGTTTGGCTTGTGTTTCAGATATCGCCATCAGTCTTGCTGATGCCAAATTTGGCTTACCTGAAACTGGGCTAGGCGTGATCCCTGCGCAGATTGCACCTTTTGTGGTCAAACGAATCGGTTTGACACAAGCACGTCGTTTGGCGCTATTGGGATCACGTTTTGAAGGTCACACTGCATTGAAAGTGGGTGTGGTACATGAAGTCGTTGAGAATGAAAAAGCATTGGCAGTGCTGTTGGTTGAAACCATTCAGCAAATCAAACGGACTGCGCCGCAAGCCTCTCGTGTGACCAAAGCGTTATTACATCGAACCTTAAATGAGCCTTTAACAGCACTGTTGGATGATGCAGCACAGCAATTTGCGCAGGCTGTGGGTGGTGAAGAAGGCATGGAAGGAACCTTGGCATTTATACAAAAACGAGAACCGAATTGGTTTGATGGATAGCCAAGACATCAGGATTGATTTTAAGTGATTGATTTATCATTAAAATCAAGATCATCAAATCAATAAAATATAAAAATAGGGGAAACGAGAATGGCATTTTCAAAAATATTGGTGGCGAATCGTGGTGAAATTGCTGTTCGCGTAATGAAAACAGCAAAAGCAATGGGCTATCAAACAGTGGCTGTCTATTCAGATGCGGATCGTCATGCACGGCATGTTCAGTTTGCAGATGAAGCTGTCTATATCGGTGCGTCAAAGGTTTCAGCGTCCTATCTTTCTATAGATAATATTATCGAAGCATGTCAAAAAACAGGAGCAGATGCCGTACATCCCGGTTATGGTTTTCTTTCGGAGAATACTGACTTTGCCGCAGCATGTGCTAAAAACGATATTACTTTTATCGGACCACCTGCATCCGCAATTGAATTGATGGGAAGTAAACGACTTTCAAAGATTGCCATGATCGAGGCTGGTGTGCCTTGTGTACCTGGTTATGAAGGTGATCAGCAAGATATTGAATATCTTGAACAACAAGCCAACAAAATTGGCTATCCATTGATGGTCAAAGCATCCGCAGGAGGTGGTGGTCGGGGCATGCGTCTGGTTCACCAATCGGCTGATATTGTCGAAGCCTTAAAAACAGCACGTTCTGAAGCTGAGAATGCATTTGGTTCAGGTGAGCTCATTCTTGAAAAAGCTGTGATGGCTCCCCGTCATGTTGAAATTCAGGTGTTTGGCGATACGCATGGCAATTATGTTTATCTGTTTGAACGTGACTGTTCGATTCAACGCCGTCATCAAAAGGTCGTCGAGGAAGCACCTTGTCCAGTCATGACTGAAAGCTTGCGCCAACAAATGGGAGAGGCTGCGGTAGCTGCAGCAAAATCTTGTAAGTATGTTGGAGCAGGAACCGTCGAATTTTTATTGGATCAATCGGGTAATTTTTATTTCTTGGAAATGAATACACGTTTGCAGGTTGAGCATCCTGTAACGGAGATGATTACTGGACTGGATCTTGTGGAATGGCAACTGCGTGTTGCCAATGGAGAAACGCTGCCGCTTCAGCAATCTGAGCTGACCTTGACAGGACATGCGATTGAAGTCCGTTTATATGCAGAAGATCCCCGACAGGATTTTTTACCTCAAACGGGACGTATATATCGTTGGCAAGCTGCGGAGTCGCCTCATGTACGCATTGATCATGGGTTACTTGAACAGGATGAAATTAGTCCTTTTTATGATCCAATGGTGGCGAAAGTCATTGCCTATGGTCAAACCCGGCAAGATGCGATTCGGCTTTTGGCGCGTGCTGTAGATGACTGTGTTCTTTTGGGGGTAAACAGCAATAAACAGTTTTTGGTCAATTTGCTTAGACATCCGATTATTGTCAAAGGCGATACCAACACGGCATTTATCCAAGAGCATTTTCAAAATGATCCAAGTTTGCATTCACAAACACTAGATTTAGAGTATTTGGCAGTTGCCACAGCATTATTCACCCATGCTGCAAGTCAAAGCAGTTGGAATACAGGGATTGCTTTATCTTTACCGTTGAAATTGAAACATGAAGATCAACACATGCATGTACTGGTAAAGCGTGATCGTGATTTAGTCGGTGTTGAAATCTGTGGGCAAAGCCTTGACATTCAGATCATTGCACAAGATGTCGACCAACTGATTTACGAAACAAATTCTGTGCGCCGCTCAATCAATTATGTCTTAGATGGAAATCGGATTTATTTGGACGCTGTAAATGGCAATATTGCCATTGAGAATGTTACTTATGTACCACCAGAAAGTACCGATATTGCAGGCGATGGTAAAATCCGTGCCCCAATGGATGGTGCAATTATTCATATTTTGGTCAATCCTGGAGATACTGTGTCTAAAGGTCAAACGCTACTGATTTTAGAAGCAATGAAAATACAACAACAGATTAAATCGGATGTAGATGGTGTGGTCGAAGAGATCGTTGGACAGGTTGGGCAACAGGTGAAAAAACGACAATTGGTTTTGAATATTCAGGCTTGAGTCGTTTTCAACTGGATGATATTGGTTTGATATGAACTTCAATATCGTTGGATATTGAAGTTTTATTTTGGAAATAATCAGTTTGCTGTTCCCTTGACAGCTTTTCAGTCTATTGTTATTTTTCCGCAATTCTTATCAACAAACATTCTACATGCCCATTGATGATGGCTTTGTTTATCAGCCACCTTTAGACCCGCTCGATATTATTTTTGAAGACGATGACTTTGTTGCGATTAACAAACCCGCTGGTTTGTTATCTGTTCCCGGACGTTTAGTTGAGCATCATGACAGTGCTTATTCTCGAGTATTGGCATTATACCCGAATGCCAAAATCACGCATCGTCTGGATATGGCAACTTCAGGGATTCTGCTTTTTGCCAAGCACCGTGATGCTGAAGTGGCAGCCAGTAAAATGTTTCAGGCCAGAACCGTTAAAAAGAATTATATCGCTTTGGTTCAGGGACAGATCAACAGCAATGGTCAGGTCGATGTACCCTTAATTACAGACTGGGAAAATCGTCCGCGTCAGATTGTGCATTTTGAATTGGGAAAGCCTGCACAAACTTTGTTTGAATCAGTAAGCTATGATGCTGAAAAAGATATCAGCCGTGTATTGCTCACGCCAATCACAGGTCGTTCACATCAGTTACGTGTACATATGCAATATATCGGACATCCGATTATCCGAGATAAGTTATATCATCCTGAACCCTTCAATACCGATTTAAATCGTATGGCGTTACATGCAAGTTATTTGTCATTCATGCAACCGTTTAACAATCAGCTTGTGGAAATCGTCTCTAAACCAGATTTTTAGCCACATTACATTAACGTGAGTTCGATGCAACCATATCTTCAACTCATTGAAAAAATAAGTTTCGACTCGGATATAAAGCTTAAAACAGCAATGAAAAAGCCTGCAAAATTGCAGGCTTCATTGATCTTATCGCACGATTAAACTTGGTTGTTTACATCGTCATTTTTAGTTTCACGAATCGCCAAGAATGCCAAAAGCGAAAGAATGGATGCAGCTGTTAAGTAGTAACCCACAGCTTGTAAACCGTACTTGGTAGCAAGCTCTGTGGCGATTAAAGGAGCAAATGATGCACCTAGAATACCCGCCAAGTTAAAGGTTAATGCAGACCCTGTATAACGAACAGAAATTGGAAAAATTTCAGATAAAACCGTCCCAATCGGTCCATATGTCATGCCCATCAATGCCAAACCTACACATAAGAACAGGAACACAATCACTGTACTACCTGACTCAAGCATACTTGCAAACACTAAACCAAACAGTGCTGAGGCAACACATACCCCGATTGAGGTTGCTCTACGTCCAAATTTCTCAGCAAATACAGCCGACAGTGGAATAAAGGCAGCAAAACAAAGGGTCGCAACAAGTTGCATCTCTAAGAATTGTGCACGAGAGTACCCCAGTTGTTTGGTTCCCCAGTTGAGTGCAAATACAGTGGTCAGATAGAACACAACGAAAGTACAAACCGCTGCAATTGTGCCGAGGAATAACATTTTATAATGTTTGGTCACAACCTCTTTAAATGGGACATTCACTTCTTTTTGCTTGTTCAGTACTTTTTGGAAAGCAGGCGTTTCATGCAACTTTAAGCGAATATATAAACCGACGATCACCAATGCCGCACTTGCGAGGAATGGAATACGCCAGCCCCATTGCATAAAGTCTGCTTCAGACATCAATGCACCAAGACCAAGAAAAGAACCTGTTGCAAGAATAAAGCCAATCGGTGCGCCCAGCTGTGGGAACATTCCATACCAAGCACGTTTACCTTCAGGTGCATTTTCAGTAGCCAGCAATACTGCACCTGACCATTCACCCCCAAGACCTAAACCTTGACCTAAACGACATAGTGCAAGTAAGAGGGGAGCTGCAATACCAATCTGTGCATAAGTCGGGAGTAGACCGATACATACGGTTGAAATACCCATGGTCAACAATGCTGCGACCAGGGTAGCTTTACGACCAATACGATCACCTAAGTGACCAAATACAGCAGCACCAATCGGTCGTGCAATAAATGCAATGGCAAATGTCGCGAGTGATTGAATGGTTGCCGTCATTGGATCTGTACTTGCTGGAAAGAACAAGTGTGGAAAAATCAGGACTGCCGCAGTGGCATAGATATAAAAATCGAAGAACTCGATTGTTGTACCGACAAGACTTGCGAAAAGAACGCGAGTTTTTGAATTTGTTTGAATTTCAGGAGTAGCAATAGTTGATGACGCCATGGTGAACCTTACACTTTTAAAAGTAAAACGAGTCTTTAAAGCGTAATCTTTTTAAAAAAGGCGTAATTTCTTAAAAAAACAACGAGATCAACTCAAATCCACTCGATCAGGGTCACTGAATTTTGAGTGTCTATGAATTAAATGACGTAAAGATAGATTGCAAGGAAATGTGATCCTGCACCGATCAGAACAAATATATGCCAAATAGCATGAGTGTATCTTACGCTTTTCAAGGCATAAAACAATGCGCCTATTGTATATGCTAAACCGCCGATGACCAATAATTTTAATGCTTCTGGTTGCAAAAACTGTTGCATATCATCCATAACGAGCACTGCGAGCCACCCCATGATGAGATATGCAGCCAAAGAAATTTTTTCAAAGCGATGAATGAATATTAACTTGAATAGTGTTCCAATAGCTGCAATGACCCAAAGTGCAATCAGCAAGTAATGTGCTTTAGCTGTTGGAATTGCAATTGCCAAAAATGGTGTATAGGTTCCTGCGATTAAATAATAGATCGCCGTATGATCCAGTTTTTTATACCAGTGCCGCTTTTTTTCATCGACAGCAAAGTGGTAAATGGCTGAACTTGAGAAGAGTAAAATCATACTCAATCCATAAACCACCAATCCGAAAAATTGCCATCCTTGCAGATCATGTCCCTTAATCAGCATAAATACAGTTGCTATGGCAGCCAAAACGGCACCAAATGCATGACTCAAAGCATTGATGCGTTCTTCATGTGCTGCATATGTATGAATCATTTGATCAGTCGACATTGGATTTTATGACCTTAAAAATACACTTGTATAGTAATGCAGTTTTACCTTTAAAGTAAGACGTTTTAAAATAGGTAACTTAATTAATACGAGTTTTGATCATGTCTGATGTCGCGAGTTTATCTGTCCAAGAAAAACAGTTTTTTGATAGCGTACAGCAAGCTATTGATAATCAAAATTTAGATCGATTAATTTTAAGTCAGTATAAAGGTGAATTGACTGATCTGGAGAAAATGACCTTTCGAGTCATCCAATTACAACAAGTGCCTGTGCTGAGTTGTTTATATCGTTATAAAACCAATGATATTACTAAAAATTATCCTTTATCCGATGCTTTAAACACCATTCAGCAATTGGCGGAACAATGTAAGCAAGCCAATTTATTTACCAATGAAGCAGAAATACAGCTGAAAAAGAATAAGAAGAAAGCCTTGCTGACCGTAACTAAAAACAAGGCAGGCAAATCTCCTAAAGCCGAGCAGCAAGCACATGACCGCAGTAAACAGCGATTTGTCGATCAACAGAGTTATTTCTTACAACCGCTTGGAATTACCGATGCCAACGCACAGGTGATTCCCAATATGGCACGTAAATGGAAACAAATTAATAAATTTGTTGAAATTTTTTCAGGAGCATTAACGCAGATACAGCAGCAAGAACAACAGGATCAGGTGCAATCTCAAATGCCGGCATTAAAGGTCGTTGATTTTGGTTCGGGGAAAGGTTATCTGACCTTTGCTTTGTATGATTATTTGTCAAAACAGGGGCAAATTCCCTTTGTAACGGGCGTAGAGCTGAATGATAAGATGGTGAAGTTTTGTCAAGATGTGGCAGAAGTCTCTCATTTCGAACAATTGGATTTTTTTCAGGGTGATGTCAGAACTTATCATCCATCACACCTTGATGTGATGATTGCATTACATGCCTGTGATGTAGCAACGGATTTTGCCATTCATACGGGGATTCGCTTAAATGCACAAATCATCATGTGCGCGCCGTGTTGCCATAAAGAATTACGCCCGCAATTGAAAAGCCCACAAGTTTTACAACCGATGTTGCAGTTTGGTATTCATGCTGGACAACAGGCAGAGATGTTAACAGATACGATTCGTGCCTTATTACTCAAGGCATATGGCTATGAAACCAAAGTTTTTGAGTTTGTCGCTTTGGAACATACCAGTAAGAATAAAATGATTTTGGCGATCAAGCGCAAAGATTTTGTTGAACCTGACCAAGGCGTATTGGCTCAGATTCAAGCCTTGAAAACCATGTATGGTATTCAAAAGCAATCCCTGGAGTTGTTGTTAAACGGGCAATGGGATCAACAAGATATTGGAGCAAAGTGCTAATAAGCTGATGCTCGAGAGGCGCTTCACGTTTGTAAGAATCGCAAGAAACAGGTTTGCCATAGGGCTAAGCGCAGTTTTGTACGCTTAGCCCAGAGTGATCTGAAATGTGGCTAAAGTAAAATACCGATATCAGGTTAAATAAAAACAACCTCAATTGATATACAGTTTATTTTATCAATCAACGTTATTCTTGATTAGCTGTACCGAGTTCTTCTTCACTTGATCCCATTATTTTTTGAGTAATCGTATCAGGAAAATAGGCTGGGTTATCCATTTCCGGGACCAATTGTTCGCCCACTTTATGAATCAAGATATGGGTTGTTAACGTCTCGCGAGGTGCTTTATTGATCAGGTCCGTTAAGAAGTCGGACGCTTTAACAACAGATTTTGCTTCACTGTCTTTACTGTCTTGTGCCGGCATTTGAATTTTCTCAAAATCTATGACAGGAACTTTACAGCTTAATGGTACTTGAAAATTTTCTTTATTTTCAATGATTTTTCCGTTCTGTTGACAACTTTTATATACAGCGCCTTGAGCTTTTAATTGGCGTTCAAAAGCAGGTTCAACCATTTTAAAATCGTTGCCGTTAAATTGTTCTTTAAGCATCTGTTTCATTTGTTCAGAAGCCGTTAATTGTTTTTCACCATTTTCATCAAGGTTTTTCTTTGCTTCAACTTCTGAAACACCTGCGATCGCCGCAGCCATTTTTAAATTGAGTTGATCTTGGTGATCATCTTGAGAAAATAATCCGATCATACTTTGCGAGATCACTTTGACACGATCAACATCGGAGGTTTTGGCGTAAATATTTTGAGCAGAAAGTAAAATTGCGCTATAAATAAGTACTTTAAATTTTTGATTTAACAACATAATTATTCTACAGGTTTGGTTAAGTAAGTGATAATGAATACATTATTATGCGTACATTAACATAAATTGAAACAATCAAGGACCAATTTATTGAACATTAGGATTTAACAGAATGAGTCGATTTGAAATTCAATCAGGACCGTGGAGCCAACTTCAACACGATGCACAGTTGATTCGTAGAAAGGTTTTTATTGAAGAACAAAATATCAGTGAAGTGGATGAATGGGACGACCAAGATGCTGTCTCACTGCATTTTGTGATGTATGAACAAAATCAACCGATTGCCACTGCGCGGTTATTACAAAATGACAGTATCGGGCGTGTAGCGGTATTAAAAAGCTACCGCGGTGAAGGCATCGGGAGGTTGCTCATGCAACATATTATCGATGTTGCCAAGCAGGAACATAGAACAGTACTTAAACTATCTGCACAAACCTATGCGATAAAATTCTATGAAAATTTGGGTTTTCAATTACAAGGTGAAGCATATCTGGATTGTGGAATCCCACATATCGATATGTGTCAGAGTTTAAAAAATAGCGAAATAAAATAAGGGAATATCGTCATCAATGCTCAGTATAAAAACCCCGTTAATACAGTCACTCGTTTTAAGTCAACTCAACCAATGCCAGGTATGGCTGAAAATGGAGGCTTTGCAAGCTTCTGCTTCATTTAAACAGCGAAGCATTGGTTATGCTTGTCAAAAATATTTTGAGCAAGGCGCTCAGCGATTTGTCAGTTCTTCAGGTGGAAATGCGGGTTTAGCGGTTGCTTATACTGGACGACAACTCGGTGTTCCTGTCACAGTGGTTGTTCCTGAAACCACAGCACAGCGCGCTCAAGAATTGATTGCTCAACAAGGTGCTGAAGTTATTGTACAAGGTGCTTCATGGGTTGAGGCGAATGCTTTAGCACAGTCGTTATTAACGCCAGATGATGTTTTTATTCACCCTTTTGATGATCCACTGCTGTGGGACGGGATTATCCCCATGATTGATGAGGTGATTGCAGCGGGTGTTGTACCGGATGCAGTCGTGTTATCTGTCGGTGGTGGAAGTCTACTTTCTGGTGTGGTTGCAGGTCTAAATAAACATGGGTTAG
Source organism: Acinetobacter baumannii (assembly GCF_016508585.1). Taxonomy (GTDB): domain Bacteria; phylum Pseudomonadota; class Gammaproteobacteria; order Pseudomonadales; family Moraxellaceae; genus Acinetobacter; species Acinetobacter nematophilus. Next base: position 23,122 of record NZ_JADVOP010000047.1, read on the forward strand.
GACATATTCCAATTTATGCGGTTGAAACACACGGAACAGCGTCTTTAAATGCGTCTATCATTGCTGGACAACATGTGGAGTTGGATCGTGTAAGCGGAATAGCCACGACATTGGCTGCGAAAAAAGTTTGTCAAAATGCTTTTGATCTGAGCCAGCAATTCGATATACACAGTCAAGTTGTTTCAGACCAAGCGGCTATAAATGCCTGTCTAAAGTTTGCTGATGACCATCGTCTTTTGGTGGAGCCTGCATGTGGTGCAACACTATCGGTACTTTATGATCAGAAAATTCAGTTTAAATTGACTGATCAGGTGTTGGTTATTGTTTGTGGAGGAGCGGGTATTTCATTAAAGACTTTACAAGGATTGAATGGATAAATTCGTTGGATCAGGAATGAATGTTAAAGATATTTTGAATGCTATGCTTTGGCTATGGAGCAGATGATAAAATGATTCAAGCTGTATTATTTGATCTAGATCAGACACTTTTGGACCGAACCTCGTCCCTTGAAAAATTTTTAGAATGGCAAATCAATACTTTAACCCTTGTTCCGTTATCACAACAGCAAAATTTTATTCAACGTTTTATTACTCTCGATGCGAATGGTACAGTATGGAAAGACAAGGTCTATGCACAACTCATTCAAGAATTTCAGATTTCCAAAATTACAGTACAAGCATTGCTCACGAGTTATATTGAAGATTTCAACAAGTTTTGTGTGGCTTTTCAAAGTGTTGATTCAGTACTTGATCGATTGGTTAAGGCTGATTTTTCCCTTGGGCTCATTTCCAATGGCCGAAGTCCATTTCAAGAGCGTAATTTTCAGGCATTGGGTGTAGACAAGCTTTTCTCTAGCATTATCGTTTCAGAAGCCGTCGGGCTAAGAAAGCCTGATCCAAAAATTTTCCAGTTGGCGTGTCGTCAACTTGAACTGATGCCTGAGCAATGTATTTTCGTGGGGGATAATGAAGTTGTTGATATTGTGGGGGCAAAATCTGTCGGCATGCAAGCCATTTTATTTGATCCAGAACAAAAAGTGATATCGACATAAGCAGATCATCGTGTAAAGTCTTTTAAAGACATACTCAGTATTTTAAAAATAAAATGAACAGATTATATAAGCATGGCAGGATACGGTTTCAGGTTTTATTTCTATTTGGAGGAGTATCGCTATTCACTGTATATGTACATGCCGACACACAGCAACCATCAGCATTAGCCTATGAAGTGCAGGCGGAAACAAAACCAAAAACTTATGACCCAGCGACACAGGCACGGATTCGGGTCTATCGAAAGGGTGCGACAAAGACTTTAATTCAACATTCATTTGATTGTGCAGGAAGAAAAACTGGGATACGGGATTACTTAAGTGGAAATGGTGCATTATCTGCGCTAAAAGCGTATGCGAGAATCACCTTTAATATTGAAGAAGGGATGCCACGTAGTGCAATGCAGAAAGAAGCTGAAAGCAATGCGATGCGAACTTACCAACTGATCTCCTATAAAGAGTTTATTTTAAATGCCGATCAACCTGTGAATTTATATGGTTTTGTATTTGGAGCAACTGATTCATCTCGGACAAAAGCACAAGTGCTTGATCAATGTGTGGATGCTGTTGCTTCTTTTAGACCTCAGGCTGGGCATGATTATGAAATTTTAGGTCAATATCAAAATAACCAATGTCGATTTCAGGTATTTGATTTAAAAACAAACCATGAAGTCACAGTGTCAGACAAACTTTATGCTTGCCCTGAAAAATCTTGGAAGTTTTGGAAAAAGGGCAACTAGATGAAGCAATTGAATGCAGTTTTTTTGTGGATGATGAGCTTAATCATCCCCAATTTTACATGGGCATCTTATGTCAATCATTGCCTATTGAGTGCTAAAGTCTTAGATATGAGATCTACAAGCTCATCGATAGCAAACAATGGGCGCCAAAATAAATTTGAGAAAAGTGAATTCTTGGTTGATATCAAAGTACTCAATGCAGTAAAGCATGGAAGAGCCGATAGTGGATGCCACACATTTATCAATCAAACCATGAAAATAAAAATCCAACATTCACCTACACTGAGTCTAAGAAAAGGTCAGGTCATTAAGATTGAAAGTATAACTGAAGATGCATTTCCACATGAAGGATACGACACAATATACTTTCTGAAAGAGGACTAGACTAAAAGCGCTTTATATGGTTTGAGTTAGTGTCTTCCAATCTTCAATGGCTTTGTGACCGCAATCCAAGCCAACTTGATAGGTATATTGCAATTTGCGTTTATCCTTGCATAAACGCCCCGCTAACATTTTATTTTCAGGGGGACAGACTTCCAAAATACCCTGTTGATTATTTTGACGCATAAAATCGACCGTTGCATTATAACGTTGGCAGCGTTGCTTAAGACTATCTGAAAATCCAGCATGTTGATTCATTAAATATTTGGCAAAAAATTGGTCTGCTTTGCTGCTGGCTTTGAAATAGCTTTGGGTTCGAGTACGGATCACCAATAGGTTTTGAACCTGCTGCTGCTGAGCTGCCCATTGCACTGGAAGAGCATCTGCGACACCACCATCAAAATAAGGTTCACCAAAAATCTCAACAGCTTTCCTTGTAAGATAGGGAATAGAGCTTGAGGCGCGTAATCCGTCAATAATATTATCTTTCCCTGCCCGTAAATACTCGGCATGACCAGATCGAGCATGAGTCAAAACCATGTAAAAATCAGGGTTTTGTGCAAATAAAGTGTTTTGGTCTAAAGGATTTTCCTTTTCAACAATCTCCCACATCCACTGCATATCCAGTAAATCTCCACCTTTTAAAAAACGCCCGTAACGGATAAATTCAGGACGCAGTGAATGGTCGAGATACAGTTCAATATTGCGACCCTGTTGCTTGGCAATATAATTGGCGAGATTGGTTGAACCTGATGAAACACCCACAAATAGATCAAATGGATTGAAGTTTTGTTGCAGAAAAGCATCGAGTACACCGCAGGTGAAAGCACCACGCATACCGCCCCCTTCAACAACAAGGGCATTACGTAAATTATTCATGATTGATTACTGAGTGAGAACGTTGTGTGTGGCGATCATTATGAGACATATTTTTCATTTGCGGATTGGACATTTGCATGTCATGGTTTGATTGCTCAGATTCTGTATGCGTAGTTGAATGTGTGGTTGACTTATTTTGTTGGCTTGGCATGTAGTCTGGTTCGTTGCTTACAGCCATATAGAAAAACAGCAGAAACAGACAACTAAAAATCGTAGCGAAAATAACAGCCTTGGATTTCCATAAGGGTTTTTTGGGAGGTTTTATATTGTTCATAGGGAAATACCTAAGAAAATGAACTATGCATCTATCTTATCGTAAAAATCCAGTCAAACGTGTACGTTGATTTAGAAAGGCATAAAATAAATATGGTTTTATACTTAATCTAAGAAAAACGGCTTCTAGCTAAGTCGGATGGAGTGAAAGACAGCGAATATTGAAATAGAGCAAAGAGGATAAACTCATAGAATCTTTTAGCTTATTTAAGGATATTTATCAGAGAGTAATTTAAATTAAACTTAAAATATCAAAATAATAATAAGATTTAACCCTTCATTTTTTATTTAACTTTTCAACAAATAATAAAAAAATGTATTTGAATTTAAGGACTTTAGTGTATGAAATTGTTTCTTGGAATAGAAAAAAAATGATTTTGATTTATAATAACTTCAACTAAAAATGAATAAATTATTAAAATGAATAGCTTAGTCAATAGTATTTATAAAGTATTGGATCAATTAGGATTAACCGCTCAAAAAAGAGCTTTGCACATTCAGTTTAGTAATCCTGATTTGACCGCCCAAGTGTTCCTGCAACGCATTGACGGACAACATGCCATCAATCAAGGCGTGTCTGTGGAATTGATCTGTCTTGCGACCTCCGCAAATATTCCTCTCAAACAGTTTATCGGTAGCCAAGCTGCAATCGACCAAGTCACCGACCGAGGACAACTGTTCCGTACCACAGGCATCATTACCGAAGCCTCACAGGGACAGAGCGATGGCGCACTGACGATCTATAAACTCAAACTTGAAGATGCAACGTCACTGTGGCACAAACGCCGTAATAGCAGAGTGTTTATGAATAAATCAGTGATTCAAGTCATTGAAACAATTCATAAAGAATGGCAGCAAAGAAGTCC
>NZ_JADVOP010000048.1 GCF_016508585.1 Acinetobacter baumannii
CTATAAATTAATACTTTTTTTTACAATGATTTCATCTTTTCTTAATACTTTTTCATATTTTTAAAAAAGTAGATTTTTTCAATCAAGCCTTGGAAGAATAAGATAATTCGACACTAGTAACGCAAATTATTAGCAATTTTTTGTATATTTTTACAACATATAATTAGATAGTTGGCACTTGTATTGCTAGAAAGCATTGCAGCAATATCGCTAAGTACAAAAAAAAACGGATGTCTGAAAATATGAAAATGAACAAAGAGTTTCGTTCTTTGGAGTCGCCAACAATGGGGAAAAATATTCTTAAATTAAGCATACTTAGTTTAAGTTTGATGTACCTCACTACAGCAAAAGCAGCAGAAAATGAAGAAAGCTCCCAAACAACCAAAGTGGCAAAAGTGACCGTGACAGGCTCTTCAATCAAAGGAGTTGCTGCTCAAAGTGCATCACCGATTACCATTATTAAAGGTGATGATTTAGCCAAACAAGGGGTTACCACAGTTGAAGAAGCATTGACCAAAGTCAGTTCAAACCAAGCAGGATTTTCAACTTCACAGAACGTCGGTGCAAGTAATACCGAGGGCTCTTCTGCCAACCTTCGTGGTTTAGGGACAGATAAAACATTGGTATTGCTCAATGGTCGTCGTTTGGCGTATAGCCCTTTCAGCACCTCAACGACCAATCTCAATATTATTCCAATGGCAATGGTGGAACGTATTGAGATTCTACGAGATGGTGCTTCTGCCGTATATGGTGCAGATGCAATTGGGGGAGTCATTAATTTTATTACTAAAAAATCTTTTGAGGGACTCAATATTAGTGTGGGTGCAACTCAACCTGAAGCCAGTGGAGGAGATAAACAAGACATTTCTATTTTTGGAGGATATGGCAATTTAGATGAACAGGGCTTTAATGTTTATGGTGTAGTAGATTACCGCAGAACCAATAATATCATGGCGAAAGACCGTAAAATCAGCCGTCGTGGTGGCGTCATCCCTGAACTGGGACTAGATGCCAGTTCAGCAAATGCCTTTCCTGCAAACTTTTTTGATCCTACATCCAATATTCTTGCCAATCCATATGGCAATGCAAATTGTAATAATACCCCCAATGTTATTGCCGATGAAGGCTTATGTTATCTCAACACACAGGCACTGATTGGTATCACACCAGAAGTAGAAACAATTTCAGCACTGGGTCGAGGCACATTGAAACTTACTGATCAATTTAATTTGATTGGAGAGTATATTTTTTCTCGCAATGAAGTAACAACCTCGATTGCGCCTGATGTATACAGCCGTTCCTTAACACTCCCAAGTACAAGTCAATATTATCCTGGCAAAGGAATCACACCCGCAGTGACTGGCTTGAATGATGCAGATTTACAACTTTATCTGCGTTCACAAGGAGGCAATCGTTCAGGCAAAACGACCAATGATTCACATCGAGCATTTGCTGGAATTGAAGGTGAAGCTTATGGATGGGACATTAACGCAGGTTTAACCTATGCAAAAAGTGAAGCAACCGATAGCTTTAATGCCGGTTATCTCAACCAAAGTAAAGTTCAGACTGCGTTAAATGATGGTTCACTCAATCCATTTGGACCTTCAGCAGATGCGAATATTTGGAAATCTTTTGAAGTGAAAGGAGACACCAACAAAGCAAGTTTAGATTCAACATCAGTTGATGTGACCGTATCTCGTCCAATCTACAGCTTAGCTGCCGGTGATGTTGGTTTTGCACTAGGTGGAAGTTTTACCAAACAAAACTGGGATCAAAAAATCAATGCCGAAATTGTGAAACAAGTGCCTGGCAGTGGAATAGATCCTAATAAGCCTGTGAGTAAAGGTGATCGTGATATTTCCGCCCTGTTTACTGAATTTCATATTCCGATTTTAGCCAATTTGGAGGCACAACTTGCAGCACGTTACGATGACTACAGTGACTTTGGTGATACTTTCAATCCTAAGGTTGCGTTACGGTGGGAACCCTTAAAACAATTAATGTTCCGTACATCCTATAGCACAGGCTTCCGTGCACCAAGTTTATACGACATCAACGCACCTCAAAGCCAAACCTATACAGGTTCAAGATACAATGATCCCGTACTTTGCCCCGGCGGCAATGCAACCTCACCACAGTATCAAACAGAATGTAATGTTCAGTTTAAACGTATGCAAGGTGGAAACCCTGATTTAAAAGCAGAAGAATCAACGTCATATACTGCCGGTGTAGTATTCGAGCCGATTAAAAATCTTGTATTTACCGCAGATTATTACAATATCAAAGTTGATAATCTGATCGATGCCATTACAGATTCAATTGTTTTCGCAGATCCAGACAAATATTCCAGTCTCTTTGTACGTGACGCAGATGGTCGAATCAAATATGTCAGTACCACGTTGATCAATATGGGAGGGATCAAAACGCAAGGGGTTGATTTAAGTCTGAACTATCTGACCCCTGTGACCAAAACTGGGCGATTTGGCTTTGGTATTGACGGGACATATGTCATCAAATATGACAAACAAGAAGAAAAAGGCGGTGAATGGGTCGGTCGTGTGGGGAGCTATTACAATCAACAAGTCTATACACGCTGGAAACATGTTGCCAATATAAATTGGAGCTACGACAACTGGAAAATGATCTTTGAGCAACAGTTCAGCCGTGGCTATAAAGATTCAAATTCAACTGGTGAAGCCCAGTATGACAGACATCGTGTCAGTGACTACACCCTCTACAACATCGCAGGCACATACAGTGGATTTAAGAATCTTGAACTCACTGCAGGAATCAAAAATATTTTTGATCAAGACCCACCTGCCTCAAATGTCACAGATAACTTCCAATATGGCTATGACTCAAGTTATGCCGATCCAACAGGTCGTGCATATTACCTAAGAGCGACCTATAAGTTCTAACTGGATATTTCACAAACATCAGCTCAGTTTCATCTGTTGTTTGTGAAAGTAAATCGTTCACATCGCCAAACAGAAAATTGAACACAATTTTTATATAGCCTGTTTTGCGCTATTTATTGTTTGTCTCTCATTTGAGGAGTCGCAATGGGCAAGAATTTTTCAGAATTAGAAAATAATTCTGTCAAACGCCTGATGGGGATTGGAGCTGTAATTCTTCTACATCTCATCCTCCTTTATGGACTGGTGACAGGATTATCGAAAAAAGTGGAAAAACCGACAGATGAGCCAGTTGAATTGCTCATCATTCAGGACAAAAAGCCTGAACCAGAAAAACCAAAACCTATTGAAAAACCACCTGAGCTTCCAAAGTTAGTGGAGAAAGTATTAAAAACACCTGATCCGAAGCCTCGTGAAAAACCTGTGGAAAAGACCAATCCAGATCCGAAACCCCAGGAAAAACCAACTGAAAAGCCAACACAGAAGACCTCTGAAAGCCCAGAGCCTACACCAACGCAAAAAGCTGAGTCAGAGCAAAAAACGAATCCTACACCGAAGCCTCAGCCAGCAGGTGAAACTCGAGGTGTATCTCGTGGTGAAGCAGGCTGCAAAAAACCTGATTATCCAAGGGAGTCTTTACAGAATGAGGAACAAGGCGAAGTACTTATTTCAGTCTTTGTTGGTGGTGATGGCAAAGTGAAAGAAGCCAAAGTTAAAAAATCGAGTGGCAGTAAGGCTTTAGATAGAGCCGCTTCCAAAGCTTTTAGTTTATGTACTTTTAAACCTGCCTTGAAGAATGGTGAGCCTCAAGATTCTTGGTATGACATTCCCTATGAGTTTGTAATGAATTAATTAAAAAATTGGAGATCGTGAATGAATAAAATGATGAAAACTGTGCGTCTGTTTACATTAACAAGTATTTTGGCAGGTACGGGCATCCTGCCTGTTTCCAGTGTATCAGCAGAAGAAACAGTTACACCCACAACAGTTCAAACTACTGAAAATGTAAACAATAGTGCCCATACTCCACCGCCTCAACCAGTGACCACCCAAGTGGTACATAATCCATATGGCCTAGAAGCGTTATGGCGTGAAGGAGATATCGTGGCTAAATCGACCTTATTTATCTTGGTCCTGATGTCGATTGGTACGTGGTACATCATGGTGACCAAGTTTATCCAACAAGCCAAGATTAAACGTCAGGGCAAAGAAGCTGAAGCGAAATTTTGGGATGCCGATTCGATTGATCATGCAGCAGAAATATTAAATGAAACAAGCGCATACCGTTTTATTGCAGAAAAAGGAATTCATTCAACAAAAAAACATGGCGGCAATTTACTTGAACGAATTGATTTCAATACTTGGGTCACGATTTCGATTCAACGTGCCATTGATAAAATCCAGAGCCATTTAAGTGGTGGCTTGGCATTCCTGGCGACGGTAGGTTCAACGGCGCCTTTTGTGGGGTTATTTGGCACAGTCTGGGGAATTTACCATGCCTTAACCGCAATCGGAATTTCAGGACAGGCTTCGATTGATAAAGTTGCCGGTCCTGTGGGCGAAGCCTTGATCATGACAGCGATTGGTCTTGCTGTCGCAGTTCCTGCCGTGCTCGGCTATAACTGGCTCACCCGTCGTAACAAAGCCGTTTTAGACAATGTCCGAACCTTTGGTTCTGATCTGCATACAGTTTTACTGAGTGGTGAAATCAAAAATACCAATGACCTTAAATAAGATAAGAAACAATACGAGGTATTCACCATGGGAATGACCGTAAATTCAGGGAATGACGAAGATGATGTAATTTCAGCCATCAACACCACACCGTTGGTTGACATTATGTTGGTCTTACTGATTATCTTTTTGATTACAGTGCCGGTTGCCATACATACTGTTCCAGTCAAATTGCCTGAGGAAAAAAATACACCTTATGTGACCAAGCCCATCAATATCCAAATTGCAGTCAATAAAGCAGGTGATATTTTCTGGAACGAAAAATACATTGCCAATAAAGAAACTTTAGTCAGTCGCCTACAGGCTGAAGCTCGAAAAAGCCCACAACCAGAGGTGCATATTCGGGGTGATCAAGTTACTAAATTTGAAGCGATTGATGAGGTTATCAGTGCAACAAAACAAGCCGGTATTGGAAAAATCGCTTTTGTCACTACTCCTGTTGCAGCTCCCTAACTCGTAAAGAGGAATAAATTATGGCAATGAATATGGGTTCCAATAAAGATGATGATGTGATGCTGGATGTCAACATGACCCCGCTTATTGATGTGATGTTGGTCTTACTCATCATGTTCATTATTACCATACCGATTCCCAATAATGCGATTAATATAAATCTACCGAATGGCACACCTCCCCCCAATAAAGATCAGCCACCAGAGCCAATTCTTTTGAGAATCGATTCACAGGGTAAAATTTTTTGGAACGAGCAGGCGGTTGAAAATAGGCAAGCATTAGAAGCGTTATTGGCGAGTGTCGCGCAGAAGTCTGATCAAGATCAGATTAAAGTACAGGCTGATCAATCAACGGAATATAAAGATGTTGCGATGGTTATGGCAGCAGCACAACGCTTAAATGTAAAAAAGATAGCAATTACAGCAAATCACTAAACTAAAAAGATCAACACCTACAGGTCAGGCTGTGGGTGTTGATCAATTTCATGGAAAACATGAACAAGAAATATTTTGAAGATTTAGCAATTAAATCACTTAAACTACTGTTTCTGCTGCCAAACCTGATATAAATGAAAAGGAATATCCAACTTTAATTGGATAAATTGTAATCCTGATTGCTGTTGTGGAGGCTGTCTAAGTTGCACCGCCACCTGTTCTGTCGATAAACCATAAGGTTCCGCATCTAAATTGGAATAGGCGTAAACAATTTTCTCCACGCCAACCATCCGCATTGCAGCCAAACACATTGGGCAGGGTTGACCGCTTGCATACACAACACAATCTTTTAAAGACAAGCGTTGTAGATTTTGACAGGCTTGGCGTACTGCATTAAGTTCTGCATGTGAAGTCGGATCATAGTGAGCTAAAATCTGATTGACTCCTGTACTCACGACCTCACCTTGATAAACAATAACAGCCCCGAAAGGACGACCACCTTTTTCAACATTTTCTTTAGCGAGATTCACGGCGTGTTTTAAAAATTCAATATCCTGCATGCTTTCATCTTTCCTTATATCGCTTAAATCTCAGGCAATATACCATCAACAAGACATCAAACTTTTTTAACAAACTCAGATTTCAATTTCATTTGACCAATCCCATCGATTTTGCAATCAATATCATGACCATCACTACTGTCTGTGAGCAAACGGATACTTTTAACTTTAGTACCCACTTTTACTACTGAAGATGAACCTTTGATTTTTAAATCTTTAATCACAGTAACAGCATCTCCATCTGCCAAAATATTACCTACGGCATCTTTGATGACCACCTGCTCTTCAGCTTGTGCTAACTCACCTTCTTTCCATTCATAGCTACATTCAGGGCAAATCAACAAATCACCATCTTCATAGGTATATTCAGAACTACATTTAGGACAGTTAGGCAATGACATAATTCACTCCTATAAAATTGAAAAAGAAGCATCATAACATCTATCTACTTTTCATCAACTTAAAAACCCTAGCAAATATAGGGAATAATAAATATCATGCCCTTTACGGATGATTCAATACCTCAATCAATACGGTCAGGTGATTATGATCTTCATTCTTCGCAGCAGTTAATAAAGTCATTGGACCCTGTTGAGCCCATTGGCGTAATTGCTCCAGATATGCCTGATGTTGCTCTAATTCAGCCTTATATTTCAGTCTAAATTCGTCCCAACGATGCTCAATCTCTTGGTGATACCATTTTCTTAAATCATTTGAAGGTGCTATTTCTTTAAGCCACAAATCAATATGTGCATTCTCTTTTTTTATTCCGCGCGGCCATAGACGATCTACAAGAATACGTTTGCCGTCCCTTTCAGACACAACAGCATAGATACGCTTTGTATAAATCGTCACGATTATTCAACGCTACAGTTCTATTTTTATTGATCAGGAATGGTTGGATTGACTAAAAGCCCCAGGAGCTGCAGCGACTCTTGCCACCCTAAATAGCAGGCTTCGACAGGAATCACCTCTGGAATACCAGACTGGGTAATATTCACTTCCGTCCCGACCAGTACACTTTTTATTTCAATGATGACTTCAATTTCACCAGCCAGTTCAGGGTTATCAAATCGATCAAAATAGCGTATACGTTGATTAGGAATAAGTTCCGCATAAGTCCCGCCAAACGAATGAATTGAACCAGTTGAAAAATTGGTAAAGGACATTCGATATGAACCCCCTTCTGTGGCATCCATATGATGTACTTTGGCAGTGAAACCATGCGGTGGCATCCATTTGACAAGCGCATCTGGATCTAAAAATGCTTTATAAACACGTTCAGTTGGTGCACTAAAAACACGATGCAATTTTACAGTATTACTCATCCTCTACATCCTTGATTATTTATTCTTGTTAAGGAACTAGTTTAGCGCTGTAAATTACTGCTATTTGTATGGCTTTAGTAGTTTGAAACTTAAAAAAACAAGAGCATATCTCTTTGGATATGCTCTAAAAAATACTTCGAATCAATTTAATTGTTGATCTTCGCTGTCTTCTATATCAAACACATAGGTTGTACATCCCCAACCATCATATTCACCATCGAACTGCTCGGCAATCTTGGTAAACCACTGTTCCAAGTCCACAATATCCTCATATTCCGGATATAGATTGACATAAATCGTAATCACCCATTCACTGGGTTGTACTTCCTCATCTAAATACAGTGATATTTTTTGTTCTTCAAGCAGCAGAGAAATCGCACATTTTTCAGCGAGTTCCTGTGTCTTAAAATACATCGAGAATTCAAGCTCATGTATTTCATCTAAATCATCACCATCTTCGTGCATTTGCCAAAGTAGATTACCATTATCATCTTCTGGAAATTTTTCAAAATCACGAGTCATGGCAGCGTCCTCTTATAGGGTTTTAAAATAGGATGACTTTAAAAATAACAAAACTTTATGGCAGTTTTAAAATATTGCGTATTCGCACACAAATTACTACTTTTATTTGGCATTGTTTTGTAATAAAAAATTATTGAATTCTATGATTAATAAAAAGTTCTATGGCTTAGCATCTGTGACTAAGTCATGCCCAAACCAATAATCAAAGGTGAAAAATGATACATTTCAATGAACAACAATTACAGGAAATTCGCTTACTTCTTCAACAAAACCGTAAAGTTGAAGCTGTTAAATATGTTAAAGATCACTCTGATTTAGGTTTAAAAGAAGCTAAGGATTATGTCGATCAATTTCAAAATCAGGCACAATTTTTTGCAAATCAGTATGTTTCTCAATCTTCTGGTGATTCAGATACACCATTACAGACTCATCAGCAAGAACTCCAATCTCTCATCCAACAAGGTCGTAAAATTGAGGCAATAAAAATGGTGATGGATCAAAGCCAACTAGGTTTAAAAGATGCCAAAGATTTGGTAGAAGAACTAGAAAGAAATCCTCATTTAGATGTTCAACATTTTCAATCTGATCAGGATTTTTATCAGTCTGCACATCCCCATTATAAATCTATTCAAACCAATTACAGTACAGGTGAAATTTTTATTTTATACCAGGATGGTCGTAAAGAACGCATTGATGAACACCACCCTGACTGGGATGATATTATGGATCAATTTGGTGGAAAATCCTATGATTCAGCAAAGGATTATCTTACTGCCATGCAAACACGAATGCAGCAGAACACCACTGATTCCACACGTCATGCACACACTCGTCCCAGTGCCTCAGCAAGCCCGCTGATAGGAATTGAAGATCAATCCAAGAAAAAACGTTCACCTCTGTTTATCTTTGCTGTGGTGATTATTATTGCTCTGATACTCTATTTATTGAGCACCCGTTAAGAAGAACCTGCCTGCTATCGCTTTTTTGATGGAATTTAAAAAATTATTCATCCATCTTTTCACATCAAGGTTTATCGATATTTTGAGGACACTATGGATCAACTCAATCCACAGCAATTAGAAGAATTTTTAACGCGACTAAAACAGCAACGATATGATCAAGCTGAGCGACTTTTGATTGAGCAACTCCATTTATCCGCAACCACATCAAAAAAACTGGTTAAAGCATTGAGTAAATCGGATGAAGCAATGAAAAGTTTTCAGAGAAATCCGAAAATTGTGTTTGCTGATTCAGCAGAATTCAATGAAGAACTAAAATCAGGGACAAATACTTCTTTCAACTTTAATTTCTCTTCCAGTAAAATCAAAATGACCGACAAGGACGGAAAAACGTTTGAAATTGATGATCAACATCCAGATTGGCAGGAAATCAAAAAACAATTCAATATTGATTTAACTCAACCCGAAGCTTTATCTAAATTTGCAGAAAGTTTTATACACGGACAAACGCACAATACAGCCACGCAGGAAACCTTTTCAAATCAAGATGTCAGCGCCTCTCATCATTCATCCGGCACAACAGGAGTTGAAGACCTCAGCCATCAAAATAAATCCAGCGCAATCTGGCTGCTGTTGGGATTTATCTTATTGATCGGCGCGGTCGTCTCCTATTATGTTTGGACCTGAACGCATTTGGAATTAGTGTAATTCAATAATATCAATGGTTGGAGGAACTCTAAAGCGAAATGGCACACCCACCATGCCAGTCCCCACACTGACAAAAACATCTGCATTTTCATGCTGATATAAGCCACGTTTATGCCCTAAGATCGACACCTTTTTCATGACATAGCTGGTTAACCATGGCAACTCAACTTGCCCGCCATGTGTATGACCAGACAACATTAAAGGGCGTGTGGGTAATTGTGGAACCATATCGACAGTATCAGGATTGTGCGACAAAATTAGCCATGGTTTATCTTGAGGTAATTCAGGCATGTAGCGCATATCGGCTTTACCAGCCCATAAGTCTCCGATTCCGATTAAACGAAAGTCATCAAACTCAACAATTTTTCCTTCAATGTCTATGACATTATTGGCTTGCAGAGCTTGAGCCAATAGCGCTTGAATAGGTGGTCCTGGATACTGTTCATCATGGTTACCATTCACTGAGTAAATTGGTGCTTGAATCTCTTTTAAAATGGCGAGTTCCTCGACCAGTTTGTTTTCAGGCTCATAGGTCCAGTCACCCGCAACCACAACAAAATCAGGTTGTGCTAAATTGACTTTTTTCACAATCGTTTTAAGCTGACGTTCATGCCCTGAAAAAAGCCCGATATGCAAATCTGCCAACAATGCAACTTTTACAGGTCGTGCAAAAGGCTGTGATTGACCTAGCGAATAAGATAACCGTTTGACATGAACTGTATGAGGTTCTATAAATCGCGCATATATCAACAAGGCACTCAATAAGAAAACAAAAACACTCTCATGTAAGGAAAATATCCCATACCAACCTGCATAAATGCTAAAAAACAACAACGGAATTAATAAATAAGACAGGTAAAATGCCAAAAGATGGACAAAGGATTTAAAAGGATGGATCGTTTCAGTTCTAGATTGACTTAACCATGCCTGACTAACGCCCCATATGGCAAGCACAATGAAACAGAGATAAAAAATTGAGGTCATCGTTAAGGTTGGAAGCATATTCAATCTCTCAAGTACCATGTACTTGTCATCTCATTATTTATCTTTTCGATGAAGGCAATTATACTCTAGCTCTGAGAAATCTTAGAAAATATTATGCAACGAACGATCAATCGTAATACTCAATTACAGCAAAAAGATGACAATCAGCAGACTAAAAACTGGCTGATGATTCTAAGCTCGTGCTTGTTTCTAAGTCTTTCCGCCTGCTCTACTTTGCCGAAACAGCAAAATATTAAGCCAGAATATGCCTACGACATAGACACCAAAGACACTTCTTTGGCAAAAATCATTAACCCGTTAAAGAGTCAAAATCCAGAATTAACAGGTTATCACGTTCTGTATGATCCGCTTGAAGCCATTGCAGCGCGTATTAATCTGATCGAAAAAGCACAAAAAACCCTGGATCTACAATATTACATCTGGGACAATGACAAAATTGGTTCATTGGCATTATATAAAATTATTGAAGCGGCGGATCGTGGGGTCAAAGTTCGTTTATTAATTGATGATAACAATGCCAAGCAGATGGAAGGCGTCTATCTAGCACTGGATCAGCATCCGAATATTGAAGTTAAGCTATTTAACCCGTATCGTTTTAGAAGCCTGCGCCCTATCGACATGGTGCTGGATTTAAAACGTATCAATCGCCGTATGCACAATAAAACCTTTACTGCCGACAATCAGATCTCTTTGATTGGCGGACGTAATATGAGTAACCAATATTACAACGTTAGTGATAATTATCAATTTTCAGATGTTGATGTTATGTTGGTTGGACAGGCAGTAGATGATATTACCCATTCCTTTGACGAATATTGGAATCACAGCTATGCCTATCCTGTCAGAAATATTGTCAATCATAATACTTACACCCTGCGTTATGACAACTTAAAACAGCAACTCACCCACCATTATCAAGAAATAACTGTGCAAAATTATTTAAATTTAAGTAATAGAACACATGCTTTTGATGAATGGCTACATCACAATATCCAACTCGATTGGGTTAAAGCCGAAGTGGTGAAAGATGCACCTGATAAAATTCAGGCAAAAGCAAAAAAAGAACAACATCTTAACTTTCAGATGGTCAAACGTTTGGATATCCCCACGCAAAGTGTAGATCTTATTTCTGCCTATTTTGTACCGCAGAAAAAAGGAGAAGCAAAGCTGATTGAATTGGCACAAGAAGGTGTCAAAGTTCGTGTTTTGACCAATTCATTTAAAGCCAATGATGTGCCGCTAGTCCACGCCTTTTATGCTAAATATCGTGATGATTTACTTAAAAATGGTGTGGAACTCTATGAGTTTCTTCCTGCTGTCTCTGAAGAAAACTTATATGCCAATTCACAAGAAATTTCAAAAAAAGCCAAAGTGAGTTTAAAAGGATTAAGCCGTTCAAGTTTACATGCCAAACTGATGGCGATTGACAATAAGCAGGTGTTTATTGGTTCTTTTAATTTTGACCCACGTTCAGCCAATTTAAACACGGAGATCGGTGTCATTATCAATAGTCCCCCATTGGCCAATGCAGTACATAAAACCATGGATGAGCATTTAAAAAAATATGCTTATAAATTGGTTCTAGACTCACAAAACAAAATCAACTGGCTCAAGGAAACGCCTCAAGGCATTGTTACCCTTAGAAAAGAACCTAAAATGAAATGGTGGCAAAAAGCAGGTATAAAGGTGATTTCATGGCTTCCGATCGAAGGATTTATGTAATCTTTCTTTATTTTTCTATGTTCGAGATCAAAGAAATTAACAGCATAAGGAAATATCTCTATTCAAACCAAATTCTCCAATTGAATAGAGATAGATTTTTAGCGCATTGAAAAAAATCAGTTGCTTGTCTTAATCTGTTAAAACTTCTTTCTGTAAGTCTTCCAAACCTTGTTGCATCATCTCTTGCACTTGTTTAGTCAAACTTTCTACCGTATGCCCTTCTGTAGAAATTGCAGGAAAAGTTTTTAAGTGTGCCACAACTTTTGGCATCTCCAACACAGCTTGTACATGTTCAACAAAACCTGTTTCTCCAATAAAAGGAACAACCGTATCTAATTTCCCTTCTTGATTGACATAGCAAATCACGCACACCTGAACAGGTTTTTTAGCCTCAATCGCCGCGCCCAGTATACGTCCATGGACTTTCTTGACTTTTGATCCATCTGTTGTGGTGGCTTCAGGGAAGAACAATACTGGAATATCTTTGCGCAAAAACTCAGCAATTTGTTCACGGATACGCACAGAATCCCCAGAGCCACGTTTAATAAACAGTGTGCCACCGCCTTTTGCCAGATTACCAAACACTGGCCAACTTTCAATTTCAGCCTTCGCCAAGAAAAATACCCGGGCGCCTGAGCCAAGAACCGCGATATCCAACCAAGAAATATGATTACTAACCCACAATGCTGGTTCACGTGGAATATCACCATGAACGCGCACATCCACATTAAAGACTTCACTCAAACGGCGACAAAAATATTGAACATAACGCGTATTTTTTGGATTATTCGGATCTTTATATAATTGATGGCGATAAACCAGATAAAAGCCTTCTGCAACAGCAGATGTACTGGATACTAATTTTTTACCATATAAAAACACTTTAGATAAAGCACTTAAATTCGATGATTTTGACTTTTTGATTGCTTGTTGTTGAGTCATAGACATTCACTAAACAGAATATATTTCATATTAAACCAGAGCTATTGTATACAAATCATATTCAACTTGCATTGATCTTAAATCGCTTTAGTAAAATTTACCTGACTGCTGATCATCAGAATCAGTAGCATAGCCCTTTAATGAAATCAGATTTTCTCAAGAATATGATCTATGGATAACTCCAGTTCATCCATTTCCTGATCTGTTAAAACGGACATCCAGCTTGTTGTTTGCAATTTTATTTCAATACACTGACACTGAGTCAGGATTTAAACTGCAATATCCTTTAGAATGAATTTTTATCCAAGTCATGGCTGAGTTGTATTATCTGTGGAATATGTTGATCAAAGTCAAGGTGGTGAAAAAACCATTCTAGTCACAGTAAATGTTCAAATTTTAGAAGATTTAGATTCAGAAGAATTTCGCTTGTTGGCCAAATCTGCTGGGGCAGTGATTCTAGACCATTTAACCGTACAGCGGATTAAACCTGATCCAAAATTCTTTATTGGTACAGGAAAGGCGGAAGAAATTGCGGAACAAGTTGAGAATGATGAAGTTGACTTGGTGATTTTTGACCAGGCCCTATCACCTGCTCAGGAACGAAATTTAGAACGCATTTTAAAATGCCGTGTTATCGACCGCACTGGTTTGATTTTGGATATTTTTGCACAACGTGCACGTACACATGAAGGAAAACTACAGGTGGAATTGGCTCAGCTTGACCATCTGTCTTCTCGTTTGGTTCGAAGTCGAAGTAATTTAGATAGCCAAAAAGGCGGAATTGGTTTACGTGGTCCTGGCGAAACATTGCTGGAAACAGACCGCCGCTTATTGCGTATTCGTATGGAGCAGCTCAAAGATCGTTTAGAAAAAGTTCGTAAAACACGAATTCAAGGGCGTGCAGCGCGCCAAAAAGCCAATATTCCCACCGTTTCCTTGGTCGGTTATACCAATGCAGGGAAATCAACGCTGTTTAATATTTTGGCAAATAGTGATGTTTATGCAGCAGATCAACTCTTTGCAACATTAGATCCGACATTACGTCGTTTGGATTGGGATGGAATTGGTACCTTGGTTCTCGCTGATACTGTTGGTTTTGTGCGCAATCTCGCTCATTCTTTAGTCGAATCTTTTAAAGCCACTTTGGAGGAAACCTTAGAGGCAACTTTATTGCTACATGTGATTGATGCCAGCAGCCCAGACATGATGGAGCAAATCGATGCGGTTGAAACCGTATTAAAAGAGATTGGCGCTGATATTCCAACGCTTAGGGTGTACAACAAAATCGACCAAAGCCATGATGAGGCAAAAATCATCTATGCAAAACCGCATCAACCCGAGCGCGTTTATGTTTCAGCCCATACCAAACAAGGTCTAGACCTACTTCGTAGAGCAGTACATGAATGTTTGATGGGACAAATTCAAAAATTTGAACTGCGTTTAAAACCTGCTTATGGGAAACTTAAAAACCAGCTTTATGAACTGAATGTGATTGAATCAGAACATTATGATGACGACGGTCAACTCCATTTGAGTGTTGCCATCGCACCACATAAACTTGAGCAGCTGATTAAACAGGCACATTTACCGATTGATGAAATTCTTGGAGACAAAGCCCAACAGTTTAAAAGACCATTAGAAGAGTTTGAAATAAAGCGCTAAATCGGTTAAAACGTGAAAGATCAAATTTTATAAATAAACACACATGGATCAGTTAAAAGGTATCGATTGGCAAGCTTGGATCTTCACATTAGGACTCATCATCTTTTTTCGTGAAGCTTCCGTATTCCTCATGTCGCAGTTTAATCACCCCGAACTGGGCAATTTAACAGGCTTATTAAGCTTATTGGTTGTTCTGGTTGTATGGCGTAAATTCAAAAGAATTCCTGCGCGACTGGTCGATACCAATAATAAATTAATGAAAGAAAGTGGCTTTGCTTTTCTGCCTATCTGTGCAGGCTCATTGATCATGTTGGTCAGTATGGGCAAAGAAATTCCATTATTTCTAGTGATCATGTTTGTTAGTACATTAATTCCTTTGTGGGTTTACGCAAAAATGGCAAAAAAGTGGTTATAGGAGAAACAGATGTTAAGTGTACTGACTGGATTTTTAATCACTTTAATTGCTTATCTTGCTGCAAAACCCATCAATAAACGTTTTCCTCAAGTTCCATTACTGGTGATCGGTATGTTTTTTGTCATAGGGATTTTAATGATTTTTAAAATTCCCTATGAAAAATACAATACAGATATGAATGGACTATTTAGCCATCTCTTGGGCTATGTCACTGTTGCGTTAGCCATCCCTTTGGCTGCAATGCGTTATGATGATTTACCCTTAAAGTCTATTGTAGGGATTT
Source organism: Acinetobacter baumannii (assembly GCF_016508585.1). Lineage (GTDB taxonomy): Bacteria > Pseudomonadota > Gammaproteobacteria > Pseudomonadales > Moraxellaceae > Acinetobacter > Acinetobacter nematophilus. Next base: position 15,643 of record NZ_JADVOP010000048.1, read on the forward strand.
TAGTTTTTGCCAGTATCAGTGCTGTCGCTCTACCTATGAGTCTGGCTTATTTACTACATATGTCCGAACCGACGATTATGGCTTTTGCAACACGGGCCGTAACGACGCCGATTGCCATTAATATTGCAACTTTATTGCACTCACCAGTCACTTTAGTGATTTTGATTGTCATTTTATCAGGAGTGATTGGTGCAGCATTTTCATCCATCATTTTACGCAACATAAATGATGAGCGCGCGTCAGGTCTAGCTTTGGGACTAGCTGCGCATGCAATTGGAACTGCACAAGCATGGCAACGTGGTGCGGTTGCAGGTCGTTATGCGGCATTTGGTATGGCTGTCAATGCGGTCTTTACCGCAATCTGGTTGCCAACTTTTATACTTTTTCTAAAATAAATGTGATTTATTTAACTTTTCACGTGATTGCATAGGGTAATTATTCAGCTTAAGATGAACTATACTTCCCCATTTTGATAAGGAATCAAGAAATGAGGTTTAATAAGTTTATTTTAGGGACATTATTTTCCATTTTAAGCTGCAGCAGCATGGCAAAAGATATCACCGGTATTTGGAAAAATATTGATGATAAAACGGGTTCATCAAAAGCCGTTCTTGAAATACGTAAAGAGTCTAATGGAACCTATACGGGTAAGATCATTAAGGTGACGCCACGACCAGGTTATACACCAAAAGAAACCTGTGTAGATTGTCCTGAGCCTTATACCAATAAACCGATTTTAGGTATGGACGTACTGAAAAATTTAAAGCAAAGCAGTGATGAAGATTACGTTGGGGGCAAAATCATTGACCCACTGACAGGTAAAATCTATTCAATGAAAGCCAAACTCAGTCCGAACGGTAACCGTTTATTACTAAGAGGTTATGTTGGCGTTTCTGCACTGGGTCGCAGTCAAACCTGGATCCGTGAATAATTTTTATTCACGGCTGATTTTTTCTAGTTAAAACAATATGATATAGGTATGCTTATGAAAAAAGGATTTTTCTGTTGTATGCTCTTTGGACTCATCAGCTGGGCACATGCCGCTGATATTACGGGAACTTGGCGCACTGTTGATGACAAAACAGGTTTTGTGCGAGCACACATACAAATTGAAAAGCAAAAAGATGATACTTATGCTGGAAAAATCATTAAAGATTTTCCTGCACCTGGTGAAGTTGCCTTAACACAATGCCATAACTGTCCTGCTCCATTTACCAACAAGCCTATTATTGGATTGACAATTTTACAGAAAATGAAAGTTGATCCCAAAGATCCCAATAACTATATCGGCGGTGAGGTACTGGATCCTCGTGGAGGTAAAATTTATCATGGTAAAGCTCGCTTAAATGCCAGTGGTAACCGACTTACGTTGCGTGGTTATATTGGAATATCAATGATTGGGCGCAGTCAAACATGGATTAGAATGGAATAGTTGCTCCTGAAAATAGGATTTGAAGCATCGATAGACGAATTGACAATTTTTTGATTTAAATTCCAAACCACCAGTTATTTCATATCAGCAGGAGTAAAGTCCTGCTTGGTGTTTATCAGACAATCTAATCTCTAAAAAAACATATCACACATAAATCCGCCATCATATCTAAAGGAAAGATGGGCTCTTTTACTCATCATTTACAATTTTATTTTCTACACAACCGCTTTTATATAATTCTACTCAAAGTGAGTTTTTTTAAAGAAATATTAAGTTTTGGTTATTTATATATACATCATGTCCAACATGGTTGCATCAATATGTATAACCATCTCACCTATCTCGCAAAAATTATCAGAACTTATTTTGTTTCAGATAAAACCTACCTGAGCAAAAGATTTGCACAAAAATTAGGGTATCGTCCAAATTTGAGTCACCCGCAAAGTTTCAATGAAAAAGTAACTTCGAGGATGATTTATGAGCGGGATCCTCTTCATACCACTCTGGCTGACAAACTTGCGATTAGAGACGTCATTGACGGTAAAATTTGTCCTTCACATATGGTACCCCTCCTTGGCGTATATCATTATTTCAATGAAATCAACTTTGATCAATTGCCTGAAAAATTTGTTTTGAAATGCAATCATGACAGTGGCAGCGCGATGATTTGCAAAGATAAAAGTCAATTTGATTTAAAAAAAGCCGAGCGAAAGCTAACGCGTCATCTCAAACAGAATATGTATTATTTAAAAAGAGAATGGCACTATAAAAATATCCAACCTGTTATTCTGGTTGAACAATATGTTGAATTGTTATCCGATCAAGAAACCCAATTGACGATAACCACTTGTCGAGTGCATTGTTTTGAAGATCAACCCAAATTTATTGAAGTAGATATACAAGATCAATTTAAAAATGAATATTCAAATATCTATGACTTGAGCTGGACTTTACAACCATTCACAGTTGATTTAAAAAATAATAGTCCAGTGTGCTTAAAAAAACCTGTCAGATTGGGCATTCTGCTTGAACTTTCTCAAACCCTCTGCCTAAAGCATGGTTATAGTCGAGTAGATTTTTTAATTACTGATGAAAATATCTATTTCAGTGAAATCACCTTAACGCCAAATGCAGGAAGAATGATCATCAAACCGAATGAATGGGATTCGAAGCTCGGTGAATATTGGCAATCATTCTAAAACCCATGTGTTATTTTCAGGAGATGAAAGCCTTTAGACCACTGCTAGAAATGTTGTGTAAACTGAATCTTGACTATTGTCTGATAAACAATTGCTTCAATCGAAAGGCTCTGGAAAATTCACACTGAGTCAAAAAATAAAGCCACTCGAAGTGGCTTTATGCAGATTACATCACGGGATTATCAACTTTAAAAATTTCTTTATCTTCGAGACGATATGCAATCAACTGATGTCCCCATACACAACCGCCATCCACATTTTGAATTTGTGAACTGATGCTTCTGCCTTGCAAAGCCGCCCAATGTCCAAAAATAATCTGATGTGTTTGTGCAGCCTTTGATTCATACTCAAACCAAGGTTGAAATCCTTCAGGCATGGTTTCATCCAAAGCATCTTTAAAACTAAACTCCAAACGACCTTGAGCATCGGTCAAACGCATGCGGGTAAGATAATTGGTAATACAACGCAGCCGTGAATTACCCTGTAAGTTATCTTCCCACAATGTAGGTTCAGCACCATACATCTCTTTCAGGAATGAATCGAGTACGTCAAAATCATCATGCGCCAATACCGTTTCTACTTCTTTTGCTAGCGCAGCAGTTTGTTCTATATTCCAAATATGAGGAATACCTGCATGCGTCAAAATGGTCTGAGGGTTTGGAAAAAGACACAAAGGCTGTTTACGTAGCCAGTCAATCAGCTCATCACTTTCCAAAGCATGAATGACATCGTCAATACGATCTTTGTCTTTAAGTTTTTTGATTCCACGAGCAACTGCCAGTAAATTTAAATCATGGTTACCCAAAACTGTTGCAGCGCTGCCTCGCTCGCATAGTTTTTTAATAAAGCGCAATGCGCCTACCGAGTTTTCACCACGCGCAACCAAATCCCCTGCAAACCATATAAAATCTTGATCGGCATCAAACTGTATTGCTTTTAATAACGCTTTCAGTGCCTCAAAACAACCTTGCACATCACCAATCACATAATTAAATCTGACATTTTCTCGTGTCATTTTTAAGCCACCATTTGATCTGACAATGCGACAAACTGAGCCAAACTCAGTGTTTCTGGGCGAGCCATTGGATCAACACCTGCTCGCTCAAAACCATCTTCAACCAGCATGCCCTTTAAACTGTTGCGTAAAGTTTTTCGACGTTGAGTAAATACATGGGAAACCAAGCGTGCCAATGCTTTTTCATTTTTGGCAATAATGGGCTTTGTTGCATAAGGTTCTAAACGAAAGACTGCAGATGTCACTTTGGGTGGTGGATTAAATGAACCAGGTGGTACTTCAAATAAAAAGGTGGGTTTGCAATAATATTGGATCATCACAGACAACCGACCATATTCTTTGGTGTTTGGTTCAGCAGTAATACGATCAACCACTTCTTTTTGCAACATAAAATGCATATCTTTGACTTTGTCCCCAAACTCTAACAAATGGAAAAGCAAAGGCGTCGAAATGTTGTAGGGTAAATTCCCCACCACACGTAATGGGCGGTCTTTTTGGAACAGTTCAGAAAAATCATATTTTAATGCATCTGTTTCAATGATCGTTAAACGCTCTGGATGAGGCACACGACCAGGTAAACCCGCAGCCAAGTCACGGTCTAGCTCAACCACAGTTAAAGCATCACACTCACCAATCAAAGGTGAAGTCAGTGCTGCAAGACCTGGACCGATTTCAACAATATTGTCACCTGTGCGAGGTGCAACAGAACGTACAATTTTTGCAATTACTCGTTGATCATGCAAGAAGTTTTGACCAAAACGCTTGCGCGTATGATGCCCTTCATCTTTTGGGTTCAGGGCATTAATTTGATACATAAAATTCTCCACATTGATTGATTACCACTATTGCGTATTCAACTCTAACTTAATTAGGCTATTAAAAAATTCATCAGATTTGGTCACGTTTCCTCTTGCTGCTTGATATGCTACAGCTAGAGGTTTAGGTTTTTTAAGAAAACTAAACATATTAGATTGTAATATTGTTTCAGTTTTCTCTTGAATCGATTCCAAGCTTTCACGTACTTCAGCATCTTTGACTCGAACGACACCTAATTCGGTATTCCCTTGAAGTTGAGCTTTAAGATAAGCATTAAATGTTTCAACATCTGCTAAAAAATCGTCAATATTATCAAGCAAGTGTTCTTCACCACCGGATATCTTTTCCAATGAATTCAAAAAACGTCCGGCTAAAAAAACTTGATTTTTTGCAATAACAACTTGATTTGAAGGATAATTTAAGCGAGCCATTCGATCTGTCACCAAATTATATTCAGCTTGAATTTCAGGTGTAATCTCTTGAATCAAAATATTGAAGTCTTGTATAGCAACCAAACGATCTTGATGCTTTATGATAACATCAATATTAGCATTGATCGCCTCACCTTCTTTAAGCATTTTATCGACATCGTTATGATTCGCATATTTTTTATGCACAATTGCCAATGCTTGATTAAATTTTTCTTGGCTGTTCTTTAAATTATCTAAAGCTGATGGACCCGCATATTGAACAACCTCTTGTGACTGTCTTGGAATTTGTAGTGATAGCACCTTCAAATCACAGATACTGTGCTCTGGATGCGTGGTTGAACAAGCAGATAGCGTAGCTACCATGAACATGGTCATTAGGCTTCCCACCCACGCTTTAATCAGTCGTAATTCTGTTATGTTTTTATTATGAGTAATTATAGCCATTGCTAAGCTTCCATCAGTTTAAAATTAAAATAATGATGATGAATTAAAATTACTTCGATCGGGCAAGGTCAAGTGCCAGATCAACAGCAACATGCAGACTTGAACTTTTTGCAAGTCCCGTACCGGCAAGTTGTAGCGCCGTTCCATGATCGACAGATGTACGAATAAAAGGTAAACCTAAAGTAATATTGATGGCTTCACCAAATCCTTGTGATTTTAACACGGGTAGCCCTTGATCGTGATACATGGCTAAAACTGCATCCGCATTTTTCAAATTATCCGACGTAAACAAAGTATCTGCCGGCATACTTAAACTGAGCTGGACGCCTTGAGCACGATAGCTTTCAAGTACCGGATTAATCGTCTCGATTTCTTCATGCCCTAAATATCCCCCCTCTCCGGCATGAGGATTCAGTCCACAGACAAGAATGCGTGGCTGAGTAATTTTGAACTTCGTTTTTAAATCATGAAGCAAAATATCGATAATTTGATGAAGACGTTCTTTGGTGATGGCGTCTGCAACGTCTCGTAATGGAAGATGCGTGGTGACCAATGCCACTCTCAAGGTTTTGGTGGCAAGCATCATGACCACACGATCTACACCGGCATACTCTTGATAATATTCAGTATGCCCACTGAAATATATGCCCGCATCATTAATAACTGATTTTTGTACAGGTCCTGTTGCCACACCGACACTCAAACCTTGCATCGCGTAATAAGCTGTACGACGCAATTGTTCAATTACATAGGCCGAGTTTTGTGGATTAAGTTCGCCTAAAACAACATCCTGATTTAAAGGAACATGTTCGACATAGAGTTGACCTTCAGTCGCCCCCTGTTTTTGTCCTTGATACTCAATCAACTGAATCGTCTTATTTAAAATTTTGGCACGATCTCTCAACATATTGATATCAGCCAATACCACTACTGGACGATCATCAACACGATCAGCCAAATCCAAACAAATATCTGGACCAATGCCAGCAGGCTCACCGCTGGTTATATATAAAGGAAGCATCGAGAACTCTTTTAAACAGACGTTGCATTGATAGTATACATTGGTTCTAAATCATCATTTCCTATTCAAGTTAAATTTTGCGTCAATTTGACTGAAAATGTATAAAATGAAACTCAAAGCTATGCACATGCACCGTACAAAATTCATCACTATTGGCGAACATTACCGCATCTTGAATAATTGAAATTTAAAATAAAAAGTAATTCAAAAACAATTTAAATCATGCCATAAATCAAAAACTAAAAATCACACTGCACGTACCTCAATTGTAACGGAGAAAAGTTGTATCCGATAGGAAAAATATCATGTTGATGGCCCTTAACCATTATGAATAAACCACCATATGCATGCTAAAAACTGATGGAGATTTAATGTATATGCTTCTTATTTTGCACCAGTAATTCAATTGCACCCATAAAATCATTTAATTTTCCAATTTTCTTTCATTGGCATTTATTTAAATAAAATATTACGTTTACAGTAATTACACATGGAGTTGAATCCAAATAAAAAATCGGTAGACCAGACGTTCACTCCCCCCAGTTTCTTAAAAATCCAATTTCTTTGCGGGCATAATTTTGGGCTGTGCCTGTTTATGATCAATGACAGCTGACGCTGGCTGAAGTCCTAATTCACTAGCTTGACAATAGTTGAGATCAATATGTTGATTAAAAATAATCCTGACACGATGATCAGGTTCGACTCTTCCATACACTGTATAATCAATGGCTTGATCATCCACATGATTTTTTGACTCAATCACCACCTCTATTTCCTGTCCGATCTCAATATTTTGAGTTTTTACCAATAGTCCGACAGGCTCACAGGGAAAAACATCATCAATTTCCCGAGTAAAATCAGCAGTCATCCACTTCACATCAAGCACGGTATCTGATTCACCCTGTTTGTGTTGATTGATTGCCTTTTTCTCAGATTGCTTTATTTTTTTATTTTCCAATGATTGTTTCGAAACGAATTGAGTCGGCTTTTTTTCTGCAATCTTTAATTGATTTGCTGTTGGCTTGAAATCGTGGAACATTTCTGGTTCACACATATTAAAAACAACTCTAACAATACCATCCATAGCAACCGTTCCCCTGAGTTTATACTGTTTGCCATTTTCATCTTCTGGATCGTATAAAGTCAGTGGAATCGTTGAACCTGCAGCAATATCTTTTGTCGTGATGTGAATCCCCAAAGGTTGGCAAGTGACAGCAACACCACCTTTTAATTCAGATGAAAAATCTTCTGTCATCCATTGAATAGAAATCAATCGATCTCCTGGTTCAGCTTGATTATGATAAACCACAGGCATAGCTGCATGAAGTTTATTCAATGATCGAGCCTGATCTTCGAAGTCTGCTTGGGCAAAACTCAAATTTAAATTTACAACGCTGAATAGAATGAGAAGACATTTTATCGAACTTCTTATTTTCATTTTTGCCTGACTTATTTTCTTTATATGAATTTAATTATTCATGAAACTCGTCACAATTCCAACCATGATCATGATCTTTTGTAGCATTTAGATAAAACTAGGCTTTGCTTTTTTTAGCAGCACTCAATATAATCATGCGCTTGAAATTGAATATTTCGATTGTGAATCTATCTATTTTCAGCTAGAATTCGCACTCCTTTTTGTTTGGACAGATTCCATAGTCCAAACCAACTATAATAGGTAGTGGTTTAATGAAAACTCTCAGCGCTAAGCCTGCTGAAGTTCAACACGACTGGTACGTTGTTGATGCTTCTGGCAAAACTTTAGGTCGCCTTGCGACTGAAATCGCTCGTCGTTTACGCGGTAAACACAAAACTTCTTATACGCCTCACGTTGACACTGGTGACTACATCGTTGTGATCAATGCAGAGCAAGTTCAAGTGACTGGTAACAAATCACTTGATAAGAAATACTATCGCCACACTGGTTTCCCTGGTGGTATCCGTGAAACTAATTTCGAAAAATTAGTTGCTCACAAACCAGAAGAAATCTTCGAACGTGCTGTAAAAGGCATGTTGCCAAAAGGTCCTCTTGGTTATGCAATGATCAAGAAAATGAAAGTGTACGCTGGTACTGAGCATCCTCATACTGCTCAACAGCCACAAGTTTTGGACATCTAAGGGATACAGCACATGGCTACTAACTATGGTACAGGTCGCCGTAAGACCGCAACTGCACGTGTTTTCCTATCAGCTGGTACTGGTAAACTCGTAATCAACAACCGTACTCTTGAACAGTACTTCGGTCGTGAAACTGCTCGTATGGTTGTTCGTCAACCGCTTGAGCTTTTAGACGTAACTGAAAAGTATGACCTTTACATCACTGTTGCTGGTGGTGGTATCGGTGGTCAAGCTGGCGCTATCCGTCACGGTATTACTCGTGCGTTGATCGCTTCTGACGAAACTTTAAAACCTGCTCTTCGTCAAGCTGGTTTCGTTACTCGTGATGCTCGTGAAGTTGAACGTAAGAAACTTGGTTTACGTAAAGCACGTAAACGTCCTCAATTCTCTAAACGTTAATTCGTTTACCGAATCGGACAAAAAACCTCGGCATTTGCCGAGGTTTTTTTATGGATTAAAACTATTCAAAGTTTCAAAGTTATTTTGTTTTATCTCGTTTAGAACAGTCCATGACAGCATCGGCAATCCCGTCGGCATATTTTGATTCTGTGATCGTACAGCCATTTTCCTGATAAGTTCGAGTTTCCTTAGAAAACTTATGATCTTTCGGAATCGGTGCATCACATGGTTTATTGGTCTTTACATTGGCCATTTTTACAGGTCCATCATTATAAATCGTGACCTTACAACCCTTAACAACATACTCCTGTTCGATTCCACCGTACCTTTCATCCTCTGAAACAGCAGATGCAACATCACAAGCATCATCAGCACTACACGCGGCTTCTGCGTCACTAGCCACAGTAGCTTCAGCTCCGGCAGCTTCCATAGCTTCAGCAGCCGCTTCCTGCACTTGAGCATCTCCATTTTGTTTCTTTGCATATGTATTTGAAAGATTCATCATAAGAAAAACGGCAACAAGCAACTTACGGCTGTTATTGATTAAATTCATGAATTATGGATACCTTATATTGATTTAAATTCGGCGCATACCGTAAGCTTATTAAAGTTAAGGTGATTTTATTGCCTATTTTTAGTATCCTAGTTTATTCATTTTTTCTAGTTTTTGGAATATGTCAGTCGAAAATGCGCCTCAACAAGGGATTACGTTGTATAGCCACGAGGATGACTTTCGTTCACATTGGATCAGATTTCTGCTGGCAGAAAAGCAGATTAAACACACTTTAATTATCGTTGAAGAAGATGACGAGGATTTGGCAAGCCTTAATCCCTACAATCAACTGCCGATGCTGATTGAAAACGATTTAAAATTGTTTAAAACCCAGATCATTTCTGAATACCTAGATGACCGTTATCGGCAAAATAAACTGTATGCCGATGCACCCGCACCCCGTGCAGAACAAAGACAGTATATTTGGCGCTTTGAGCAAGATTGGTTTAAGCTTGCAGATATCATGCTACGTCATCCAGATACGCTTAACGCAACGGAAAAGAAAAAGGCTCAGCAGCAGCTTAAAGATACTTTGGTATCTTTAACGCCGCTTTTTCAGCACTATCCGTATTTTATGTCTGATAACTTTACAATTTTAGATTGTATGTTAGCCCCAATTTTCGTACGGTTAAAACATATGGGAATTGAGTTGCCTAAACAGCAATGCCGTCCAATTTTACTATATTGTCAACGGATTTTTAGCCGTCCGGCTTTTTTGAAGTCAATGACTTTTCAAGAAAAAAGCCGTTATAGTGAATTTTTGGCAAAACCCTAGATCGCAGAACAATAGAGTATTTTCCAATGTCTGAACCAGAATTGAACTTAACCCCGACTCGACCATACCTTGCACGTGCAATATATGAATGGATTTGCGATAACAATTTAACCCCTTATCTACTTGTTGATGCGACGCAACCTTATACCGATGTCCCACAACAGTTTGTACAAGATGGGCAAATTGTTCTTAATCTGGCACCACATTCAGTTCATATGTTAAATATGAGTAACGATGCAATTACTTTCTCTGCACGTTTCAGTGGCGCATCTAAAGATCTTTATATCCCCATGAATGCTGTACTAGGACTGTATGCACGTGAGAATGGACAAGGTTTATTCTTTGATCCTGAGGAATATGCCAATGTGCAAATCGAAGAAGATGCTTTAAAATCAAATAAAAGTGAACAACCAGAAACCACTTCTGATGCACCAAAGAAAAAATCGAGCTTACGCATTTTAGAATAGAACAAGGAGAACTGAATGGCTTTTGATCTCGTACAATACTTTGCTGAGCAGATAAAGATTCAAAAGCCTCAGCTATTATCACAACTCGAAGCTGTTGAACGAACTGCACATATTGAAGAAATCAATGCCCTCACTCTAGGCAAAATCATTAGTCTGTGGCGTAAGGATGATGATGCACTTTATCAGGAGATTCTTTCGCAGGATCATTTATATAGCCAAGAAATTGCACGACATCTCACGACATCGCCACAGAACAAATCTGATTTAGAACGAGCTGTGCTGGAATCTGCAACAACTGAAATCCTTGAACTACAATTTGCTGAATTAAAACAGTTAGATACTGCTGGAAGTTTAGGCAAAAGAGGTTTAAGAGAACTGGTGATTGGGCAAATTGAACACTTATCCGGTCAAGCGAAAGATTGGGTTTGGTCAACAAACGAGCTAACTGAACTGATTGGCTCTCAACCTACAGTTCAAGAAGAGATATCATTAGATGAAACGATGAAGGAGTTTAATCAAATGGTCAATGTTCAAAATACAGATACACATGTAGACCACCCAGAAGTCACTGTTTCTGAAACAACTCAACCCACTTGGGCAAAAGTTGCTGAACCTGTAGTCGCACTTGTAGTGCTATATATTCTTTTTGAAGCTGTCAGCAAAGTTTTTGCTTAAATTTTACTGATAATCAAAATTTATTAAAAGCGATCTATATGATCGCTTTTTTTCATGTAAAAAATACTTAAGTTTATTTAATTATTACAAGTGATAAATATCACAATAATAAAATTA